>DASCMO010000221.1:0-1887 GCA_036010965.1 Planctomycetota bacterium | reverse complement strand
GGGGCTCCTGTCTTTGGTCTGTCCTATGCGTGGGTGAATCTGCCAACCTTGCCTGTGATTCTCTTGTTCGTCGTTTGGTCCCGCTGGGTCCTTGCTCGCCGGGTCCCCTAGTCTCCGGTGTTCCGACGCCACGATCGCCCCGTACCGGGCCTCTTCCCCTCGCCCCCTCTATTTGACAGAATGCCTACTTATCGGACCCAAGGAAAACGCAGCTTGAACTTCCTATCTGCGGTTCGAGCAGATCGGCGGCTGGTCCGCATCTCACGCGCCGGGTTTCGAGACGATCGACCAGCGCGACCACGCGAACACCGTGCGGGAACAGACGGACCTGGCTCGCTGCTTCGTGCCCCGCAATAAGCACGTCCTGCATCCGCTCATGGCGCCGGACGACGCGAAGTCCGTGTACTTCGAGACGGTCGATCCGACGATCGCACCCGAGGCGGTGCACCCGACCAACATTGCGTCGTCGGTCCCGCCCACGCACCGCACCCCGCTCGGGGTTCGCCTGGCGGCGAACGAGCTCCTGTTCGATCGCGCGAGCGACAGCATCGACGCGCTCGGATATCTCGAGACTCGGAGCGGCGCTCCCCTCGGGGGTGCCGCCCCATGTCGCAGGCCGTGCGCTGGGTAGCGGCAAGGTCGCCGCAAGAACGATGGGGCTCGCAGTTTTCCTGACACACCGCCGCTCCCGAGACCACTTCCTTTCGTGGCGCACGACCACCTGCGGAGCACGCAGGCCGTCGGAGTCGCTCCGTAGGAGCAGCGGGAATGCGGCGATTCATCGTCGACGGATCGATGAGCAAGGGAGGCGGCGGCTTCACCTACCTGGTGAACATCGTCCCCGAGCTCGCCCGTCAGGCTCCGAACGATCTCTTCAAGGTGGTCGTGACCAACGAGCGGATCGCCCGGTCGATCCAGCCGGCACCGAACGTCTCGGTCGAGTACCTCGGGCCCCAGAGCGTGCGCGATCGCTTCACCTATACGTACCGGGACGCCGCCCGGCTCGCCCGCTCCTGGAACGCCGATCTCTACTTCTCCGCTGGCGACTGGTCGCCCCCGAACGCGGACTGCCCGACGGTCGTCGCGCTGCGCAACCCCAACGTCGCCACGCTCGGCGAGGGCCAGGGCCTGACCTGGAAGCAGCGAATGCGGCTGCACGCCCTCAGCCGCATCGCCCGCCTCTCGGCCGAGACAGCCGATCGCGTGATGTTCGTGAGCGAGGATTCGGCCCGTTCGATCGGCGACTCGATCGGGATCCCCGAAGAGAAGCGGGCCGTCATCCACCACGGCATCGAGCCCGAGCCGTGGCGCTCGATCGAGCGCGGCCGCGACATCCACTCGCGGCCCTACATCCTCTCGGTGAGCTCGGTCTACCCGTACAAGAACTACCAGCGATTGATCGAGGCCTACACCGGGCTGGCGCAGCGCAACCCGGACGCCCCGGACCTGGTGATCATCGGCGACGAGCCGGACGCCGCTGCCGCCGAGGCGATGTGGAAGGCGCGCGACGCAGCCGGCGAGTTCGCCGAGTGGATCCACATCCTGGGCGAGGTGCCCTACGCCAACATCCGGCAGTACTACCGCAACGCCGAGCTCTTCGTCTTCCCGTCCTACCTCGAGACCTTCGGCCACCCGCTGCTCGAGGCGATGGCCGCCGAAGTCCCGCTCGTGGCCGCCGACATCCCGGTCTTCCGCGAGATCGCCGGCGACGCCGCGTTCTTCGCGGATCCCCACTCGACCGCATCGCTGGGCGCGGCGATGGAGGAAGCGCTCTACCGCGAGGGCGCCCGCGACACGCTGATCAAGCGCGGCAATGAGCACCTTCGCAAGTTCACCTGGACGCGCAGCGCCGAATGCCTGCTTGCGATGTTCGACGATGTGCTCGAG
>DASCMO010000220.1:0-1625 GCA_036010965.1 Planctomycetota bacterium | reverse complement strand
AGCAGTAATAAAAATAAGTACAACTGAATCTGAACTAGAATGTATCATCTGGGCATTAACTGCTATAAAAACAGTAAGAATACCTGTTTCTCCTAAGTGGAAAACTCCATATAAATCTCTTTTAAAAGATATGCTAAGAGTTAAAGATGCTCTTGCTGAAGAGAAAAGAACTAGAACAGCTGAGTTAATAAGAGAAAATCAAATTGGCAATACAAAGAAAAGTAGAGATGGTAAACTTCTTAATGAATATATCGAAAAAGAGATACAAAAAGCACAAGGTACTGTAGTAGCAGGTTGTAAGGACGGAGATTGTGATTAAGCCCCCACGGGGAATGATATTTCTTGAGAAATTAAAGAAGGGGGAAATGTTCGAGACTGCTGGTCTAAAGGGTGTAAAAATAAAGACAGGCCCGATGGGTACTAATGTAATCATAATCTCAGCTAACCTGCCTGAGGATGACCAACCGTACTATCTAGGAAAGCACTTATTTGCAAACACGACTGCAATTAAAAGGAGTAAATAATGACTGAACCATATATAAAAAACTGGAAACTTAGAGAAGGTTATCCTTATGACCCTAAAAGCATTAAGGATATAACAGAAATGTTAGCAGAACATGGTAATGGATGGTGGTGGTACAAGAACGCATCAGACAAAACCAAAACAGAGTCTACTCCATCTGAAAGAAGGCTAGAAAAGAAAGGTGGTAGCTTATCTAACAATGGAGGTAGAAGAGGATTATAAGGAGAAAGGATGGAAATACTAATTGAACTAGTACAGGTATGGATACTTGTAATGATATGGAGTAAAATAGACGAACTATTAGAAGAAGCTAAGAAAATATAATGCTAAAAAAGTGCAAATGTGGTTTCTGGGTAGAGACTACATGGCAAACTAATGTAGGTAAATACTTATACGATAAGGAGGAAAAACCTATGGGTAAAATGGCTTGGGTATCACACCTAACAGAACAGGGCGATAGAGACGAATTAATTGCTTATCTCATGTCTGATTGTTATTTTAAAGACCACAGACAAGCGGAATTAGCTGCTGATAGCTTTCTAGACGCTCAAAAAGAACTGGAGGAAGAAGGAATATGGAAAAGTGCCCCGCATGTGGATATACCCCTACCAGCGGTTCAAAAAAAACAAAAATAAGAGACCTCGTTTGGCAAAGGAACAAAGAAACACAGAACATGCTAAAAACGGTAGTAGGTAAAATACGAACAAATGTCCCATCAGATGATACTGATAGGAAATCCTACAACTTTCTATGGGGAATTAAAGAAATGGATGATGATACATTAAAATGGGCTATGAACATCTACTGTAAAGACAAGATGTATGCTCAAGGGAAAGGATTTAACTTTCTTAGAGCAATGGTTCAAAATCATGCTAAAGACAGGAAAAAACTAAAAGAAGCTGAATCAAAGATGCTTGGCAAAACGCCAAAATCTATAACCGATAAGCGTAAGGAGTTAGGATATGAGTGAAGCACTATTTCCAGTTAGAGAAGAACCTGCAGTTTTTCAAGATGACCCTTCAGGTTACATAAAGACTGGTCATAAATTCATAATAAGAGAAGATACCAATGAAATTCTAAGTTGTATGACTGATGAATATAA
>DASCMO010000219.1:0-2272 GCA_036010965.1 Planctomycetota bacterium | reverse complement strand
GAAGCCAAAACCGGCCCTGGCGTTTTCCAGAACCCTCCTGGCCGTCGCGGCATGCCTTATCGTGGCGCTCACCTCGGGCCTGGTTTTCCAGTGGAAGAGCACGGAACGGCCGATCGCAAGAATCACGGGATTGAGCGGTTCTTTTCAGTGGACAGGCGACGGCGGCCGGGTCTTTCACAACCTGAAGACGGGGGCGGAACTGTCGGGAGGAACCATCGAAGGCATGGTGCCCGGTTCGTGGTTCGAACTGGAGTTTAACGACGGTTCAACCGTCACGATTTCCGGGAATTCGATGCTCACCTTCTCGGATCACGGACGGAAAACTCTGCATCTCAAAGAAGGCAACATGTCCAGTAACGTGAAGCCTCAACCGGATGGTAGACCCATGCTTGTTTACACCCGATCGGCCGTGCTCGAAGTCCTTGGCACGCAGTTCGAGGTCGAGGCGGGACGTTCATCCACGATGCTGAACGTCAGTGAAGGACGGGTGCGGGTGAAGCGTTTCAGCGACGGCCGCATGGTTGATGTGCCCGCCCGGCACCGGGTGATCGCGGCGGCCGATCAGGAAATGCGGCCCCTGCCGGTTCCCGATTCGGTCAACCGGTGGAGGAGTCATGTGCACCTGGGGCCCCGGGACCTGCAGGGAGAGTGGTTGCCGGCGACGGACACCCGGGACGCAACACTTGGAGCGATCCCCTATACCACACCTCTGGGATGGACTATCTACACGGTGGGCTTGAAGGTCTCCAAGGGTGACAAGCCGCCCGTCAGCCTTCAGCCCGATTCTCGCCTCCGGGTACGAGGACGCGTCCGGTCGCCCCACAAGGTGTATGTAGGCGTCACCGTCCGGGATGCAGGCGGGGACTTCGCCGGACGGTTTCAGCTCCTCCGGCCTGCGGAGGCGTTTTCTCCCGGGCAGGATTTCGACCTCGTGCTTCGTCTTCGCGATTTTCAACTCGATCCGTCACTCAACGACGTACGGCACAGCCTGCCCCGAACGCCTTACAACCTGGTAGTCGAGACCTTATGGTGTCACACCCTGGATAAACAGGCCGGACTGGAGATCGTCGGAGTGGAACTGTATCCCTCCGCGGAAAAGATGGACGATACCTGAAAGACGCACGGACGGAGTGAGTGGTGTGAGAGAAAGGTGGAGCAAAACACGATCTCGATTCGTCGCCGTGGTTCTCCTGCTGCTGGGCGAGTGCTCTCTTTTCGCAGAAACCGAACTTGTGTGCTGGAACCAGTTTCGCGGACCAAACGGCGCGGGCATAGCAACGGGGTGTAGCCCACCGCTACAGATCGCCGCGGAGCGGGTTGCGTGGAAAACACCTGTGCCCGCCGGCAAATCATCGCCCGTGCTGTGGGGTAACCGCATCTTTCTGACCGGTGTCGAGAAAGACCGGTTGGTGACGCTGTGTCTCGATGCGCGTTCGGGGAGACTTCTGTGGCAACACCTGGCCCCGGAGGTGGCGTTGCCGCGTGTCCACCCGGCAAACAGTGTGGCGGCATCTACGCCGTGTGCGGACGAAGACCGCGTCTACTTCTACTTCGGGGCGTATGGCCTGCTCTGTTACGATCACGACGGCGTCGAGCAGTGGAAGAAACCGTTTCCATGTCCCAAGAGCATGTACGGCGTGGCCACGTCGCCTGTCTTATGCGGAGGGCGTCTCATTCTTGTTCTCGATGACGATGCGAACCTACCGGATAGTCGCCTGAGTCGGTCAAAGCTCATCGCCCTGGACTCGACGACGGGAGAACTTGCCTGGGAGACTGCCCGACCCTATAACCGAGGAGCCTGGTCCACCCCGATGCTGTGGACGCACTCGGAAGGAACGGACCTTGTGGTTCTCGGCAACGGACGCGCCTATGGCTATGCGCCCGACACCGGCGAGGAACGGTGGTATGTCACCGGGTTTGCGCGTGAGCCTATCGCCGTGCCGGTGGCTGGCAATGGGCGGCTCTACCTGTCTGTGTCCATGCGGGGCGGGCGTGGCGATGCGGAGCTGGATCCCGCTCCGTTCTGGGCTGCGATGCTCAACTTCGATCGCAACGGTGACGGTCAGATCGCGCGCGACGAGATCACCGAACACTTTACGCTTCCATTCCGCCCCGAACTGCCTCCCGAGCACCCCGGGTTCGGCTTGCCTCTGCCTGCGGACCCCAAGCAACGCAGAAAGCGCCAGGAGGGTGTTTTCGGGTGGCGTGACACAAACAAGGATGGTTACTGGAGGCGGGAGGAGTTCGTTGCCGACATGAAAGTGGGTAGTGG
>DASCMO010000218.1:0-1795 GCA_036010965.1 Planctomycetota bacterium | reverse complement strand
CAAGAGTTCCATCAACGTCAGATACTACGCGAGGTGGATGACGTCCCGACTTGGACCACCTGGAGGGAGCGAATTGGGGCGCCCGACTTCCACGTGCCGAAGTCCTTCGATGCCGCCATCTTGCAGGCCAAGGACTGATTCGCCGGCGCAGTGCGTGGGCGACGAGAGGTCGCGACGCCCATACGGGCAGAACGTCAGCTCGAGACCGTCCAGAATGTTGAACTCGCCAGGCTGTTCCGACTGGTCATCCTGACAAGCAGCCTGCGCCTTGGCCCCGACTAGTCGAGCGAGGTCTTTCCTGGGGCCCACGGGTCAAAGCTCAATGACTCTCCCTTATCTGCAAGCCGACCTCGCGCGCCGAGACATTCGGTGTGATGCCTCGCTTGTCTTTGCCTTCCTCTAAACCGAGCTCTTCTGGAGAAGGTCCAACCCATTTCGATCGAATACCCTCGATCCGGAGCTCGCCCTTGGGGTCGATCGTGACGAAGGACCAGAGCGGGTCCGCGTAGGGACAGGTGTACTCGATCCAGGGGTACTCGGCGTGGACCTCTGCCGGGTAGCTCTCGTGTTTCTTCGAGCCGCCCACCCATTTGTAGGACATGGAGTTCACCTGGATGTAGGGGATACCCTCGACTTCGACGAGATCGTCGAGGTGGTGGTGACCGCTGAAGCAGGCGAGAACGCGCCCCCAACCGGCGGTTTCGTTGGCGCCCTCAAGGATGGCGCGCACCTCAGCCCCGTTGTCAACGCCTGAGGCGTTCTGGAGGCTCTGGTGGACCAGGACGACCACAGGTTCGGCCGTGGAGGCGAGGGTCTCTGTGAGCCAGGCGCGCTGCTCTTCCCCGATGTGTCGGGGGTAGCCGCCGGGCGCGCCCTCGTGGCGGTCGTTGCCGTCGAGGACGACAAAGCGATAGCCCTGTTGAAGGAAGGTGTAGTAGCCATCCTCCATGCCGAGATATTTGCGGAACTCTTCACGGCTGGCGCCTCCGTCCATGTCGTGGTTCCCAACAACGTTGTACTGGTCTCCCTCCCAGCTCCGCCAGACCTTGCGGAACGAATCGTTGACCTCTTTGGGCTGGCAGAAGTCCCCCATTTGCGCGACGAAGTGCGCGCGCTTCTTGGCCATGGCCTTGAGGTAAGCGCCGAGGCGCTCATCGGCGTCGTGCATGACGTCTTTGTGTACGTCTGCGCACATGCCGAACCGCAACTCCTTCAAGCTCTCAGCGGCATTGGCGGGCGGTCGGAAGCTGAGGATGCAGACACCTGCGGCGGCAGTCTTCAGGAGCTCACGGCGTGTGTTCATCAATCCCTGCATGCCTCCACTTTACAGGGAGAGCGCGTGCCCCGCACCTGCGCCGAGTGCGGCCGGTGGATCAGCAAGGCCGGGTGCTGGACGAGCACCTCAAGGTGGTCAGCAGGGGTTAAGGCCCTCACGCGCCACGCCCCTACGTGCAGAATGTCAGCTCGAGACCGTCAGAGAGGTTGACGGGCCGAGGTCACAGCTGCCAGCCCACCTTGAAGGAGTTGCTCAGATTGAAACCAGCGCCGCAGACACCGCCGCCCGAAGGGTCGCGGTACCAGAACTGGTAGCAGCGGGTGTCCCCGGGAACTACGCCGCCAGCACCAGAGATGCTGTCGGTCGACGAGGCCGTCCCGTTGGAATCGGGAGAGACGACCTGCAGGCGGACGACGTTCGTTCCGCAGCAGCGCAGGCCGTCGCCGAAGACCAGGCCGTTACCTCCGTTGATGGGGCCATCGCCCTGAAAGAACAACCCCGGCTGACCCGGCAAAGCGT
>DASCMO010000217.1:0-1716 GCA_036010965.1 Planctomycetota bacterium | reverse complement strand
AAGGCGCGCGGGTCTCGCTCGAGCAGCTCGGTCTGCCCGGGTTGCAGCTCGGCTTGCAGCTCGCGCGCGAAGTTCCTCTCCGGGCAACGGAACCAGAGGGCCACCCCTTCGGCCCAGTACTCATCGGCGTGGGCCTCGTGGTACACGCCGGCCCAGATCCCTGCCGCGAGAGCCGTCTCGTAGGCCGCCTGCAACCGCGCGGTGAAGGAGCCCTCCGCGGGCGGGGCCTCGACGACTCGCGGGTCGCTGGAGCCGTCCAGCTCCGCGAACTGGATGACCGTGTGGTAGATCCCGTGGGCCAGCTCGTGGATCAGGGTGTGTGGATGGCCCACCTGCACGGCGATGGTGGGTTCGCCGGGGTTCCCGCCCAGGCCGCCGACGCCTTCGGGGATGTCCTGGTCGGCGTACTCGGGCAGCTCGCCGAGTGGCTCGTCCTCACCTGCGAGCAAGATCCGGAAGCCGTTGGCGCTCAACGTCGCGCGCAGGTCGTGGGGTTCGGTGGCGCGCGTCATGCGCTCGAAGACCAGGGCCGTCAGGTAGATCCAGTCGGTGTCGACCTGCTCCGTGCCCTCGATCCGGATGCCGAAAACATCGAGTCGATTCGCGTAGCCCGTATCGGGCGCGAGATCCTGGGCACTGATGAGTGGGAGCAGAGCGAGGGCAAAGAGAGCGTGTCTGTGCATGGTGCGAGGACGGGGAGGATCCGGGCCTCCCAGAGTGGACCGCGCTCCTGCGGCTCGGTCAACAATGGTCAGACCCCAGACGAGCGTTGAGCCCAAGCACAATACCTTCACGATGAATGGGAGAGGAGCATGGTCGTCCCGCAACCGAGGAGACAGGAATGGCTGTCTCTCACCTCCATCTACGCACTCTCATGCAGGCGCGGACAGTGGGCCAAGAGCGTCCATGTGAGCGGCACCTGCGCCTAGAATACTCCACATGAAAGCACTCTCCACTGCGGTCCTACTCTCGCTCCTCGCCGCCTGTTGCGCTACCGCCCCGACTGCGGAGCCGAAGCCCGTCTCCCTCTTCAACGGCACGGACCTCTCAGGTTGGCACGCCGACGTGCCCGCTGCGGACGGCGGCAAGGAGGTCGCAGCCTCGTTCGAGGCGCGCGATGGCCTGCTCGTCTCGAATGGCAGCCCCAACGGACACCTCATCACGGATGAGTCCTACAGCGACTACCGCCTGACCGTTGAGTACCGCTGGTCCGGGGAGCCGGGCAACTGCGGAGTCCTCGTCCACGCGTCCAGGCCGCGCATGCTCTACAAGATGTTCCCCCAGTCCATCGAGTGTCAGATGCACGTCGGCAACGCCGGCGACTTCTGGTGTATCGGTGAGGACATCGCTGTCGACGACATGGTCGCGCGTCGAGGTCCCGAGGAGAAGTGGGGTGCCACAGAGGGCAAGAACCGGCGGATTCGTAACTTGACGGACGGCTCGGAGAACGAGCCCGGCGAGTGGAATCAGATGGTCATCGAGTGTCACGTGGACAGGATTGCGGTCTGGGTCAATGGCGACCTCGTGAATGTGGGTCATGACTGCACGGCCTCTGGCGGGCAGATCGCGATCCAGGCCGAGGGCGCTTCGTGTGAGTTCAGAAAGATCGAACTGGTGCCTCTCGCTGACTGAGCGACGAACTCACCGCAGGGTCTTGCCCCTGGCTGCTGCGCCAATCACCGGCCCCAATGCAACGAGCATCGGATTCCTAATCCG
>DASCMO010000216.1:0-36103 GCA_036010965.1 Planctomycetota bacterium | reverse complement strand
ACGGAAGAGGACCATCGAGTCGCCATGACGGCTCTCCAGGGTCTCCCAGGGTGTGATGCCGGGCGGGTCGGGGGGGGAGGCGGGCATCGCCGGGATTGTAGTCTGCAGGAGCGGAGATGAACGCGGACGCACCCTCTCCCGGTGCTCTGGTCCTAGTGCTCTGGCGGCGGGGACCCACCGGGAGCGCCCTGCCAACGGCTCTCCGACGGCTGAGCAGCACCGGCCAATGTGACCCGCAGGCCTCCACTGGAGGCCATGAAAAGCCTGGGATACAGCTTTTTTTGCGAATACCTATCGCGATTTGAGACATCGCGTAGTCTTGAGGCACTGCCACGGTCGGTTTTGTTCCAGGGGACGTGTGGGTCCTCCAGCCGAGCGCGGGCTCTAAATCATTCCTTAGAGAGTCGCCCCATCCGGACTCATCCCCGACTGTGCCGGTTTCCGGCCATCCCACTCCTTCAGAGAGAGACTCAGATGCGAACTTCCTTTATTGCCTTCGCGGCCCTTGCTGGTGCCGCCTTTATGCCTGCCAGTGCGCAGTTCGGCGACGTTCGGTCGGCCGGCCCGGTGGCACAGAAACCCACGAGTGCTCAGGCGCTCGCCCATAAGCAAGCTGCCGCTAATGGCATGCTGCAAACGGCCTCGGCGGCCACCGTTGGCGGTGGCTGGCTCGGGACTGGGGGCGACGACTGCGCGACTCCGACCGGTATTGCCGGTCAGGGCGACTTCCCCTTTGACAACGGCGCCGCCTCGACGGGCACCGAGGGGCAGAGCAACAGTCTCTGCTTCGCCTTCGGCACCTCGGCCGTCAACAACGACGTGTGGTTCGACTGGACCCCCGACTGCGACGGCGACGCAGCTTTGAGCATGTGTGGCAACAGCGTTGACACCAAGATCGCCGCCTATGACGGCGGTGGGTGCCCCGCGGGATCCGCTCTGGCGTGCAACGACGACAGCTGCGGCCTGCAGTCGGAGATCGCCTTCGCGGTGACCAACGGCTCGGTCTACGGCCTGCAGATCGGTACCTTCCCCGGCAGCGGCGGTGGTGCGGGCACTTTGAACCTGACCATCAACAACGCCACGAACTGCGGTTCGGGCGGCACGGGCAGCGATGATTGTGGTTCGGCGGATGACCTCGGCCCGGCCCTGGGCGACATCGCCTTCGACAACAGCGCCGCCACGACGGGCGGCGAGGGGCAGAGCAACAGCCTCTGCTTCGCCTTCGGCACCTCGGGCATCGGCAACGATGTGTGGTTCGACTGGACCGCCCCGGATTCTGGTGACCTGACCGTCAGCATGTGTGGCAACAGCGTTGACACCAAGATCGCCGGCTACGACGGCGGTGGGTGCCCCACGGGCTCGGCCCTGGCGTGCAACGACGACACCTGCGGCCTGCAGTCGGAGATCACCTTCGCGGTGAACAGCGGCTCGGTCTACGGCCTGCAGATCGGTACCTTCCCCGGCAGCAGCGGTGGTGCCGGCACGATGAACCTCGACCTCTTCGTTCCCACCCCGATCACCGGTTCTGACGACTGCTCGACAGCAGACGCCATCTCCGGCCAGGGGAGCCACGGGTTCGACAACGGCGCCGCCACGACGGGCTCCGAAGGGCAGAGCAACAGCCTCTGCTTCGCCTTCGGCACCTCGGGCATCGGCAATGACGTGTGGTTCGACTGGACCGCCGACGCCGATGGCGACGCCACGGTCACGATGTGTGGCGGTACGGGCGTTGACACCAAGATCGCCGCCTATGACGGCGGTGGGTGCCCCGCGGGATCCGCAGTGGCATGCAACGACGACACCTGCGGCCTGCAGTCGGAAATCGGCTTCGCGGTAACCACCGGTTCGGTCTATGGTCTGCAAATCGGTTCCTTCCCCGGTGCCGCCGGCGGTACGGGTAGCTTCACGATCACGATCGAAGATGCGCCCGTGATTCCCTGCGTCGCACAAGATGACGGTGCCTCGGAGAACGCCCTCGGCCTGAGCGCCGGCGGTGAGCTCGCCATGCTGCACCACACCGACTGCGATGTGGTCGACACCGTGCATGCCGCCTACGGCAGCGCGATGTTCCCCGGTACGGCCACTGATGGCGATGAAGTGAATATCTACGTCTGGGCCGACTCGGACGGCGACATCAACCCCGGCACGGGCCTCGCCCTGCTGGCTTCCGTCTCGGCGGTCACTGTCAATGCCAACACCGATATCATGAGCTGCTACACCATCGCTGGTGGCGCGGTCACGGCCGGTGACGGCTGGATCGGTGCGGCCATTCATCAGGCTGCAGGTACGTTCCCGTGTCCTCTGGACATGGACAACCCCTGGGCCGGTGCCTGGATCGCTGGTGATACGACCGGCAACCTCGACCCCAACAACCTCGGCGGTGGCGACGTGGGCGTGATCCCCATGGACGCCATCGTTCCCTCGGCATTCCTGCTGCGGGCCAACGACGGTGCCTGCCCGATCGTCTGTGACCTGTCGGATTCCGGTCCCGGTGACGCCTTCTGCTGTGGTATGGGTTGCCCCTGCGGTAACGATGACCTCGAAGCAGGTTGCGCCAACTCGGGCGGAGCGGGTGCCAACCTGGGCTCGGGCGGAACCACGAGCGTGGGTGCCGACGACCTGGAAATGCACGCCAGTGGCATGATGCTTGGCCAGCCGGTCCAGCTGTTCTCGGCGCAAGACGCCCTGAACGGCGGCGCGGGCGTCCCGTTCATCGACGGGCTGCGCTGCACCGGTGTCGCGCTGATTCGCCACAGTATCCAGTTGGCGGACGGTACGGGTTCGGCCTCTTGGGTCGGCGGCCTGGCCTCTGAAGCCGGCATGGGTGCCGGTGACGAGCGTCACTTCCAGGTCTTCTACCGCGACGTCACGTCGGCCTGCGGCGCCGGTGCTAACACCACCAACGCCACGACCGTGACGTTCGGTCCCTGATCTCCCCAGGACCTGACTGACTTACAGGCGGCGTCGCCCACAGCGGGCGGCGCCGCCTCCTTCGTGTCCGCGCCCCGGCCGAGTGCTCGGGAGCCGTCTCTGCGTACCGGGCCCTGCGCTCAACGGAGCGCGGCGGCTGCCTGGTTCATGAGGAGAGGGGAGATCGGGGTGATCAGGCGGCGAGCGGGGCGCGTCAACCACTGCTCGCGGTAGGCGCGATGGAACTCGTCGTCGGGGAAGGCCTCGCCGGGACCGTAGGGGTAGCCGCTCATCCCGTGGAAGGGGAGCGGCTCGACCCGCTCCGCCTCGACGGAGTTGGGATCACGGTCCTTCGCCCAGCCGTCGAGGAACACGAGGTAGTCGCGCACGTAGCCCTCGCGCAGCTCGGGCAGTGAGCTGGCGTCGAAGGCGATGGCGAGGGCGTCTCCCGCCCCCAGGATCACGAAGCGATCGTCGATGGCGGTGACGAGTTCCAGGCAGTCGCCGTAGCGCGTGTAGTGGCCCGGATGGGGGTTCCAGCGCGGGCGTTCGGCCAGGCGCTCCCAGAGGAAACGCTCGGGCACCTGGGGTGAGGCCTGGGGCAGGGGGGCGCTGAAGCCGCGCGGCCAGAGGACCGTCGAGAGCGGCTCGAGGTGTGTCGTGACCAGGGGCTCGTCGTCCCCGTCCACCGCCAGCACGATCCGGTCCCAGAAGAGCTGCAGGGTGCAGAAGATGCGCAGCCGCGGGTCGGCGGCGAACCCCTCGAGGTCCGTCAGGTCGAGGATCATGGTCTTGGTCTTGCCGGCCGGGAAGCCCACCGGTCCCCCGGCGTCCTTCCAGCCCCCCTCGCCATCGGGGATCTGCAGGATGGGCGGCACGAAATCCACCCCGGGGTGGCGCGCGCTGGCCATGTTCACGCTGGCGTTGGACCAGTAGAACCAGCCGGTCAGGACCAGCCGTAGCTTCTCGGCCTCTACCGTCCGATCGGGGTCGAAGGAGAGCTCCAGCCACCAGGGCTTTGCCAGCCCCTGAAACTGGGGCGGCTGCCGCTCGAAGGCCACGGCGTGCACGTCGTCCGTGCGCGCGAGGGCCGCGGTCCAGTCCTTCCCATCGCTGCCCACTGCCCGCGTCGGAGGTAGGGGGTCGCGCAGGACGTGGGTGTGGGGCTCGGGGAAGGGCGGGAACGTGAAGCGCTCGTCGGGGAAGACCTCGCTGCCTGAGGGGTGATCCACGCACTCCAGGCGCACGCGGTCGAGGTAGGTCACCTCGCGCAGCTCCTCGGTGAACTGCAAGCGCAGCTCGCCGTCCACCGGCCGCAGCTGGTCTCCGCGGACGAGCACGTACTCGTCGTGATCGGGCGGGACGAGCAGCCCTGGCGCCATGGGCAGGCCGAGGGGCGTGATCCCCAGGACATCGCTGATGAACTCGTAGGTCTCGCCGTTCCAGGTGTAGAGGAAGGGGCACGAGCCCACCAAGCCCTCGATCTGCTCGAAGACCAGGGTGTCGGCCTCTCCCGTCGCCGCGCCGGATGGCGTCGAGAGGGCGCGGGCGACATCGGTCTGCACGACCCCGTTGGGCCAGTGGATGCGCAGCACGTCCAGCTCCACCCGGTTGCCCAGGCCCAGGGTGAGGGGTTCTCCGCGGTGGTAGACGCGGCGGTAGATCGGACCGCTACGGAGCTCGATCACGGCCCCCGTGCCGCGCGCGTTGTCCTTCTTGCCGGTCAGGGCGATGCGCAGGCCGCGGGCCTCGTTGCCCCGCTGGAGCACGAGGTAGACGCCATCAGAGTCCACTCGCAGGGCGTCGGGGACGGCGTCGCCGTCGAGGTCGGCGAAGCACAGGGCGCGGGCCGCGCCTTTGATCTCGGGCCAGCCCTCGAAGGAGAGGGCTCGCTCCTGGGGCAGGCCGGCGGCGAGCAGGGCGCCACCGTCCCAGACGAGGTCGAGAGCTCCGTCGAGGTCCAGGTCGAGGGCGTCCCGAGTAGCGGCGGCAGGCAGGGCCGCGGGCCGGGCCTCGAACTCTCCCGCGGGCGTCTGGAGCCAGAGGAGCGGCTCGGGACCGCTGGCGAGCAGGTCGACCCGACCGTCGGCGTCGAGGTCTGCCAGCAGGGGCCGGTGAGGCAGGGAGGCCGCGCCGCCCAGGCGGCGCGAGGCGCCGGAGAAGCGTCCGCCGCGTCGGTTGTCGGCCAGGAAGATGCCTTGCGCGCCGCCGATCACGAGGTCGACGTCGTTGTCCCCGTCGAGATCCTCGGTCGCACACCAGCTCCAGGCGCCCGTCCCGGGCAGGGCCTGGGCTTCGGCGCTGGCGTCGGTCAGAGCGCCGCCCGCGACCCATGCGCCGTCGTTGCGCCACACGCGCGCCCCGAAGGCACCCACCAGCAGCAGGTCCAGATCGCCCTCGTGATCGAAGTCCAGCCAGACGGCGTCGAGGGCGGGGCCGGGCAGGGAGGGAGCGGTCAGGTGTGCGGCGCCCTGCTCGCCGCCGGTGGTGAAGGTCGCCAAGACCCAGCCGCTCTCCCTGAGGGTCAGGATGCCGGTGGGGACCGCGAGCTCCAGGTCGCCGTCGTTGTCCAGGTCCGCCGGGCGCACCCAGCGCACGTCGTCCGCCTCCAGTACGCGCCGCTCGGTCCACTGTCCTTCGGAGCGGCGCGCCACGGCGACCCCGTCGGCCAGGCGCGCGACGAGCTCGACCTGTCCGTCTCCGTCCAGGTCGTGGGCGGCCACCTCCAGAGCACCGGCGAAGAGCGGCAGGTCCAGGGTGACGGTCTCGAAGCTCACGCGTTCGGCGGGTGCGGTCAGGCTGCCCGCGGGCAGGGGCGCGCGCACGCGCCCGAGGGAGCCCAGGCGCAGGTCGGTCTGGGCGGGGGCCTTGACGCCCAGTTCCTGGAGCGCCATCCAGCGCTCGTTGAGGGCCTGGGCCTCGGTCTCCTCGCCGACTTCGAACAGCAGGCGAATCTGACGGTAGAGGGCGGAGACGTACCACTGGCCGCCCGTCTCGATCCCGACGTCCACGATGGAGGTGAAGAGCCCGCGGGCCTCATCGAGTCGGTCGAGTTCGTTCAGGACGGCGCCCAGCATCAGGCGCGAGGGCAGGTCGTCGGGCGCCGCGAGGTGGGCCGCGGAGAAGTGCTCCAGAGCGGCCTTCGCATCGCCGGCCTCGTAGGCGATCTGCCCGCGCAGGAAGTGCACTGCGGCCGAGCCCGCTTGCGCCGCTTCCGCCCGCACGAGCAGGGCCGAGGCCTGTTCGACGCGGCTGGATGCGAACTCCACCGCCGCGGCGCGTAGGAGGTCCTCGTGGCGCGCATCGCTGCGCGCCACGAGCGGGGCGAGTTCGGTCCGCGCCCGCTCCCAGTCCCCGCCCTGGGCACGGGCCGCGGCGCGGTCGCGGGCCGCGTCGGCCTCCGTCGGGTCGAGCTGTGCGTCCCTCGAGCAGCCGCCGAGCAGGCTCAAGGACAGCAAGATCAGGGTCGGGACGGCCGCTTCGCGGGCGGCCTGGGTGGGCAGGAAGGGTGCAGTGACGCGGGTGTTCTCCATGATTTGCGAGCCTATCAGGCTCGCCGTGCACGATCACGGTCCCATGGCGCCTTGGAAAAGGCTTCCGGCTGCCGATAATGCCGCACATGGGCAGCACTCTTGGGCCGGACTCCGCGCCGACTCCCTCGCCCGCGGCGGGCGAGGGGCGGCGCGCCCTCGTGATCGGCGCCAGCAGCGGCATCGGGCGCGCCCTCGTGCGCCAGCTGGCCGGCGAGGGCTACCGCGTGGCCGCCCTGGCGCGGCGCTCCGCCGAGCTCGAGGAGCTGCGCGCGGAGTGCGAAGCCAACGGTGGTGGCGGCACGGTCTGCGGCCATGTCCACGACGTGCGCGATGTAGAGGGGGTGGGAGAGCTCTTCGAGACCATCGTGCGCGAGTTCGGCGGCCTCGACCTGTGCCTCTTCGCGGCGGGCATCATGCCCGCCGTCGCAGAAGATGAGTTCGATACGGAGAAGGACACGGCGATGATCGCGGTCAACTTCGCCGGCTGCGTCGCCTGGCTGAACCCGGTCGCGCGCCTCTTCGCCTCTCAGCGCGCCGGGACCATCGTCGCCATCTCGTCGGTGGCCGGCGACCGCGGCCGCACCAAGGCGCCGGTCTACGGGGCGACGAAGGCCGCCATGAACGCTTACCTCGAGTCCTTGCGCAACCGGTTGTCCGACTCGGGCGTGCACGTCTGCACGATCAAGCCCGGGTTCGTGGACACGGCGATGCTCGGGGGCGCCCAGGATCTTCCGTGGGTCATCTCGGCTCCGACGGCGGCGCGCCGCATCCTGCGCGCGGCACGCCGGCGCGTGAACGTGCGCTATGTGCCCATGCGCTGGTGGTGGGTGATGGCCGTGATCCGCGCGATCCCCTCGTGTGTCTTCTCGCGTCTGCGCGTCTGAACCGGTCGGCCATGGTCTCTCCGGAAAGGAACGCGACGGGCGCGCTTCCCTCCAGCTATCACTACGTCGAGGGCTGGGGGATGAGCGTCGGCCACCTCGGCCGCGTGCTCTATCCGCGCTCGGTGGAGGAGATCGTGGCGGCCTGCGACCTCGCGCGCCGCGAGCACGTCTCCCTCGGGCTGCGCGGCGGCGGGTACAGCTACGGCGACGCCAGCATCAACTCAGGCGGGCACGTGCTGGACCTCAGTCGCATGCAGCGCGTGCTGTCCTGGGATCCGACCGAGGGCGTCGCCGATCTCGAGGCGGGCGTCACGATCGAGCAGCTCTGGAAGCGCATCCTGCCCGATGGCTGGTGGCCCGCGGTCGTCCCGGGGACCATGTTTCCGACCGTGGGCGGCGTCGCGGCGATGAACGTCCACGGCAAGAACAACTTCAAGGTCGGTCCCTTCGGCGACAACACCCTCGAACTCGACCTCGTTTTGCCGTCGGGCGAGGTGCGGACCTGCGATCGCGAGCGCAACGCGGACCTGTTCCACGCCGTGATCGGCGGCTTCGGGATGCTCGGCACCATCAGCCGCGTGAAGGTGCGCGCCAAGCGCGTCCACTCAGGTGAGCTGACGGTCAGGGCCATCTCCGTCCGCAACCTGTCCGAGGCCATGGAGGTCATGGAAGCCCGCCGCAGGCGCGCCGACTATCTCGTGGGATGGATCGATTGTTTCGGCACTTCAGAGCAGCTCGGCCGGGGCGTGATCCACGATGCGCGTCAGCTCGAGCCGGGCGTGGACCCCGAACCGCGGCGCACCCTCTCGGTCGCTCACCAGGAGCTGCCGCATTCCATCCTGGGCTTCCCCAAGTCCCAGCTCTGGCGCATCCTGCGTCTGTTCAACAACGACTCCGGTATGCGGCTCGTGAACGCCTTGAAGTTCCACGCGGGTCGCCTGCAGGGCCTGGGGGAGCCCGAGCGCTGGACCCACGCGGCGTTCAGCTTTCTGCTCGACTACATGCCCAACTGGAAGTGGTCCTACGGCAGGCGCGGGCGGCGCGGCCTGATCCAGTTCCAGGTCTTCGTCCCCGACGCCGCGGCCCTGGAGGTGCTCGGCGGACTGATCGCCGAGGGCCAAAGCGCGGGATTCGTCGCCTACCTCGGTGTGCTCAAGCGCCACCGCCCCGATCCCTTCCTTCTGACGCACGCCGTCGACGGCTGGAGCCTGGCGCTCGACTTCAAGGTCAGCCCCGCCAACCGCGCCGCCCTATGGACCTTCGCCCGGCGCATGACCGACCGGGTGCTGGAGGCCGGCGGGCGCTTCTACTTCGCGAAGGACGCGGTCCTGCGACACGCGGACGTGGCGCGCTTCCTGCCGGAAGAGAACCTGCGCGCCTTCCGTGCCCTCAAGCGCGAGCTTGACCCGGAGCACTTGTTGCAGACGGACCTATCGCGGCGCGTGATGGGGGACTGGGGCGCGGATCAGTCGGAGAAGCTGGAGTAGGCCCGCGCCGCATCCACGGCGACCAGCCGGTCCTCCTCCGCGATCCAGGCCGTCAACCGCCCGCCCCAGACGCAGCCGGTGTCAAGGCCCCGCAGGAGCGGCCGGTGGACCAGGCCCAGGCGCGCCCAGTGGCCGAAGACGACCGTGCGCCCCTCGCTCTGGCGCGGCGGCCAGAAGCTGAACCAGGGGCTGAAGGGTGCGGAGGGCTCGGGCCAGTCGCGCGCCGGCCGGGCGCCGTCGGGGCCGCAATAGCGCACGCGCGTTGCGAATTCGACATCGGCCTCTGCCGCGAGCGGGTCGCAGTCCGCGAGCGCCTGCTCGGGGACGGTCCAGCGCGGGTCGAGGCCGGCATGCACGAGCAGCAGGTCGTCCCAGGCGCGCACGAGGGGCAGGCGAGTCAGCCAGGCGAGGAGTTCGTCGCGCTCCTCGCTCGCGAGCACGTCGGCGAAGGTGTCCCCCGGGCGCTCCTCGCGCAGGCCCGCCGCCGTCCGCAACAGGTGCAGGTCGTGGTTGCCGAGCACTCCTCGGGCACCGATTCCGCGCAGCAGACGCAGGGTGCCGAGAGAGTCGGGGCCGCGGTTGACCAGATCGCCGACCGGGTGCAATTCATCCGCCGCCGGGTCGAACCCCAGGGTTTCGAGCAGGCGCTCGAGTTCCTCGCGGCAACCCTGGATGTCGCCGACGAAGATCCGGCGGCTCATCTCCGGTCGTCTCCCGAGGGGGGCGGGGAGTCCTCGCGCTCGTCGTCCTGCTCGTCGCGGTCGATGTAGCCGATGTCTCGCAGCATCTGGTCCGTGCGTCCGCCGCTCCCGACCGTGTAGCGTGGCTTGCGACGATCGGCCTGCTGCAGGTGCTCGAGCAGCAGGGCTTCAAGCTCGCGCACCCGCTCGGGGTGTTCGGCGGCCACGTCGTGGCGTTGCTCGGGATCGCTCGTGAGGTTGAACAGGCGTCGGTCACCGCCGGGCTCGGGGGCTTGCCCCCACTGACCGCCCGCGCGGCACCAGTGCAGCTCCCACTCGCCGTCGATGATGCCGTAGATCACCTGGCGCCGCCGGCCATTCCAGAAGCCCTGGTGGGTCGAGAAGAAGATCGGTCGCGGCTCGAACTCATCGAGGCGGGCGAGGTCCTCCCAGTCCTCGAGGCCCTCGATACGCGTCCCGCCGAAGCGCGCCAGGGTCGGCGCCAGGTGGCGATTGGAGACCCGCCGTTCCACGCGCTGTCCCTCGGGGATGCCCGGGCCGGCGAGGATCAGGGGCACGCGCGTGAGCTCGCGGTAGAGCGAGATGCCGTGGGTCAGGAGGCCGTGATCGAGCAACTCCTCGCCGTGGTCGCTGGTGAAGGCCACGATCGTCTTCTGCTCCAGGCCCAGGGCCTCGAGCTGTTCCAGGACCATCCCGACGTACTGATCCGAGGTGTAGACGGCCTGGTCGTAGACGGCGTCGATCCAGCGCGCGTGTTCGGTCGGAATGACCTCGTGAGCCAGGGACCTCCCGCTCGCGTCGTGTCCCTCGCCCTTCAGCAGGCGCGAGGCGTACTCGTTGATGCCGCGCTCGGGGAACCCCTCGGGTTTCGCGGCCCCGAGAGCCTCGCGCGCCTCGGCGGACGGCTCGTGGGGAGCGTGGGGATCGACGAGGTGCAAGTAGAGGAAGAAGCGCGCGTCGGCGTGCATCTCGATCCACTCCAGGGCCGCGGTGATGACCTGCGGCGACTTGCGAAAGGTCATCTGCGCGTCGAAGCTCTCGAAGCCCAGGCCGAAGTTCTTGTTGGCGACGATCAGCGGATTGCAGGTGATCGCGCCGGTCGTGAAGCTGCGGTGCTCGAGGGCTCTGGGCAGGGTGTCGATCGAGCTGCGCAGGTGGCAGGCACCGTCCGCGAGCACTCCGTGGGTCTCGGGCGGCAGGCCGGTCAGGATCGAGGCCGTCGAGGGCCAGGTCCAGCTGGAGGTGGCGAAGGCGTTCTCGAACAGGACGCCGCGGCGCGCCAGGGCGTCCAGGTTCGGGCTGGTCTCGCGTGCGTGGCCGTAGCAGTGCAGGCGATCCTGACGCAGGGTGTCCATCACGATCAGGACGAGGTTCGGCGCCGCGGCGCTCGAGGGCACGCGGTCCTTCACGAGCGCTCGTTCCAGGATCACCTGGCCGAACCCGACCTGGAGCGGTGCCGCGGCGGAGGGCTGGCCGTCGGGCTCGGGTGCGATCATGAGGGTGCGCAGCTCCACGACGTCGCCGGGGGTCAGGCGTAGGCCGTCGGCGCCGCCGACGCGAGCCCAGGCGCGCTGCGCCGGGTCCTGACCGCGCTGAGCGGTGACCTCGTGGGTGAACACGAGCGTCTCGTTGACCCTGACCTCGAAGCCGATCGTGCGCGTCTCGCCGCGCGCGGTGCGCACGGCGACCTTCTCGTCGATCCCGGCCTTGGCGCGCAGGAAGACATCGCCGTCCTCCTCGCGAATCCTGAACGAGACGCTGCAGGGCGGCGGCATGATCAGCCCCGGGAGGTCGCCGCCGTCCACGCGGTAATCCCGCGAGGGGCACAGGACACCGAGCCGCGGCGCGCGGCGCGGGGCAGCCTGCACGTCTTCCCAGGTCGAGGGTTCGAAGGCCACCTCCCGCACGCGCTCGCGTACGGTCCTCTCGGGGGAAAGGTTTCCGAGGGTGAGGCCCAGGATCGCCGGCAGACCCAGGCCGAAGGCGAGGCCGAGCTTGAGGGCGCGGGGAGCGCGCAGGACGCGGCCGGGCGGGCGATCGAGGAGCATCGAGCGGACGATCCAGCACAGCAGGGCGGCCAAGGTCAGGGCGATCGCTGCGAGTCCCATCAAGGCCCCCCGGCCCCGGGCGGTGCTCGGGCCCGGGACGTGGTAGGGATCGTCGGTCGGCCAGCCCGAGAGGGCGGAGAGGATCACGGCTCCGATCAGGATCACGGTCAGGCCCCAGACCGCGACCCCGAGCCCCCCGCCCGTGCGTCTCGTCCGGACCAGGGCCAGGCCGGTCGCCGCCGTCGCCGCGACGAGGCTGTGGGCCATGGTGATCTCGATGTCGTGGGTGACGCGCCAGAGGGTGACGTCGAGCGAGAAGGCCCGTAGGTGGTGGTCGAGGACCGTCAGCATCGCCAGGCGTGTGACGGTCAACCCGCCGGCGATCCAGAGCGCGAGGCCGAGGGCTCCGCGCCATGCGCGCACCGCGCTCATCGCGGGTACTCCGTGTCGTCTCTCCCGTCGTCCTCTTGCCCGGAATCGTCTTCCACGCCATCGCCTTCCACGGCATCGTCTTCCACGCCATCGTCGCCCACGTAGCCGATGTCGCGCAGGGCCTGCAGTGCCTCACCGCCGGTCCCCAGGGCGTCGCCGATGCGCCGAGTGACCTGACCCTGGAGGTTCTCCTCAAGGGCCAGGACCATGGCCTGCAAGCGCTCGGCGTGGCCGGGCAAGGGTGCCAGATTGACCTGCTCACCGCGGTCGTCCTCCTCGCGGTACAGCCGGTTCTCCGAGGGCGCCCAGTCGGGGCCTTTGCGCGTGAGGGCGCGGTGCAGAACGAAGCCATCGCTCCGCAGGCCGAACAGCCGCAGTCCCCGGCGTCCCGACCAGGCGCCCTTCTCCGTCGCGTAGAAGACGCTGTCGTCCCACGACTCGTTCGCCAGCAGAAAGCGCCCCTGCTGACCCAGGCTTCCGCCCCCAATCGTGGCCAGGGTGGGCGCCAGGTGGCGGTTGGAGACCGTCCGCTCCACGACCACTCCGGCCGGAATCCCGGGGCCGGCAAGGAACAGGGGCACGCGCACGAGCTCGCGGTGCAGGCTGTGCCCGTGGGCGAGCAGGCCGTGGTCGAGCAGCTCCTCCCCGTGGTCGGCGGTGAAGGCGACGACCGTCTCGTCGGTCAGCCCGTGGTGCTCGAGGGCGTCGAGCAGGAGGCCGCAGTAGTGGTCCCCGGTGGCGACGCTGGCGTCGTACTGGGCGCGGAAGAACGCCTCGTGGTCGGGGGGCACGAGGGCCTCCCCCGTGGCGTCCGCCTCGGCGCGCAGCAGCTGTCCGGCCCAGTAGTCCAGCAGCAGCCCGGCCTGCTCGGCGGGGACCTCTCCCAGCCTGCGCGGCAGCACGGCGCCCATGCGCTCCAGGTGCTCGGGCAAGGGGCGGTGGGGCGTGTGGGGATCGACCAGGTGTAGGTAGAGGAAGAAGCGCGTCCCCGCGTTGCGGTCGATCCAGGCCAGGGCCTGGTCGATCACCTCGTCGGTCATGCGCATCTCGCGCGCGCTGTCGAAGGTCTCGAAACCCTGATCGAAATAGCGCTCGGGGGCGATCAGCGGATTGCAGGAGATCGCGCCGGTCGTGTAGCCGCGGCGCTGGAGCACCTCGGGCAGGGTCTCGCAGCCCAGGAACAGGGTGCTCGAGTCGTTGGCGATGACTCCGTGCTCGAAGGGTAGCAGTCCGGTCAGGATCGAGGCCGTCGAAGGCCAGGTCCAGCTCGAGGTGGCGTAGGCGTTCTCGAAGCGGGTCCCGCGCGCGGCCAGGCGGTCGAGGTGGGGCGTCGTGTCGCGCTCGTATCCGTGGCACGACATGCGGTCGGCCCGCAGGGTGTCCATCACGATCAGCACGATGCTGGGCGCCGTGCGCGAGGAACGCGTGCGCGGCGTGGGCTCCCAGCGTTCGAGGAACAGACCGCCGAAGCCCACGCGCAGTTCCCCGGCGTCATCGACGGTCAGGGGTGTCCCCGGCAAGCTCGTGCGCAGGGTGACGGTCTGGCCCGGGCGCAGGGGCAAGCCGGCCTCGCCTCCGACATGGCGCCAGGCGCAGGCGTCCAGGCGCCCTTCGGCTCGCAGGCGCTCGTGGGGTTCGACGACGATTCGTTCGTCGAAGACGGTCTCGCCGTCCACGTCAACCTCGAAGCGCACCTCCAGGCGCCCCCCGTCCGCGGGGAGGTGGCCCTGGAGCGAGCGGTCGCACCCGGCCGCGGCCCGCAGGATCACCTCGCCTTCCTCGGGGAGGACCTCGAAGCTCACCTCGCCGTCGGGCGGCAGGATCAGCGCCGGCATGTCGCCCGTGTCGTGCGCGGCGTCTACCAGGGGCGTCAGGATGCCGGCTCTCCAGGAGCGCGGCGCGGTGGCCTTCGGCGGGGACAGGCGCTCGTCCTCCAGGAGCAGTTCGGCAACGACCTCGCGCACGGGCATGGTGGGGGCGGAGCGCGTGCCGCAGGCCACGGGCAGGATCCCGAGTCCGGCGCCGAGGGCGACGAGGACGCCGCGCTTCCCCAGGGTGGAGGCCATGCGTCCCGCACCTCGCAGAACGCCGCCCGCG
This sequence comes from Planctomycetota bacterium, assembly GCA_036010965.1. Taxonomy (GTDB): domain Bacteria; phylum Planctomycetota; class UBA1135; order UBA1135. The sequence continues at coordinate 22,011 of DASCMO010000216.1, read as the reverse complement.
CCCACGAGCGACGCCCCCAGGCCGAGAGCCATTGCCATCTGCACCCAGAGGTTTGCGAGGTCGAGGGTGGAGCCGGGCTGGGAGACCTGCGCGGGCCTGGCGATCGGCCAGCCGGAGAGGACCGAGAGCAGCAGGACCGAAGTGAAGAGCCAGGTTCCCGCGCGCCTCCAGCGCGAGGGGTGGTCGTCGTTCGCGGTCAGGGCGCTGGCCGCCAGGCCGAAGGCGGTGGCGTGGATCCAGATCGGCCAGACCTCACCCCCGGCGGCGAAGCGGGCGAGGGCCGCGTCCGCCCCTCCCGTCCCGAGCGAGAGGGCGCGCAGACGGGCCCAGGTCAGCCCGGCCGCGAGCACCATCCCGAGGGCGATCCAGGCGCGCGATGCGTCGCTATCGGTCGGGCGGGACTCGCTCGGATGGGTCATGGGCTGGTCAGGCTTCCCGGAGGGATACGGCCGAGGGCGAGCGATTGCGAGCCCTTACCGCGCATCCGTCGTCGGCCCGCCCGCCAGAGCGCTCAAACGGCCGGTCGCGCAGCCTATCCGCCCGCTCTGCTGAGCGGGCCGGCGGCGGCCGCGGATGGCCTCGCTCGGGTTCGGCGCACCCGGGCGCGATCGCCCGGAGACTCCTGGTGGATGGGGTGTCGAGGCAACAGAATACGCCCATGGAGCCTACCCGAGAGCGCGCGTCCGAACATCCCCGGGGGCTGGTGCTCCTGGCGGTCATCGTGTTGTGCGGTCTGCTGCCCGCGGCCTGGTTTCACTGGTTCGTGCCCCGCGAGCAGAAGCGCGTGGTGGGGCTGCTGGCCGCCGTCCCCGACGAGCCCGCCGCGCGCCTCGACGCGTGGCTCTCCTACGGCGAGCCGATGATCCAGACGCGCCTGCGGAAGCTGCGCTTCTCGACGGCCTATCCCTGGCTGATCACCCACACCCAGGAGACGGACGGGGGGGAGCCCGAGATCTGGGGCCTGGACCTCGACACGCTGAGGCCCGCGCGCATCGTGCGCGAAGGCCTGCGGATCGAGATCCAGCTGCCCGCTCCGTTCGTCCTGGGACGAGGCGAGCTGGGCGGTCCCGACGCCGATCGGGTGCCGGCCTTTGGGCCCGGCCAGGCCGCGCCGAATGCTCCCGAGCGGGCGCGCGTGCTGATCGAGTGGTTCCTGGCGGGCATGATCGAGGCGATTTCGGATGACATCGAGGGGGCCGAGCTGGTGGTCCGGATCGGCGGCCTGGCGGCGGAGGCCCCACGCGACGACGGATGAGGAGCCCTGCGCCGTGTTCAGGGGCCTGCGCCCTTGCCGTGGCCGCCGGTTCCGGTTAGAACTTTCGGCCCCAGAGTCCCGCTGCAGTGGGGCGAGGCGGCCGACAGGGCACCCGGCCCGCGGCGGCGACGGACCTACCGGGTCGACGAGACGGGGGCCTACGGGCTCCAGGAAACATGGCGAAATCCCAGATCAAGGCTGGCGGGCCGACCCGCGGACGGCTGCGCGTGCGGAAGCTCGGCATGGGCTCGGGCAAGCGCGTGGCCGCGCTCAAGGCCCAAGGGAACAAGAAGCGCCGCTGAGGGTGGGCCTGTACTCCGCGTCCGGCCCGTGTAGGCTGCCGGGCGTGAGGGACACCCTCGATCGCGTGCCGTCCCCGCGTCGGGGTGGTGGAACCGTCCGGGGCGAGTTCCGGATCCGACCGGCATTCCAGCGCGTCGAAGTCCAGCGCTAGGCCGTGGGATCCCTGCTGGAGAGCTTGCCGTCCATCGCCCTGGGCCTCTTCCTGGCCTTGCGTTGCGGACGCCGCGCCCAGGGCTGGGGTCTCCCGCGGGTCACCGCCTACCTGTTGGTGGGCATCCTGCTCGGCCCTCACCTGCTTGGGCGACTGATCACCCCCGGGACACCGGGCGCCGTCCTGCTGATCGGACCCGCGAGCCAGGAGCTGCTCGCCCTGGCCGAGCAGCTGGCCCTGGGCTTCATCCTCTTTCGCGTTGGCAGTGAGTTCCGCTTCGCCCAGCTGCGGCGTGTCGGACCGCGCATCTTGCTGCTCTCGCTGTGCGAGGTGGGCACCACGGCGGCGGTCGTCTTCGGCGCCGTGCTGCTGGTGACGGGCGATGGCTCGCTCGCGATGGTGGCGGCCATGCTGGCCACCTCGAGCGCGCCGAGCGCCACCCTGCTCACCCTGCGCGAGGTGGAGGCGGAGGGACCCGCCTCGCACGCTCTGATCCAGCTCGTGGGCCTCAACAACCTGGTCACCCTGCTGGCCTTTCCGCTCGTGCTGGTCGTGGCCTACGACGTGGGCCAGCCGCTGATGGCGACGCGCACGGCCCTGCTGGCCCTGGCCGGCGGGGCGCTGATGGGCGTGGGGATGGCGATCAGCCTCGAGACCTTGAAGCTCGACCGGGAGCGCGCCGTGGGGGGCATCGTGCTGGTCCTGGCCGCCCTCGGTCTGGCCCACGCGATCGATCCCGGCTCCGCGAGCTCCGCCATGCTGGCCTGCCTGGCCGCCGGCATCGCCGTCTCCAACGGCTCCCACTACGCCCCACAGATGAGCGCCGCCGTGGACACCGCCGTCTACCCGCTCTACGTGCTCTTCTTTCTGGGCGCCGGCAGCGCGCTGGATTTCGGCGTCCTGGCCGGCATGGGCCTGCTGGGCGCGTGCTTCGTCCTGGCGCGGGCCGGCGGAAAGTTGCTCGGGGCCCACATCGGCCTGCGCCTGGGGCGCTGGCAAGGAGAGCTGCCGCCCGCCCTGGGTGCCGGGCTCTTGTGCCAGGCGGGCGTCGCCCTGGGACTGGTCGCGGGCCTGGAGGCCGAGCTGGGCGAGGAGACCGCCGGCCTGCGCTCGGTCGTCCTGGGCTCGGTGGTACTGTTCGAGCTCCTCGGACCGATCCTGACGCGCGAGGTCGCCGTGCGGGCCGGCGAGGTCAAGCTGGCCAACCTGGTGCTCGTGGGGGGCACGGGTGGCGCGCGGGCCGTGCGCGAGGTGGCCGGCGAGCTGGGCCAGAACCTGGGCGTGGTCGACCTGGGACGCATCGCCCAGGGCGGCGGCCTTGAGGTGCGCCACGCGATGCACCGCGCCCCGGGTACGGCGCGCGCCAACCTGACCTTCGATCGCGTCCTGAAGATCCTGGGCGAGGTCGGCTCCGACCTCCTGGCGGTCGTGGACGAGACCGGTGGCCTGGTGGGGGTGATCTCCTTCAGCGACACCAAGGACATCCTCTACGACCCCCACCTGCGGGACCTTGTGATCGCCGAGGACCTGGCCCAGCCCGTGGCCGAGCCGCTCGTGCCCGACCTGCCCCTCCAGGAAGCTCTGAAGCGCCTCGACGACATGCACGTTCATTCCTGGCCCGTGGTGGAGGGCGGCCGCCTGGTCGGCATGCTCAAGCGCCGCGACGTCTACTCGACCCTTCACCGCGCTTTCGCCAGCGACCCGTTGCCGCCCCAGGCGCAGGGGGAGCGCTCATGATCGCCCTGCTCCTGGCCAGCTTGCTCGGCGGCGGTGACCCTCAGCCCGTCCCCACCCCGGCGGCTTCCGGGAGTGTCACGCCGGACCTGGTCGCCCAGGGCGAGCGCGCCTGGCTGTCGTGGACCGAGACCGTGGAAGGTGGACACCGCCTGCGCCTCGCGCCCCTCACTGCGACCGGGTTCGCGCCCGCGCGCACCGTGGCCGAGGGCGAGCCCTGGTTCGTGAACTGGGCCGACTTCTCGACCTTCGCGGTCGGCGAGGGGGGCTCGAAGGTCGCGACCTGGTTGCCGAAGAGCGCCGACGGCTCGTACACCTACGACGCGGTCTTCGCCCACGCCAGCCCCGGGCGCCTGACCTGGTCCGCGCCCATCAAGCTGCACCGCGACGAGGTGCAAGGCGAGCACGGCTTCGTGTCGCTCGCGCCGATCGGCGGCGGGGGGGTCGCCGCCTGCTGGCTCGACGGCCGGGCCATGGGCGGCGGCCACGGCCACGGCGGCGCCGATGCCGGGGCCATGCGCCTGTATGCGACGACGATCGATGCCGACGGCGACCTGGGCGGGGAGCGACTGCTCGACGACCGTGTGTGCGAGTGCTGCCAGACGGCGATGGTGAGTCTGGAGGATGGCGCGCTGCTGATCGCCTATCGCGACCGCGGAGCGGAGGAGGAACGCGACCTGGGGTTCGTGCGCGGTGAGCTCGGCTCCGACGGCGCCTGGTCCTGGTCCGCTCCGCGCGCGGTGCACCGCGACGGCTGGGTGATCGCGGGTTGCCCGGTCAACGGGCCCGCCCTGGCGGCCGGCGCGGGCGGGGCGGCGGTGTGCTGGTTCACCCTGGGCAGGGGCGGCCAGCCGCGCGTCCTCGTGGCCCGGCTCGACGGGAGCGGGCGCACCTTCGGCCCGCCCATGCGCGTGGACGACGGCCTGCCCGAGGGCCGGGTGGACCTGGTCCTCGACGGCGCCGGGCGCTTCTGGGCGACCTGGCTGGAGCGCGACGGGGAGCAGGGCGTCTGGCGCCTGCGCCGGGTCCCTGCGGCGGGCTCTGAGACCCTGCCGCCGGCCATCGAACTGGCGCGCGTGCCCCTCGAGCGGCGCAGCGGCTTCCTGCGGGCCGCGGTCGTGGGGGACGAACTGCTGGCCGCCTGGACCACCCCCGAGGGGATCGAGGTCGCCCGCGTGGCGCTGCCGGTCGAGTCCGAGTAGGGCCCAGGGGGGACGCCTGGGGGACCGCGCGGTCCGTGCTGAGTTGGTCGAGGGGCGCTGTTGCTCAAGGGCAGGGGGGACGGCTACCGATAGGGAAGGGCACCATGCAGCCTTCCCCGAGCCGACCCTCCGTAGATCTGGCGGCGCCCCTCACGCGCGCCGCCGCGGCGCCGTCGAGCGAGCGCCTCTCGCCCTGCGAGCGCCACGAACTCTCCCTGATCGAGTCGGGTGTGGTGGACGCCACCGGGTCCGCAGACCTCGCGCCGGCTGTTTCCCGGCCCTTCGCCACCTTCGCCCTCTCCACCCAGGCGACCGCGGCTTCCGCACGCGACGGCAGATCGCCGTGGCATTGGATCCGGCGCGGCTTGTTGGGGCTCGCGCGCCTGCCCCTGCGCTCCGGCGCGCTGGCTGCGTTGATGACGCTCGTTGCCTTCAACCTCTCGGTCGTGCGCGGCAGCTCGATGAACCCGGGCATCATCGACGGAGATCGGATCCTGATCGACCGCCTGAGCTTCGTCTTCGATGACGTGGACCGTGGTGATGTCGTCGTGTTGAGCTACCCCCTCGATCCGAGCCTCGACTACATCAAGCGCGTGGTCGGGTTGCCCGGGGACGAGGTCCTGATGGCCGGCGGGCGCGTGTGGGTCAACGGCGAGCTGTTGACCGAGCCCTACATCTCCCGCGGGGATACCTACACCTATGACCGCGCCGTGGTAAAGGCCGACCACTTCTTCGTGCTGGGCGATAACCGTCCGCACTCCGCCGACAGCCGCGAGTTCGGCCAGGTCCCGCGCACCTTGCTGCGCGGTCGCGTCGACCTGCGGGTCTGGCCGCCGGCGCGCATCGGTCGCGTGCACTGAGGTTCGGCGCGCGGCGGTTTAGCGGCCCTCGGCCACCTTCGTCGGCATGGCGTGGGAGAGGGTGATCATGGCGTAGGAGGTCGCCAGGACCGGGTTGCCCTCCCACCAGCGCGGCGCGTTCTCGTTGACCCACGAACCGTCGTCGCGCCGTTGCATGGCGATCAGTCGCCCGCAGAGTTGCCGCCGCCAGGGATGGGCGACGCCGTCGGGGTCGACGACGTGTTCCTCGCCGAAGAGGTCGAGGGCGCGCGCCATGGTGTGGAAGTAGTAGAAGAGCCCCTGGTAGGCGGCACGCGGGTCGTCGGCGTGTTCGAAGCCGGGGTTCACGTCCAGGGTGTAGTGCTCGCGGATCCACTTCCAGGCGGCCTGCATGCGCGGGTCGTCCTTCGCGAGTCCCGCGAAGACGAAGCCCTTGAGCAGGGCGTAGGTCATCGAGCCGTAGGAGCGCGGGTGTCGGGTCCCGTCGGGCAGGGTGGCGTGGCCCGCGGGCGATTCACCCGGTGAGTAGGCCGCGCCGCCGTCGTCACCGCTGCGGACGACCAGCTCCCCTTCACGGATCGAGAGGTCGTTGGACTCCGAGCGGTTCTGGGTGCGCTCCAGGAAGCGCAGGGCCTTGCGAAAGGTCTCGTCGCCCTGTTCGAGTCCCGCCGCCGCCAGGGCCTCGAGGGCCATCTGCAGGTTCGAGAGGTCGGGCCGCTCGTCGTTGCCGTAGCCGATGCCGCCGTAGTACAGGTCGCCCTCGCTGTAGCCCTCGCCCTCGTCGGCCTGCAGGACCACGAGGAACCCGCGCGCGTGTTCCAGGACCGGGCGCAGCTCTGAATCGCCCGAGCGCGCCAGGGCCAGGATCGAGGCCGAGGTGATGTAGTTCGCGAGCTTGCCGTCGTGAATCGAGCCGTCCGGTTTCTGGAGTGAGACCAGCCAGGCCAGGCCGTCGTCGATGGCCTTCTGCACGGCTTGCGGCCGCGGCGCGGGCAGGGCCTGCAGGGCGGAGAGGGCCATGGCCGACATCCCGGCTTCGGCCTGGCCCGGCGGCCCCCACAGGCCGTCCTCGCTGTTAGCCACCAGGAACAGGGCGCCGCGCCGCAGGGCCTCGATCACCGCCGCGCGGTCGGCGTCGTCGAAGGGGGGCAGGTGCCGGGCGCCGGCGGGGGCGGGGGCGGGCGGCTTCAGGACCGACCAGGCACGGGCCAGGTCGATCACCGCGCGGGAGGTCTCGACCACCGCTCCCGTCGCGCCGTCCCAGGAACCGTCGGCCCGCCGTCGAGCGATCCAGCGCAGGACCAGCTGCTCGGCCTCGGCGCGCGTCAGGGCGGTCGGCCGCGGTGTGGGTGGGGTCGTATCGAACCAGGCCGTCAGGCGCGCCTGGACGGCCCGCGAGCCCTCGTCGGGAAACTTCGCCAGGGCCAGGTGGGTCAGGGCCGACTGCTCCAGCAGTGCGAGGTCGCGCGCGTCCTCGTCGGCGACGGCGCCGTCTTCTCGCTGGTGTGCGGCGAGGTAGTCGAGCGCGCCGGAAACGAAGGGGCCGTGGTGGCGGCGGTAGGCGCGCGGGCAGACGGCCAGGGCGTGCAGGGCCCAGGCGGTGCCTTCCACTCCCGCGCCGTAACGGCCGTCGGGGGCCTGCTTCGAGCGCAGCCAGCGCACGCTGCGGTCGAGGTCCGCCTTCAGATTGAGCGCGCCCGTTTCCTGGGCGCCCGTTTCCTGGACGGCCGTGGCGGAGGGTGCGAACAGCGCCAGGGGCGCGAGCAGGGCCAGGGGTGCGAGGGGTGATTGCATGCTTCAGGGTGGCGTGGGCGGCGCGGGTCCAGGACCGTGCGGCGGCCCGAATTGTACAAACGGAGGCCGGCGAGTGCGGTTCACCCCCGCCCCCTCACTCTCCGTGGGCGCGCAGCCTCGGCTGCCCTCGCTCGTCGAGTTCGACGGTCAGTACAACGGGGGAACAGCAGACGGGGCAGTCCTCCACGTATTCCTGCAGAGCACCGGCGCTCGGATCGATCGGGACGACGATCTCCTCCCCGCAGGAGTCGCAGACGTAGCTCGCTTCGGGATGCACGGAGTCGGAGGCGGGGCTGGAGAGTGCCGCGACGGTCTGCCGGTTCAGTCCTCGAGCAGCAGCAGGGCGGCCGTTGCGAGGGGCACGGAGGAGGGGTCGGGGTCCGACTCCGAGCCGCTCTCGAGGTCCACGGCGCGGATCGAGGAGCCGAGCAGGGCGCTGACGTCGACGGTGGAGGTGCCCTCGGCCCTCCAGCATAGCACGGCGTCGGTTCCGGCGCGGGTCATGTGGAAGGCGCTCACGCCCGCGCCCAGGTCCAGGTCGGCCGCCCAGGCGAAACCCATCAGCTCCTCGGCGACCGGACGCAGGTAGGGATACTGGCTCCAGTCGACGCCCGGGGAGGAGTGTGAGAAGGCCGGGTCGCCGGGGTGGCGCAGCTCCCATGCCTCGAAGGCGTCGGTCACGTCGCGGTGGGTACTCCACTGCATGACCTGCGAGCCCGTGGGCTCGACGGCGTGGGCGAAGTGCAGGTCGAGCCAGGCGATGAAGTCCTCGAGCGCCGGGCGGCTCGCGTCGCCGGGGTCGGCGTGGTTCGGCTTGCAGGCGAAGCCCCAGTTCCAGACCTTCTCCGGCCGGCCGGTGCGGTCGAACCAGCGCCAGGTGACGTACAGCTGCAGGAAGAAGCGCTTGGCGTTGGGAACGGTCATGTCCTGGCCCATGTTCTCGTCCGGCGCCAGGCCGATCACGCGACCGCCGCCGATCGCCGTGGCGAAAGCCGAGGGATCACCGACGAGGGCGTTGCCCGGTGTGGGTCGGTGGGGCCACCAGACGTGGTGGCCGTACCACCCGAGGAACTCACCCTGTCCCTTGCCGCCGCGGATGCGCATGTCGAACTCGCGGAACAGCTTGTGGGCCTGGAAGTCGTCGGTCGGGACGTGGAACTCCTTGAGGTCAGCGATCAGGGTCAGTGGTTCGGGAGGGGCGCCGGAGAACGCCGTCAAGATCGCCTCGTGCAAGGCGTCGACGGCGTCCTGCCAGGTGCGACGCGACTGGCCGAGGTCCGCGCCGAATCCGTAGGCGGGCCAGTCGAAGGGGCCTTCCTTGCGCTCCGTGTGGCTGTGGGAGGCGAGCTGGTGTCCGCCCTGGTAGATGCGTCGCAGGAGCGCCGCTCCGGCACCCGCGCGCCCCGCCGGGTCGGCGGTGACCATCTCGACGAAGGGTCCCGATGCGTTGAATCCCAGGGGCACGCCGTAGGGCTCGGTCAGGTCGAGCACCCACACGGTGTTGTCGATCCACGCCTGGTAGGTCGCCCACTTTGTCGCCAGAGGGAGGTCGTTGTCCCAGGGATCCGCGTGGTAGTCGAAGACCATGTGGATCGGCCCCTGGCCCGCGGGAGAGGGAGGCGGCGCGGGGCGGTCGAACTGGGCGTCGGCCGTGGAGGAGAGGGCCAGGAGGGTGAGCGGGAGTGAGGGCGGGATGCAACGCATGGACGGAGGTCCGGGACGGGGGTCGGGAGGAATACGCGGGGCCTCGCTCGGGCCTCGCGGCCACGGCGGGAACTCAACCCGGTCCGGTGAAGGAGGTTTCGAGGCCGGCTCGGTGTCGCGCCGTGCGCCTCGATCGTACCCTTCCCGGCCCCCGGGCGGTGGTCCGCCCCGGGCGCCCCCAGCTCACCATCAGGCCCCCCCCGGTTCCCCATGTCCAGCCTCTCGTTCATCCCTCACTCATTCCAGCGTCGCGAGGAGCCGGAGATGTTGGAGCGCGCACGCGACTTTCGGGCCGACGTGGACGCCCGCCGCTCCGTGCGCGACTTCAGCACCGACCCGGTCCCTCGCGCCGTCATCGACGAGTGTTTGCGAGCCGCGGGTTGTGCGCCATCCGGCGCCCACCAGCAGCCCTGGCGCTTCGTGGTCGTTACCGATCCCTCGCTCAAGATCGAGATCCGCAAGGCTGCCGAGCACGAGGAGCGGGTGAACTACGGCGAGCGCATGACAGAGGAGTGGCTGCACGCGGTCGAGCCCCTGGGCGTGGACGCGACCAAGCCCTTCATCGAACGGGCGCCGGCCTTGATCGTCGTCTTCCGCCAGGCGTGGTGGGAGGCCGACGGGCGCCGCTCGAAGGTCTTCTACTCTCAGGAATCGGTCGGCATCGCCACGGGCTTCCTGCTGGTGGCGCTGCATCGCGCCGGCCTGGTCTCCCTGACCCACACCCCGAGCCCGCTGGGCTTCCTCGAGCGCATCCTCGAGCGTCCGCCCGGGGAGCGGGCCGTCATGTTGATCCCGGTCGGCTACCCGGCGCCGGGCTGCGAGGTCCCCGACCTGCGACGCCTCGAACTCGACGTGATCCGCGAGTGGCGCTGAGCGCTCTTCAGTGACCGAGGTCTGCGCGCGAGCGACGGCGCTCGCAGCACGCGCCGGTCTACTCTCCCGCGATGCGCACGGCCGTGCCGTAGGCGAGGATTTCCGCTGCGCCGGCGGCGATCTCGGTGTTCGCGAAGCGCACGGCGACGATCGCGTTGGCGCCCCGGGCGCGCGCCTCCTCGCACATGCGATCGAGGGCCTGCTCGCGCACCTCGCCCATGAGCTTGGTGTATTCGGTGATCTCGCCGCCCACGAGGCCCTTGAGTGCGGCTCCGATGTCCTTGCCCAGGTGGCGGGCGCGCACCGCATTGCCCCTGACGAGCCCGAGGATCTCCAGGATCTCTCTGCCCGGGAGGTCGTCGGTCGTGGCGATGATCATCGTTTTACCTCGGTGTAGGGATCGTGAGGGAGGGTCTTCAGGCGTGCTCGCAGGGTCATTCCCAGCAGGAGGCCGAAACCACCGACGGCCGCGGCGATCGCGAGCTTGGGGATCAGGCCGAGTTCATCGTCGCGCGCCAGCTCGAGCCCCAGCCAGCCGTAGAAGAGCAGGGCGCCGCCGACGAACAGCAGCCATCCCAGGCCCAGGCCCGTGCGTTGCACTGGCTCGCGTTCCAGGCGCTTCCACTCGTGGTCGGCGGGCTCGAAGGGCGCGAGTTGCCTGCCCAGCACCTCGAGCTTGCGGTAGGCGCTGACCTGCGCCGCGAGGGCCGGCTCGCCGGCCATGCGCCGCTCGAGTTCCTTCCGGGCGTCCGGGGCGAGCTCATCGTCCACGTAGGCCATGCACAGCAGCTCGTCGCGCTGCGGGTGGCCTTGACCGGTGTCCATCTCGTCGTCGTTGCTGCTCATCCGGCCTCTCCAGCGGTGTGGCTCGATCGATCCGGCGCGGCGCTCGGCACCTCGCCAAGTTTGTCTCCCAGCTTCTCGCGCAGCCTGCGCCGCGCGTGGAACAGGCGCGACATCACCGTCCCCTGAGGGATGTCCAGGGACTCGGCGATCGCGGCGTAGGAGAACTCCTGGAAGTGGCGCAGGGCGATCATCTCTCGGTCGCGCGCCGAGAGGGTCTCGAAGGCCTCGTGGAAGGCAGTCGCACGCTCCGCTGCCTCGGCCCGCTCGGAGGGAGCGGGAGAGTCGGGGTCCACCAGCTCGAAGTCGCCCTCGTCATCGGCTCCGGGCCGGCGGCCGGAGAGCGAGATCTTGCGCAGCCGACCGCGCTTGCGCAGGAAGCTGTAGCAGGTGTTGCGCAGGATGCGGTGGAACCAGGGCAGGAACGGCTCGCCCTCGCGAAAGGTCTCGCGCGCCCGAAAGACCTTCATGAAGGTCTCCTGGGTCATGTCGAGGGCGTCCTCTCGCGAGCCGACCAGGGAGTGGGCCACGGCAAAGGCGCGCCCGCGCAGGCGCGCCACCAGGGCGTCGAAGGCCCCGTGGTCGCCGTCGCGCGTGGCCAGCATCAGTCGTGTCGCCTCGATCGCCATGGCGTCGGGGCCCTTCGCCTGGGGTTTGGATCCCTTCAAGGGAATCTCGGAAAAGGCGCTCGGCCCCTTCATGCCCTCACCTCGCTCAGGGAGGGGCGGCTCCCGGCGTCGGGTGCTTGTCCGTCGATCATGTCCAGGACCGCCTGGGCGGCGCGTTCGGCTGCTCCCGGCGGGCCCAGGCGGCGGGCGGCCTGATCCAGGCCCGCCAGACAGTCCCGTCGCCAGTCCTCGTCGCCCAGGCAGCGAGCCAGGGCCTCGCCCACCTGTTCGCGCGGGCCGTCCCCGGCGAAGCAGAACTCCGGGAACACCTCCGAGCGGGCCAGGAGGTTGACCGAGGAGAACCAGGGTGCGGTCAGGAGCGGGCGTCCCACCCAGGCGGTGTGGCGCGAGACGCGGTAGAGGACGACCGTCGGCAGGCGTTGGTGGAGCAGGTCGAGCAGCACCGTGCCCGACACGGAGAAGGCCGCGCGGGCGCGCGAGAGGGACTCGTGCAGGTCGCCGATCTCCAGGCGGATCTCGCCGTCCCGGTCGCGTTCGCCGAGGATCTCGCGCACCAGTTGCTCGTGCTCTCCGGTCGCCTGGCAGACGACGAGGGGTGCGTCGCCGAGCTGTGGGCGCGCCGCTTCGACAACCTCGATCATCCAGGGCAGGTTGCGGCGGATGACTCCGCTGCGACTGCCGGGGAGGAGGACCAGCGCCTGGCGCTCGGCCTCGTCCGTGGTGTCCCGCGCGGGAGGCAGGGCGTCGAGCAGGGGGTGTCCGACGTGAGTGACCTCGACGCCGTGGCGCGCGAACCACGCCCGTTCGAAGGGCAGGATCGAGAGTGCGCGTTGCATGGCGGAGCGGTAGGCGCCCACGCGCCAGGGTGCCCAGCCCCAGTATTGTGGGGTCACGAAGTGAGCGTTGGGCACGCCGTAGCGTCGGGCGATGCGTGCCAGTGGGACGAAGAGGGCGGGCGAGTCCACGGGTACGAAGGCGTCGGGTCGGTGCTCACGCATCCAGGTGGCCGCATCGCGCACGAGGCTCAGGTAGTACGGCAGGGAGCCCAGGACGCGGCCGATTCCCATGGCCGCGCGTTCCACTGGGCGGCCGATGAGTTCCACGCCCGCCGCCTCCAGCCCGACGCCCCCCAGGCCTACGAAGCGCGGCGGCGGTGCGCCGGCCGCCGCGGCGCACGAACGCAGGGCCTCGACCAGGCTGCGGGCGTGGATCTCGCCCGAAGCCTCCGCGCAGGCGATGAACAGGGTCAAGGGGCGCTCGCTGGCGAGGTTGGGGATGCACGTCGGCGCCGGGCTCGCCTCGCGCTCCAGGTCGGCCACCAGCTCGGCGCGCAGGGAGCCGCGGCGCGCCAGGTAGGCCGCGATGCGACCTGGCAGGAGCAGGGCCGCGCCCAGCGCGCGCAGCACCTCGAGCAGGACCGCCAGGGTGGGGGACATTCCGGGGGAGGGCTGGCTCGGCATGGCGGGCTCGCTGGGCGTCATGCTAAGGAGTGGGGGAGGGAGCAGGAAGAAACGGGCAAGACGGGCGGGAACCAGCCCACCTGGCGACGGGTAGAATCGCGGGAGTGCTGCGCCTCATCGGCACCATACTGGTCGTCTTTCTCGCGATGGCGGTCCTGCGTCAGCTGCCCGTGGTCGGGGTCTTCTTTCAGATCCCACTCCTGGGTTTCTTTCTGGCGGCCATCCTGGTGGGGCTGATCGCCGAGCGCCTGGGGACGATGAGGCGCCGGCGCGTCGGCTTTCAGCGCGTACAGCGCGAACTGGGAGCGGTCGACACCCCCCGCAACAGGGGCAAGCTGGGATCGCTCCTGCTCAGCCAGGGCCGGCACCGCGCCGCCATCGGCCACCTGCGCGCAGCGGCGCGGGGCGAACCCGAAGTGGCCGAGTGGGCCTACCGTCTGGGCTGCGCTCTGCTCGGGGCCGGGCAGGTGCAGGACGCGGCGGGTGCCCTGGGCGCCGCCGTCGAGCTCGACCCCAATCACGCCTACGGAGTTCCGCGCCTGCGGCGCGCCGAGGCCCTCACCGTGTGCGGACACCACGAAGAGGCGTTCGAAGAGCTGGGCCGGTTCGAGCGCGACTACGGCCCGAGTCCCGAGAGCGCCTACCGCCGCGGCCAGGCCCTGCGGCGCGCCGGACGCAAGCGAGAGGCGCGCGACGCCTTCGCCGAGGTCGGGGGCCTGGCTTCGGCTGCCGTGCGCTACCAGAAGAGCGAGGCGCGCCTCTTCGCCCTGCGTGCGCTCGTCGCTCGCACCCTCTGCTGACGGCTCACGGGACGCGCCGCGCGAAGGCGATCTGGGAGGCCGTCAGGGCCGCGGCGCTGAAGGCGAGCAGCGGCCCGCAGACGGCCCAGTCCAGCCCCTCGCCCGTGGTGATGCCCATGAAATCGTCGATGTCGGTCAGGCGGAAGAGGGAGTAATGCGTGACGGTCTTCACGAGGTAGAGGGAGAACTCGAGGGTCGTGAAGGAGAGCATCGCCATGGCGATCCACATCGGTCGGCGTGACACGCTGGAGAGCAGGAAGGTCGCGGAGTAGATCGCGAGCAGGAAGATCGACTCGTGGACCGAGCACAGCATCAACTCGCTGAGGTCCATGGTCTCGTCCACGCGCGCCAGGAGCCACGGGATCGTGGCGCTGGTGGCGAAGATCGGCAGCGTGAGCGCCAGGGCGCCGGTCGCGTAGCGCTCCCCCAGGAGCCGCCGGCGAGAGACCGGCCGGGCGAGCCAGACCTCGAAGGTGCCGCGCTGGTACTCACCCGCCACGGCGCCCATGGCGAACAGCACCGCCGCCGCGATGCCGAGGGTGTTGCAGCCCTTGAAGAAGTGCTGGCCGCAGACGTAGGCGTCCACGCCGCCCTGGGCCAGCTCGTCCACCAGCTCGCGCAGGGAGGCCAGCGGAGCCATGGCACGCAGGGAGTCCACGTTGTCGCGAAAACTGGGCCAGAACAGGCAGGCCGCGGCCAGCATGGACTCGAGGACCACGAAGAAGCCCAGGGTCTGCCAGATCGTGCTGCGCTGGGTGCGCTCCATCAACAGGCCTCGACGCCGTAGAGCTCGCGGTAGAGCTCGGCCAGGGACAACTCGCCGTAGCGCAAGGACTCGGGTCGCGGGGTGTCGGGGGCCGCGAAGAGCGCGGCCAGGAAGGCGCACGGGTCATCGCCTTCGATGCGCACGCACAGCTCGCGGCCCTCGCGCGTGACCTCGCTCGCCCCGGCGGCCGCGAGGCCGTCCGTCACCGATGCGAGGTCCTCACCGAGAGCGAAGCGCAGGCGCAGCAAGCGCCGAGCGCGGGCCGCCACCCCGGCGCTGGTCTCCTCGGCCAGCTTGCGGCCGGCGTCGAGGAATACGAGTCGATCGCAGATGCGGTCCACCTCGCCCAGGTGGTGAGAGGAGAGCAGGATCGCCGTCCCCTCGGTCACGTCTTCCCGCAGGCGGTCCAGCACCACGCCCCTGCGGGACGGATCGAGGCCGTCGGTGATCTCGTCGAGGACGCGCACGCCGACCCGCGGAGCGATGGCCGCGGCGAAGAACAGCTGGCGCTTCATGCCGTGGCTGTAGGTGCGCACGCGCTGGGTCAGGGGCAGTTCGAGGTCATCGGCCACCGTTCGGGCGCGGGCGCGTGCCTCGGGCTCCCGGCCGCGCAGCAGCCAATCGAGGTGGTCGGCGCCGCGCAGCTCGCCGTAGAAACCCAGCTCGCCCGGCGAGTAGGTGCAGCGCCGCCGCACGGCGGTCCCGTCGCCCTCCAGCTCGACCCCGCCCACCGTGGCCCTGCCGCCGTCGGGCCGCACCAGGCCGACGATGCAACGCAGGAGGGTGCTCTTTCCGCTGCCGTTGGGGCCGAGCAGACCGGTCAAGCTGCCGGGCTCCACATCGAGATCGATGGGCCGCAGAGCCCGGGTGCGACCGAAGCGTCGCTCAAGGCCGCGTACCCGGATGCCCTCGTGTGCGTCGCGGGAGGGCGAGGGAGCCTTTGCGAGCTCTTCTTGAATCGGATCGGTGCTCTGCATGGACGGGAGCGATTGCGTGCGGAGAATAGGCTGGCGATGGAATCCTGGCAAGTCGAGCAAGTGCTGAAGAGAGATCGATTCGGGAGCGTGGAGCTTTTGCATGCGGGAGAGCTGCGCCTCGTGCGTAGGGTCGTCTGTCCATGGGGCCGACCAGCCTCGCGCGTTCTGGCGCGGACCCTGATGGCGCGCGAACGGCGCTCCCTGACGGCGATCGAGGGCATGGGCGGCGTCCCGCGCCTCGTGCCCGACGAGCGTGCGGCCGCGCTCGAGTGCGCGGACGGTCGCTCCCTCGCCGAGGGCGAACAGATCCTGCGCAGCTGGATCGCCGGATTTCCCCTGCACCGCGCCGAGCGCCTGCCCGAGGACTACTTCGACCTGCTCGAGGCCCTGGTGGAAGAGCTCCACGGCCGCGGCGTCTGCCACAACGACCTCCACAAGGAGCAGAACATCCTGGTGGACGAGGGCGGCTTTCCGGCCCTGGTGGACTTTCAGCTGGCGAGCGTACACCGCGGCCGGGGCGCGCTCTTCGCCAGTCGCGCGCGGGACGACCTGCGCCACGTGCAGAAGCACCGCCGTCGCTACACCCGCCATCGGCGCGCTGCGGGGGGCGGGAGCGCGGATCCGGTCGAGGGGCCGAGGGCGCGCCGCTCGTGGATCGCGGCGTCCTGGAGGGCCCTGGGCAAGCCCGTCTACAATTTCCTGGCCCACGGCCCCGACGGGCGCGTTCCCAGCGAGGAATGGCGTCCCGAGTCCGGGCCCTGGCCGCTCTGGATACCCGCCCTGGGCACCCTGCGGGAGGTGCGCGACGAAGAAGGCGCCAGGGCGGAGAAAACACCCCCCGAAACCGGGTACGGTTCGGACTCTCCGGCCCGCTGACGGCCTCCGCGCAGGTCGGTAATTGCATCGTGGGCTCGGGGGCCTATCGTCTGCACGCCATGGACATCGCCGTCATCGGAGCGGGAGAGGTAGGGTATCACCTGGCGGACATCCTCTCGCGAGAGGAGCACCGCGTCAGCGTGATCGACGCGGATCCGGCCAAAGCCCGGCGCCTGATGGAGGCCCTGGACGTGCAGGTCGTCATCGGGGACGGGTCGCGGGCCGACGTGCTCAACAACGCTGGCGTCTCCAAGGCCGATCTGGTCGTGGCGGTCACCGACCTCGATCGCGCCAACATGATGAGCTGCATGGTGGCCAAGCGCCTGGGCGCCAAGCGCGTGATCCTGCGCCTGCACGACACGGGGATCCTGGCCGACTACCGCTACTTCTACAAGCAGGCCCTGGGCTTCGACATCGTCATCTCGACCGAGGACCTGGCGGCGGAGGAGATCGTCAACACCCTGCGCGAGCGCCACGCCCTGGAGGTGGAGAGCTTCGCCGACGGTCGCGTGCAGGTGCGCCGCCTGCGCTTGCCGACCGACAGCCCCTACATCGGCAAGCCCATCTCGGCCCTCGACCTGCCCGCGGGACTGATCGTGGGAGCGGTCTCGCGCGGCGAGGAGTTTTTCATCCCTCAGGGCTCGGCGCAGCTGGAGGGCAGCGATCAGGTCTACGTGATCGGACGGCGGTCGTCCCTGGACGCCTTCGAGGTGCGCGCGGGGGCGCCGACCGTCGGGCGCCGAGGCGTCGTGATCATGGGCGGCGGTGCGCTCGGGCGTGAGGTCAGCCGGCGCCTGGCGGGAGTCCCCGGGATATCCATCCGAATCATCGAGCGCGACCCGGCGCGCGCCAGGGCCCTGGCGGCGGACCGAGCCAGTGATGTGATGGTGCTCGAGGGCGACGCGACCGATCTGGACCTCCTGCACGAGGAGCGCATCGGCGAGGCCGACGTGTTCGTGGCCACCAGCGGGGACGACGAGCGGAACATCGTCGCCTGTCAGCTGGCGAAGTCTCTGGGCGTCAAGCGCACGATGACGATGGTCAACAAGCCCTCCTACAACCAGATCTACGACCTGCTCGGTATCGACAAGGCCATCTCTCCGCGCATCCTGTGCGCGACCCGCATCCTGCGCTTCGTGCGCTCGGGCTCCGTCTCGGCCATCGCGGTCCTGGGGGACGGCAAGGCCGAGGTGCTCGAGCTCGAGGCGCGCCTGGGCGGCAAGAAGGGCGGGCGCAAGGTGAAGCACCTCGACCTGCCCAAGGGCTCGGTGATCGGCGCCCTCGTGCGTGGCAACGACGTCAGCATCCCCCATGGCGATAGCGTCATCGAGGACGGCGACCACGTGATCGTGATCGCCTTGCCCGATCAGGTGCAGCGTGTCTGCGGCGTGTTCAAGCGGCCCGATGAGGGCTGATCCGGTGGCTGGATGAACCTGCGCGCCGTCGCATGGCTCCTGGGCCGGGTCACCCTGCTGCTGGCCGTCTTCCTGCTGGTTCCCGCCGCGGTCGCCCAGGGCTACGGGGAGACGGACGCCCTGCACGCCTGCCTGTACTCGGCCGGCGGGGCGACTCTTCTCGGACTGAGCGTCACCTGGTTTTATCGCGGATCGGTCACCACCCGCGGTGGGCGCCCAGACTACTACCGGCGCGAGGGCCTGGCGGTGGTTGGCCTGGCCTGGCTGGTGGGCGGGATCGTCGGCGCCCTGCCCTACCTCCTGTCCGGCGTCATGACGTCGCCCGTGGATGCGCTCTTCGAGTCGGTCTCCGGCTTCACGACCACCGGTTCGACCGTCCTCTCCCCCGAGGGCATCGATGGCTTGCCCCGTTCGATCGCCTTCTGGCGCTCGTTCACCCACTGGCTGGGCGGGTTCGGGATCGTGATGGTGTTCGTGGTGCTCTTTCCCACGGGCGGTCGCAGCCTCTTCCGCTCCGAGATCCCCGGCATCGCCCGCGAGGCCGGCATGCAGCGCGTGCGTGACAGCGCCCTGGCTCTGCTGAGGATCTACCTCGCCATGAGTGGCGCCGAGTTCATCCTGCTTTACCTGGCGGGGATGAGCTGGTTCGACTCGGCCATCCACACCTTCGGGACGATCGCGACGGGCGGCTTCTCGAACCACTCCCAGTCCATCGCCTGGTTCGGCTCCTGGAAGGTGGAGTTGATCATCGGCGTCTTCATGTTCGCGGCGGGCATCAACTTCGCCGTCTACGACATCTTTCTGCGCTCCGGGCCGCGTTCGGCCTGGCGGCGGCTCGTGAGCTCGACGGAGGTCCGTACCTACGCGACCCTGGTGCTGGGCTCGAGTCTGCTGATCGCCTGCATCCTGTGGCGCAGCGACCTGCCGGACTACCGCAACTTCTGGGAGGCCTTGCGCGACAGCGCTTTCCAGGTCGTCTGCATGCAGACCAGCACGGGCTTTGGGACAGCGGACTTCGACCGCTGGCCGCAGTTGACGCGCGTCTGGTTGATGGTGCTGGCGCTCGTGGGAGCGTGTGCGGGTTCGACCGGCGGCGGCCTGAAGGTGATCCGTCTGGTGATCGTGGCCAAGGCGGCCTTGATGGGCGTGCGGCGCTTCATCCGACCGCGGGCGATCCACGACGTGCGCGTCGACGAGCACTCCCTGGAGGAGGGGATCGTGGCCTCGGTGACGGGTTACTTCGCCCTCTGGATCCTGGTCTTTCTGGGCGGGACGGTCTTCCTGGCGGCCTTCGGCGTGGGCACCGAAACGGCGGCCACCGCGGTCCTGGCGACCTTGAACAACATTGGCCCGGGGCTGGCGCAGGTCGGACCGTCCATGAACTTCGGCGCCTTCCCCGACCCGGTGAAGGGGCTGTTGACCCTCTTCATGATCCTCGGTCGGCTGGAGTTCTACGCCGTCGTGGCCCTCTTCGTGCCAGGCTTCTGGCGGCGCTAGCCGACTCGCGCAGGGCGGCCGCGGTGATCGAACGCTGGTGAACTAAACCGGGCTCGGTATCCCGGTATCGGTCAGAGAATGTCCTCGCGGTAGATCCAGCGCCGGCGCTTCTGAAGATCGCGGCGGTGGGTGACCAGGCGCCAGAGGTGCTGGGGCCCCATGACCGTCAGGTACTCGCGCGGTCCATCCTCGCTCTCGATCTGCAGGCGACCGCTCACGAGCCCTACCAGGCGCAGGGTCGACAGGTCGCCGTCATCGCATTCGTACAGGCCGGCGCCCACCTGATCAGAGGCGCCCTGCATGCGCGCGGGGATGTCCAGCAGGATGCCGTATACGCGCGGGTCGGAGCGCACCCGGACCGTCCTCTCCCAGGCCCCGCGCTCGTCCATGCCCATCAGGAGCAACTCGTCCCCGGGCCGAGGCTCGACGTGTGAGAGGGGCACACTGGGCAGGCGGATCTCGATTTCGGCGGTGTACAGACCGCCGTCGACCGGTTCGATGAGCGAGCTCTCGATGCTCGGACCATCGCCATAGGTGGCGGTGATCTGGGCGTCTCCGGCAGGTGCCGTGCGCCCCAGGAAGACGATGCCGTAGTCGGTGGACACTCCGAGCTCCACGCCTCCGCGCGTCTCGATGCGCAGGGTCGGGTGGGCCAGGGAACGGGTTCCCGCGCAGCCCGAAAGGCAGGCGAGGGCGATCGCGAGCGCCGCGAGCGCGCGCGGACTCGGTGGACGAAGAGCGGTGGGGCGGGGGCTCATCATTCGAATCTCTCGTACCACTTGCGAATCTGGTCGTTCTCCGGATCCAGCTCCATGGCGAGGCCAGCCTGTGCCTTGGCGGCGGGGTCGTCCAGCTTCTTGTCGCTCCCGCCGGAGATCTCGAAGCGGATACCGCCGCCGCTCGTACTCGTGAAGCGCTCCCCGGCCATGAGCTGGCTCAGCTCGTGGCGGAACGAGGCGTTGAGAGGGTCCCGTGCGATCGCTTCCCCCAGGTCCGCGATGCCGTCATCGGCCCGACCCTTGCGGGCCAGGGCGCGCCCACGGGCAGCCCAGGCGCGCGGGTCGCTGACCCCGGCGTCGATGGCCGCGGTCAAGTCCTCGATCGCCTTGTCGATTTCCTTCATGTCGAAGCGCCCCACCGAGCGCAGGCCGCGCTTGAGCCGGGCGCCGGGCGTGTCGATCGGGATCGCCGCCACGAACTCCTTCCACTGCGTTTCCAGGGCCTCGATGTCCTTGACTCCGATGCGCTTGAGCATGGAGTCGCGGATGTCCTTCGGAGAGGCGCGATAGCCCGTCCCTGTCTTGCCGGCCGCCGGGACGGTCTCGTATTCGATGCCCTTCTGGCGCGTGTAGAGGTCCTTGAAGAACTTCCAGAAGCCCTTCTCGTACTTGCCCTTCGAGTAGTTGTTCAGGAAGTAGACGAAGGACCAGGCGTGGGCGTACTGGAACCCGTTGAAGTTGCCGCGATCGATGAAGAACAGCTCCGTGAGCTTGGTGTCCTTGCCGTCTTTGATCGCCTGTTGGACGGTCAGCACCCGGTCGGTCTGCAGCTTGCCGGGGGTGATCGTGATGCGACCGCGCTTGTCCCGCTCGACGTCCGCCGAGCCGAAGTAGTCGGCCACGGCCTCGTTGAGCCAGATCTGAGGCTGGTACTGCTGGTCGATCAGGAAGGTCAAGAGGTGCGTGCACTCGTGCAGCGCCACCCACTCGCTCATGGCGGGCTCGGAGAACTCGTGGAAGAAGTTCAACGTGTCGTCGTGGGACCAGAAGTAGCCCAGGACGCTGCCTCCGACCCCGGCGGCGTTCAGCTTGTGGAACTCCTCGCGGCTGCGGTAGACGTTGACCGTCATCTTCTTGCGCCGATAGGTGGGCGTCGGTTTGATCCCGATGCGCTTGTTCATCAGCTTGTAGTAGGCCTCCAGCAGCTCGCAGTAGAACTCGAGGACCTCGGGAGACGTGTTGGACTTGACCAGGAAGTGCTTGGTCTCTTCGGTCCAGCAGTTGTGCCACTCCGAATGAGCCGCGATCAGGTCCGCGCGCTCCTTTGCCGCCTCGAACTCGCGATTCAGCTGCGCCTGATAGGCGGGCTTGCTCATCCACTTGCCGTGGTAGCGCACGTAGCCCTTGTCGAGCTTGTCGCGCTCGTCGTCGTTCTGGGGCACGTAGTCGGACATGTCCCCCTCGATCTCGACCGCCTTGACGCGATCGGTGTTCGTGAGGACGATCTCGCCGTGCTCGAAGGTCAGGCGGTACCCCTCACCCTCCGCGCGAGCCTTCTTGGGGGTGATCATCCGCCCGTCCTCGGTGAAGACCCGATCGGCGTGGGCGGATGCCGGGGTGAGCGCCAGGACGGCGGCAGCCAGGGCCGATGCGGTGCGGGTGTTCATGGAGAGTCGGTTCGAACGGTGGGGCGGGCGATTCAGAGGGTGTACTTCTTCCAGGCTTCCTCGAGTTCGGTCCAGTCGACACCCGCGAAGGCCTGGTCGACGGCCTCGTCGAGCTCTCCCGTGGAGGCGAGGGTCGTGAAGTACACGTCGAGGATGTCGTCCCAATCCTTGTTCCAGCGTGACGAGCCCTTCTTGCCGGTTCGCAGGAAGTAGACAAATGACCAGCCCTGCGCATAGTTCTGTCCGCCCCCCACGCTGTACTTGTTGTTGCCGTAGTACTCACCCTGAGTGAAGCGCACGAGGTCTTTCAGGGGCACGTGCTTCTCGTCGCGGATGGCCTGCTGGATGGTGCGCTCGCGCCAGTCGAAGGGCTTGAGGATGAAGCGCTTGTGCTTGTATTCGTACCCGCTGAAGTAATCGCCGTGGCCCTCGTTGTACCAGCTGTGGGGAGAGATTTTTCCGTAGAGGTAGAAGATGTACTGGTGGAAGGCCTCGTGGTTGAGGACG
>DASCMO010000215.1:0-5161 GCA_036010965.1 Planctomycetota bacterium | reverse complement strand
TCAAGCCTCCCACCAAGTACTGAGGCAAACCTGAGGCAAAACTCAGGGCCTGTTCCAGGCAAGCTCTCGCAAGTCACTAACTGTTAGTTGCTTGTGCCCGCTAACTCAGACCGAGCGTCGGTTTCCTAATCCGATGCTCGCTGAATCGGCCTCTGAAGAACTTGTAAGCGTGCTCTCAGCAGGGTTTTGTCACTGGCGGCTGGGTCAGACACCGGCCTCATTCACGGAGCATTCGATCGGGTTTTTGTCTGGGCCGTGCGCCAAGCTCCGGATGCTGGTGCGTCCTGGCAGGATTCGAGCTTGCGCCCCTTAGGCTCAGCAGGTCGCGCTCCCCTTCAAGGCAGCCGTTGCGAAAGGGGGAGGGGCCGGGGTCGGGGAGTCTCAGCCGTGGGATGGCCGGGCGGGGGCCTGCGACCACGAGGGGACCTTGACTTTTCCGGCGATGCTCGGTGAAACTGAGTCCTGGATGAGGCCTCACCTCAACAGCCTAGCCTGGCGACTCACCGCGGGGATCTTCTGCCTCGGCGCGCTGCTACTGTGCTTGTTCGCCGAGGGGTTGCATCTCGCACTGGACGGTCACCACTACTGTGTCCAGCACCGGGCGTTTGAGCATGGGATTGAGGACTCGACCGGCGCAACCGCGCACACAGAGGAGCCGGCGAACCCGACAGGCGCGCGCGTGGCTCCCGACGGGGAGGGCAACGACCACGAGACCTGTGGGCTGCGGCAGTTCTCTAGGGAGGACGAGTTGTCGTTCACCGCGGTACATGAGAAGCCGAGGCTCTGGGGCACCGTACCCGCCTCACTGCCGCCGGCCACGACCGAGCGAGCCCCGTCGACCCCGCTCTATCGCATCGCACCGAAGCAGTCCCCACCGGTCGGCTAGCGCCGGCCCCCTTACGGGGCGCCTGTGCCACTTCGTGGAGCCGTGGGTGACACGGCTTCGTCTCGTGAACGCCAACCACCAACCATGAACCAGCGATGCAATTTCAACTGCCGTCTCCGAGCGGCAAGCCCGGCTCCTTTGCGCGTGCCTGCCGGCGCCTCCTGCTTGTAGGCCTTGCCCTCTCCCAATTTCTCACCGCCCCCGCCGCTCAGAGCCCCGCTTTCCAGTCCCCCGGTTCCACATCTCGCTCGACGATAGGGCAGACGACGCGGTTCTCGACTGAGTTCAACCCAGCGATTGGGGCGGTCATCGACCTCGTCGCGGACTACGTTGACGCCGAGGCCTACGACGGCTTCGACGCGAGCCTGCGGCTATTCGAACTGAATGTTTCCTCGTACATCGACCCGGTGACCTGGGCATACGTGGCCATCGCCTCCGAGGACGGCGAGAGCCCGACGGTCGAGGAGGCCGCGATCGAGTACACGGGACTCTCCGGAAACCAGAGCCTGAAGGCGGGTCGCTTCTTCGTCGACTTCGGCAAGCAGATGCAGCAGCACGCTGAGGAGCTGAGAACGCTGGAGCGCCCGCTGCCGCTGCGGGAGTACCTCGGCGCCGAGCTCGGAGGCGTGGGGCTCCAGTACGACAACTGGTTCGCCGCCGGAGACGCGACACCGGTGCGCCTGTCCCTGGGCGTGTTCACCTCCTTGTCCGGGGAGGGACACCACCACGAGGAGGGCCACGAAGAAGAGCCGGATCTCGAGACGAGCGTTCCCGCGCGTAAGGACATCGACGAGTTCTCGTTAACCGCCCGACTCACCGGCATGACGGACGTCGGCGAGACCGGCCTCCTTCAGCTGGGCGCATCCGCCAGGCTGGTGCCCGAGTACTCGCTCGAGTACCACCCGGAGGAGCTGGAATCCACGGGGCTCTCGAACTCCGTGTTCGGGCTTGACGCGACCTTCTCACGCAGCAATGAGACCGGCCTCAAGACCCTGCTCCTAGGCGGCGAGTACCTGGTCTTTTCAGGGGACCTTGCGGGCGAGCTTGACGATCCGCTGGGGTCAAGCTCGATCGAGGTCGTCCACGACGACGTGGCGGGCTTCTATCTGTTCGGCGACTATGGCTGGGACGGCTCTAATTCGGTCGGCGTGCAATACGCGATGGCTGACCTGCCCGAGAGCCCGGACGCGGACACCACCGAGCTCGACATCTACTGGACGAAGAACCTGACCGAGTACAGGCGGCTGCGCCTCGGCGTCACCTTCGGGGACATGGACGGCGAGGACTCGACCCGGATCTATCTGCAGTTCACCAACTACTTCGGAAACCACTCCCACGGCCTCAACTGGTGAGTCCAATGCGCCTTTTCTCCTCTTGGTTGTTATTCGTGCTCGCGATCGGCGGCCCTCGGGCCGGAGCCGACGAGCTGTCCGTCGTCGCGACGGTTCCCGACCTGGCAGACATTGCTCGAGCTATCGGCGGCGACCGCGTCGACGTGACGTCGATTACCAAGGGCACCATGAACCTGCACGCCGTGCCCCTTAAGCCCTCCACGTTGATCGCGGTCAACCGCGCGGACCTGTTCCTGCAGATGGGCCTCTCCCTCGAGCACGCCTATGTTCCGGGGCTGCTGCAGCGGGCTAAGAACGCGCGGATCCAGCCCGGGAAACCGGGGTTCGTCAACTGCTCGGAAGGCTGGAAGCCCCTGGATGTGCCCGAGAGTCTGTCGCGCATCCGCGGCACCGACCTCCATCCCCTCGGTAACCCTCACTTCAACCTCGACCCCCGGGGCGGCAAACACATCGCGGACCGAATCCTCGAGGCGTTGCTGCGCGTCGATCCCGACGGAGCGGATGATCACCGGGCCCGCCATGCGCGATGGAGCGAGGGATACGAGGCTTCGTTCCTGCGCTGGAAGGAACTCGGTGAGCGTCTGCGAGGACAGAAGGTCGTTGCCTACCACCGCGACTTCACCTACTTCCTGCGCTTTCACGGGATCGAACTCGTCGGAACGCTCGAGGCGAAACCCGGCGTACCGCCGACACCCAACGGGCTCTTGGGCCTGATCAATCGCATGCAAGATGAGAATGTAAGCGTGATCCTCACGGCGCGCTGGTCGAACAACAAGACCGTGCGCTTCGTCGCGGAGAAGACCGCAGCAGTCATCGTCGAGGCGCCGATCATGGTCGGCGGGGTCCCTGGCGCGGACACTTGGCTGACGATGATGGACAGCCTTCATGAATCGGTCGCGAAGGCGCTCCTGGAATGACGCAAGCCCTGCTCGAGCTGCGCGACGCCGCTTTCGGCTACGGGGGCGAGCCGATCGTGTCCGGGATCGACCTGAGAGTCGAAGCGGGCGCGTTCTTGGGTGTGCTCGGTCCCAACGGCTCCGGCAAGACGACGCTGCTGCGTGGGCTGCTCGGGTTGCTTGAGCCGCTGCGCGGTCGCGTCGATTACGCCGCGGTTCGGTTCGGCTACGTGCCGCAGCGCGAAACCCTCGACCCTGTCTATCCGCTCACGGTGGAGGAGGTTGTCGCGATGGGTGGCTACGGTCAGCTCCCCGGGTTGAAGCGCTTCGCCAACCCCGAGCGCGCCCTGGCGCGCGAGTGCCTCGAGCGCGTCCAGCTGCTGGGGCGAAGGGGTGCGCTCTTCTCGAACCTGTCTGGAGGACAACGGCAACGGGCGCTGATCGCACGAGCTTTGATGGCGCGACCCAACCTGCTCGTGCTGGACGAGCCGACCAGCGGTGTCGACCAGCAGACGCAGGAGCTGGTGCTCGACCTTTTGCGCGGGTTGAACGCGAAGGAGGACCTCGGGATCGTGCTCGTCAGTCACCAGGCCGCGATGACGCGCGCTGTTCGGGATGTCATGTGGATCGCGGATGGCACCGCACGGAGTCGCGCGCCGGGTGAGGTCCCGGATTCGGATGCTCTCGAGGTGTTCCACGCCCGCTTCGATAGCGAGGTCGACTGATGAACGTCGAGTGGGGAACGATCTGGGAGCTCTTCCACTTTGCGATCGGTTCGGCCGTGCTGGCCGGGGTCGTCTGTCCGCTCATCGGCTCCTACTTGCTGGTCCGTCGAACAGGGTTCTATGGCGTCGCACTCCCCCAGTTCGCCGCCACCGGTGTCGCGCTCGGCTGGGCGCTCCCGGTGTGGTGGATGCAGGTAGGGTGGAGCGAGATCGACCTCGAGGTCGCGGAGTTCGAGTCGCCGCACGCGGTAAAGAACTACCTGCTGGCCCTGGCTGCGATGGCAACGTTCGGGGGGCTGTTCTTGTTGCATGCGGTCGGCCGGCGCAAGGAGACAGAAACGGGGCGGGTCGCTGCCGCGTTCGCCATCGCGAGCGCGTTCACGGTGCTGCTCGCCGGAGTGTCTCCACACGGGGGTGAGGTGATCGGCCAGCTTTTACGCGGCGAGATCCTGACCGCCGACCGGCACGAGTTCGAGACGATCGGCGGGGTCTACGGCGTGGTGCTCTTGTGCGTGCTCTGGTTCAAGAAACCGCTCTTGCTCACTAGCTACGACCCTGACGCGGCGAGGATCAGTGGGTTAAGTGTCCGGCGCAATGAGAGCCTCCTGCTCCTGCTGGTGGGAGCGACCGTTTCGGTGGGCGTTTTGATCGTCGGTCCGATCGTTCTCTTCGGCCTGCTGGTCATTCCTCCACTGGCAGCGCAGGGTCTGGCCCGGTCGATGGAGGGGATGTTCCTCCTGGCCTCCATGCTCGGCGTGCTGGCGGCGATCGGCGGCGTGGCGATCTCATTCGAATTCGACCTCCCGCTAGGTCCGTCGGTGGTCACCGCTGCAGCTCTCGAACTCTTTCCTGCCCTAGCGATCGCTCGCTTACGGCGAGGGTAGAACTCGTGCACTGGAGGTCCCGGCCCACCACCTTTCACGGTGGTCAACTGTGCATACATCGCCCCACTGTGCAGAGAACGCATATGGGGAAACACCTGAATGATCGCTATGGAAGTCTGGACCAATCCTGTGAATTCCTGCGCACAGTCCAACAACTATTAGTGGCTTGTGTCTGCTAGCTCAGACCGAGCGTCGGTTTCCTAATCCGATGCTCGCTGGATCGGGGTCTGAAGGGCCTGTGAGCGTGCTCTCAGTTGGGTTTGAGCGAGCTCCAAACGGGCTCGGCGCGAACTCTGAGGCAAATGTGAGGCAAACGGGGAGGGGGTGACTGACGTCCGCATCGAGAACTTGGCTTAGCTTTCATCCATGGCAATGACGATTAACCATTCGCCCAGTCGACAATCGTCAGCCACCGAAT
>DASCMO010000214.1:0-24325 GCA_036010965.1 Planctomycetota bacterium | reverse complement strand
CTCAATCACAACGTCCACGTCTACGCCCGGAGGAAGACCTTCCCCAACAACACCCAGGCTGCCGGAGCCGCGGACTTCACCTTCGTCTTCGATCGCAAAGAACCCGCCCCGGTCCCCATCGGATGCGACATCCACCCCTGGATGAAGTCCACCGTGCATCTCAGCGATCACCCCTTCTTCGCCGTCTCCGACGGGACCGGCGCCTTCAAGATCGACGGACTGCCCCCTGGCAAGCACACCCTGACTGCCTGGCACGAGGTGTACGGCAAGCTCACCGCCAAGCTCGACCTGCCCCCCGGAGGCACGGCACGGGTCGAGTTCACCTTCGCTGAATAGGCCGCCGTCACGGGCGAAGCACGCCGGGTCCCGGAGGTCCGTAGCGGGCTCGGCGGCCCGCTTGCCAGCAGCGTTGACTCGCCGCGCGGGATCTCCGATATTGCCCCTCCCGTAAGCGTCACTCAGACCTCAGACCCCGTTCCCCACCCGAGGCCCCCCCCGATGAACGACATCCCCTTTCTCGCTGACCACGCCCAACTGAGCCTGCGCTGGGGTCACGTCATCGCCGGTGTGCTGTGGATCGGCATGCTGTGGTTCTTCAACTGGGTCAACTCGGCCTTCGCGCCGACCATGGACGGCGAGACCAAGCGCAAGGTCGTCCCCGAACTGATGCCACGCGCCCTGTTCTGGTTTCGTTGGGGCGCCGCCTGGACCTGGATCCTGGGTGCCTTGCTGCTGTTCGTGATGTACTACATCGGCCCCGTACCCAACACCTTCGGGATCGGGTCCGCGGACATCGGCAGCAACCCCGAACCCGCAGTCTGGGGCCAGGCCTTCGCCGCCCTGCTGGTGGGTTTCGTCGTCTACGACCAGCTGTTCAAGTTTGTCGGCAAGGTGAACCACTCCGTCGCAGTGCTCCTCTGGGGCGCGGTGGCCGTGGCCTTCGGCTGGTACCTGGAGACCTCGCTCGGCTTCAGCGGCCGGGCCACCATGGTGCACGTGGCTGCGCTCTTCGGCACCTCCATGGCCGCCAACGTCTGGATGCGCATCTGGCCCGCCCAGCAGCGCATCATCACGGCCATCAAGAACGGCGAGGCGCCCGATGGCGCCGACGCCGCCATGGCCGGCCTGCGTTCGAAGCACAACACCTACATGTCCATGCCGCTGCTGCTCTTCATGGTGGGCGTCGATCAGGCCTCCCTGAACGGCGCGACCAACCTCGCCACGGTCTGGATACCCGTCTCGCTCGTGCTCGGCTTCGCCATCACCTGGGCTTTCTACAAGAAGGCGCCGAAGGTGAAGGGTTTCTGAGCGCGGAAGGGCTCGGAATGGATGGGGCCTGAGGGCCCTGTTCGACACGCCCCTCAGGCCAGCTCCAGCATCAGCTGGAGCCGGATGAAGTCGACGTCCACGAGCTTGACCGCGATCGGGTGGCCCTCCGTGAAGGAGCGCACGTTGCGACCGCGGCGCACCTGCAAGGTCGCGCCCTTGACGGTTCCGCGATCGCCCATGGTGCGGGTCGGCAGGAATGCGGAGACATTCTGCTCGATTAGCAGCACCTCCATCCCGGGCGGGCTAACGCGCACCACCTTGCCCTTCAGGCGCTCGCCGACTCGCGCCTCCATGAACTGACAGGTCTTGAGGTCGCCGACGGCGCGCGAGGCCATGTCGGCCACCTCGGAGCGCACCGAGCAGTGGGCGGCGATCTGGTTCAGGTCAGCAACGAGCTGCTCGGCCGAGAGCTCCTCGGCAGCCTCCTCTCCGCGGCTCTCCACGGCCCACAACCAGCGATGGACGATCAGGTCGGGGTAGCGCCGGATGGGCGAGGTGAAGTGTAGGTAGGCCTCCCGCGCCAGGCCGAAGTGCGTCGCCACGTCCTCGTGGTCGCGCACCTCGTAGACGGCGCGCTCGATCAGGCCCATGATGCGCCCGATCAGCGCCTCCGCATTGGGCTTGCCGCGCGCAGCCCGGATCAGGCGCGCCACGTCGCGGCCGGTGAGGCGCTCCTTGTCGGGAACGCGCAGACCGTGCTCGGCCAGAAGACGCGCCACGGCCGCGATCTCCTCCGGGTCCTTTTCGGGGTGCACGCGGTAGATCGTGGGCAGGCCCCGCTCTCGAAACAGGTCCCCCACGGCCTGATTGGCGGCCAGGGCCGTCTCCTCGATCAGGGTCTGGGAGAAGTAGCGCGGCGCGTCCACGACGGCGCACACCTCGTGCTCGTCGTCGAACACGAACTTGCGCTCGACCGACTGCATGCGCAGGGAGCCGCGTGCGTCGCGCAGTTGCTGCTGGCGACGCGTCCAGGTCTCGAGCAGGCGCAAGGGCTGCTCGAGGTGCGCGATGGCGCGCGCGTCCTCGGTCTGTTTCCCATCGAGCAACTCCTGAACGGCCTGGTAGGTGTTGCGCTCAGCACTCTCGATGACACTCTTGTGGACCCGTGCCGCGCTGCGCTGGCCCTCGGCATCAAAGGTCATCACGACCGAATAGGCCAGGCGCGGGCGGTGCGGCACCAGGGAGCAGAGCCCGTTCGAGAGCGTCTCGGGGAGCATCGGCACGACCTGATCAGGCAGATAGACGCTCGTCGCCCGCGCCAGGGCCTCGGCATCGAGGGCCGTGCCGGAGGTCACGTAGTGAGCGACGTCGGCGATATGCACGCCGAGTTCGATCGCCCCGTCGTCGAGCCCGCGAACGGAGATCGCGTCGTCAAAGTCCCGTGCATCCTCGCCGTCGATGGTGAAGATCATCTCGCCCCGCAGGTCCACGCGACCCTCGAAGTCCTCCTCGAGGGGATCGGAGGGAAGGTTCGCCACCTCCGTCGCGACGTCCTCGGGAAAGACCGTGCGCACGCGGAAGCTCGAAAGGAGGTCCATTTCCTCGCTCTCCACGTCGGCGTAGGTCGGCGGGCCGGAGTCCATCGGCCCGAAGCCCGCGGGACGAGCGTCGATGACCTCGCGCGGCGCCTCGTCGGCTTCCAGCAGGCGCCGGGTGGCGTCCTCCGAGACGGCCGGCTGCTCTCCCGTCTCGAGAGTCCAGCCAGGGCCTTCCTGGGCGGGCTTCTTGGCGGACTCACCCTCACCGCCCCCCTCCGCGAGGTCCTTGAAGCTCGTGAACTTTCGAGGTTTCTTGTCCGCTGTCATCGCGCCCCGAGCATAACCCTCGGAGCGCCATGAGCCTCTGATAGACTGCGCCCTTGGGCTCCCTGCACGCGATCGTCCTGCTCGCCTACCTGCTGGTCCTTCTGGCCGTGGGAGCCTGGAAGGCACGCTCAGTCCGCACCCAGGCGGACTTCAGCCTCGCCGGGCGGGGCCTGGGGAGCACGGTCCTGGCGGGCACCCTGCTCGCCACCTGGATCGGCACCGGCAGCGTCTTCGGCAACGCTCAGAAAGGCTACGAGGACGGGCTTGCGGCCTTCATCCTGCCGCTCTCGAGCGCCGTCGGGATCGCGATCCTGTTCCTGCTGGCCGCGCGCATCCGACGCATGGAGCACTTCACCATCCAGGACATCCTGGAGGAGCGCTTCGGTGTCACGGCGCGCCTGCTCGGCACCCTGGCCCTGCTCGGCGGCTACCTGATCATCGTCTCCTATCAGTATCGCGCCGGTTCGGCGGTCCTCGAGTACATCTGGCCCGAGATCCGCATGGAACCCGACCCGCTGACCGGGGTGACACCTCCCTCTGTCATCGGCGTCTGCGGAGTGGCCGCCTTCGTGATCCTCTACACCGCGCTGGCGGGCATGATCTCCGTGGCCTACACCGACGTCGCCAACGGAGTGCTGATGGCCCTCGGCCTGGCCCTTGCCCTGGTGTTGGTCTTCGCGCGCGCTGGCGGAGGGGCCGAGATCCTGGCCAGCCTGCCTGCGAGCAACCGCGACCTCCTGGGGTACTCACCCGCGAGGGTGGTCTCCTACCTGTTGCCGGCCTTCCTGCTGATCCTTGGGGACGCCAACATGTACCAGCGCTTCTTCTCCGCCCGCGACGAGCGGACGGCGCGGCGCTCGGCCGTGGGGATGTTCTTCGGCGTGCTCGCCCTCGACTGGATGATCATCGCCCTGGCGGTCGGCTGCGCAGCCCTGGTCGCCCAGGGCGTGGTGAGCGCGCCGGCCAATCCCGCCCATGCCATCGTGCACGTGGCCTTTGAGGTGCTGCCGGTCGGCCTGGGAGCGGTGCTGTGCGCCACAGTCGTGGCGGTGGTCGTCTCCACGGCGGACTCATACCTCCTCTCTCCCGCCACCTCCCTGGTACGCGACGTCTACCAGCGCTTCATGCGACCCGCGGCCAGTGAGGGCGAGATCGTCGCCGTGGGCCGGGGAGCGGTCATCGCCCTGGGACTGACAGCCCTCTTCCTGGCTTTCCAGTCCTCGGGCTTCTTCGAGGTCGCTCTCTTCGCCTACACCCTCTACGGCGCGGCGATCACACCGCCCCTGCTCGCGGCCCTCTTCTGGAAGGGCGCGACCCCCGCCGGGGCCGTGACCTCGATGGTGACCGGACTGGGCACCGCCGTACTGTGGGAGTTCTGGCTCGGAGCCGAACTCGTGGCGCGCAGCGGGGACGGTGGGCTGACAGTCTTCCTCTCCACCCTCGACGCCGCCCTCCCGGCGGTCTGCGTCAGCATCGCCGCCCTGGTCGTCGTCAGCACCTTCACCAGGCAGCGGGCCAAGCTCGTCGGCTGAGGGGCCTGCGGGGGGACTGGCCTGCGCTCAGTCTCCGAGGCTCTCGGCCCGATATGCGTCGCGGAAGGACTCCCCGGCGCGCACGCGCTCGAGGGCGCGCTCCACCGAACGCAGGGCGGGATCGGCGGCAGCCTCTTCCAGGCGCGCGCTGTCCCACTCGAGCCCATCGAGCAAGCGCGCCGCGATGGGTAAGGCCGACGCCATCCGGTCGTGGGCGCGAAACAGGGGCGGCTTGAGGAGCTGAAAGTCGCGGTGATAACCCGAGGGCAGATCGGCGAGGACGCGTGCCAGGGCCTCGCGCTCGCCGCCCACCTGGCGGCAGTGGGCGCGCAACAACTCGAGCACGTCGGGGTTGCGCTTGTGGGGCATCAGCGATGAGCCGGTGGTGAGGGCCACGGGCAGGCCCACGAAACCGAACTCGGAACTGGAGTAGAGCCACAAGTCGGCGGCCAGCTTGCCGAGGTCAAGGGCGACGGACTCGAGGGCCGTCAGGTAGGCCAGTTCGGCCCGACCACGGGTGAGCTGAGTGAGGGTGACGGGCTGTTCGGCGAGCTCAAAGCCAAGTGCGCTCGCCACCGCGTCGCGGGCCAGAGGGAGCGGCACGCCGTATCCCGCGCCGCTGCCGAGGGGGCATGCGCGCAGGCGCCCACGCGCATGCGCGAGGTCCTCAGCGCTGGCTTGCAGGGCCACGCGATGGGCGGCACTCCAGTCCGCCACGCTCGAGGGCATGGCACGCCGCAGGTGTGTGTATCCCGGCAAGGGCAAGAGCGATGTCTCGCTACGCGCGCAAGCGGCGATCAGACCGTCCAGGGCTCGCGCCGTCTGATCGGCGGCCTCCCCCAGCCAGAGCCGGAGGTCGAGCGCCACCTGGTCGTTGCGGCTGCGGCCCGTATGCAGACGCTTGCCCGCCTCGCCCACCAGTTCGGTCAGACGCCGTTCGATGGCCGAGTGGACGTCCTCGTCTCCCTCCTCGACATTCCACTCACCGCGCAGGTGAGCATCCCGCAGCTGCTCAAGGCCGGAGCGCAGAAGGGCATGATCGCCGGGCTCGACGAGGCCCGCCTCGAGCAGGCCGTCCACATGGGCCAGGGAGCCGCGCAGATCGACCTCCACCAGGCGCCGGTCCCACCACCAGTCGTCGCCGACGGTGAAGCGCATCATCTCACCGTCAATCGGCTCGCCGCGGTCCCAGACAGGGGCGTGGAACTCGCCGCTCACAACGCGACTCCCTGGGGAGAGAGGGCGCGCAAGGCCGCCGGCACCAGGCGCTCGTAGAAACTCGCGCCCTCGGCCAGCTCCGCGCGGCTGATGAACTCGTCGGGAGCGTGGGAGCGCGCCGTCAGACCCGGACCGCACTTCACGGCGGGGACGCCCGCCAGCAGAGCCATGTCCGAGAGCGTGCTGGAACCAACGGCCCGCTCCCGACCGGCGCTGGCCAGGGCCGCGCGCACCAGGGGATGTTCCGCGTCAGTCTCGACCGCCACCAGTCGCTCGGAGCGCACGTGCACCCGGGCGCCGGGGAGGGCGGCCTGCAGCAGCGCCACGCACTCGGCGGCGTCGTGGGGCGCCGCGAGGCGCGCGTCCACCACGGCATCGGCGCGGTCGGGGATGAGGTTATGGCGCTCGCCGGAGTGCAGGACCGTGATCGCCATCGTGCTCTCACCCAGGAGCGGGTGCGCTCCTTCGAGCACCCAGGGCTCGGGGAAGGTCGCCAGGTCACGCGCCGCTGCCAGCAAGGCGTTGGCGTGTTCTACCCGGGCCACATGAGCGGCGTGGCAGGAGCGCCCCTCCCAGGTCAACTCCAGCACCGCCAGGCCGGCCTGGGCGCGCACGACCTCCAGGTCCGTCGGCTCGCCGGTCACCGCCCCATCGGGCATACCCAGGTGTTCCAGGACATCGCCCATGCCCGCGTTGCTCGTCTCCTCGCAGGCGTTGAGGGCCAGAACCAGGGTTCCGTCCAGGGATTCGGGCGCGCGCGCCAGAGAGGCAGCGGCCCACATCATGGCGGCCGCGCAACCCTTGGCGTCGTTGGCTCCCAGGCCCACCAGGCGCTGGTCTTCCCAGCGAACGTCCCAGGGATCGGCGCTCCAGCCCTCCCCCGCCCCGACCGTGTCGAGGTGCGAGTTGAGCATCAGGAGCGGGCCCTCGCGTCCCCCCTGCACCCGCCCGACCAGGCTGTCACCCAGGCGCTCGACCGTCACCCCGCGATCCTCCAGCCAGGCCATCGCCAGGTCGGCCACGGCGCCCTCCTCGCCCGAGAGGCTTGGCACGGCTACCAACTCCGCCAGCAGCACTTCCAGTTCCGTCGCGCTCACGCCGTCACCGCCGGTTCCGGCTCGGGCGCCACCTCCTGCTCGAGGGTCACGAGGGTGCCCGTGCCCTGGGTCGTGTAGAGCTCGCCCAGCAGGCCTTCGGCCGTCGTGCCCGAGACCACGTGTACGCGCGCCACGCCGCCTTCCAGGGCGCTCCGCACGGCCGCCGCCTTGACCGCCATGCCGTCCTGAAGGGCGCCCTCCGCCGCCAGGGCTCCGAGTTCGTCGAGGGTCAGGCTCGAGAGCAAGCTGCCGGGATCGTTGGGAGCCGAGAGCACACCCGCCACCTCCGTCGCGAGGACCAGCTTTTCCGCTCCCAGAGCGCTGGCGAGGGCCGCCGCCAGGAGGTCGGCATTGAGGTTCAGGAAGCCGCCTGCGCCGTCGGAGACCGGTGGGCAGACGACCGGGACGAGGTCCGCATCGAGCAGGGCGCGCAGGGGCGCTGGATCGACCGTGCGCACGTCGCCCACGAGTCCCATGTCCACGCTCCCCTCGCTGGTTTCCATCGCCGGCCGGCGCGCCGCGACGGTGATGCCAGCTGAAGCGGCACAGAGCCCGACCGCCGGCGTTCCCGCCGCGCAAAGCGCCGCAGTCCACTCGCTGTTGACCTCCCCCGCGGTAGCCATGCGCAAGGCCCGCAAGCCCACCTCGCTGGTCACGCGCCGGCCATCGACCGTGCGCGGCACCTCGCCCAGCAAGGCCTGCAGCTCTCCCGTCTGTGGCCCGCCGCCGTGCACGATCACGAGGCGCGCGCCGAAGGAGGAAACGACCGAGATCTGGCGCGCCAGGGAGCGCCGTCGCCCGGCGCCGGTCAGGCAGGCTCCGCCCACCTTGATCACCATCACCTGCCCGCGGAGCAGGCGGACGTACTCGGAAGCGCGAAAGAGATCGATCACGAGAGAACTCCAGCAGGGACTGTCGAGGGGGCGGCGTTCATGACGGGATGTCAAGGCTGTCGAGGGCCACGCCCAGGCGCGCGGCCTCCTCGAGCGAGAGGGTCAGAGGCGGCGAGAGGCGCAACACCCGCGGATCGTTGCTCGTGCCCGCCAGAACGCCGCGTTCGAGCAGGGCACCGCGCAGACCGCCGGCGTCGAAGCCCTCGGCCAGTACCAGACCGAGCAGCAAGCCCGCGCCGCGTACCTCGCTCACCGGACCCCGCAGGGCGGCCTCACGCAGGGCGCCCGAGATCGTGTTCACGCGCTCTCCGAAGGCGGGATCGCCGATCCGGCGCTGCACGACGGTCGCGGCGGCCAGGACCGTCGGCCCACCGCCAAAGGTCGATCCCAGGATGCCGTCGGGCAGGTCCGCGGCCAGGCCGGCGGAGAGGGCCGTGATCCCAATCGGTAGGCCGCCGGCCGCGCCCTTGGCGGTGACCAGGATGTCCGGCGTGACCTCGAAGGTCTGGGCTGCCCAGGGTTGGCCCGTGCGGCCGTTACCGGTCTGAACCTCGTCAAAGACGAGCGCCGCGCCGGCCTCACTGCAGCAGCGCCGCAGCTCACTCAGGAATCCGACCGGCGGCATGCGTACGCCCGCCATGGACTGCATCGGCTCCAGCACGACAGCCGCCAGGGATTCGTCGATCGCGGCGCGCGCGGCGGCGGCGTCGCCCCAGGGCAGGCGCAGGACCTCGAAAGGAGCCGAGGGAAAACCGGTGCGGGACAGGTCGCTGATGGCGGCCGCGGCGGCGGTGCGGCCGTGAAAGGCGCCCTCGAAGCAGGCGACGCGCGCCCGACCGGTCGAGCCCAGGGCCGCCTTGAGGGCGTTCTCGTTCGCCTCGGCGCCGCTGTTGGATAGAAACACGCACCACTCACCGGCCGGCAGATTCGCGCCCAAAGCGTCGAGGAAGGCCTCGCGCGGCTCGTGGTCGAGCATGTTGGTGACGAAGGACAGGCGCCGCCACTGTTCCGTGAAGGCCGCAGCGACCTCGTCGTCCCCAGCCCCGAAGGTGTTGACGCAGTGGCCACCGTAGAGGTCTAGCACGCGCCGACCGTCGCCCAGGATCAGCTCGCATCCCTGGGCGCCGACCACATCCAGGGCCAGGCGGGCGTAGACCGGCAGTTCGCGCGCGCCCATCAGGCGACCCCCGCCCCGGAGCGGGCCAGGCCCGCGTGTTCTTCGAGGCCCGCCATCAGGTTCATGCACTGCAAGCCCTGGCCGGCGCCGCCCTTGATCATGTTGTCGAGGGCGACGAGCACCAGCAAGCTGCGCTCGCGCAAGGCGACCGCCAGACTGGCGCGATTGGAGCCGCAGACCTTGCGCAGCTCCGGAACCCCCTCGTCCAGCACTTCGACGAAAGGTGCGTCCGCGAAGCGCTCCGTGTAGGCCGCCCGCGCCTCCTCGACCGTCGTGCCCCCCGCCAGGGGCAGGACCGCGGTCATGTGGATGCCGCGCGCGAAGGGACCCGAGTGCGGCACGAAGCGGATCGGCGGCGCGAGGGACAGGGCCGCCAGGGCCTGGGAGAGCTCGGCCTCGTGGCGGTGCCCATCGAGGCCATAGGCGAAGAGGTTCCCGTGTCGATGGGGGTGGTGCGTGCCCGGACGCGGCGTAACGCCGCTGCCGCTGGAGCCGGTGACCCCGTGAAAGACCCAGGGCGTGTCCACCTCCAGCAGGCCGGCCGCCGCCGCCGGCACCGCCGCCAGTTGCAGGGCGGTGGCGAAGCAGCCCGCGGCGGCCGTGCGGCGCGCCTCTCGCACCGGCCCGGGCCACAGCTCCGGGAGCCCGTAGCAAAACGCCTCGCGCTCCACGGCGTCGGGGGCGTCCGCACCGTAGGCCGCCCGGTGGGCCGCGGGCGAGGCCAGGCGATAGTCGGCCGAGAGGTCGACCACCAAGGCGCGCTCTGCGGCGGCCCCCAGCCCCTCCCGCAGGTGTGCCCAGACCGCGGCCGAGTGGCCGTGGGGGAGAGCCATGAAGAGGGCCAGGCGCCCGTCCTCTCTCTCCAGAGCGGCGACCATGGCCCCCAGGCCTTGTTCGTTGTCGACCGTCACGAGGGAACTCGCCAGGTGGCCGTGGAGATCGCCCAGGGGCACGCCAGGAGTGCGCGAGACGACGCCTTCCAGGCAAAGGGTCGGGTGGTCATCCAGGAGGCGCGCCAGTTCGCCAGCGAGCATGCCGCCGGCGCCGACGATCCAGGTCGGGAGGGCGGCGCTCGCGTACTCGCCGCCGGGGGAGTGGTCGAGGCCGCTCACGACCCCGCCTCTGCCAGGTGCTCGGCGGGTTCCAGCAGGCGCGCCGCTCGTTCCCCGTCGCCGCCGAGGGCGTTCCAGGCCGGGATGCCCAGGGTCTCCTCGCAGAAACGCACGCCTACCGGCGTGTCGGTCACGCGCCCTGAAATCAACGCCGGCCGGAGTCCATAGCGCTGCTCGAGCAAGTCCACGGCGCCCAGAGTGCCGACCGGATCCTGTGCGCAGAGCACGACCGACGAGAGGCAGGCGGAAAAACCCGGGTCACCGAGCAGGGCAGATACGCCGTAGGTCCCGAGCAGCCCGTCCCCGAGTTCCAACACGATGCGGTCGGGCTCCTGTTCGGCCAGGTGCGCCAGGAGCGAACGGGCGGCTTCGAGCACATTCTCCTCAGAAGTGGTCACGACGCCGAAGTCGGTGAAGTCGGCGACGGGATCGGCGCCACAGTCCTTCATGTGCAGGACGTCACGGCGCAGAGAGACGCCGGTCAGCTTGCCCGCGGCGACGCGCTGGCCACGACGTGTCCAGTCCGTGACGAGCACGCTGGCGGCAGTCGTCTTTCCGGAGTCCATGCAGGTCCCCACCAGGACCACCACCGGCGGCAGGTCCGTCGGCAAGGGAGCCGCGGGAAGCGCAACGCGCTGGATGCGCGCGGGCCGGCCGACGCGCCGGGCGAGGTAGGGAAACTCCAGCACGCTGCCGAGGATCTGCAAGCGAAAGGGAGGCCCGATGCCCGTGGCGGGCTGGGCGCCGGCGCCGATCACGCCGCCCAGGTTGAGCAGGAAAAGCTCGTCCCCCACCCGCACCTGATCCGGCACATGGCCGGAGTAGCCGTAAAGCGCGTCGCGGTGGCCGAGCGCTCCCGCGATGACATCCCCGGGAAAGAGGCTCACCATGCGCCCGTGCACGTCCTCGAGGGTGTTGTAGCGGTTCTTGGCAGTCAGGACGCGTGCTGCCACGACGGTCCCCGCGGAGGCGGGGATCTCCTCCCCCAGGACAGCGTGACGGTCGAGGCCGAGACGCGCGGTGACCGAACCGATCTTGTCCAGTTGACAGCGCTTCATGGGGTGGCCGGCCCGCTGGAGGAGACCTCGAGAGTACGGGCGGGCGATACCGCGCGTGCTCCAGCGGCGCGCCGCGCGAGCCGCGCTGGCTCGGCCAGGATGCGCCCGAGGTAGGCTGCTCCGGCAGGATTGGAGTGCACCGAGGGACGCTCGCCGTAGCGCGCGTCGCTCGCGGCCAGCAGGCTGTAGGGCGATTCAACCCCTTCCACCAGGACGGTCCCGCCGCGCACGGCCAGGTGCGCGCGCCCGCACACGGCGGCCTGCGAGGAGCCGAAGAAGGCCTCCATGTCGCGCATCACCGGGTCGTGCAGCAGTCCCTGGTGCAGGCGCCGACCATAGCCCTCCCCGAGCTGGTCCTTCCAGGCGCGTTGCTCCTCGGTCAACACAAGCTTCTCGAGCTCGCGATGAGCGTCGAGCAACATCGTGGCCGCCGGTGCCTCGAAGGCGATGCGGCCCTTGATCCCCAGGACCGTGTCGCCGAGGTGATAGCCCCGACCGCAACCCAGAGCGCCGCCGATCCGGTTGAGGGTCTCGATCAGCTCGACCGGCTCGCACTCGACGCCGTCGATGGCCACCGGCAAGCCGGCCTCGAAGGTCAGGGTCATGCGCGCCTCGCCGCCTCCGTCGCGGGTCCAGACCCAGGCCTCCTCGGGCAGGGCTTCGTGGCTGTTGAGGGTCTCGCCGCCGCCGATCGTCAGGCCCCACAGACCGGCGTTGACGGAGTAGCGGCCGCTCTTGCCGGGAACCTCCAGGTCGCGGCTGGTGAGCCACTCAACCTGCTCCTCGCGCGAGGGCGCCAGGTCGCGTACGGGTGCCAGCACTTGGAGTTCGGGGGCGACCACGGCCAGGGCCGCCTCGAAGCGCACCTGGTCGTTCCCTGCGGCCGTGCAGCCGTGGGCCAGAGCGTCGAAACCCTGCTCGACCGCACGCCCCGCGAGCAGCTCCGCGGACAGGCTGCGCTCGGCGCCGACGCATAGGGGGTAGACCCCACCGCGCCGCACGTTGCCCGCCACCAACCAGCGCAGGACCGAGTCGAAGAGCTCCCGGCGAGCGTCGATGAACTCGTGGCGCACGGCTCCCAGCTCGATGGCGCGGCGGGCGATGTCTACCCGCTCCTCGGCACTGAAGCCGCCGCAGTCGACTGTGGTGGCGGTCACCTGGTGGCCCTGCTCACGGGTCAACCAGGCAACGAGGAAGGAAGTGTCGAGTCCGCCGGAGTAGGCGAGGAGGACGCGCATGTTCAAATGCTCCTAGTCGGTCAGGGAAACGACTCGTTCGATCAGGCCGGCCCCTTCGGAGGCCGATTCCATCGCGGCGAAGACCGTGTCGTCGCCGGCTACAGTCCCCACCAGGCCGGGTAGGTTCTCGGCCTCAAGGGCACGTGCGACCGCGCTCGCGGCGCCCGGCTCCGAGAGCACGCAGACCAGGTGCGGCCCGGCCGCGTGCGCGCCGCGCAGCAGGACGGCCAGCCCCTCGAGAGGGGTCACGCGGTCCTCGACCAGGAGCTCGTAGGCTCCGGCCCGCTTGGCCACCCCCAGGGCACGCAGATCGCGGCTCAGCATGGGCTGGGTGGTCGCCATGCCCAGATCGGAGAGGTGCGCGGCCAACTCCTCCTGGGAGTGAACCGGACCGGTCTCAAGGATGTGGCGGATAGCGGAGCGCCGGACTGTGGTCTGGGGCGGGGGCATTTGGGAAGCATATACACTCCCCACGCCTCTGGGTATATATTTATGCGCTTACTTTGCGCTATCTGGCTGGTTTTATGCGGCCGGAGGGGGTCATCCGTGGCCCTCTTCAAGCCCGAAGCGCCGCAGACCGATCCAGGTGTACAGCTCGACCCCCAGGAGCAGGTTCTCGATGCTCACGTGCTCGTCCACGCTGTGGGCACACGCGGGGTGCCCGGGGCCGATCTTGTTGATGGTCGGGATGCCCTTGGCCGCATAGAAGACGGCGTCGTTGCCGGCCGGGGTGACCCCGAAGGAGGCGTCGATCCCCAGGTCGCCGCGCAGGACGGAACGCACCGACTGGGCCAGGGGGTGGTCCTCCGCCAGCTTCTGGCCTTCGCGCGCGTAGAGCTCCTCCCACGTGATCTCGAATCCCTCCTCCTGGGCCCGAGTCAGGCAGTCGGCCAGCCCCGCCCGAAAGAGCGCCAGATCGTCCGCGTAGAGCGCCGGGGTCGGGCGACAGTCCACGACCGCCCGCGCCACTTCCGGGATCACGTTGGTGCGGTCGAGGTCTCCCGCCAGGACGCAGGTCGGGGTCAGGGTCGTCGCGCCGAAATCGGGATCGGGGTGCTCACTCTTCCAGCGCGCTTCGAGCTCGCTCAGGGAGCCAAGGATCTCTTGCAACTTCACCAGCGGGTTGCGGGCGAGGTGCGGGCGGCTCCCGTGGCCGCCAAGGCCACGGACGGTCAACACCACAAACGAGCTACCGCGGTTGCCCAGGCAGACAAGCTCCAGGTCGGTCGGTTCGCAGACCACGCACTCGGTGCGCTTGAAATCGAGCAGGCCCTCTTCCTCGGCCCAGTCGAGGAAGAGCCGCGTGCCGTCGCCGGTGGTCTCCTCCTCGATCGTGAAGACCGTCATGAAGCGCCCCGGCAAGCTGCGCTCGCGCAGGTAGAGGGAGGCGAAGTAGGCCCCGACGGTCGACGCGTGCAGATCGCTGGCGCCGAGCCCGTAGACCTTGCCGTCGGCGACGGTCGGAGTGAACGGACCGTAAGTCCAGTCGCCCTGGTTGGGGGGCACGGTGTCGAGATGCCCCGCGATGATCAAGGTCGGGTCGCCATCCCCC
The DNA here is from genome assembly GCA_036010965.1 of Planctomycetota bacterium. Classification (GTDB taxonomy): domain Bacteria; phylum Planctomycetota; class UBA1135; order UBA1135. The sequence continues at coordinate 10,314 of DASCMO010000214.1, read as the reverse complement.
ACCATGCCGATCACGTTCTCGCGGCCCTTGCAGGGATGCAGGAGGTGGTCGATCCCGTGCTCATCGAGCCATCCGGCACAGAAGCGGGCCATCTCGCCCTCGTTCCCGGTGACGCTGTCGATGGCGATCATGCGCTCGAGCAGGTCGACGATCTCGTCCCGTCGCTCGGCGACCCAGCGGCGGACGCTCACGCCTCCGGCTCCCCTGTCGGCGGGTCGAGCAGCATCGCCTCGCAGCAGCAACGCAGGCCTTCACTGCGCACGCGCTCGATGTTGCGGCAAGCGTCACACCCTTTCCAGAATTCGGGGTCGTCCGGCAGGTCCTCGAGGGGAACGACGCGGAAGCCGAGAGAGAGGTTCATGGCGCGCACCTCGGGTGAGGTGGTGAGGCTCATCAAGGCCGCGCCGGGCAAGCGCTCGCGTGAGGAAGCGAACAGGCAGCGCTTCAGCTCTCCGCCCAGACCCACGCCCCGCAGGTCCGGCCGCACCACGAGCCCCGAATGAGAGACGAAGCGCCCCGCATCCCACGCGGACCAGTACCCGAAGCCGACCAGTTCGGCCTCCAGCAGGGCGACGGCGGCCTGGCCGGCGGAGATCTTGGTCCGCAGAAAGGCGGGGTCGCGCCGGGCGATGTCGTGCTCCCCCGCCGCGGACTCGATCAACGCCGACGCCACCCCGGCCAGCTTCTCGTCGTGCGGCCCACTCTCACGCACCTCGGGGCGCAAGCCCATGTCGGGAACGACGCTCACTTCCCACCCAGGGCCGCGAAGAGCGCGGCCGCGGTCCAGAGCCGGTTTTCGGCCTCGTCGATCACCGCCGAACGCTCCGAATCGAGCACGCCGTCGCTGACCACGATGTTGCGTCGCACGGGCAGGCAGTGCATGAAGAAGGCGTCCGCCGTGCGGTCCATGCGCGCCTCGTCCACGGTCCAATCCGCCCGCAAGCCGGCCTTGTCCTGGGCCTCGCGATCGAAGCGTCCGTAGTAGTTCAGGGACCCCCAGGCTTTCGCGCACACGACGTGAGCGCCTTCGAAGGCGGCCTCGGCGTCGTCGGTCTCCCTCACCTCCCCACCACACGCTCGAGCCCGCTCGCGGGCAGCCTCCATCACCTCGCCTTCGAGCTCCCAGCCATTCGGGCGCAGGACGGTCACGTCCATCCCCAGGTCGGCCGCCGCAAGCATCTGCGAGTGGGGAGTCGCCACCGGCAGGGACTTGGGGTGCCAGGTCCAGGTCAGGACGTATTTCTTGCCCCTGGGTTCGGGGATGCGCTCGCTGATGGTGGCCATGTCCGCCAGGCCCTGGAGGGGGTGAAAGCGATTGGACTCGAGGTTCACCACCGGCACCTCTCCGTATTTGGCCAGAGCGTGCAGGAACGGATCGCGCGCCAGCTCCTCGTAGTCCGCGCTGGCTTCCGCCCGGGCGGATCCGACGGTGATCAGCTCCGACTTGCGCACGCCGATGAAGTGGCACATGCGCGAGAGGACCGGAGCCAGCTCGCGCACGTGCTCCTGGGTGTTGCCGTCCATCACGACCCCCTCGCCGACCTCGAAGTTCCAGGTGTCCTTGCCCGGGTTGATGGTGATCGCCGCGCCCCCCAGGCGGGTCATGGCCGACTCGCAGGAGACGCGCGTGCGCACCGAGGGGTTGAAGAACAGGAGCGCCCCCACGCGCCCCTCGAGCAGGCGCGGACAGGCTCCGCCCCGACCCTCGGCCTTGAGGTCCAGGGCGCGCCGGACCAGGTAGAGCACCTCCTCCACGGAGAAATCGAGGGTGCTCAGGAAGTGGCGGTCTTTTAGTGCGATCACGGCTGCATGATAGGTACGAGGGAGGGCAGAGGCCCGCGCAGAGAACCGGAAAGGGCCTATCTCGAGCAGCCGTCGCGTCCCGCCCCTGGTTCAAGCGCACCCTTTCGGGCGCAGTCGAGGGGAGGGAGGGCTTCACACTCAGGACTCCCTGGCCGATGAAAGGGGGCGTACCCGCCCGTCTTCCGACCCCCGCACAGCCTTCAGGTCCGCCCCCCCAAGCATGACCGAACCTACCTCCCTCATCATCATGGGAGCCGCCGGCAAGGATTTCCACGTGTTCAACACCTGCTACAGGGAACGCGAGGATGTCCGGGTCGCTGCCTTCACCGCCACCCAGATCCCCCACATCGATGACCGCGCCTACCCGCCCTGCCTGGCCGGCCGGCTGTATCCCGACGGGATCCCGATCCACCCCGAGGAAAAGCTGCTCGAGCTGATCGAGCAACACGGGGTCGAGGAGGTGATCTTCGCCTACTCGGACATCAACGAGACGTACCTGGACGGCCGCCGGGAGCTGGTGGAGAGCGCCGGAGCGATCTTCCGCACCTTTGACGTGGACGCCACGATGCTCACCTCGTCCAAGCCCGTCATCGCTGTCTGCGCCGTGCGCACGGGGTGCGGCAAGAGCCAGACCTCGCGCAAGGTAATCTCGCTGTTGCGCGAGCGCGGCCTGAACACGATCGCCATCCGCCACCCCATGCCCTACGGCGACCTGTCGCGCCAGATGGTCCAGCGCTTCGCCAGCCTGGAGGACTTGCAGTCCCACGATTGCACGATCGAGGAGATGGAGGAGTACGAGCCTCACATCCGAAGCGGAGGCGTGGTCTACGCCGGAGTCGACTACGCCGCGATCCTGGCCGAGGCCGAACAGGAAGCCGATGTCATCCTCTGGGACGGGGGTAACAACGACACACCCTTCTACAGGCCCGACCTGTGGATCACGGTCACAGACCCCCACCGCCCCGGGCACGAGCTGGCCTACTTCCCCGGGCGCGAGAACTTCGAACGTGCCGACGTGATCCTGATCAACAAGATCGACACGGCCCCCGTCGCGGGAATACAGGTCATCGAGGCCAATGCACTCGAGCACAACCCCGACGCCCTGATCGTGCGCGCGGCCTCGCCCGTCTCCGTGGACGACCCGCAGGCCATCGAGGGCAAGCGCGTGCTCGTCGTCGAGGACGGACCGACCCTGACCCACGGGGAGATGAAATTCGGCGCCGGGGTGGTCGCGGCGGAGAAGTGGGGCGCGGCCGAGGTCGTCGACCCGAGACCGTACGCCGTCGGTCAGATAGCCGACACCTTCGCGAAGTATCCGGATGTGGGCGCCGTCCTGCCCGCCATGGGCTACGGCCCCGAACAGATGAGCGACCTGCAGGCCACGATCCGAGCCTGTCCGTGTGACCTGGTGCTGGTGGGCACGCCGATCGACCTCTCGCGTGTGATCGACATCGACAAGCCGCACATGCGCGTCACCTACGACCTGGAAGAGGAGGGCGGGGCCCTGATCGACGCCATCGAGCACGCGTTGCAGCGCGCCTCCGGGATGGACTGAGCGAGCCTTGAAGGCGGGCTAGCGAGCGCGCTCCAACTCACCACCCTGCCAGCTCCAGGTGCGGTCGAACCAGCCGGCGGCCAGCACACCTCCGTCTCCTTCGGACAGGACGCGCGCGCTGACCAGGCTCAGGTCGGGAAAGCCCGCACCCGAGACGAAGGTCAGGAAGGTGTAGCCCAGGCGCGCTCCGCGCACGCCGCTGTCGGCAAACACTCCTACCAGGGAGCCTGGGTCTCCACGACGGGGATAGACGAACAGGCAGGCCAGGTCGTCTCCCTCCCAGCGCCGTTCGCCGATCGAGATCGCTCCGCGACGGGCCCCCACGGGGCAGGCATCGGGGAGCAGGACGGCCCAGGCGGCGTTGGAGTCCGCGTTGCCGTAGAGGATCACGTTGCGGTCTCGCACGCGCTCCGGATACGCCGCACCGATCGCCAGGAAGTCGCGATCGGAGACGACCCAGGCGTGGCCGTTGGCGCGATACCACCAGGCCTGGGCGTCACTGCGCGCGCGGCTCAAGGAGGCCTGGGTCTCAGCCTCCGTTCCCGCCGTGGCGTAGACGATCAAGAAGCGCCTGTCGAAAGCTTTCTTGAAGGGCCCCGTGCGACCGGCGTGCTTCTCGGCGGCGGGCGGCCCTGAGCGCGAGGCGCTCCAGATCCCCTCCTCCAGGCGCAACCAGAGGGGCCCGGTGCCCGCAGGCAGCTCCAGCTCGCTCTCCCCCACCCGCAGGCGTGAGATCCCCGCGGTCCAGCGCGCAGAGAGCCCCAAACAGCCAACGTTGTCCAGCTCCAGGGCCAGGGCTTGCTCATCGGCCAGGGGCCAGGCGCGGGCCCGCCCGGGGCGTCCCCAGTGCACCAGCTGCTCGACCCGCAGGCCAAAGTGCTCGGCGTCCACTCCCGGCCCGATCGTGGTGAACGAGACCTCCGAGGGGACCGCCCGGCGCCGCTCCTCGGCGAACAGCTCGAAGATTCCCGGCCAGGTCAGACAGTCAGCCCCGGGTGCCGCGTCCCCGTCCCACCAGTGGCCGCGCCCCTGGGCGAAGTGCGAGCGAGGCTCGCCCCCGGCCGCCTCGAGGGCCGCCAGCATGCTGCGCGCCTCAGAGGGCGGGACATTGTCATCGGCCTCCCCGTGCAACACGAAGGTAGGCAGACCGACCAGGTTGTCCGTCAGGCGCAGGGTGCGTGAGGCGCCGTCGGCGGCCTGCCAGAGGTCAGCCAGCTCACCGTCGGGGCGCCGGCCATAGCTGTCGAAGCTCTCCCAGCCGGCGCTCGGCGCGATGGCCGCCCAGCGATCGGGATCGTTGGCTGCCAGATGCCAGACCCCGTGCCCCCCCATCGAGTGCCCGGTCAGGTAACAGCGATCGGAGTGCGCGCCCGAGAGAGCCAGGGCTCGATCGAGCACCTCGTAGGCATCACGCCGCCCCCAGTCCTGCCAGTCGAAGCCGAAGGGACGGCGGTTGGTCGGGGCGACCACCCACAGGTCCGGGTAGGTGCCGTAGGAAGCGGCTTGGTTGCGGCACTGAACGCCCGCGCCATGCAGGGAAAGGACCAGGCCCATCTCCAGACCTGCGCGACGAGCGCCCCTCGCCGGGCGCACGGCGAAGCGCTGGATCGAGTCATCTATCGAGGAGCGGAAGGTCACCGTCCGCAGGTCGTCGGGAGCCACGCGCGCCAGGTGGATCTCGAGCGGCTCATCTTCACCCGCTGAAAGGGCCAGCTTGACCTCGCCCTCGCCGTCGAGGACCAGGGCGAGGGGCGGCTTGGCGATCGTGAGCGGCGCCAGGGGGAACGGCAGGGAGCACTGGACGCGCGAGCCGCCAGCCGTGTCTTCCAGCACCAATAGCGGCGGGGTGGGGAGCACCTCATCGCGAGCGTACACCAGCAGGGCGGCCAGCTCCGCCACGCCCGGCCGGCCCTGCACGACGTCGGGCGCCGTCGTGTCCCAGCCGGCAAAGAAGAGGCCTGCCGCTGGACGCCAAAGGCGCAGGCGAGGGTCGGAGCGCATTCCGCTGATGAAGAGGTCGTTGCGGCCCGCGCGCAGGGCCACGGGCACGCCGCGCTTCCCGTAACCGTAAGGGTCGCCGACGACGCCGACCCCGTTGACGAACAGCCGCGAAGCCCCCTGCAGGTTGGCCATCATGACGCCGCCCACGGGCACTTCGAGGGCCGTGTAGGCCCAGGCCGCTTCCTCGCGCGAGAGGCGACCGCTTTCGTCCGCGCGGCGAGCGGTCCAGGTCCCCGCGCGTTCCAGCTCGCCGGGCTCCACCTGCTCACCGGCGACCGGCGCATCGGCGTCGGGATCGAGCAGGTAGCGGAGAAAGACAGCGTCGGGACGAAATGGCCGCCGCCCGCGCCGATCCATCCCGGGCAAGACGAGCCACTCGCGGGGCACGAGCTCCTCCGGGAGCTGCACGGAAGCGGAAGACTCCTGGGGAAGGAACGGGCCGAAGGCAGCGGCGAAGATCAGGCACAACATGACGAGCATGCTAGCCTGTGCGGGCGCGCTCGCCAGTCGGGCCCCGCGCCCGGCCCCCCTCCGGGGAAGAAACGGGCTGGTCAAGATCGGCTTCAGCGACTACCGTCGCAGGGGTCGCAAGCCCGCGCTCACCGCCAACACCATCGAAAGGTCGCCCGTCATGCGCACGCTGCTCAGCAAGTTCTGTGAGGAGTTCGACCGCTCCGTCGACCCCCTGATGGAGCCGCTGCGACGTGCCAACGAGATCCTCGCCGAGAACAGCGCCCGTGCCTACGCCCGCGATGTGCTGCCCGAGCTGCAGGAGATCGCCCATCAGCTCGTGACCCTGACGGAGAAGGTCGCCGAGCAACAGGCCTACGTGCTCATCTTCGGCCCCCTGAAGAGCGGTAAGTCGACCCTCATGAACGCCATGAGCGCGGCCTACGTCAGCGAGGTCACAAGCCTTCCCGCCTACCCCTGCATGGTCTACGTCTCCGATTCCGATCAACGCGAGTTCATCACGACGCGCCACGACGGAACGCAGGACGTCTTCCACGACCCGGCCGCCTTGCGCCTGCAGGTCTCGCGCGCCCACACGGACCTCGCGGAGAGCCTGCGACAGGTCGAGGATCAGGGCGAAGACTTCGACCCCGCTGTTCACTTCCCTGAGGCCATCCGACGCATCGACGTGCGGCTCCCTGCCGGCGAGTTGGCCCGCTCAGGATCCGTACTCGTGGACACTCCCGGCCTCTATAGCCGGATGAAGTTCGGATACGACAGGATGACGCGTGAGTTCCGCAACTCCGCAGCCTGCGCCATCTTTGTCGTCAAGACCGAGAACCTCTTCCTCGAACAGGTCTTCGAGGAGTTCAACGACCTGCTCGACCTGTTCAACCGCATCTTCCTGGTCGTCAACATCGACAGCACCAAGAAGGACCTGCGCCCCGACGGCACTCTGGTGCCGAGTCTCGAGAGCGAGGACCCCCTGCGCGTGATTGAGGCCTTCGAGAACCTCGCCATGAACGCGCCCCTGAAGGCCGCCGCGGATGCGGGACGACTGCGCATCTACCCCGTCGACCTGCTGCACGCAGCTTCGCGACGCCTCGGTGGCGAGACAGTCACCGGCGAGCCCCGCGCGGAGTCCACGAGCGAGATCGGCGGCTCGGTTGGCGGCAACCAGGCGGACTTCGAGGGTTTCATGTCCGACCTGGCGGAATACCTCGACTCGACCGACTACCTGCTGGCCTTCCTGGGCGACAGCATGCGCTGCGCCCTGGGCTTGCTCGGCGAGCTCAAATCCGTCTGCGAGCACCGCGCCTTCACCGCCCTCGGTCAGGAGCTGACCAAACTCGAACACGAGCACACCCTCTGCCGCCAGCGCATCGCCGCCCTTGAGCGCCTGGCGGTGTTCCCCTGGAACGACGCTCTAGCACGTCTCGGGGCCCGAGAAGAGGCCCTGGCCGACGAGCCGGCCGGGCAAGCCCTTGAGGAGCTCACTCCGCAGATAACGGCCGCCGTCCATCGCTGGTTCAAGACCGACGCGAGCCTGCACGCCCTGCTCGAGACCAGCATCGCTCCACTCATCGCGAGCTGTCAGGCAGCCCTGGCCCAGGAGGCGCGAGAGTCCCTGCACGGCCGCGTCGAGGAGGACTCCGCAGCCCACGGCCTGCCGGAGGCCGTCGCCCGGGACATGGCCACCACGGGCCTCTCCCTGGTGGACTCTGCCCGGCGCGCCCTCGAGGGTCTCGATCCCCAGTCCCTGGTCGCCGGCGAGATCCCCGGCGTCGATCAGGACACCCTCCCCGTACGGCGCGGCCTCACAGACTGGCTCCTGTTGCGCTCCCGGGCCCGGGTGCGGCGCGCCCTCTTTGGTTCAGAACACCGGCCCGACAAGATCCTGCCGCGCGACGTCAAGGCCCGGCGCCTGGGCGATGTGGGGCGCAAGGCCATCCAGAATGCCCTCGGCAGCACCCTGCGCGAGCGCCTCCCCGACCTCCTGGCCGACGTCATTGAGCGCCTGCACGGCGACTACGCGGCCGCAGTCGGCGAGGCCCTCGCCCTCCGCGTCGGCGCCCTGCGCAAGGAGCTCGGTGAAACCCTCAAGACGACCCAACAGCACCTGCGCGAGTTCCGCAAGGTGCTCAACCGCGTCTCGGACCTGCAGGCCTCGGCGACCATGACCTGTGATGCCATGCATCACCTGGCGGAGGAGTACCGACAGACCGATGCCGATCTGCTGTTCGCGCCGATCGAGAGCACTCCCCAGGCGCACCCGCCCGCGGTGCTCCCCGACGCGCTTGAACTGACCGATGACGAGCAGCTCCACTCCCCCGTCACGGAGGAAGCGGTCTGCGAGGAGCAAGCCGCCGAGTTACCCGACTGGACACCGCCCGCGGCGATCGAACCGGAAGAGCTCCCCGAACCTCAGGGGCCTGCGGCGTAGCTCGTCGCCGACGGGCCTTCCAAGGCCTCCTCCGCCGCCCGCGCCCGCGCCCTGCCGCTCTTGAGGTCGACGCGCATCAGGAGTGCACCGCCCACGAGGAACATGGCGGTCAAGGGCAGGATCGCGGTCCGGATCGAACCGCTCCAGACCAGGGTCAGGGAGAAGATCGCCGGACCGAGCACGCCGGAGAAACGATCCAGCACGGCGAAGAGGCTGAAGAAGGCGGCCGATTTCTGGCGCGGGATCAGGCTGGCGAAGAGCGAGCGGCTGAGGGCCTGGGCGCCGCCTTGCACCATCGCGATCAGGAATGCGAGGGTGTAGAACTCGATCGTCGAATCCATGCGCCAGGCCAGCAGCCCCGTCGCGGTGTAGACGCCCAGGGCCAGCAGAATGGAGGGTTTCGCTCCCAGCCTGCGCGCCAACACACCGAAGAGCAGGGTGAAGGGAATGCCGAGGAACTGCACCGACAGGATGGCGGCGATCAGGTGCACGCGGTCGATCCCCACCCGATCGCCGTAGATGGCCGCCATGCGAAAGATGGTGGCGATGCCGTCGTTGTAGACCAGAAACGCCATCAGCATCAGGGTGGCCTGGGGAAAGGAGCGCAGGTCGCGCAAGGCACCCATGGTGGCGCGCAGGGTCCCACGCACCGAGCCGACTCCAGTTCCCGGTGCACCGCGAGCCACCCCGGGCGGTTCGGAGACACGGCGCAAGAGCGGAACGGAAAAGACGACCCACCAGACGGCCACCGAGAGGAAAGCGAGGCGCGTCGGCAAGGTCGCCTGGGCGGGGTTCAAGCCCTCGCCCGAGGGCAGACCGAACAGGTCCGGGCGCTGGATCCAGGCCAGGCTCAGGCCCAGCAGCAATCCGCCGCCCAGGTAGCCGAGGGCGTAGCCGGAGAGCGAGAGCCGATCGAGGGTCTCGGGTGGGGCGACGTGTGGTAAGAGCGAGTCGTAGAAGATGAAGCTCCCCGAAGCGCCGATGTTCGCAAGGACGAACAGGGCCAGGGCCGCTACCCAGTGCCCTTGCTGGAGAAAGACCATCCCGGCAACGGCCGTCGCCCCGATGCTCATGAAAAGGGCCAGCAAGGCCTTCTTCTTGCGAAAACGGTCGGCCAGCACACCCAGGAAAGGCGCCATGACCGCGATCAGAGCGAGGCTGATGGCCGTAGCCGCCGAGTAGCGCGCGTCGGCCCGGTTGGGCTCGATCCCCGCCGCAAGCACCTGAGAGTAGTAGATCGGAAAGATCGCCGTGACGACCACGGTGATCATGCCCGAGTTCGCCCAGTCATAGAGGGCCCAGGCGCGCATGCGGGGGTCTTGCAGAGCAAGGCGCTCGAGGACCTTCATGGCGGCATCGTATCGACTGGCAGCCCTCACCCGATACCATCGGTCCATGGCCTCTCCTCGAGTGCTGCTGCTCGCCCTCGCCCCCGCCCTGTGTGACCAGGGGGGCGCGCGGCGGAGGTCCCGGCTACGCCGCCACTCCTCGTCCCCGCTGGATCCGTCATGAACGCCGCCGACGACGAGGTCAGCGCCTCCCCCATCGTCTGCACCCTGCCCACCTACGACGAGGCGGGGAACATCGAGCCGTTGACCCGCGCGCTGCTGGCGCTCGGTCCGAACTACGAGGTGCTGGTCATCGACGACGACTCGCCCGATGGCACCTGGAAGCTGGTGGAGGCCCTGAGCCGAGGGGAGCCGCGGGTGCATCTGCTACACCGCAAGCGAGACAGGGGGCGCGGCCGCGCCGGGCGCGACGGATTCGTGCGCGCCCTGGAAATGGGTGCCGAGATCGTGATCGAGATGGACGCTGATCAGTCCCACCGGCCAGAGTTCGTCCCGAAGCTCGTCCAGCGCCTGCTCTCCGATCCCTCCGTCGGCCTGGTGCTAGGTTCGCGCGGCGTGCCGGGCGGACACGACGCGGAGCGGACGCCACTGCGCCGCTGGCTGACCCTGGCCGCCAACGCCTACATCCGGGTGATCCTGAGCCTGTCCGTGCGGGACTGCAACTCCGGCTTCCGATGCTGGCGCCGCTCCACCCTCGAGCGCATCCGGGTCGG
>DASCMO010000213.1:0-2058 GCA_036010965.1 Planctomycetota bacterium | reverse complement strand
GGGTCTCCGAACTGACCCCCCTCTCCGACGCCCTCAAGGATTCCGGCCTGCAGCTCAGCGACCGCGATCGCGAACTCGAGGCCTTGCGCGGTAGCCAACGCGAAGGCGCCACCCAGCGCGCCAGCCTCGAACGCGACCTTGAGCGCCTGCGCACCGAACTCGAGCACGAGCGCGACTTGGCCCGGCGCATCGGCGCCGAGGCGACCGAGACCGGCGAGCGCCTGCGGGAGGCCGAGGAGCGCGGCAAGGCCCTCGACGAGGACCTGACCCAGGCCGCCGAACGGAACGTGCAACTGGCCCGTGAGCGCGGAGCCCTCGAGACAGGCTTGGAGGAGGCCCGCCGCGAGAACGCAACCCTGGCCAGCCAGGTCGAGGAGATACAACGCATCGGACGCAAGCGCGAACAGGAGTTCGAACAGCGCGGGGAGCGCAGCGCCCGCGAGGCCGGCCGGCGCGTGGAGAACGCTCTTGAGGAGCGCAACGCAGCCGGCGCGCGGAATGACGAGCTGGCCGAGCAACTCGCCGAAAGCGAGGAGCGCAACGTCGAGGCTGTCCAGGCCCGCGAGCGACTCGCGGGGGAACTCGCGGAGCTACACATCGAACTGGAGCGAACGGCCACCGAGGTCGCCGCCGAGCGCAACCGGGCCGCCGAGGAGAGTGCCGTGCACGTGGACGCCCTCGAGCAGACCGGCGCACGGATCACCGGCGAGCGCGACTCCCTGCGCGACGAACGGGACGCCGCGCGGCGCGAACTCGAGGAGCAGGGCGAACAGCTCGCCAGGGGCGCTCTCGAACGCGAGGGCCTGACGGCCAGCCTGGAAGAGCTACGCCGCGACACGACCCGCCGCGAGCGCGACGTCACCGTCCACCTGCAGGAGTCCTCCGGCGCGGCGGCGCGGCGCATGCAGACCCTCGAGAAGGAACGCGACCGCACGGCCGCCGAGCGGGACGCCTTGAACGCCGCCAAGATCGCCCTTGAAGAGCGTCTGACTGAGGGCCGGGGCGAGCGAGCCGCCCTCGCGGCGACGATCGAGGAGCTGCACAGCGAGGTCGGTCGAGGCGAGCGCTCTCAGGCCTCCTTGCGCGCCGCCCTCGAGCGGGCAGCCGGCGAGATGGACTCCCAGCGTGGGCGCACGCGCGAGACCGACGAGCAACTGAACGCAACCCGCAAGGAACTCAAGGAGCGCGAGCGCAAGCTGGAGATCGCGGCTCGCGCCGCCGGGCGCGCCCAGGCCCATCGGGAGCGCCAGGAAGCGAGCCTCCTCGATCGGAAGGAGCGGCTGGAGACCCTGCGCGCCCAGCTCAAGGAGCTGCGCGACGCCCGCCGCACCCTGGAGGTCGAGCTGCGCGTGGCCCGCAAGGCGGCCGGGGTCAAGCCCGCTGCGAAGGCCAGGGGGGCGAAAAAGAGCGCCCGCAGAGGGACCCGCGGCGCGCAGAAGCCCGCGGCCCGCAAGCGCGGCCCGACCGCCAAGGCAAACGCGAAGAAGAAGACGGGGGCCAGGACCACGCCGACCAAGGCGCCGGTTAGCAAGGTGGCCGGGGGCAAGCCCGCGGCGGCAAAGGCGGCCTCGGCCAGAAAGGCCAGCGCGAAGAGGGCGGCGGACAGGAAGAAGGCGAAGCTGCGGACCGTCACTCTGCGCCCGGCGGCTAGGCCCCAGGGCACAGATCTGACACGCATCCCGCACATCGGCGCTCGGATGGCCGAGCGCCTGCGGGCCGCCGGCATCCAGAGCCCCGCCGACCTGGCCGCCCTTGACCGCCCGGGCGTGGAGGCTCTGGCGAAGCGCCTCGGCGTGCAGCCCGCGCGCATCCGGCGCGAGGGCTGGGTCGGGGGAGCCGCGAAGCTCGTCTGACTCCGCCGGCGAGCGTCGCTGACCGACCCCGGGCGGACCGGGCCCGGAACGACGACCGTCAGGGGTGCAGGCGGTAGATCGTGCGCGGGTAGGGAATGCACTCGCGCACGTGCTCGACGCCCGCGATCCAGCCCACGAAGCGCTCCAGGCCCAGGCCGAAGCCCGCGTGCGGGACGCTTCCGTAGCGCCGCAGGTCGAGGAACCA
>DASCMO010000212.1:0-1762 GCA_036010965.1 Planctomycetota bacterium | reverse complement strand
CTTCTTCGACAGGGGCGTCGTTCGCGCACTCTGCAATCCGGCCAGCCTCGAGTCTCCGCTCCCGGCCGCAGAAGTCGGCCCCGCCCTCGAGCACCTGGTCTTTCAGGAGTTGCACGCCTACCAGCAGTACTTCGCGCGTGACGTCCCGCTCGCGTTCTGGCGGACCTATGGCAAACAGGAAGTCAACTTCGTCTTCGGAGACGTCGCGATCGAAGTCAAAGCGTCCGCATCCATCGCCAACCGACACCTGAAAGGGCTACGCGCGTTGGCGAGCGATTATCCGCTGAGGCGACAGATCGTCGTGTGCCGCGAACCCGTCTGGCGTCGGGTCGGCGACATCGAAATCCACCCGGTGCGCGACTTCCTCACGTCGCTATGGGCTCACGACATCGTCAAGTAGCCTCACAGTCAGCCGTAAGCGAGTCGCAGCTTGTCGGCCGTATTCAATCGGTGGTCATCGCCGAGATGCGCCTCGAGCTGGCGGCGCAGATACGCGTGGTCGAAGTCCTCACCGAGCGTGAAGCACATCTGCTGGACGTCGAGCAGGTCCTTGGGTCGATTGAACATCAACTTGAGGAAGGCGAGATCCTCGGCTGACAGGATCCAGACAGGGGCGCCTCCAAAGTCCACGCGAATCAACCGTCGGGACGCGTCTTCGTGCAGTGGGATGCTGTTGACGAACACATCCACCCGAATGCCGTCTACCTGGCCGACGGCGTCGCCTCGGTCGCCGGCGCGCTTCGCGGCTGCGGTTGGGTCCAACTCGACACCGGCGTCTCGCAGCACCTCGAACGCGGGCTTCGAGTCTTGGGCGAGCAGAAAGACGTTGAGGTCGATGTCGCGCGTTCCACGCGGGGGTGCGTGGTAGCCGAGCGCGAGAGCACCACCCAGCGCGTAGGGGATTCGGGCCTCCTCGAGCGCGTCGATCAGCCGGCGCGCTGCGATCGCGAGCGTCGCGCTCGCACCAGACTCAGCCACAGCGACTCGTCCTCCGGGGCCATCGGCTCACGCATCTGCCGCAACCTTGCGCCGTACGGGGAACCTGCGATCTGGAGGTCGGCGACCTCCAGCACCTCGAGCAGCGCTCGAGCGTGTTCCTCCATCGACGCGCCGATCCACGGGCCCGCGTTCTCACGCAGGTCTTCGAGCATCAGCTCGCTGGCGATTTCACGCAGCGCGTCCACAGCCGAATGTTACTCGCAGCAAGCGCGTGGCGCACGTGTGGGCGCAGTCGGGTCAGGCGAGCGCTTCGAGTTCGTCGAGGGCGTCACCGCAATAGACCGCCAGGCGTTGGAGGCGAGGCAGCGCGTCGCGGCACCCGATGAAGCCGAAGTTCAGGGTCCCAGCGTAGCCGTTGACGGTGATGTTGAGGCCGTAGCCGTGGAACGGGATGGACAGCGGGTAGAAGCTGGCGAGCTTGGCGCCGCGCAGATACAGGGTGTCCTTCGGCCCCGGCACGTTGGACACCATCACGTTGAACGCGGGGCGGGTGCGGCCCGCGGTGCCGGTGAGCAGCTGTACGCCGACCGGAGCCATCAACAGGGCGCTGTACTGGAGCATCGCGGCCTTCGACATGCCTTCCAGCTGGGCCTTCGCCCTGCGCGTCGAGGCGATGATGGCGGCGATGCGCTCGCGCGGGTCTTCGATCTGAGTGGCCAGGGAGGCCAGGATCGCGCCCACCGCGTTGCCACCGCCCACGTCGTCCTTCTGGCGGATGTTCACCGGCAGAGCGGCGATGAGAGGCTCGGTCGGCAGCGAGTCG
>DASCMO010000211.1:0-3590 GCA_036010965.1 Planctomycetota bacterium | reverse complement strand
TCGAGGATCTCCTCGCCGACCTCATCGAGCCGTTCGGGCCAGCGGAAAGTCGGCGCGTTGGCCGGATCGTAGCCCTCCAGGTGACCGCGCAGGCGCGTGGTCGGTTTCGTGTAGACCAGCAGCGTGGCTCCGAAGACCTCCTCGCACAGGGCGGCCAGGCGCGGGTCGTACGCCACCAGCTCCCTGCGCGTGTTGACGTGGTTGTGGTCGTGGTCAGGCTCGCGGTTGTCGTCGAACCACGACTGCACACCCTCGGCGAAGTACTCGTTCTTGTTGGTAGAGGCGTACTTTCCCTTCCACAACCCCTCCGCCATGGCCTGCTCGAAGGCCTGCTTCAGGCGAGGGTCGAAGGTCTCGTCCACGCGCACCATGCCCCGCAGGTGGATGTTGTGGGCGAACTCGTGAATCAGGATGTTCTCGGTCGAGTAGGGGTCACCGGGAAAGGCGAGCACGTTCTCCTCGGCGCAGCTGCAGACCGGGTCGCTGCGCGATCCGCCGAGCCCGCGCGCGCGTCGGTCCCAGTAGTCGCGATCCTCGAAGTGGGCGTATTCGGGGATGTCGGTCGTGAACTCGCGATAGCCCATGACGATCAGACGCGAGCCGCTCTCGATCATGGCCTCGCGCACGTCCGGCCTGCGCGCCAGCATCAGGTCCACTAGGTAGGCCGCCTCGAGCAGCGCGTGGTCGTCCACCGCCTCAGAGGCGACGATCGGATACCCCGACGCCGAGACGTGTTTCGCGTAGAAGGGATCCAGCCCCATCTCCACAGGCGGCCGCCCGACCGTACGCCCAGGCCCCGCGCATCCCACCGCCCAGAGGCCGAGCGCCGCGAGAGCGAAGCGAAGGGCGGGACGCGGTGCGCAGGCGATCTCGATCTGCATGGGAGCCAGTCTAGCTCCATCCGTTCCCCATGGCGTTTGCTCGCCCTCCAGATCGCCGTGGCTCACCTCGCCGCAGGTGACGAGCCCGCCGCGGCGGGAGGTGGCTGTGAAGTCGCGGTCGACGGTCTCGACGTACAGGCAACTCATGTCAGTTTCCTTTCGCCGCGTTAGAAAACGGGGGCGGCCAGTTACCCGACCGCCCCCGCCCACCGAAAGGAGTCAGCGTTGCGCCGCCATCGCTGGCGTTGCTCATGGAGTGGGGATCGTGTGCTCTTCGCTGTTGCGTCCGCTTTGCAGCGCCCCTAGGTATGACTCTCGGTTCCGGGCATTTGGTCGAACCAGGCGCCGCGGTGTACCTTGCGATGGTCTGCCTCGCGCAGCTGAAGCTTCTTGCTGAGGAGGTACATCTCCTTGCGGCTGCGCTCGGCGATGGGGCGCAGGGCCTGGGTGAAGAGGTGTCGGACGCGCGAGACGGCATGAGCCAGCGACGGGTGGGGCTGCGCGTAGGCCTCAAGCGCGGGCAACTCCCTCCTCTGGAGGTCCTGGATCTCCTGGTAGCCTTCGTGGCGGTTGAGCGAAGTCACCCGGCGCACGAGCCCGGCCACCCATTTCTCCACCACCACGGCCGCGTGGATCTCCGACACCGGTGCGTGCGGCCCTGCGCAGGGTACGAGCTTCACGAGCCCCCGCTCGCGGTGGGAGTCGCGCCCGCCGGGTGTGGACCAGCTCACCTCCCAGCCGAACTCCATGGGCTCTCCCCTCGTCGCGTTCGCCTCGAGCTCGAGGCGCAGCACGAGCTGTCGCTCGGCCCCGCTCCGCAGGGAGCCCAGCCGACAGACCAGCGTGCGCCCACGCTGGCGGGCGGGTCCCCCGGCGAGGTCCACGGCAGTGACTCCCTCAGGCAGATCGAGGCTGAGGGAGACGCGTTCGGCCGTGACGGCGGCCAGCTCCCCAAGCTCACCGAGGAGCACCTCGACGATCTCCTGCGGGGTCTCGGCGTCGTGCAGGCGGCCGCCGCCGTGCTCGGCCAGGGCGTCCAACTGGTCAGTGCTGTAGTGGTCCCCGATCCCCACGCAGGAGGTCGGCACTCCGCACTCGAGCAGGGCCGAGGCCTCCTTCCCCAGCATCGACGGGTCGGTCAGGCCCCGGTTGGCCATTCCGTCCGAGAGGACGATGACGTGCCGTCGGCGACCGGGCGTGAGCGCCGCCTCGGCCGCCAGGAGGGTGCCCGCGGCGGACCAGCCGCCCGCCAGGTTCGTACAGCCGCCGGTGCCCAGGCTGAGGATCCGCTCGATGGCCTGGCCGCGACCGGCAGGGTCGAGGGTGAGGGCCTCGAACAGGATGTGGACGTTGTCCTCGAAGGCCACGAGGGTCAGCCGGTCATCAGGCCCGAGGCGCTCCACGACTCCCGCGGCCGCCTGCTTGGCGGCCTCGAGGGGCGGGCCGCTCATCGATCCGGAGACGTCGATCACGAGGCCGAGGTCGAGAGGCGGAGGGACTGCGTCGTCTTTCGGTCGAGCCGGAGCTTTGAGGGTCGCGATGAGGTGACGGACCGTGCGCCGGTCGTCCGAGACGGTGTGTTGGTCCAGTTCTAATCTGATGTCTTTCATGGTCTTTCTCGCTTTCTTGTTTGTGTGTGGTGCGGCTCGGTTCGGACACAACTTCCCCAGAGCCGCACGGGGAGCGGTTTCGATCAGGTGCCCGTCGCGAGGTTCGCGGCGGACCGCCTGGGGGCAATCGCCCCCTGTCAGAAGAGGTGCGGGGTCAGTCCCCGCCCTCGATCCACTCACGCAGCCTTCGGGCCAGCTGCGCGAGTCTCGCGACCTCCTCGGGTTCGTTGCCGCGCAAGCGCAGGGCGATGTCGGCGGTTACCTCGATGGTGGTCCAAAGGTCTGGCGCGCTTTCATCAGCGACGCTTGCGGTCGGCATGGCCCCCACGTTTGGAGGCAGTTTCCACTGACCCTGCCGGACTGAGCCTGAGAATGAAAAAGGGTCAGGGTCGAGCGTCCGTGATTTCAGCATGTCCACGGGGGCGCAGTCCGAATCGGATACTGGCGGAGCAGTGTGAACTGGAATGGCTCGCACCGACTCCTCCCCGCTGGCCACCCGCTTCATGGTCTGTCGGTCCACGCCGCGCATGATCTCGGCCAGGGTCTTGAGCGGCACCCGAGGCCCCAGCTCCTCACGCAGGGCTTGAATGAACTGCAGGTGCGTCAGGTGCTCCTCGTCGAAGTGAGCTCCGCGACCCCTGCCGAGGGGCTTGGGGAGGACCCCGGCGCTGATCCAGCTACGGATCGTTCTGCCCGGGAGGCCGGTCCTGTCCTCCAGGTCCTGAAGCGTGTAGATGCCCTGTTGAGTTCCCATGCCAGGAGCTTAGCATGAGGCAGAGAGGCTGCCTAGTATAAATAGGCTGCCTGTTTATGGATCATGGCATTCAAACATGTAAACCCTGTATGAGTCGTGGTTTAGATCCATATCAAACCATCAGGACTCAACCTGTGCCGCTCATTGCGGTGGCCACAGGGCAGGATATCGATGCCGAAGACCCTCGCCATACAGCCGGGTCAAGGCCTCCGCCCTCGCCTCCTCCCCGCTCCGTCAGGGCGAGAAGGTCACCTGGAGGCCGTTGCTCAGGTTGAAGCCCGCGTTGCAGGGGCCGACCGTGTCACGGTACCAGGCTTGCAGGGTGCCGGTATCGCCCGCGACCCA
>DASCMO010000210.1:0-8583 GCA_036010965.1 Planctomycetota bacterium | reverse complement strand
CGGCCTCCTTGGTGCCTGTTGCCTTGCTGTTGCTGGTTCGACCGCCCCATGTCGTGTCACACGTCTGACCTGCCGCCGTGTTCACCCAGAGGTTCTCCTCGGGTACTGCAGCCCGTCACCTTGGAATACCTATCCACCGCCGCTCAAGCCCACGTGGCCCAACATCCCCCTCAACCTCGCGCTCGGCCTGGTGCTCGGCCTCTTGCTTGGTACCGGTCTGGCATTCTTGCGCGAGGCCTCCCAGCGACCGGTCGTCTCCGCCGAGCAGCTCGAGCGGGCCGTCGGCGCTGCGCACCTGGCGTCCGTACCCCCCGACCGCCGCGGGCGCGCGGGGGCTGCGCAGGGACCCGCGGCCGACGCCTACCGCGCCCTGCGCAGCGCGTTCCGACACGGAAACAGCGGCAAGGTCATCGCCGTCACCTCAGTGGCGCAAGGCGAGGGATGCTCCACCACCGCGGCGCAACTAGCGCGCTCCCTGGCGCGCGGGGGAGAACGGGTGCTGCTCGTGGACGCGGACCTGGAAGCGCCCCAACTGCACCGCTGGTTCGGTGACGGCAAGGCGGGACCGGGGCTGGCGGAAGCCCTGACGGCCGACGAGGATCACGAAGTGGAGACACGCCCCACCGATCTCGACGGCCTCTCCCTGTTGCCCGCCGGCCAGACCGGTCAGCACCCTGGAGATCTGGTAGCGCGACCCGGCGCGAGCGCGATCCTGGCGGGCCTCGCGGAAGGCTATGACCGCATGATCCTCGACGCTCCCGCCGTACTGACCGGCTCCGGAGCGACCGCCCTGGCGGCGGCGGCCGACGGCGCCGTGCTCGTCGTTCGCCACAACAAGACCCGCGAAACCGCCGCCGGGGAAGCCGCCCTGCGCCTGAGACAGGCGGGAGCGAAGATCACCGGCACCGTGCTCGTGGGCGCGCCCAAGGGCGCGTAGCCGATCCCGTCGCCTCGCACGAGGCGCTAGCCGCTCCTCCAGGCTCTCCACGACCGCCACAGGCGGGAGAGCAGGAGGGTGAGGATGCTCAGCAACAGGAGGGCCGTCAGGAGTCCCCAGTGGAGCTGGAAGATCGTCTTGTCCAGGAGGACGGCCTCGCCTCCAGGGGTGTGCTCCTGCGTGCGCACCCCCGAGAACGAGAAGAGGCACAGCGTTGATCCATCGGCGAGCAGCTCACGGAGAGCGGCCTCGGCCATGGGGCCGACGGCGAGCTCTGGATGCTCGGCGGTGACGGCGACCCGCGCCCACAAAGCGTGTCCATGTGCGGACTGGACGCCCCACATCCGCCCCGGCGCGCCCGAGTGGATCGCCGTCCACGGCCGGGCGTGACTGAGCGCCCACAGGAGGCCGAAGGCCAGGAGCAAGGACAGCCGGATCCAGAACCTGCGCCGCACAGCGGACAACCTACCACACAGCGAGCGGTCCCGTCTCCGATCCCCAGCAGAGGGGGCCACAGGCGGGGCACCCGCGAGCATCGCGAGCATCCCTGGCGGAGCCACGGATCTGGCTGATAATGGAGAGCGTGAAGCGCGTGGCCCAACACTCCTTGCTCGTCACCTCGCTGGTCGCGGCCCTGGGGCTCGTGGTCGCCGGGGCTGGGTGCCGCGGCGTGGGGACGGGCGGCCGGGAACGGCCGATGCCGACCCACACGAAAGCACGCCGCGGAGGCTCGCCGGCGAGCTGGCGGGCGACACTCGAGGTGGCTCAACACCCGCAGCTCTCGTCGATCTCACCCGGCTTCGACACCGAGAGACTGTGGGGCGACGGCGACGACTGGGAGCCCGCCGTGGCCGTCGACCCCGACGGCGACGTCGTCTACCAGATGACCACACGCTACTCGCCGGGCGGCGGCGCAGGCGCACCGGACCCGGCGATGATCTTCCGCCGCTCGGTCAACGGCGGTCGGACCTGGGAAGCGGACGTCTTCATGGACGTGGTCAGCGGCACCCAGAACGACCCGATCCTCGAGGCCGCCGAGGGAGGCATCGTCTACGCCGCCTGGCTCCACGGCTACACGCCCGGCGTCAAGATCGCCCGCTCCGACGACAACGGCGTGAACTGGTCGAACCCGGTCACCATCGTCGGGCCCGGAGCCCCGCCGTCCTGGTCCGACAAGCCGGTCGTCGCCTGCTCGCGAGACGGACAAGACGTCTACGTCGCGTTCAACGCCAGCGACAGCTACGTGTCCGCCTCGCACGACTTCGGCCAGACCTTCGCACCGCCGGTGCGCACCAACAGCGACAACCGCTACTGGTTCCACACCTCCGGAGCCGTCGGGCCGGGCGGCGAGGTCTACTTCGGAGCCACCGACTACAGCCAGAACTACCACGGCAACGCCCGCGTACGCCTGATCCAATCCGCTGACGGCGGCGTGAGCTGGACCACCTCCCTGGTCGACGTCTCCGCCGAGCTGCCCGACTGCAACTGGTCCCCCTCCTGCCCCTTCGGCTTCCTCGGCCCGTCGGTCGGCTTGGCCGTTGACGCCGCCGGGGTCATCCTCGTCGCCTACAACGCCGGGAACACACCAGGGCAAGAGCAGATGATCTACGCACGCACCTCGGCCGATGGCGTCAACTGGAGCAGCCGCGTGGCCCTGTCCACCGCCGGCGCCGGCGTCGACCACGCCTTCGGGGCCGTCGCCGCGGGAAGCCTGCCGGGCGACTTTCGCGTCGTCTGGCAAGACGACCGAAACGGCACCGACCGCTGGAATACGTGGTTCCGACGCACCCGCGACAGCGGCGTGAGCTGGACCGACGAGGTGCGCCTGTCCGACCTGGGAAACGGAGCTCCCTACAAACACCCCGAAGGCTACCTGTTCCCCTACGGCGACTACCTGGAGCTGGCCGTGGACGAGGGAGGAACGACCCATGCCGTCTGGGGCGAAGGCACGAACTGGATCGGCCGCGGCGGCACCTGGTACTCGCGCGGGAAGTGATACGGTCACACACCGTCCCAGGACCGCGGATACCGACATGCCGACGCTCGCCCACGACCGCCCCACGCCGCGCTGCGCTCGGCGTACATCGCGATCGCACTCCTGATCGGCCTGGCCTCTCCCAGCCTCGCCGCAGCACAGGATTGGCCCCAGTTTCGAGGACCCGGAGGGCGAGCCGTGTCGCCCGACGTGCACATGCCCTCAGACTTCGGGCCGGAATCCGCGCAACTTGCATGGAGAGTTCCGGTGCGCGGCAGCGGGGCCTCCTCTCCCGTCATCAGCGACGGACGGATCTACCTGACCTCCGCCTACCAGGGAGAGGCGCGCTCGAAGATCAAGGGATGGACGACGGGGGTCACGTTCTCCTGCGCCGCACCTGCCGCCGTGTTCACCCAGAGGTTCTCCTCGGGTACTGCAGCCCGTCACCTTGGAATACCTATCCACTACGGGTACCCTGCTGGGAGTAGGAGGACCATGTCAGAACAAGCGACTAGCATCCAGGAACCCGGAAGCGAGCCCACACAGGCCCCCTATCCGGGCACGCGCACGACCACGGACGGCTCTGGAGCCGTCGTCTGGGTCGAGACCCACATCTCCGAGGGCGCCTGCGCCTACCCCATCACGCCGTCCACGAACATGGGGGTCGACTACGCGGCCGCCGTCGCGAACGGCAAGCGCAACCTGTGGGACGAGGCGCTCGAATTCCTCGAGCCCGAATCCGAGCACTCCTCGGCCAGCGCGGCGGAGGGGTTCGCAGTCGCCGGCGGGCGGGTGACGAACTTCACCTCCGGCCAGGGCCTCGTCCTGATGAAGGAGGTGCTCTACACGATCAGCGGCAAGCGCCTGCCCGCGGTGTTCCACATCGGCGCGCGCGCGCTGACCAGCCACTCCCTCAACGTCCACGCCGGCCACGACGACGTGATGGCGGTGGCCGACACCGGCTGGGGGATCGTCTTCGCGCGCAATGCACAGTGCGTCGCAGACCTCGCCCTGATCGCTCGCCGAGCCGCGGAGAACAGCCACACTCCCTTCATGGTGTGCCAGGACGGATTCCTGACGACCCACACCCTCGAGACAACGCGCCTGCCCGAGCCGGAGTTCATGCGCCAGTTCGTCGGTGACCCGGCCGAGCGCGTGCCCAGCCTGATGGACCCCTCGCGCCCGGTGATGTCGGGCGTCGTCCAGAACCAGGACGCCTACATGAAGGGCAAGGTCGCCCAGCGGCACTTCACCGACCGCGCGGCGATGCACCTGCGGGAGGCGATGGAGACCTTCGCTCAGGCGACCGGCCGCCGACTCGATCCGGTCACGACCTACTGCATGGAGGGTGCCGAGGTCGCGATCGTCGCCATGGGATCGATGATCGAGACCGCGCGGGCGACCGTGGATTGGCTGCGCTCCCGGGGCGACCTGCGCGTGGGCGTGGTCGAGGTCGTCTGCTTCCGCCCCTTCCCAACGGCCGAGATCGTCGAGGCTTTGCGGGACGTGCGCGCGGCGGCGGTGATCGAGCGCATGGACAACCCGCTCGCCCAATCCAACCCGCTCATCGCCGAGATCAAGGCCGCCTTCGCGGACGCGATCACGGACATGCCGGGTGTTCCGAGCGTGAGTCGCATCCCGATCCTGCACGCGGGCGTCGCGGGTCTCGGCTCGCGGGACGTCCGCCCGGGCCATTTCCTCTCGGTCCTCAAGGCCCTCTACGAGCGCGGCCCGCGGACCTTCGTCCTCGGCGTGGACCATGAGCTCTCCCTGCCCGACGCGGTCGACCCCGATGTCCGGCCGCCCGGGGCGTTCAGCATGCGGGGCTACTCGGTCGGCGGTTTCGGGTCGGTCACGACCAACAAGGTGATCGCGACGATCGCCGCCGACGTCTTCGACCTCTACGTCCAGGCCTACCCGCTCTACGGATCGGAGAAGAAGGGCCTGCCGACGCGCTACTTCCTGACCGCGGCGCCGAGCGCGATCCGAACCCACTGCGAGCTGCGCCATGTCGAGTTCGTGCCGTTGAACTCACTCAACGCCCTCAACCTCGGGAACCCCCTCGAGGGGATCACGCGCGGTGGAACCGTTTTCGTCCAGACGACCGAGAAGGAGCCCGCCGACGTGTGGGGCCAGGTCCCCGGCTACGCGCGACGAGCCATCCGTGAGGGCGGCCTGCGCCTGCTGTACCTGGATGCGGCGAGCATCGCGGCGGACGTCTCCAGCCGCACGGATCTGCAGGTGCGCATGCAGGGCATCGTCCTGCTCGGCGTGTTCCTGGCGGCCAATCCCTTCTCGGAGGAGCGCGACATCGCCCACGACGAGCTGATGGTGAGCGTCGAGAAGAGCCTGCGGACCTTCTTCGGCAAGGCCGGCGAGCAGGTCGTGCAGGACAACCTCGTCTGCGTCCGGCGCGGCATGGAGGAGGTCCTCGAGGTGCCCGCGGACGTCATGAGAGCGACAGCCGAGCGACGCGCCGAGGCCATGGGCGGGCTCACCGTCGGCGAGCTGATGTCGAGCGGCGTGACGACCTGCGGTTTGGGGACCACGCTCCCCGACGTGCGCAAACTCATGCTCGACGAGCAGTCCTCGTGCGTCCTGATCGTCGACGAGAAGGGCCAGATGCAGGGCATCCTGTCGATGACGGACCTCGCACGGGCGCACACCCTCGAGCGCAGGCTCGATCCGGAGCTGCCCGACCTGCGCGTGGAGCACCTCATGACCCACGATGTCCTGACGACCCACCCAACCGAGGGGCTCTCCGCGGCCGTCGACCGTCTCGTCGAGCGCCGCGTCACGCGGCTGATCGTGACGGAGGGCGGCGGCTCCAACCGCCCGATCGGCACGCTCTCGACCGAGGATTTGACTGCCGCCGAACCGCTCTACGCCCAGTGGGTCAAGTAGACGAGTTGCCATGACCGACCACGAGAGCACACATCAGGCCCTGGCCGACCTGGCGCGAGTCGCCAGGGCGTTTCGGTCCGAGCAGGACACCAACTGGGGCTTCGCCCTCGACGCTCAGCCCGACGTGGGTCGAGCCGTCCTCGATCTAGACATCGACGGCTACGTCGAGGAGTTCGGCCGCGTCACTGAGGCCTATCGCACGGGCGAGGCCAGCGAGGGGCTCCCGGCCGACATCGGCCTGGCGCGCTCGCTGATCCCTCCGGGGACGGGAGCGCTGCGAGACTTCAGCTACGTAGGCTCCGAGATCCCGCTCTTCGACGCCTCCAACTGCGTCGCCTGCATGGAGTGCGTCACCCAGTGCCCCGACACGGCGATCCTGGGCAAGGTGGCGCCCGAGGAGGTCGTCGACGAAGACCTCGCCGCGAACGACGGGCCCCAGGAGCTGCGCGGGCACTGGGCGGTCACGCGCAAGTTCCACGCCACCCGCGAGAAGGCGGATCAGACCCCCGGCCTGTTCGGCATCTTCATCGATCCGACCAAGTGCAAGGGGTGCGCGGAGTGCGTCGATGTGTGCGGGGACCACCAGGCTCTCGCGATGGTTCCCAAGAGCAAGCCCACGATGAGCGAGGCGCGCGCGGCGATGGACCACTTCCAGCGCCTGCCCGACACGCCCGATGAGTTCATCCGTGAGAAGGTGGCGGTCGACCGCATGCTCTCCTGCGAGCGCAGCCTGCTCTACGTCGGAGGCGCCGGCTCTTGTGCGGGCTGCGGCGAGGCCAGCGCCCTGCGCATGCTGATGGCGCAGCTCGGCTGGACCGTGGGGCGCGAGAACATCGGGCTCGTGGCGGCCACCGGCTGCAACACGGTCTACTCCTCGACCTACCCCTACAACCCGTTCATGGTGCCGTGGACGAACTCGCTCTTTGAGAACGCCACGGCGATGGCGATGGGCGTGCGCAAGCGCTGGGACCAGCGCGGCTGGCAGGACAAGGCGCTGTGGGTGATCGGGGGCGACGGAGCCCTGTTCGACATCGGCTTCGGCTCCCTGTCGCGGATGCTCGCCAGCGGCCTGAACATCAAGGTGCTCGTGCTCGACACGCAGGTCTACTCGAATACGGGCGGCCAGGCTTCGACCGCGTCGTACACCGGACAGGCGGCGAAGATGTCGCCCCACGGCAAGGTGCAGAAGGGCAAGCTCGAGGCGCGCAAGGAGATCGCCACGATCGCGATGATGCACCCCGACACCTACGTCGCCCAGACCACCGCGGCGCACACCAACCACTTCTACAGGGTGATCAGCGAGGCTCAGAGCTTCGACGGCCCGGCGCTCGTCGTCACCTACACCACCTGCCAGCCTGAGCACGGCGTCGGGGATGAGTGCGCGGCGCAGCAGGCGAAGCTCGCCGTCGATTCGCGCGCCTTCCCGCTGCTCTCCTTCGACCCCTCTCGGGGGGAGCGGATCAGGGAGCGGCTGGACCTGAAGGGCAACCCCTCCGTGAAGGCCGACTGGCACTCCGACAAGGAGGGCAACCCGGTCGACTTCCTGACCTTCGCCCGCTCGGAGGGACGCTTCGCCAAGCATTTCGCAGCGGACGGAACGCCGACCGAGGAGATCCTCGTCGCCCGCGAGCGCAGCCTCGCCACCTGGAAGACCCTGCAGGAGCTGGCGGGTCTGTTGCCGGCCGGCGCCTGAGCTTCTGCAGGCCGCTCCCGACGGCGACACAGAGCGAGCCTGCTACCAGGAGTAGCCCAGGGCGACGATCGCCATCTCGAGGTAGCGGGCTGCATCTCCAGGATGTAGCGGCGCCGGTGTCGAGGCGCAGGCCGCCAGGGAGAGCAGAGCCGGCACGGCGCGAGACATCCGCGCCGATCGAGGCGAGGGGCGCGGATGGGAATGCCCCACCCGCAGACCCTCCTCAGGAATCCGCGCTGAGGCGTCGGATCAGGACTCGCCCCGACTCGCTCTTGCCCGAGGGCGAGAAGCTGGGGTCGCCAACCAGGAGGTTCTCGGCGCCGCGCACCCGCCGGCCGTGGTCGAGCCCCTGGACGAAGTGGTGGCCCGCATCGGAAGGCGGCGCCCAGACGCGGGGTGCGGCGTCGAAGTCCGCTCCGCTCCAGGCGACGATGGCCATGTCCTGGTGCCGCGCGAGCGAGCAGAACAAGACGTCGATGGCCCCATCGCCCAGGACATCGGCTGCGAGGGCGCGGAAGCCGAGGACGTCGTGGGGCTTGGCCTCTGGCCGCAAGAACGCTTGGTGGCCTTGGGCAGAGAAGGTGGGCCCGAAGAACAAGAAGCCCTGGCCCGCATCCTCGACGCCACCGCCGTTCTTGCGCGGCGCGCCGACGAGGAGGTCGGCCTTGGAGTCCCCGTTCACGTCGCGGGCGAAGATCGACATGCCGAACCGCGCGCCGTCGCCGCCCACCGATCCGCGCGGCCCCGATTGACCGTGAGCCAGACGATCCGCAACGCGGGCGACACCGTCGCCGTCAACTTCGGTCCGTACTTCGTGGGCCTCAGCAATGACGACACCGTAGTCGGCACCAACCGAGACCATCGCCGCCGCGAGCCAGAATCCAGCGGGGTTCTCACCGCCATCTGCACACTGGCCTGAGCAGACCTGAGCAGACCTCGGGGGTCGCCGCATCGATGGAGATGGAGACGGCGTCGATGATCTCGTTGCAGACGCTGTCCCAGGTCTTGCTCGTGAGCAGCAACCCGTTCGTCAGGATCAGAATGCGCAGGTTGGGATAGGGCGAGGGATCGAAC
>DASCMO010000209.1:0-2061 GCA_036010965.1 Planctomycetota bacterium | reverse complement strand
GGAACGCGCGTGGCAGCCGCGGTGATGGTGATCCCGCGCTCGCGCTCTTCCGCCATCCAGTCCATGACGGCCGTGCCCTCGTCGACCTGACCGATGCGGTGCTCGACGCCGCTGTAGAACAGCATGCGCTCGGAGACAGTGGTCTTCCCGGCGTCGATGTGGGCAGCGATGCCGAAGTTGCGGACTCGATCGAGGCCCATGGTGGGCAGAGAGTAGCTCCTGAGCGGGTCGGTATCAGCGGCCAGCCAGCTCGGGGTTCGCCGCCAGGAACTCCCCGGCCCACAGATAGCCGCTCAGAATGCCTCGGGTGGGTCTGCCGAGCAGGACCAGAGCTGCGTAGAGAGCCTCGATCGAGGCCAGGCCACGCGCGGGGTCCTCGAAGGTACGGCTGCGGCGCGGGTAGGCGGTGGTGAGCTCCGGCAGACTGCGCCGGGGTGGGTCGCCATCGACGGTGATGAGCAGGCTGTCGAGCCTGCGCCAGGAGCAGTCCACCAGCAGCAGGCCGCGGCCCCCGTCAGCGGCCGACAGGGGCTCCCCATCGGGGTGTAGCAGCACCCGCTCGCCCGCCTCGATGTGCTTGTCGCGATGATAGGCGACGAACCTCACCCCCGGTTTCCCGCGCAGGGGCGTCAGCGAACACTTGCGAGTCGACTCTCGCGGATCCCTCAGGATCAGGACGTCGCTCGGGGCAGTCGGCATGACGCTCGGGCGTTCCGGGCGACCGGCCGGCCATGGGCGGGGCGGATACGGACTACGCGTAGTGCGCGTAGGCCTTGTTCGCCTCGGCCATCTTGTGGATGTTTTCCTTCCAATGGACCGACGCTCCAGTGCCGTTGTATGCGTCGATCAGTTCTTCTGCCAGGCGCTGTGCCATGGGCTTGCCCTTCTTCTTGCGGGCGTTGTCCACGACCCAGCGAATCGCAAGGGTCTCCTGGCGCCCGCGCTTGACCTCGCGCGGGACCTGGTAGTTCGCGCCACCCACACGCTTCGAGCGCACCTCCACAGTGGGGCGGGCGTTCTCGATGGCCTTCGTGAAGATCTCCTCGGTCTCCTCGACCTCGGGGAGTTTCTTCGCTGCGATGTCCAGGGCATCGTAGAAGATCTTCTGGGCCGTGCTCTTCTTGCCGTCGAGCATGATCTTGTTGATCAGCTTGGACGCCAGCATCGACCCGAACCTGGGATCCGGCTTAATGAAGACGGCGGTGGACTTGTAGTTGCGCGGCATGACAGGAGGCTACTTCTTGGGACGCTTGGTTCCGTACTTGGAACGGCTCTTGCTGCGGTCTTCGACACCGCCCGTATCGAGCGTGCCGCGCAGGATGTGATATCGAACGCCGGGAAGGTCTCGAACACGGCCACCGCGCACGAGCACGACCGAGTGCTCCTGGAGATTGTGACCTTCACCCGGAATGTAGGCGGTGATCTCCTTGCCGTTGGACAGGCGCACCCGCGCGATCTTGCGCAGGGCGGAGTTCGGCTTCTTCGGCGTCTGGGTCTTGACCTGCAGACACACGCCCCGCTTCTGGGGGCACGACTCCAGCACGGGAGAATTCGAGCGCTTGGTCGCCTTCTTGCGGCCCTTGCGGATCAGCTGGTTGATGGTCGGCATGAGGTCTGGATTGGTTCAGCGTGAGTCCCCCTCACAGGGGGAGCGCCGCCCGAAAAATGGGGCAGCATTGTGTGGAGCGAAGGCCCGTCCGTCAAGCATTCTGGGCAGCCAGCGCCGGTCACGGGGGTGCCATGGACGAGTTCCGGATTCACGAGCTCTCTTCGGTGCTCGCCTCCTCGATCGGTTCGGGCTTTTCGCTGGCCAGCGTCTCGGGGGACGCTTCGGGCTCGGGTGCCGCTTCGGGCTCAGGTGCCGCTTCGGGCTCAGGTGCCGCTTCGGGCTCAGGTGCCGCTTCGGGCTCGGGCGTTGCGCCGGGAGCAGGCTCGGGCACGATACCCACGGGGAGCTCCGCCAGGACGTCGGCCACCGCCGCGGCATCAGAAGCCGCAGCCGTGGCGGCGACCTCCTCGATGACCGCTGTGGCCGCTCCTCCGCTGACGGCGGCCAGGGCC
>DASCMO010000208.1:0-4599 GCA_036010965.1 Planctomycetota bacterium | reverse complement strand
GCCCCGTAGGTGTCGGCGCATCCGATGCCCATGATCTGCCCGCTTCCGGGCGGGATGCAGATGCAGCAGTAGTTCTCGGTGGCGGACGCGAAGCCGTGCTTGAGCCAGCTCATCCCAACCTGTTCGAAGCGTCCGCCATCGAGTCGGTAGAGGTTTTGACCGATGACGGGGTGGTGGTTGGTGTCGCCCTCCCAGGGCATGGTCGAGTCGCCGACGTTGCAGGCAGTAGCTCCAATGGAGTAGCCCGTGATGCCCCCTACCGTGCCCCACAGGATTGTGTCGGTGATGCTGCCCACGATGACATCGGGCCCAGCCGGAGGGTTGCTGCAATCGATGGCCGATCCGCCTTTGATGATCTCGATCGCTCCCGGACCCGCGACGTTGCCGTCGTAGGAGCCGATGCGGATCAGGTAGTCGTTTCCTGCCGTGGCGTTGAAGGCAAGGGTCGAGCGCAATCCGCAGGCGTCGTCGTTGCAGGCGATCGCGGGACCCGCCGGGCATCCCTGCCCGTCGTGGACGGTCAGTTGCGTGTCCCAGGCTGCCAGATTGCAGGTACTGAGGGTCGTGGACCCGTCCCAGGGTGCGTTCCACACGAACCACACGTCGCGCCCGACGGGACCGCATCCGTCGTCGCCGGCTCCATCGTCCGTGGCAAAGGAGCTGTCGAATATGAAGATGCCCTCGCCGGAGATGGGCTCGGCGTTGGCGCAGTCGTCGTTGGCGGGCGGTACGGAGACCGCCACCGTGAGCGTCCCCGTCCCCGTCGCTCCGCTGTAGCCGCCCACCTGGACCATGTAGGTGTTCCCCGCCACGACGGGCGCGTTGATCACCGACTGAACGCCGCAGAAGTCATCGTTGCACTCGATCACCTGGCTCGGGCAGCCCGCACCGTCCCACAGGGCGAGGACGCAGTCGTAGTTCGCGTCGCAGATGTCCATCTGAACCATGCCCGTGTCCCTCGAGGTCCACTCGAACCACACGTCCGCGGCAATGTCCCCGCACCCCGGGTCCGCGTCCGGGCCGCTGGCGCCGTACGTGTTCACGGCAAAGAGGCCCTGCCCGGAGATCGACTGGGCAGAGGCGCAGTCGTCGTTGGAGGCGTAATTGTAGATCGCCAGCGTCCCCGTTCCCGTCGCTCCGTTGTAGCCGCCCACCTGGACCATGTAGGTGTTCCCCGCCACGACGAAAACGGTGACCACCGACCGCAGACCACAGGAGTCGTCGTTGCACGCGACCACCTGGGTCGGGCAGCCCGCCCCATCCCACAAGGCGAGGACGCAGTCGTAGCTCGCGTCACACACGTCCAAGCGCACCGTGCCCGTGTCCGTCGCGGTCCATTCGAACCACACGTCCGCGGCCATGTTCCCGCACCCCGGGTCCGCGTCCGGACCGCTGGCGCCGTTCGTGTCGACGGCGTAAAGGCCCTGCCCCACGATCGCGGGGGCCGAGGCACAGTCATCACTGCCCTGGGCACTGCCCTGGGCCGCCGAAGGCGCGGCCAGGACCGCGGTGATGAGCATCAGGGAGAGCGGAATCGGGCGGAAGGAGGCGTGCATGGGGCTCGGGGATAGGGCTTCGAGTCAGGACGGACGGCCAACTGCCAGTGTAGGGGACAACTCACTTCTCGCACCGTGGAGGGGAGAAACAGTGTCCGGGGCGCCTCAGCGCCCCGCGCGCGCTGCCGGCCCGAGCCCCGGCGCCCCGCCTCTCCAGGATGAGAATCTCCGAGAACCATGGCGGGCTCGACGCCCGAGGAGCGAGGAACCAGGCGAGAGGCAACATGACTATCAAGACGACCCGCCAGCGCCCGTTCCGCCCCGATCACCAGGAGCCCAGATCCGCGCAGAGCGAGACGCGGCGCCCGGCCTTGCGCGTCGCTTCGCTCCTCGCCCTGACCGGCCTGGCGCTTGGGCTGACGCTCTGGAGCCTGGAGCGCCAGGCGCTGACGAGCACCGGAGTGAGCGAGGCCCACGTCGCCCTCGAGCCCCCGCTGTCCTTCGAGCGTGCTGAGCACCCGGAGGCCGGCGAGGGTCCTGACGGTGGTGAAGCTGCGGGAGAGCCGTTGAACGCGTTGCGCTCCAGCGCCACGCCAGCGTCTGTAGCGGACACTGTCGGTGAAGAGGAGCTGCCCCTCAGCCACGAGCTCCTCGCCGCCTGGGCGAGTGACGCCGAAGTGGCGCGTCTGCGATCCGCCTTGGCCGGCGAACCGGGTTGGGAGCTGGGCTGGGCCGCCCTCCAGCACCTCGCCTCGCTCGGCGGCGACGAGGCCCTCGCCGCCTTGCGGTCCGTGGCGCTGGCAGTGGGCGACAGCACCCTGCGCGCCAACGCCCTGCGTTTCTACCTCCACTCCGAGCCGACGGACAGGCTTGAAGTGCTCCAAGCGGTCCACTCGGGCGAGTCCGATGCGAGGTTGCGCGCCTGCGCTCTGCGCCTGGCCGGCGGGACGCCTTCGGACGCGGCCACAGCCTGGCTCGCTGCCCAGGCCCTTCCCTGTACGGCACGCGAGATGGACGGCTTGCTCGCAGGCCTCGCCGATCAGTACCGCGGTGTTCCCCCCGGGCCGGCAGCGGTGCGCCTGCGCGCCCGCATTGAAGAGGTCGCCGCCCACGCGAGCGCGTGGCCTTCGATCGCCGACACGGCCGCAGCCCGCCTGCGCCAGATCGACATGGACCCGAGCGCCTATCAAGGGTGTGGCGAGCGGTTCTGAGCTCCCCGCGTCAAGCACGAGATCTCCCGGCGCCCCAGCCGTTTTCTTCCGAACTGTGACCTCATGAAAGGACTGCCGAAATGAAGACCCCGATTCTCCTGGCGCTGGCCGCCAGCCTGGCCCCCGCGCTTGCGCCGGCTCAGACCCAGCCCATCCCCCCCCGCCCTGCCGCGGCGCTCGTCGAACGCCTCGACGAGACCTACGCGACGATCTGGGCTCAAACCAACGAGTACATCCGCAACGCAGTGGTGAGCGACGCCCGCAACCAGGCGGAGGACGACTCCGACATCGCGAGTACCTGGGCCGCGAAACTGGACATGTCCCGTCCTCCCTCCTTCTCGCTAGAGTTCGGACCTGGCGGCGAGGAGCGCGTCCGCATCCGCTTGCCTGGCTCCCCCGACGCCAACGGCAACGAACACTACGTGTTCAAGATGACCGCCGAGGAGGACTACCTGGGAACAGACCTGAACGTGAGGGTCGAGATCCGTCTCGAGATCCTGATCGGCCCCAACGGTGAGATCCCCACGGGGGCCGTGACCCATGTGGATGCTACGATCACGAATTCCTGGGGGAACATCCTGAACTCCCTCGCGGACCTCTTCGGAGCCAGCCTCGAGGAGAACATCGAGAAGAAGATCAAGAAGGGCATCGGCGATGCCCTTGGCTTCTTCAACGACATGCGCTGGGATCGTGCCGCGGCGCTCGACTACACCGTCCAGCACTCGAACGTGGCGACGATCTGGACGGCCGAGGGGTCGCAGTCGTTCGATCGTCTGGAGACGATCTCACCGATCCATGACTCGGCCTTCGATGGGGCGACCATCGTCCTCGTCGGCGACAACTTCGAGGCGGCGGAGCAGGCAGATTTCCACCTGCTGGCCAGCCGTCTGGCGAGCAAGATGCTGACGAGCGATCCGGTTCTTCATGTCTCGGAGCCCTTCGCCAGCTATTCCGACTCGATCCAGATTCACCGCCTCGATCTTGTGGCGGACGACCACACGGACCCGAGTCAGCGAGTGGTGGGGTCCTTCTTTGACCCCAAGACCAACACGACGAAGACGGGTTTCGTGAACCTCGCGCGCCTGGCCACGGTCATGGACGAGGTGAGGCCGATTAACCCCGATCTCGTCGTCTTTGTCGGGAACGGCAACTTCGTCTCGGGGCGCGCCACGGCACCGGGGCACATCATGCTCTTGCCGGCCAGGGTGGGCCCGGATGTCTCCGCTCCCCCCATCCGCTTTGAAGAGCGGGCGGAGAGCACCTTTCTGCACGAGCTGGGGCATTCGCCTCTGGCCAACCTGACCGAGGAGTACGTGGACCAGTCGAAGCTGGCCAAGCGCTACCTCGGCTCGGAGCCTGAGCACGCCAACGTCACCCTCGATTCTCTCGGAGCGAAGTGGGCATTCTGGGCTCTGCCTGGTGCGCCGCTCGCACTCTGGGATGGTCCGATCGGCTCCCACGAGGGAGCCTACTACCACGGCCTCGGTGTGTACCGGCCGTCCCCCGAATGCAAGATGCGGACCTCCCATCTCACTCCTGGCGTCGCGGAGTCCGCGTTCTGCGCCGTTTGCCGGGAGGCATTGGCCCGGGGTCTCGAGCAGCGCATGTTATTCCCGCCCTTAGCCAATCCGGTGGTTGAGATCCGCTGTGATTACGGGCCTGCGTTCCTCACGCCGGTGGAGACCGTCACGGTATTGAGCGGGGCTCAGGTCGGGCTCAAGGCCGTGCAGGGTGATGGCGTCGAGTTGCAGTTGAGCGTGGAAACCTGTTCCTTGCCGCGCCCTCTGCGGGCTCGATGGTACAGGGGAGCCGACGGGGCGCCCATTTCCGAGGTCCTCAACCCGACGATCGCGCTCCTCTCGGGTCAGTCTCTCCGTCTGGAGCTGGAATCG
>DASCMO010000207.1:0-5064 GCA_036010965.1 Planctomycetota bacterium | reverse complement strand
CTGTCTCCGAGCGCATGCTGTTCTACAGCGGCGTCGAGCACCGCATCGGTCAGGTCGACGAGGGCACGGCCGTCATGGACTGGATGGCGGAAGAGCGCGAGCGCGGGATCACCATCACCGCGGCTGCCACGCGCGTTCCTTGGCGGGACCACGCCCTGAACCTGATCGACACTCCCGGGCATGTCGATTTCACCGTGGAGGTCGAGCGCTGCATGCGCGTGCTCGACGGCGCGATCCTCGTCCTGGATGCCGTGACGGGAGTGCAGGCCCAATCGGAGACCGTCTGGCGGCAGATGGACCGGCACGACGTTCCGGCGATCGCCTTCGTCAACAAGTGCGACCGCCCGGGCGCTGACTACCTCGCGGCCGTGGCCACGATGCAGGAGCGCCTGGGTGCGCCCGGCATTCCCGTCCAGCTGCCCCTCGAACTGAGGGGCGAGCCGCGGCTGATCGTGGACCTGATCACGGGTCGCGCTGTCCGTTACCACTCCGACCGCGAGGGTCGCGTGCCCGATGTTGTGGACCCGCCCGCCGAGGCTGCCGATGAGATCGGCGTGCTGCGCTCGGAGCTGATCGATGCCCTCGCGGAGGAATGCGAGGAGGTGCTCGCCTGCGTGCTGGAGGAGCGCGAACCGTCGGTCGAACTGCTGGTGCGCGCCCTCAAGGCGCGCGTCCTGGCCCGCACCCTGGTCCCCGTGCTGTGCGGCGCCGCCCTGCGCAACCTCGGCGTCCAGCCGCTCCTCGACGCCGTGGTCGACTACCTGCCCTCGCCGCTCGAGGTCCCGCCGGTGGAAGGGGTGGAGCCCGACTCCCTCGCGCATCAGACGCGCCGGCCGTCGACGGATGAGCCCTTCTCCGCCCTCGCGTTCAAACTGCACACGGGTCCCCATGGGGATCTGACCTTCCTTCGCATCTACTCGGGCAAGCTCACCCCCGGGCAGGCGCTGCTCAATCCGCGCGCCGGAAAGAAGGAGCGAGCGGCCCGTATCCTGCGCATGCACTCCGAGGCCAGCGAGTCCCTCGAGAGCGCCGGAGCGGGCGACATCGTGGCTGTCACGGGCCTGAAGTGGACCGGCACCGGTGACACCCTTTGCGCGCGCGAGGCGCCGATTCTGCTCGAGGCCCTTGAGTTTCCCGAACCGGTCATCACGCGCGTGGTCGAGCCAGCGAGCGGAGTCGAACGAGATCGCCTGCGCCAAGCTCTCGAGCGCCTGGGTCACGAGGACCCCAGCCTGCACGTGCGGGAGGACGTGGACTCGGGCCAGTGGACGATCGCGGGAATGGGGGAGTTGCACCTGGAGGTCGTGCAGCACCGCATGCAGGCCGAATTCGGCCTCTCGCCGCGGGTGGGTCAGCCGCGCGTTGCTTACAGGGAGACGGTCCTCTCCGGGGCCACTGGCCGCGGAGTGGTCGATCGCGTCCTGGGAGGGAAGGAAGTCTTCGCCGTGATCGAACTCTCCCTCGCCCCTTCATCCGGAGGGCTCGCGCCGAACATCGACCTCGCTCCCGACTGCCTCCTGCCCGTGCCCGTCCGCGAGACGGTGGAGGAGGCCCTGATACTGGAGGCCCAGGTCGGACCGCGCTTCGGCTATCCCCTCGTGCGCGCCGCCATCCAGATCGGATCGGTGGAAGTACGCGAGGGGAAGATCAGCGACGTGGCCTTCGCCCAGGCCGCGGTGGCCGCCCTGCGCCAGGCCATGGCCGGCGCCGAGTGCGCCCTCGAGGAGCCGATGATGGCCTTCGAAATCCAGACGCCGGGAGAGTTCTCCAGCGGCATCATCGCTGACCTGAACGCCCGCGACGCCGAGCTCTCAGAGGTGGTCGCCGTGGAGACCTCGTGTCGCATCGAGGGCCGTGTGCCCCTCGCGGCCATGTTTGGCTACTCGACTGCGGTTCGCTCCCTTTCCCAGGGCCGTGCCGGATTCAGCATGACGCCCCACGGCTACCGGCCGGTGGCGGAGCGCGACCTGGCCGCTCGTGGCCTGGTCTGGAGCTAGTCCGGATCCCGCATTCAGCGCAGCCCCCCCCCTGGCGCCGGAGCGCGGGCGGGCTCGGCAGGGCAGCGCATCATGACCCACCTGTCAGTGCGAAGAAGTGGCCCTGAGTACCCCCGGAGCCGCACTGCGGAGTGTCCGGGGCACCGCCCCGGCACCCTCCTGGCGGTGTCGTCCGGGGGGCTGCGTCCCCCAGAGAGGGTCTGAATCGAACTTGCTGGCCGTCCCTGTTGACGCTACCCCCCTCAGTGCCTATTTTACTCGGCCCTCCAACGCTCCCCAACGGCCAGCACGGCCGGCGGAAACGGCTGCGAAGGGATGTCTCGCTCCGGTTCTCCCCAGCGCCGGAGCGGCACCGAACAGAGCGGCGCCCGGAAGTGCGGCGCCAACCAGAGGCAACCTGACCGGCTCCTGGCACCCGAACGCGTTCGGGTGTGGAAGGCGGTGGGGCCCTGCCATCCGACTGCTAACAGATGAAGGACAAGATCCAGATCCGCATGGAGGCCTACGACCACGAGGCCCTCGACCAGTCCTGTGTCGACATCGTCGACACGGCCAAGAGGACCGGTGCGCGCGTTGCCGGCCCCATCCCTCTGCCCACCCGGATAGAGCGCTACACAGTCCTTCGCTCCCCGTTCATCGACAAGAAGTCCCGGGAGCAGTTCGAGATCCGCACCCACAAGCGGATCATCTACATTTCCGAACCCACCAGTCAGACAGTGGACTCCCTGTCCAGTCTGAACATGCCCGCAGGCGTGGATATCCGTATCAAGGCCTGAGCCTCGAGCGCGGCGCCCCTGGCGCCGCGTCGGACACGGCGACCCCTTCGCCCCACGCCAGAACTTCACTTTGTACACACGGCAGCGCTCTGCCCCGAGGTCTCGTGACCCACGGGCGGCGGTGTCTCACCCAACCACAACTCCGAATCCGCGTGGCCAGGCGTCGAGCGCGCAGCTGATGCGCACACCTGGTCGAACCGGACCCTCCCTGTTTTAGGAATCATGACGCTGATCCTGGGACGCAAGAAAGGCATGACTCAGCTCTTCGCTGAGGACGGCACGGTCACTGGCGTGACCGTGGTCGAGGCCGGTCCGTGCGTGGTGACTCAAGTCCGCACGCATGAGCAGGACGGGTACGCCGCCGTTCAGCTCGGTTTCGAAGACGTGCCCGACAGGCTGGTCTCCAAGCCGCGCAGCGGCCTGTTCAAGAAGACCGGCGTCAGCCCCAAGCGCTTTCTGCGCGAGGAGCGCCTGACGGCCGCCGCGTCGACCGAGGTCGGCGAGTCGGTGACGGTCGAATCCTTCGAACCGGGCGATCTGGTGGACGTGACCGGAACCAGCAAGGGCCGCGGATTTGCGGGCACCATCAAGCGCCACGGCTTCTCGCGCGGCTCCGAGACCCATGGCTGCATGAACGTGCGCCAACCGGGATCGATCGGTTGCTCTGCCTATCCGGCGCGCGTCTTCAAGGGCAAGCGCATGTCCGGCCACATGGGCGCCAGACGTCGCACAACGAAGAACCTGACGATCATGCGCGTCGATAGCGACAAGAACCTGCTGTTCCTCAAGGGCGCCGTGCCCGGGCCGCCCAACGGTTTTGTCCAGGTACGGACGGCCCGTACAGGGATCGTGAAGAAGAAGGGCTGAGAGGGATGCAGGTCAAGAGCTACAAGTCTGGAAGCCTGGGCGTGGTCGAGATCGACGAGGCGCCCTTTGGCGACAAGGTCCTCTACCGGACGTTGAAGGACGCCGTCACCATGCACCAGGCCAACCAGCGCCAGGGCACGACGAACGCGCGCGGGCGCTCGGAGGTGCGCGGCACCAACAAGAAGCCCTACCGCCAGAAGCACACCGGCCGGGCACGCGCAGGCGACTGCAAGTCGCCCATCTGGCGCGGCGGGGGTGTTGTCTTCGGCCCGCACCGCCGGGACTACTCCTACCACATGCCGGCCAAGGCGCGCCGCGTGGCCCTGCGCACGGCGCTTGCCGGAAAGTTGAAGGACGACGAGGTCTGCGTTGCCGACCTGGGCTCGTTCTCCGCGCCTTCGGCCCGCTCCGCGCGCAAGGTGATCTCTGATCTGGGGACGCCGCGCCGCATGACCCTGGTCCTCGGTGAGCGCGACGAGCTGGTCTGGAAGTCGTTCCGCAACTTCCCCGGCGTCACCATTCGCATCGCCGAGGAGCTGTGCGCGTACGACGTCGTGGCCGGTGGATTGATCGTGACCCAGGCCGGAGTCCTCGAGGCCCTCGCAGGACGCGTTGGCCTCCCGACTGCCACCGCAGAGGGGGGATCCTGATGACCACGCCCGAGCGGATGTACCGGATCATCAAGCGCCAGGTGATCACCGAGAAGGCTGCCGATGACTCCGGTCGCCGGAATGCGTACCACTTCGCCGTTCCCACGGACGCCAACAAGATCGAGATCCGCAAGGCCGTCGAGAAGCTCTTCGAGGTCAAGGTGGTCGCGGTGAACACCCTGCGGATGCGTGGTAAGTGGCGCCGGCGCGGATACACGACCGGTACGACCAAGCCGTGGAAGAAGGCGATGATCACCCTCGCCGAGGGCCACACCATCGACGCGTTCTAGGACCGCACTACAGGACGAACATCGTGGGCATCAAGAAATACAAACCGACCTCCGCCGGCCGTCGCCACGGCAGCGTCCTCGACTTCGAGGAGCTGACCGGGGTGAAGCCCGAGAAGACGCTGTTGCGGCCCCTCAAGAAGACGGGCGGGCGGAACAATCACGGTCGTATCACCTGTCGGCGACGGGGAGGCGGCCACAAGCGTCGCTACCGCCTGATCGACTTCAAGCGCAACAAGGATGGCGTTCCGGCCACGGTGCGCTCGATCGAGTACGACCCGAACCGTTCGGCGAACATCGCCTTGCTGTACTACGCGGATGGCGAGAAGCGCTACATCATCGCGCCCCTCGGCATGAGCGTGGGCCAGGTGGTCACCTCGGGCCCCGAGGCGGAGTCCCTGCCCGGGAACGCTCTGCGTCTCGCACACATCCCCCTCGGCCTCCACATTCACAACGTGGAACTCAAGCCTGGGCGAGGCGGACAGAT
>DASCMO010000206.1:0-7937 GCA_036010965.1 Planctomycetota bacterium | reverse complement strand
GCCTGGTGGCGCCTGGTGGCGCCTGGTGGCGCCTGGTGGCGCCTGGTGGCGCCTGGTGGCGCCTGGTGGCGCCTGGTGGCGCCTGGTGGCGCCTGGTGGCGCCTGGTGGCGCCTGGTGCCAGCGCGGAGCTGCGCGATGACCCGCTCCTGCCCGCGCGACCCCTTATCCGACTCCGTGTTGCCCTCAAGGCTGACGTGCCCGGGGACGAAGGCGAGCGTGACGTGCGCGTCGTGCGTCTGCTCGACCTTCGCGAGCTCCGGCCAGATGCGCTGCCCGAGGTGCGTCGACTGCTTCAACGGGCCGCCCATCAGGGACACGATGGACGACTGGGAATCCGTCAGGATTTGGATCTCCGCGCCGCGCTTCACGGCGATTTCGCTGCCCGTTGCTGTGAGGTGGCCCAACGCGAACAGCAGCCCGTGCATCTCCGCACGGCACGAGTTGCACAGCTTCCCGGCCGGCGTCCGCTCGCGGTGCTCGACGCCGTTGGAGTCGACGAGATGGAAGCCGCCGCCACCGTGTAACGACAGCCTCAGCACCAGCACCGACCCGTCAGTGTTTACGATCACGTCGGGGTGCGGTAGCTGCGCGAGGGTCTTCAGTGCGACCTCCCTACGCCGCTTCGCAGGGTCGCGCTTCGTGACATACTCGCAAAGGCAGGGCTTGAACGTCGGTACGCGCTTGAATGGGTAGACCGTCCCGTCGAGAATACGGGTCGGCAGCGGCTCGCGCAGCATCCCGTCTTCGCCGAGCCCCGCCTTCCCTGCGACGTCGCGCGCCGTGCTCCGCCAGCCGCGCTGCTTGCTCGCCCCAGGCTCCTCCTGCTCCGCGATCCTCCGCGCCGGGTTGTCGACGGGGAGGCGCAGCAGCCGCTCGTACAGCGTCGCCGACGAGAGCTAGGCGCGGATGCCGATCGGCCGCGTGCCCGCCTCCCCGTAGATGGCGGTGATGCGGGTGCGGGTCACAAAGCCGCCGACATGCATCGATGCATCCTTCTCGATTTTCGCGACGTGCTTCAGCGCGTCCCCACCAACGAAGGGCGCGTACGCTGGCAGTGCGAAGTCAGCGCACGACTGCATGAGGGAGAGGTACAGTGTGCGGAGCGTGCGCCGGTGACAGCCCCAACTCGTGCCGGACAGCGACTTGAAGACTTTGAAACGCTCGCTCAGCTTCGCGTGCACCTCGGCGATGTGGCGAGAGAAATTGAAGGCCTCGTCGTACCAGACGCCGAGGAGCCTTGCCTCCGTGGCATGTTTGACAGGCTCTGTGCCGTACGTGAGGCCAGGGAAGTGCGCCGCGCTGCCCTTCCCCTTCCCTTTGCGCTGCATGGCGGGGGAGAAACCCGTCACACTCGTCTTCTCCATCGATATCTTGACCGAATTCGCGTTCGCCCACGGCAGCAGGAGGTCGAGCGCGCACTGCGCCCGCTCGTACTGCCGATAAGGTCTGGGCCGCTGAACGCGACACAGACGTCGTCCGCGTACACGAAGAGCTCCGCGTCAAGACTCTTCAGCACCTCCTGTAGGTCATCGATGAAGATGGTCCAACAGAGCGGGCCAAGCACCGTGCCCTGCGGGCACCACCCCTTGAACGTTTGGAAGTGGCTCGTCTCGTGCCCGACCCCGCACGCGCGCTTTGCGGTCAGTGAGGAACGCGGTAAACCACGCGATGATCTCCTTCGGCAGCCCCTTCCTCTCCACTGTTTCGTACAGTTTGGACTTCACCGTGCGATCGAACGCAGCGGTGGCGTCGATGGAGAGCAGCACCGTGTGGTGTTTGCGGGTGATGTTGTCGTGGATGGTCTGCGACAATGCTCGTCGACTCTGCGCGCGTCGCGGTACCCCGCCTGCTCCGGCGCGATCACGTCGTTGCGCTCTAGGAAGCCCTGCACCCTGGTTTTGACCAGCCGCTCGACGACTTTGCTGACCACCGATGTGAGCGAGATGGGCCGGTACGACCCGCGGAGGCTCGGGTCCTTGTCGCTGCCCTTGTAGACCGGCACCACCTCCGCGGCGCGCCATGGGTGCGGCACCTCAGCGTGTAGCCATGACCGGTTCGCGAGCTGCAGCAGGAAGTGCTAGCCGCGCGGGCCGAGGCGTGTCAGCATCTCTGCGCACACGCCGTCGATCCCGGGCGCTTTGCCCGTCTTGGGGTTGCCGAGGACGTACGACAGCTCCGACTTCGTGAACGGGGAGACGAGCTTGCCGAGGGTCGAGCCGCCGAAGATCCGCCGCCCCACCTGCTCATCGCTGCCCTGGCCCGAGGCTTGGGTAACATCCGACACCGCTGCGTAGCCGCGGGCGAAGAGCTCCGCTTTCTCCGCGTCCCGTTGTGATAATATCCGTCTTCTTCTCGCCGTCCTCCGTCGTGCTGGTCTCGACGAGCGGCGGCATCTTGCGCTTCGCCTGCCCCTTGCCAGAGAGGCTGTGGCGCACGCGCCAGACTTGGTTCAGGTCTGCGTCTTTGTCGAGCTTCGACGCGAAGTCCTGCCACGCGCGCGCCTTCGCCCGCCGTATGATATTCTTGCACAGCCGCTCCTCCCTCCTCCACGCTGCGATATCCTCCCTCGCCCCAGTCTTCTCCGCCTTCTTCCTCGCCATCTTCCACCACTGCACCGCCTCCTCCGTCTCCTTGCACCACCAGATCCTCGACTTCTTCCCCTTCCCCTTGCTCTGTCCGATGAACTTGTGTGCCGCTTTCAGGACCGCATTGACGAACACTTTGTTGAGGACGTCCGCATTTGCGCCCTTGCGCACCGACAGCTGCTCCTCGATGCAAGTCGTGAAGCCCGCCCAATCCGCCTTCTTCAGCGACAATCGCAGCCGCGGCGGGTCGTTGCGCAGCAGTGGACCGCCCGCCGGGATCTGCGACACGATCGCGTAGTCGTCGCTGCCCCAGTCGAGGAGGTCGATCCACTTCGCGCCCGTCGTGCCGGGGGCGGTGATGGTCAGGTCCGGCAAGGTCAGCACGCGGCCGGCCGCGGCGGATTTCTTCGAACCACTGGAGTACGTCGGTCTCCCATCGTTGAGGATGGTACGGCCGTTGTTCTCGACCCACGCCAGCCGCCGCCGCGTCACCGGCGCGTCATCCGCGATCGTTCTGTCGGAGCACGTCTTGTCCCACGCTCGGTTGTGGAGATCGAGGTCTCCGAACACGTGCGCACGCGCGCCGATCCACGCGGGGTCAAACTGCAGCTTTGTCTTCGGGCGGTTGTAGATCGCGACGACGTCGAAGGGCTTCGCGTTGTGCTGGTAGATGCGCACGCCCGCCGCCTCTGTCCCCACGCATGACTCCGGCGCGAGGAGCCACTTCTTCGCTGTCCACTGCACGCCCTCGGCGACGAGAATCATGATGCCGCCGCCGTCCGCTTCGCCCGCACTGCGGTCGGCGCGGTGCACCTCAAAGCCTGGGAAGTGCGGCGTCGGGTCCTTCTTCTTCAGCTTCGTTTCGAGTGGGATGAGGATGTGCGGGGCGTGCTCGTTCAATTCCCTCCTGATCTCGGCCACCATCGGCCCGCGCAGCGCTTTGTCCACGCCGAGCGAATTGCAGTTGAACTGGATTATCTTCGCCATCGACACGTCCCACTTCCGCACCTTCGCGCCAGGCGCTTGCCTCTGCTCCTTCCTCCGCTGTAGCGCCTTTTCCCTTTCCCGCGCATTATCCCTGCGCCGCCTCTAGTCTTCCTCTGTCCTCCCCATCTGCTTCTCCAAGTCATCCCTATCCTTTGTTCGTTTCTCCTCCCGCTCCTACAGGGCGGTCTCGACGCGGTGCTTGCCAACTTCCGTCACGCCGCTGTTGATGATCATCGTGTCCTTCTGCACCTGCTCGAGGCCTGTTGCACATCCTTCGATACCCCGCGGGCGACATCGCGAGGGTGGTTTGACGTGTGCCACTCCCGTCTCCATTCGACGAGCACCCGCGCCTCGTCGCCGAACAACCGCGCGTTGATCCCTGTGGCGGCGAGATTTGGTGCCTTGCCCTTCACCTCAACGATCCACCGCCGCACATGGACCTTCTCCCCGTCGATCTCCTCCTGCACACTCTCCGGCGCGGCGCCGCGCGCGTCCGGGATGAGCGCCCGCGCGCGCGTGACAGTGGCGCCGGGCACCAGCTGCTGGATCAGCGTGCTGTCAGGCGGCACCTGATGTGACCGCTTCTTACGCTTCAGCAACTCCTGCGGCGCGAGCGGCGGTGAAGAATGACTCCTCTACCGCAAGGATGACGGATACCAACATGTCTTCGGACTGCGCGCGTCTTCAGGTCTCTGTCCCGCTCCCTATAGGCTTGGTCCGCCCTCCGCCCCACCGCCTGCTGGTGCTCTGTCTTCTTCTGAGTGTCGTCGCCTGCGCCAGCGGCTGCGGCGGCACCCCTTCTCCGCGGAGGCGGCTTCGCCGACCCCTCGCCGGGGTAGCCCAGCGTTGAATCAAAGCCGAGCGATG
Source organism: Planctomycetota bacterium (assembly GCA_036010965.1). Classification (GTDB taxonomy): domain Bacteria; phylum Planctomycetota; class UBA1135; order UBA1135. The sequence continues at coordinate 3,497 of DASCMO010000206.1, read as the reverse complement.
GGGGAGTACATCACGCCGGCCAGGTTGCACAGCGAGATGGTGGCGAGGAATATGCCGTTGCACACGATCGACGCGGCGAACGCGAGGGTCTTCGCCGTCGACGCCGTGCCCCGCCAACGCCGCTTCGTTGCGACTCCGCCGCTGCCGGCGGCGGGACCGCCGGTGGTTGCTCGCCGGCGGTGCAGCCGCTGCGCCCACTACGCGGCGGGCGTGAGCAGCAGCGCCACCGTCGCACCGAGCAGCACCAGCCGGCGTGCGAGCGTCCACCGTCGCCGAGGCGGCGGCGGAGCGGGGGGAGTGCAGCGGCAGCGCGGCGGCGGGCGGCGGCGCCGCTGCCACGACGGGCGGCGTCGTCTTCCCGTCGAGCACGGCGCCGGGTGAGCACGAAAAACTGCCGATACTCATGATGCAACCGGGATCAAACCATTGCATCCGACTTGTTGTGGTTAGAGAGTGCCGACTCTTCGGCCTTTTGTTGAGAGTTGGGATGCCAACTCACATTGTTGGGGAAGGTGCCGACACAGTGGCATGTTGTAGATGGGGGGCCGCCTGCGCCACACTCTAGCGGCGCGGCGGGCCACTGTTGCGCGCGCCACCTGGCTCGCTAAGGATGATTGTGTCGGCGCCGCGCCCGCCGTGCGCGCGGCTCACTTTTCACGGTTGGCGGTGCCGCCGCCGCCGACCTTCCACTCACGGCTTCCATTCGCGGCGTCTGCTTCCCGCGGCGGAACTCGGCGATGCACTGTTTGCACACTGCCATGTCGGGGTCGTTGGGGTTGATCGTCAACGGCCCCACGCCCGTCGCGTCGCACATGTGGCACCGCATGCTCACCTGCGGTGTCGCCGTGGGCGTACACCGTCCGGTGCCAATGCTGCGGCGGCCGCGGCTGCCACCGAATTCACGACCGTCATCGCTAGGCGGCGGCGTGCATAACTCAGGCGGGCGTATGTTCGCGCGCCAGTCCCTCCCGTCGACAAGGCGCTTGTGCGTGCCGGTCAGGCCGCCCATCAGCCCGTCCTCGGTCGAGGCCAGCGCTGATGCGGCGGCGCCGCAGCCCGCCGGCGTTGCCGGCTGAGTCCCCGGCGTTGCCGGGTGAGTGCGGCACCGCGCGCAGCAGCGTCGGCACACACCCCAACGCAGGCGGCGGTGCGCCCACCGCGGTGGAGGGCTGACGGCGGCGGCGGGGCGGGCGTGAAGCTAAGGAGAGCGATCAGCGTCGCTGCGAGTCGCGCGGTGCGCCCCCCGCTGCGCCGCCACCACCGCGCCGCCGCCCCAATCGCCGCGATCAGCACCGCCGCGATCGCTATGACGAGCAGCTCAGCTCGCTGCGTAGCCTCGAGCGAAGGCCTCGGCCTTGTCGGTGTCCTTCGTCAACACCGTCGTCTCGTCCAGACCGTCTGGCGTGGTGGACTTCTCGAACAGCGGCGGGATCTTCCGCGGCGCGGACCGCTGGCCGGAGAGGGAATTGCGCACGCGCCCGAGGTCTGTGTCCTGGTCGATGTACGACATGAATTCCCGCCACGTCCGTGCCTTCTGGGACCGGATCAGCTTCTTACACGCGCGCTCCGCTCGCCTCCATGCGCTCACATCCTCCCGCACGCCGCTCTTCGCCGCCTTCTTCCTCGCATCTCTCCGCGTCTTCACCGCCTCCGCCACCTCGTTGGTCCACCAGCACTTCGCCGCCCTCCCCTTGCCTCTGCTCTGCCCGATGCGCTTGTGCGCGCCCTTCATTAGCGCATTGCAGAAGATTTTGTTCAGCACGTCCGCATTCGCGTCAGCCGCGCAAGGCTTCTTGAGCTCCTCCTCGACGCACTTCGTGAAGCCGCCTCAAGAAGGTGTTCTTGAGGCGCCACTTCGGCCGCCCCGCGTCGTCATTCTGCAGCAGGCCGCCGGCACAGAACTCGGTGACGATCGCCATGTGGTCGCTGCCCCAGTCGAGCAGCTCCGTCCACTTCGTGCCGAAGTTGCCGGCGGGAGCGATCGTGACGTCCGGTGTCGTGATGACGCGGCCGGGCGCACTGCCCTTCTTCGACCAGCTCCTGAAGGTGGGCCGCCCGTCGTTGACAATCTTCCGCCCGTTGCGCTCGACCCACTCCAGCAGCCGCCGCGTCACGGCGCTATCGGAGGCCATCGTCGAGTCAGCGCAAGTGGTATCCCACACCCGGTTGTGCAGGTTGAGGTCTACGCAGACGAACGCGCGCCGGCTGATCCACTCCGGTCTTTAGCAACCGGGTCAGGCACATCATAGGGAGTAGATCCCGCGGCACAGCGATCGTTGCCAGGCGCAAGGGCGTCATGAGTGATTGTATCAGTGATGCAGCTCCCCCCACCATCAACAGCGGTGGAGCCGAAACGACGAAACCCCTCGTCCGCGGAGCAAGGGGTATCCGCGCTACCGAACAAGGCGAAAATACGGCTTGACATCCTCCCAGCACCGGTGTGGAAGTAGCCACGGAAGCTGGGGAAGGCCGCGGCCCTCCCAGCATACTGGGCCATCATTGATGCAGTTTCCTCGATCTCATCGTAAACATTGAACACCGCCCTGAGCCATTAGTCTTCGAACACATAATCCTCGAACGCGGCGTACACTTGGAACAACTTACTCACAGCACACTGAGCCATTCCTTTATTCACCGTACTTATTGAACAACATGGTGATCACATAGAGCCAGTCGAGCACCAGCTTTAGCCACATGGGGTAAACGTATAACATGAAGCGGGGACTGAACGGAATATATAAGGGTCGGGGTCTGTGTGGCGAGTCGGGAGAGGCGATGGTCGGGCTGGGATGTGGGTTGGGGACACAGCGGACTGATGGGTGAAGCGGGAAAATAGATTGGAACGATATCACAAACCTTATCCCAGCCCGCTCCAAGTCGAACCCAACACCCACGCAGAAGAATGGCGCGCTACCAAGTATGGGAAGAATCGATACCCTCGTCCTCGACCAGCACGGGGTGTTCATTCATCTGGTCGTCATTCAGCCGGTCGAACGTGTCTTCCGTCAAAGCCCTCCACTGCACACACACCCTCAGCTCCTCCATCATCATCAGCTCCCTGAGTAAGTCGTCGCCACAATTCGCCTCCAAGCAGGCGATCTGACGATCACTCCGTCTCAAGGCCGAAGGACGAATCCTCGCTGATCTCCACGCGCTTGGCTTCGCAGATCAGCTTCTTGCTCACCAGCAGGCCGTTCAACATCCGCCGAAAAATGTCAGAACTGAATCGTGCAGTCCTGCTTTTCGTCGGCCACATCAGCGGAACGGTCAGGATCTTCGTGAGCGTCGCTGGTGCTCTCCTCGTCGCCGCGGGAGGTCTCAGGCTCGCCATCAGCGCCGCTGGTGAACTCATCGCAGATCTCATCGGCGGCGTCGGCATCATCCTGGTGGCGCCTGGTGGCGCCTGGTGGCGCCTGGTGGCGCCTGGTGGCGCCTGGTGGCGCCTGGTGGCGCCTGGTGGCGCCTGGTGGCGCCTGGTGGCGCCTGGTGGCGCCTGG
>DASCMO010000205.1:0-5648 GCA_036010965.1 Planctomycetota bacterium | reverse complement strand
GGGTTCAGGACGTCGCCCGTCAGACCGTCGCAGAAGCCGAGCAAGCCGTCCTCGCCTCCCGGGATCCGGGCGTTGATGCCGTGGGCTCCCATGTGGTTCGCCTCGGTCGTGAACAGGCACAAGAGGTTCGCCGCGTCGGTGCCCTCCTGGGGGCCGACCTCGTCGCTCGAGACCTCCGTGTCTGGCAAGCAGATGAAGCTGGCGTCGGTAGCTGCCACGCACTCGGCGGCGATCGTCTGGTACTCGGCCTCGTCGTTGATGCAGTAGCTGTGGTCGGTGGCCGTGAACCAGTCGTAGCCCAGGGCCTCGTACTGCGACCGCAGCTCGGCGATGGTGAAGCTGCCCGTGAGTTGCACGGTCTCGGCGATGCAGTTCTCTGAGGGCGCGCAGGCGCCGAGGGCCTCTCCATGGCAGGTGTGTACGTGGAGGTCCCCGGCGTGGACCGTCACTCCCGCGCCGGCGCCCAGGCGCGTGGGTGGCGTGAGGAAGGGAGCGATACGAGTGATCCCCTGGGTCACCGATACCGTGCGGACCGTCGCGTTCGCCGTCGAGAACTCGACCTCTACCGTCAGGGCCACGCGTGTCCCCCAGGCGGCGTCGGCGAAGAAGAGCTGATCGAGGGCCACGGGGAACGAGACGCGGGCGAAGGGCTCCGGTCTTCCGGCGGCGTACTCGTCACTCAACAGGGAGATCCCGGCCGATATCTCGCGCTGGCGCTCCACGATCTGTTGACCCTCGAACTCGCTCGCGTTCTCGTCGGCGAAGAATCGGCGCTCACGCACGAGCTCGGTCACTTCTCGCGGCAGACGTTCGATCAGGGCGTTGAGGTGCCCGAAGCGCGGGTCACCGGGAAGCTCTCGCTCCAGAGCCCGCTCGTAGAGGACCTCGCCCTCGGCCAGCACCCGCAGGGCCCGCAGGCTAATCGGCGGCTGAGAGTCGTCGGAGTTGTAGACCAGTACTTGGGCCTCGACGGTGCGCAGCGCGCGCGCCTGGTCCACGATGAAGGGCACGAGCAGCGGCTCCCGTTCGCCCCCAGGCCCACGCTCGGGGAGCCCGGCCCAGACCGCCGCCGAGGCGAGGGCGATGAAGGCGATCCGCAGGCCGGGCCCGAGTCGGTTGGGTGTGCTCATCATCTCCGGGTCCTCACTTGCTCGGCACTCGGCCGCAGGTCGCGGTCTCGATCAGGGGCAGAAGAAGACGCCGACGCCGTTGGAGAGGTTGAAGGTCGCTCCGCAGGGGCTCGAGGCGGGGTCGCGGTACCACACTTGATAGCGCTTGGTGTCCCCGGCGGAGACGCCACCGGTGGCCCCGATGTTGACGGTCGTCGAGGACGCTCCGCTCGAGTTAGCCACGCGCACCTGCAGGCGCACCACGTTCCCGCCCGCGCAGCGCAGGCCGTCCCCGAAGGTGACGCCGTTGCCGCCGCTGACGGCGTTGTTCCCCTGGAAGTAGAGTCCGGGTTGGCCGGGAATCAGCTGGGTGCCCGTGAGGACGAGGTTTCCGGCGGCGATGCTGGTACTCCCGCTCGCACTGATCACGGCGCCTGACCCGGTCCCGTTGGCGCAGCCCTCGCCGGGCCCCGCTCCGTTGGAGCAGGGGCATGCCGTGCCCGAACCATCTCCGAAGCAGAAGGCTGTGACCGCGGGGCAGCCGAAGTCACCGACCATGCTCCCTTCGATGTGCAGGCTGGCAGCGATCCCCGTCCCTGAGTCCACGAAGTCGAAATCATTGGACTGGGGCGAGTTGAGGTTGATCTGGGACCCCGAGATCGTGAAGTCCGCCGGGTTCGCCGTCGGGTTGCCCGAGATGCCCGTGAGATCAGTCACGCTCGTGTTGCCTGCAATGGGTGTTACCGTCAGCGTTCCGCCGATGAAGGTGAGCGTCCAGTCCGTGACGAAATGTCCGCTGCCGTCAACGGTGAAGGTGGGGGTCACGAAGGTGTAGCTGACATTCTCGAGGTCGATATGCGCGAGGGGGGGGAAGCCGGGGATCGGGTTGGGAATGTACCCGTGCAGATCGGGGAGCAGGACCGCGAGGGCGCTCGTGACCTGGCCGCTGGCGATCGGGTTCCCTCCGGAGTCGAGCTGCAGAGTGAGCGAACCGTCGAGTTCGAAGTTCTCTCCGCCGGGGTTGAGCGGGAGTATGGGGCCGATGCCCGTCGTCCCCGACCAGGTCCACGCCGATGCGGGCTGATCGATATCGAAGACGAAGTCCTGTGCGTTGGTGCCAGACGCGAGAAGCAGGAGCGAGAGGGGCAGCGAGAATGCGGTGAGGCGCTTCATTGCTTTTTCCGTTGAAGTCAGGGAGTCACGGGCCTGGTACAGAGTTTCCCGACCTGATCACGGGCGGGAAGCTCAGGAGGAGTAACGGTTGCGGGGCGGGCTAACCCCCAGGTCTCTCCAAGCCTACCAGCGCGGGCTTAGGCTGGGGAGATGCACTCTCAAGCCCCTGGCCTTGGGCCCTGACTGGGCTCTGGACGGACTCACGGCCCCTCTCGCCGAAAGGAAACTGCTTCTCAGTCTGGACAGCTTGCGCTAGCTTCAGCGCCCTTCCGCCTCGCACGGCAACCTCATGATCTGCAACTCATCCCTGGTTGGGCTCGCAGCCGCCGCTCTGATCTCGCCTTCCTGTCAAGGCCTCTCGGCTCCTCTCAACGAGGATCTTGTCGACGAGCCCTGGCGAGTGACCCGTCGCGGATCGACGGGGATCGCCGGGTTTTCCGGTCTGTTCAGCGGCTACGAGATCGACTCCTCCATACAGATCATTGACCCCAACTTTCCCACCGACCCGATCGATCTGGGGGGCGACGGCAAGGGCATCCTCGACCTCGGCCTGGGGTTGGAACATTACATCTGGGACGACCTCTCCCTGACGGTGGGAGCCGAGTTGCGCATGCTCGAGCCGGCGCTCGCCGATTCCGATTTCGAGCTCGACACCCTCCAGCAGCTCGAGTACTTCACCTCTCTGCGCTATGTTCTGCCCCTGCGACTCCTGGAGAGCGGACGCTTGCGGCCGTACGTCCAGGCGAAGTTCGCCTACATCCCCGAGGTCAACCTCGACATCAGCACGGTCTTGGCGTTCTCCGAGTTCGGCCAGTTCGAGGATGTGGTGCTCGCGGCGGCCTTCGACGGGGACTCCTATTACACCCTGGCTGTCGGCGGCGGGCTCATCTATCAGCTGCGCGACAACCTCGTGGCCCGTTTCGGCTTCTTCTACGAGTTCGCGGGGGACATCTCCGAGGGCATCGTCGATGCGGATCCCCAGAACTCGAGCGGGAATTCCTTCATCGACGACTCGCTCGAGGACCTTCGGTTCAGCGTCGAGCTCGAACCCTCCGGCTGGATCGCCTTCGGCGGTCTGACCTGGTTCTTCTGAGCGCCCTTCGATCGCGTCACTTCCACGCGGCCCCGTCCGCCGCCGTCAGGGCCGGGCGCAAGTAGGCGAACCAGGCCAGGACGCCGAGCAGCGAGCCGGTGACCATGTCGAAGGTGAAGTGCTGTTTGGTGGTCAGAATGCTGGCGGCGAGGGCCGTCCACGCGATCCACAGGCCGCACAGGCAGAGGGTGCGGGTTCTCCCGCGCGGCATCCACGCCCGTCGATCGCGCACGTCGCCAGACCAGTACTGGATGCAAAACACGAGCACGATCGTCTGCGAGACATGCAGGCTCGGCCAGGAGTTCCACGGCTCGTCCATGAAGTAGAGGACGCGATAGAGATTCCGGATCCAGGCCGCTTCGCCGGGGAGCGCGGCGACCATGGTCTCGCGCACGTGGATCTCCGCCGGAAGGAGCAGGAAGACGGCGAAGGAGACCAGGGACACGCAGACCAGGGTCTGGATGCAGAGCAGCGTCTGCTGCCTGCCGCGGTCGCCGCGCGGGGGGCAGAGGAGCGGCGCGAAGAAGTAGGCGTAGAGGGTCAGGTAGACCACGATCGTCCAGGGCATGGCAGGGATCGCTTCGTCGACCCATGTCGCGGGATCCCACGCGCTGCTTCCGCGCCAGAGGGCGATGTTGACAACCAGCAGGTAGCCGGCGCCGTTGATGAGGACGAGTGCCAGCACGGCGGCGAGGCCGACGAGTCGGCCGCCGAGAGCCTCGCGATGCGCCCAGACTGCTCTCCACGCGCGCCACGGGTGCGCCGGGGGTTGACTGGGAGTGGCGCGTGCCATGGCGGGGGCGTTGTCGTGAGCGGATCGCTGTCCGTCCAAGTCGGGAGTGTACTCCTGCCCCGCCGGGCGCGGAGGAGGAAAGCACCTGTCCCCATCCCCCTCACCATCTTCTCGGAATCAGCAGCCGGCGAGCCAGGCCTCCGTGCTCTGGCGCGCCCTCGTGCGAGGAATAGGCCCCGGCCGCCAGACCGCGTGCTGGGGGCCGCCGATCGCCCGGGCCTCCGTAGCATTCCTTTTATGGGCACTCAGGGCGCGAAGCGCGCGCGAGCCGACTCGAACTCCTCGACGCTCGTTCGACCGCGGGTGACGAGTTCTCCGAGAACGCGTCCGATCAGCGGAGCGAACTTGAAGCCGTGCCCCGAGAGTCCGGCGGCGATGGCGACACGCGGGTCGCCGTCCAGCAGGCCCAGCACGAAGTCCTCGTCGTCGGTCATCGTGTAGAGACAGGGCTCGGAAGACAGGCACGCACCGAGGGGGCGGATCAACTCGCGCGACAGGGTGGCGCGCAGATCCTCGAGCTCGGCCTCTTCATCCTCCGGAGCCTGGACATCGGGGTCGATGCCCTCTCCGCACGTGCGGTGGCGGCCGACCTTCAGGCCCGGTTGGCCGAAGGGGGGCAGGCCGTAGTGGATGCCGTTGTCGCCGGCTCCGAGGCGAATCCAGAGCGGGAAAGCGGGCGCGTCCTCCTCGCTCTCGTGGGAAAAGAAGGCCACGCGCTGACGGACGACGCGCAGACGATCGGCGAGGGCGGGGAGCAGCCGCGCGGTCCACGCGCCGGCGGCGATCACGAGGCGCTCGGTGAAGAAGGTGCCGCGATCGGTCTCGACGCGGATCGGGTCGCCGTCGAGGTGGATCGCCGTACAACGCGTCCGCTCGAACACGCGCGCTCCGCGCTCGCAAGCGAGCCTTCGCAGGCCTCGCAGGGTGTCCGCCGCGGCCACGATGCAGGCCGTGTGGTCGTGGAGTACGGCCGGGCTGTCCTCGAAGCGGAAAGCGGGAAAGCGGCGGCGAGCCTCGGCCGCGTCGATGCGCTCCACATCGCTGTCTGCCTGAGTGACGGCGAGCGCGTATTGCTCGAAGAGACCTTCGGCAGGGCCGAACACGCATCCTGGTGTGGGGTGGAGCAGGCTCTGGCCGACATCGCGTTCGAGGCGCGGCCAGCCCTCGACCAGCGCACGCCGTGTCAGGCGCACGTAGAGCGGATCGTCGTAGGTGCTGCGCGCCAGACGCCCCGTGCCGTGGGAGCTGCCCCGATCGTGACCGAGCTCGAAGGCCTCGATCAGGCCGAGCGGGCCCGCTTCGTGCAGGCTGAGATGTTCGAGGGCGGCCAGGCCCGCCACGCCGCCGCCGAGTACCAGCTCTCGGAATCGAGTCTCGTTCGCCATGGCCGAGCAGTTTTCTAGGGGATCTGGAGAGCGTCGGGCTCAGTGTCGGTCGATCATCTCAGATGGGACGGTCGGCCTGGAACGAACCGCCCGAT
>DASCMO010000204.1:0-2120 GCA_036010965.1 Planctomycetota bacterium | reverse complement strand
CCCACTGAGAGCACGCTCACAGGCTCTTCAGAGCCCGATTCAGCGAGCATCGGATTAGGAAACCGACGCTCGGTCTGAGCTAGCAGGCACAAGCCAATAACAGTTAGGGACTTGCGAGAGCTTGCCTGGAAGAGGCCCTGAGTTTTGCCTCAGATTTGCCTTACGCTGCCACCTAGCCCCACAGGAGTCCCGTTGACGCAATGTTTTCCGCTGGGGTTGGAAGTGGGTAGGGTGAGGGAATGAGAAGCGCAGCCCCCACAATCGCCCTGGTTGAGAGCATCTTGGCCCGCTATGCCGTTGATAAGCCTGGGTCGCCGATCCTTTTCCCTTTGAGGTAACTCATGAACCCTTGGATGAAGATCCTTTTGATAGGTACTGGTCTCAGCGCTGCCGCTGCATTCGTGTTAGCAGCGTTGACCGATATATTTAATACGGCGGAGAAAGTCGACGACACCCTTTCGACCTTGGCTATCGCCGCATGTGCATTTTTTGTCGCGGATCGCATCGTTAATAAACGACCAGAGGCTCCTGACGATTCTGAAACCCCTGCACCGTGATTCCAGAGGTGATGCACCGCAAGCTTCAATAGGCTCGCGTTCGCGCCCATGCCCGCAGCACTGAAGCTCCGAGCCCAACGGGAGTCCGCCACGGGGCAGCCCTCGAACTAGCTCGGACAGTTTTTCAAAGCCTGTGTCCCTCGAGCTTGTGTGAGCTCAAACACTAGGTTTCAGAGGTGCAGTTAAGGGTTGGCTTGGAAGGTGAGGTCTGGTTTGCCTCACATTTGCCTCAGAGTTCGCACCGAGGCTGTTTGGAGTTTGCTCAAACCCCACTGAGACCCACTGAGAGCATGCTGCCAGGCCCTTCAGACCCCGATTCAGCGAGCATCGGTTTAGGAAACCGACGCTCGGTCCTAGCTGGCGCCGAGTCTGCGTGACGGAATGATCCTGGTGCAGGGTCAGGACCCGTTCGCGCATAGATCAGGGATAGAGGGAGATCCGCTCCGCGCGATAGACGTACCAGTTGGGAGAGGCCGCGGGGAGCACCCCGTCGATCAGGTGCATCCGGACCTCCCAGACGATCTCGGCCGGATCGTCACGAGTGACCTCGAAAATGCGCGACCAACCCTGGCCGTACTCGTTCGCCTTGCCTCCGTCGGCGACGAGCACGTTGCCCTTCCCCGGCAGATGGTCGGCGTCACCGACGAAGCTCGCGTACCACGGATCGAGGGGGCCGCCGTAGGACCAGGTCTCGACCACCTCGCGGCTCACCTGATCGATGGCAACCTCGAAGGCGCGGCTGTAGCGGTCTTCTTCGGGCAACTCCGGATTGGGCGCCACCGCCCGTCCGTTGCCGTTGTCGAACATCAACAGCGTCCCGGACGGCGTGATCATCGGAGCGTGCTGATGGTAGTTCCAATCCCTCTCCGAGAAGTCAGGCGTGACGTTGTCCAGGAGCGCATCCACGTGCCGGGGGTCGGTCCACTTCTCGTGGGATCCCAGGATCCAGTTGAGCTCCCCCGTAGCGCGAGAGATCTGGATCACCGCCTCCTGGTGACGCACGGAGACGATGAAGGCGTCGTTCTGCTCGTCGTAGATCACCGCGTTCGCGTGGCTCCAGTCCCTGGTCGTGCCCTCTACGCCGTAGGTGCTGGTCCAGAATGCGGACAGAGAGTCGTAGCTGATGCGCAGCGGGTCGAGGATGTCGAGCAGGAACCACTCCCGGATGATCGTCCCGTCGCGGTCGAACTCCACGATCACGTCACCGATGACCTGCGCCGTCTCTGTCGGTGCGCCCTCGTCGGTCTCGCTCGTGGGGAAGTCGGCGATCACGCGCAGCTCGGTGCTGAGCGCGAGGAAGTCGCCACTCCCTCCGGGATAACCGACCAACTCGGGGTCGTTGGGGTTGTTGGGATCGTCAGGGAGAGGTTCGAGCTCGGGGATTCCCGCGGGCATCTCCAGGATCTCGTGGTGGATGGTGTCGGTGTTCAGAACGACCGCTCCCTTGGGGCCGTCCAGAGTGCCGTCGATACGATCCGCCCACCACTCGCCGACAGTGTTCCCGAGCATGTCGATCTCTCTGGCGTACGTGCGGCCGTACTGGTAGAGGATGTTGCCGTTGGC
>DASCMO010000203.1:0-8794 GCA_036010965.1 Planctomycetota bacterium | reverse complement strand
ACCTGGTGGGAGAGCAACTCTCCATCGCACGCGACGGCCAGCACGTCGAGGTGCGCCAGGGGGAGCGACTGCTCCTGCGCTACCGCTACCGTGGGACGTCGCACAAGCCCTACGTCGAAGCGCTGACCACGCCGGACGGCCAGAACGTGCTGCGCGACGCTCCCGCGGACCACCTGCACCACCACGGCCTGATGCTGGCCTGGCGCGTCGACGGTACGAACTTCTGGGAGGAGCGCGAGGGCAGCGGGCGCGAGCTGCACGTCGAGTGGGACGAGCTGCGTATCGCGACCACGCGCCACGTCTCCGAGCCCGGACAGCTTCCGCGCGAGCAGGCGATCCTGCGCCAGTACCTGGAGTGGGTGGGTCCGACCGGCGAGGTGATGCTGGGCGAGAGTCGCGAGCTCACCATCCGCGCGGTTGCCGTGGAGGGCGAGCCCCACGTCCTCTCCTGGCAGTCGACCTTCTGGACGCCCGAGGGATCACCGGGCGTGCGCATCGAGGGGGCGGACTACAACGGACTGGGCGCGCGCTTCCTCGCGGCGATGGACCGCGGCGGGCAGTTCCTGAACGCGAGCGCCGCGCGCGGCGTAGAGGGAACCGCCGGCGAGCAAGCAACGTGGTGCGCGTACAGCGCCCCCATCGACGAGGACCGACGAGCCACGGTGGCGATGTTCGGGGCCCGCGCCAACCCGCGGCACCCCGCGCGCTGGTTCACGATGGACCAGCCCTTCTCCTACCTCGCGGCCACCCTCGGGCTCGATCGCGAGCCCCTCGAGCTGGGACCCGGCGATCAGCTCTCGCTGAGCTACGGGATCGCGGTCTTCGACGGGGAGGCGGACGGGCGCCGCATCGACGAGGCCCACGCCCGCTGGCGAGTGCCGGCTCGCGAGGTCGACAGCAACAGGGCGCCGGGCCTGATCGGTCGCTACTTCGCAGACACGAACCCGGACGAGCCGCGCGCGGTCCGCGTCGACGAGGTGATCGCCTTCGACTGGTCCGACGGCACGCCCGACGATCGCGTCCCCGCCGGCCCGTTCTCGGTCACCTGGGATGGTGAGCTGCTCGTCTCGCGGGACGGGCGCTACCGCTTCTCCGTCGCCGCCGAGGGAGAGGCGCAGGTGCTGGTCGACGGACAGCCGGCTTGCGCTCCAGACGGCGGGCCGGGAGAGCCACTGGCGCTCGAGCGCGGCTTCCATGCGCTCTCGGTGCGCTACGCAGCCAGCGGTCCGGCGCCGCGGATGAAACTCCTGTGGCAGGGAGACTCCTTCCCGCGCGAAGTGCTCGACGCACGCCACCTCTCGCACGATCTCACCGCCGAAGCGGATCACCTGGCCGAGCTCGCGCACGAGCGCGGCCGCGCTCTGGCCGGCTCTTACTCCTGCGCAGCCTGCCACGATGTACCGGGTCTGGAGTACGCCGCGCGCAGCGCGCCGCCCCTGGACCGCGGCGGCGCACTGAGCGCGGCCTGGCTCGAGCGCTGGGTGCGCGATCCCGAGTCCGTTCGTCCGGGCACGCGCATGCCGAGCTTCGCGCACGAGCTCGACGAACCGGACGACGTGCGCGCCCTGGTCGCCTTCTTGCGCAGCCGCGCCGCGTCCCCGGAGGTCCAGCGCCGTCGGGTGAGCGGCAACGGCTACCGCCAGCTCACGGCGACGAGCTTCTCCTCGGGCTCGCGCAACGCGGGGCGCGAGCTGTTCCAGGAGCGCGGCTGCAGCGCCTGCCACTCCCCCGAGTCCCCAGAGTCATCGGGCGAGGGCGACGCCGCCCGCGCGCCGAGCCTGGCGGACGTCGGCGCCAAGTGGAGCCGCAACTCCCTCGTTCAGTACCTCGAAGCACCAGAGGCCTGGCACGCGACCGGCCGCATGCCGGACTTCTCGTTGACCGAGGCCGAGGCCACTGACCTGGTGGCCTACCTGTCCACGTTCCGCAGCCTGCCCGATGGAAGCGAGCTGCCCGCGCCGTCGCTGCAAGCCGAGCCGGCGGACCCGACCCGCGAGCCCGTGCTGGTCGCGCGTGGCGCGGAGCTCGTGCGCGACCTGCGCTGCGCCGCGTGCCACGAAGTGCCGGGAGTCGATGCGCCCATCGAGCGCGTACCGTTCGAACCGAACTCCCTGCGCGGCTGTCTGGATCCGAGCGAGTCGAACCCCGCGCCGCGCTTCAACCTGTCGAGCGCACGGCGGGCAGCCCTCGCGGAGTACGTCGCTCGACGTCCGGCCCTGCCCAGCCGCGTCGCGTCGGGAGAGTGGGCGGCGCGCATGGTGCGCGAAGATCTCCAGTGCCTTGCTTGCCACACACGCGACGGAGGAGGCGGCGCTCCCCTCTCGCGCGCGCTGCTCCTGGAGCTGGAGGAGCGCGGCGGCGACGCGACCGCAGCACAACGCCTGGTGCCCCCGGACCTCAGTGGCGTCGGCGCCAAGCTGCGCGCGGAGTGGTTGCACCGGACTCTGACCGGCGAGGCACCCTCGCCGCGCCCCTGGCTCGCGATGCGCATGCCGCGCTTCACGCTCAGCGATGAGGAGCGCGCGACGCTCGTGCGCTGGCTGGTCACGACCGACGGCGTGCCGGACCTCGATCAACCACCGGTTCCCGCGGGAATGCCGGAGGACCTGCGTTCCCCCGCACACGAGCTGCTCGGCTCCACGGGCTTCACCTGCGCGAGTTGTCACTACGTCGGGCGGCACACGCCACCCAGTGACACGGTCGGACCGGACCTGTCCCTGGTCGGCGAACGTATCTCGCGCACGTGGTTCTTGCGCTGGCTGGACGATCCCGCGCGCGTTCGACCGGGAACGCCCATGCCCAGCTACGACCAGGCTGCGCCGGGACTCCTGGAAGAAGACCTCGCCCTGCAGAAAGAGGTGCTGTGGAGCTATCTGACCACGACGCCAACCGGCGACATCGATCTCGCCGCGGCGCCGTCACGCGCGTTGCAGGTCACGGGAACGGAGGCGCGCGTGGCCCAGGGGCGCGTGCAGGGCGCGAACCCGCTGAAGGTCGCACGCGGCGTCGCCATAGGATTACCGGGCGGCCAGTCCGTGCTCTTCGACGGCGGGCGCCTGGCCTGGCTCGGACACTGGGAAGGCGGCTTCCTGGTGGAGCGCGGAGGTCACGGCGCGCGCCGGCGCTGGGCGCCTTCGGGCCGGGTGCTGTCGACGAGCCACGACCGCAGTCCGCCGCTCTTCTTTCGTGACCGCGCGAGCGGTGAGTGGAGCGCGCCGCCTGCCTGGCGCGAGCGCTTCGGCTGGCTGGACGAGGTCGCGCTCGAGGGGCGCGCGGTGCGCATCGCCTACCGCTTGCGAGCGCCCGGGGCCACCGATCCCGATCCCCACGCCGGGCCGTGGGTACACGTGGAAGAACGCATCGAACCGAATCCCGAGGGAGCGCTGGTGCGCGGCTACGTGCGCCGCGTGAGCATCCGCGGGTTGCCCCGCAGTCACGACGCGGTGCTGCAGATTCCGGTGGCACTGGACACGGCGACCACGCTCGGCGGCGCGGCCACGCTCGAGTCGCGACCGAGCGTGTTCGTCCCGGGCCCGAAGTCCACGCTCGCCCTACGCGCGCACTCCAGCGGCGAGGCGCGCTGGTGCGACACGCCCACGTCGATCAGCTACCCCGTGCTGCTGCCCTTCGACGACGCGCCGCACGATCCGGCCCAGCGCTTCGACTCACTCGTCGAGCCCGGCGCCGGTCGCGCGGCGATCCTGCTCGGCGCGGGCGGCGAAGACGGCGAGGCGCAGGCGCTGCTGCAGATGTCGCACCACGCAACCGACGCCCCATCGGTCGAAGGACCGCCGCAGCCGCTGCCCGAGCAAGCGGCGCAGGACCTCGTCCCGCCCCCACCGCCGCTGATCGAGGCCGCGCCTTCCGCGAGCGAGCTCGACGCGCGCGAGGTGACCGTGCCGGCGGGCTTCCGCGTCGAGCGCCTGCCCCTGCCCGAGGACTTCCTCGTGTGCGCGCTCACCTTCTGGCGCGGCGAGCTGGTCGTTGGCGGCTACGATGGAGACCTGCGTATCGCCGAGGACAGCGACGGGGACGGCCGCCTCGACGCCTACCGACACCTGGCAGGCCCTTTCGACCAGGTGACTGCTCTCGGCACTAACGGTGACGAGCTACTGGCGGTCACGCCCGGCGCGATCCTGCGCATCCGCGACCGCGACCGGAACCTGGCGGCCGAGTCGGTCGAGCTCGTCAGCTCGGCCTGGGACTGGGCCGGTCATGCCTACGACTGGACCTTCGGACTGGTGCGCGATGATGGCGGCGACCTGTTGGTCGGCACCAGCACTCCCCTCGAGCGCGGAGAGGTGCCGGGGTTGTTCGGCCGCGGCAGCGTTCTGCGCATCTCCCCTGATGGCCGCGCGCGCGTCGTTGGCGAGGGCCTGCGCTACAACTTCGGCTGGGGTCGCAACGGTCAGGGAAGCACCTACTTCACCTGCAACCAGGGGCCCTGGTACGTCACGTGCACCATCTGCCTGCAGCGCGACGGCGCCCACCACGGCTACGGTCAGCCCGACCGCGCGCAGGTCGACGAGCCGGTGCTGTTCGTGCCCTACCCCTGGTGTCGCTCCCTCACTGGACTGACGTTCGCCGATGGCGAGGTCCCCTTCGGTGCCTTCCAGGGTCAAGGCCTGGCGGCGGACTACAACACGCGCCGCATCATCCGCTGGACCGACCAGCCGGTTGGCGACGGACGCCAGGGAGCCTGCTACCCCTTCCTCGACGGGCTGGACGCCGGGCCGACCCAGATGATCTTCGGTCCCGACGGCGCCCTGTACGTCGGCTTCATGTCGGATGGATCCTGGTACCCCGAGCGCGCGCGCGGGGGCATCTTCCGGATCGTGCCCGAGGGGCCGACCGGAGTGTCCGTGTTGCGGGCCGAGTCGACCCCGACAGGATTCGTGGTCGAGTTCACCGAACCCGTCGACCCGGCTTCGATCGGCCCCGGCACGTGCGACCGCGTGCACCGCTACTTCCACGAGTACGAGGGGCGCTACCACTCCGAGGAGATCGCGCACGAGGACGTGCCCGTGCAAGAGCTGGTGCTGTCGCCGGACGGCCGCAGGTTGACGCTGACCACCGGCCCGCACGTGACGCCGCGCATCGTTGCGCTGCAGCTGCGAGGAGTGCGCGCGGTCACGGGTGAGGCGCTCGAGGTCGGCGAGGTGTACCTCACCGTTCACACCCAGCCCGATCGCTGAGCGGAGAACTCGCTACTTCGGCCGCTCGGGATCGTAGACCTTCTCGCCGTCTCGCAGGGCCTTGCGCACGGAGAGCTGGTGTTGCCAGAGACGGTCGTACTTCTGCAAGCGACGCCGATCCGTCGCGCAGGGTTCGAAGCCGGCCATGTCCGCGCGGGGCTTCTCCGTCAGACGCTGCTGGCCGCTCGTGATGATTGCGAGGGCCTTCTCGTGGGCCGCCTCGTCCTGCTCCGCGAGCCCGCTGAGGATGGGGCTGAGTTCGGGACGGTCGAAGCTGACCAGCGGACGGGCACCATGGCCCAACCGAATCCTCTGACCCGTCAGTTCCTGGAGGCTCGTCAGCTCGTCTCCCGTGAGCGGAGCCCGCCCCGCCGCGCCCGT
The DNA here is from genome assembly GCA_036010965.1 of Planctomycetota bacterium. GTDB lineage: Bacteria > Planctomycetota > UBA1135 > UBA1135. Next base: position 3,218 of record DASCMO010000203.1, on the reverse strand, counting down.
GTCGTAGGCGCTCGCGTAGGTCGAGTAGTACGGCGCATTCAAGTCCACCCAGGTGGTGAGGCGCTGCAGCTCCTCGTCGGTCAGGACGACGCCGTTGTGCCCGTCATCGAGCACCTCGATCAGACGGCTGGCGTTGGATCCCCAGGAGTAGGCCTCCATCGTGCGATTGGGGCCGCCGCCAACCACGTTCAGGTAGCCCTTGCCGTGCAGTTCCATGTAGGCCGTGTTGAAGACCAGCGTGCGGTCCGGGGCCAGGTTGAGCACATCGCCCGCGTCCTGGCCGTAGTCGTGGCAGGAGACGCAGTTCTCCGTGAGGACCGGCTGGACCTCCTCCATGAATCCGAAGTCGCGTTCCGGACCGAACCACTCGGCGAGCGAACTGGGGCCGCGCTCCAGTGAGATCGATGCCGAGTCCCCCGGCATGAGGGTCGCGTTTCGATCGTCGTGGCAGCCGATGCAGGAGTTCATCTCACCGGACTGCGCGATCACGCCGCTGCGCATGGACTGGACCATGCGCTTGTCCTCGTCGAGCACCTGGAAGTAGACGAAGCGATCCGCCGGCACCGAGAAGTAGGCCGAGCCGTCTTCCTCGACAGGGACGGTCCCGAGGATGCGCTTGTTGTCGAAGTCGTGCCACGCCATGGCCGGCGCCTCTTGCCCCTGACCGTCCCAACCGGGGTGGGTCCACGTGGTCTTGGGCGGATCCTCCACGACGCGCAGGTACGCGATCGACCCGGGCTCCACTCCCTTCATGTGAGTTCCGTCGTAGACATCGGCCACGTAGAAGTCGCCCGTCCGGTTCTCGTAGTTCCGGCGCGTGGGTCCCTTGTGCGGCCGTGCGTGCGCGCCAATGGGCATGGGGTCGTAGCAACCCAGTCCGGGAGCCGCGCGGTGCAGGAGCACCTCGTTTCCGAAGGTGTCGACCAGGTACAGGCCCGTGTCCTCGCTGCCCGCGGCGATGACGCGCGAGACGAGGAAGTGCTTGTCACTGAGTGCGTAGGGATCCTCGTACTTCAGCGGCACTCGCTTGAACACGTCGAAGCCCGCGCTCCCCGCGTAGTTCTGGCTCTCGTCCTCGATCCAGTCGCGCGCCGCGCCAGGCCAGGTTCGCAGGATGGGTTCGCGCCCCTCGATCCCCTGAGCGCGGTCGAGGATCGCGAGCGCACCCCAGGGCCGGTCGTGGCACGAGGAGAGGATGCAGATCAGCTTGTCGCTGCCGGGAATCGGACGAGCATTGAGCACCGCGTGCGGAGTGCTCTGGCCGTAGTAGATGGCGTGGTTCGTGCCGTCAGCGTTCGTCACCCAGAGGCCCTGGCCACCACCGAAGTTGCGGTCGACGTACTCCCATCGGAAGTAGAGCAAGCGTCCATCGGGCAACTGAATCCCGTGGCCCTCGTACTCGATGCTCTTGCCGATCTGCAGGATGTTGGCCCCGTCCGGCTCCATGCGGAACAGGTTGGCCATGATGTGCCGGTTGCAGGTGCAGTACTTGGGCTCGCGAGTCGAGCTGAAGGCGATGTCATCGCAGGCGAGGTAGAACGGATCGAGATCGCTCACCCCGGGCGTGAAGCTGAGCTGCCTCAACTCCGATCCATCTCTGGCGCACTCGTAGATGTGGTAGTCGTCGCCGGGATCGTTGCGCATGGAGAAGACGATGCGCTGTCCGTCGAAGTGAACCTCGGGGTCGCGAGGCGTTCCCCCTTCGCTGCGGACCAGCGTCTCGGTCTGTCCCGTGGCGAGATCGACGGTCATGAGCGCCCCGCCCGCCATGTGCTGGAACTTGCCCGTGTTGATCTCGTCGGTCTGGAAGATGTTGCCGGTGTTGTGATGATCCGACGGATACTGGCGGCGCTCGACGTAGAGGATCGGGTGCGCGCTGACGAGTGGATTGGCCACCAGCGCCCGGCGCCGCAAGTTCAGGAAGGCCTCCTGGTCGCCGTCCCCGCTCGTCCCGGCAGAGACAGCCACCTCGAGCGCACGGAGCTCGTCGAGAAAGCGCGCTCCGCCGGCGTACTCATCACCGTGGGTCGCGATCAGGTCCTCGATGGCCGAGCGCAAGGCCTGCGCGCTCTCGGGCGAAACCGACTCTTGAGCCCCGGCTCCCACGCCGGTTCCAAGCACGAGGGTCATCACCAGTGCCGCAGACTTGCTTCTCATCGCAGCCTCTCCTCGCTCACGCTTCTTGTTGTGCACGGGCGAGCAATCTGCTGGCCGCGAACCGGAGACTCCTTTGATACGCTTCCTCCACGAAACCCGCAACGGGAAGGAGCTATCCACCGGGGGGCAGGTCATTACCATGAACGGGAAATACTGCAGCTACTACCCTCAGTGCGTGAAAATGAACCTGGGGATAGGGTATGTCGAAATGATCAATACGATCCTTTGCGCGACCTTGCGACGCCACGCGATGACCGCGCCGTCTAAAGCGCGGGAATTTGTCGAAAAAACAGCCGCTCCACCGAAGTCACGTACGCTCCGGGACTCGCCGAAACGGTCGAATACGACGGCGACTCCTACTTCACGATCAACCCGATCGCGGGACTCAGCTACCTCGTGACCGACTCCGCGGCGCTGGAATTCGGAGCCTGGTACGAGTTCTCGCTGGGCAACAGCGACGACGAGATCACGCTCAACACGCCCCTGGGATCGTCGAACATCGATGGAAGCATGGACCCGTCGGGGTTCATCTTCTTCGTGTCGATTTCGTACTACCTCGGGGGGTAGAACACGCCATCCGGACGCCGCGGAGGATAGGCGTTTCAAGCGGCCCCTCCAGGTTACGGGCCAGGTCCATCGCCGAGCTATCAGCGCCGACATTCTGAACTTTGACGACCGAGTTCTCGTCAGATGCTGCCGCGCGAAGCGACAGATTCCCCGTTTCTGGCGGGATGCTGGATGATGGCGGCATGACCCGCTCACTGAGAACCTACGACCACCGACTCCGCGAACTCGTCCGTCGCACCCGCGATCTCTCGATTGCAACCAGAGCCGGCGTTCTTCGATCTACGACGGCCGGGTAGTTGAGTACCCCGAGCCGTTCCACCGTCACCATCGATGTGCTATCCCTGGACGAGCAGGCTCGCCGAGGGCGCGCCGACGGACGAGCTGCGGGCTGCCACTCGCGACGTAGGGTCGCGCCAGCTCAACCCACTCCTCCATCGTCTTGCCGTCGATCGCTCGAACGGCCGGCGCGTCTGGCTCGACCAAGGCGGAGCGGT
>DASCMO010000202.1:0-32316 GCA_036010965.1 Planctomycetota bacterium | reverse complement strand
GCGCCGCCTTGGTCCCGTCGGCGGAATGCGGTCAGGACCCGACCGCGGAGCGTACCGCGCGTCCCAACATCCTCTTCTGCATCGCCGACGACTGGGGCTGGCCGCACGCCGGCGCCCTGGGCGACGAGGTCGTGCGCACTCCGCACTTCGATCGCCTGGCGCGCGAGGGCGTGCTCTTCACCCACGCCTTCGTCTCCTCGCCCTCCTGCACGCCCTCGCGCAACGCGATCCTCACCGGCCAGCACTTCTGGCGCCTGGGAGCGGGGGCCAACCTGTGGAGCACCTTCTCGCCCGAACACGAGGTATTTCCGCTGCTGCTGGCGGCGGCCGGCTATCACGTCGGCCACTGGCGCAAGAGCTGGGGGCCGGGGAGGCTGGAGGGCTGGGACGTCCCGCCGGCGGGGCCCGCCTTCGAGGGCGGGTTCGAGCAGTTTCTCGCCGCACGCCCCGAGGGCGCGCCCTTCTGCTTCTGGCTCGGCGCGCAGGATCCGCACCGGCCCTACCGGGAGGGATCGGGAGCGCAGAGCGGCCTCGACCCCGCCGCCATCGACCTCTTCCCGTTCTTCCCAGACGATCCTCGCGTGCGCGCGGACGTGGCGGACTACTACTTCGAGGTCGAGCGCTTCGACCGCGACGTGGGACGCGCCCTCGCGCGGCTCGATGCGCTCGGAGAGCTGGAGAACACCCTGGTGGTCGTGACCGGCGACCACGGGATGCCCTTCCCGCGCTGCAAGGGGAACGTCTACGACTCGGGCGTGCGCGTTCCCCTCGCCGTTAGCTGGCCCGCGCGCGTGAAGGGCGGACGCGTTCTCGACGACCTCGTCAGCCTGACGGACCTGGCGCCCACGTTCCTCTCGGCGGCGGGGCTGGCGCTGCCCGAGGCCATGACCGGCATGGACCTCACCCCGCGCCTGGAGGGCGAGGGTGGCGTCCTGCGGGCGGCCGTGCTGTTCGGGAGGGAGCGCCACACCCCGGCCCAGGAGGCGCCCGAGCGCGGCGGCTACCCCGTGCGCGCGCTGCGCACGCGCACGCACCTCTACGTGCGCAACCACGAGCCCGAGCGCTGGCCGGCGGGTACCCCGCACCACGAACGCGCCTTCGTGAAGGGCGCCTGGCTCGGGGACTGCGACAACGGACCCACCAAGCTCGTCATCGTCGCGCGCGCGGCGACGGACGAGGCCTGCGCGCAGAGCTTCGAGCGCTGCTTCGCCCGCCGCCCGGCGGAGGAGCTCTACGATCTCGCGCTGGACCCCCACCAGCTTCGGAATCTGGCCGCCGACCCGGGCTATTCGCCGTTGAGGGCCGACCTCGCCGTGCGCCTGTCGAGGGCCCTCGAGGCGGGGCGGGACCCGCGCGCGGGCGGCGAGGGTGACGACTTCGACCGCAGCCCCTATTTCGGCGGTGTGCCGACCTGGCCGGGAGACGCGGCCCTCGAGCGGGTGCGCTGACGCCCGCCCGCAGGATAGTTTTCCCTGCTCTCACTGCGGGGTAGATTGAACGGGGGATGGCTCGTGTGGGGACCCATGCAGCATTCCCGCCCCGACTCTCCAGGAAACTGTGAGTACACCCATGACGATCTCGGTCATCGATCCCATCGGTAGAGCCGTCGAGCGCACCACCAGGATCCTCTTCCAGCCCTTCGACCTGACCAAGTGGCTGACCCTCGGCTTCTGCGCCTGGCTGGCCACTCTGGGAGAGGGCGGCGGCGGTGGTGGGGGCGGAGGGGGTGTACCCACCGGGGACCCGCAGCTGGTGGGGGGGAAGCTCGATACCGCACGGGAGTGGGCGCTGGCGCACATCGTCCTCCTGTCGGTGATCGCCGGCGCGGCCTTGCTCCTGATCCTGCTCACCTCGGCCCTGATGGTGTGGTTGAAGGCGCGCGGGCGCTTCATGTTCATCGACGGCATCGTTCACGACCGCGGGGCCGTCAAGGAGCCCTGGAGGGTTTTCCGGGAGGTAGCCAACCGCGTGTTCGTCTTCGAGTTGATCCTGACCCTGGCGTGCCTCGTGGCCTCGGGAGTGGCCGTGGGGTTCGGCCTCTACCTGGCCTGGGCCGACATTGCCGCGGGTCGCTTCGAGGCCTCGGCCCTCTCGGGGATCGTGTTCGGCGTGAGCCTCCTGGTTGCCACGGGCCTGGTAGGCGGCCTCATCGGCTGGGTCCTCAATAACTTCATCGTGCCCGCCCTCTACCTGCACGGCGGCAGCGTCGGAGACGGGTGGGCGATGGTGCGCGGGGAACTCTTCGCCGATCGCGCCGGGACGATCTTCCTCTATCTGCTGATGCGCATCGGCCTGAGTCTCGTGGTTGGCGTCTGTGCGGTCTGCCTGACCTGCGCCACCTGTTGCATGACGGTCATCCCCTATGTGGGCACGGTGATCTTGCTGCCCTTGTTCGTCTTCCTGCGTTGCTACAACCTGAGCTTTCTCGAGCAGTTCGGCGAGCGCTGGCGTTTCTACCGCTTCGAACTCGACGCGCTTCCCAGCCCCCCGACTTCATGATCCTGAGACGCCTTCGATTGCGCCGGCTCCGTGCCGCGGGGACGACCCACCTCCAGGCCGGGCGCTGGGCGGCTGCCGAGGAGTTGCTGGGCCAGGTGAACGAGCTGGACCCGGACGACGTCTGGGCTGCCAATAACCGGGCGATTGCGCTGATCAAGCTCGGTCGTTTCGCCGAGGCTCTCGATGTGGCCCAGGCGGCGGCCAGGCGCCATCCGGATCTATCCGAGCCGCATGAGAGTGTCGGCCTGGCCTGCCTGAGCTTGCGCCGTTGGGAGGAGGCCGCCGATGCTTACCGGCAGGCTCTCGAGTACGCACCTGAGCGCTCCGAGTCCCATCAGCGCCTCGGGATCGCGCTTTCCCAGCTCGGACGCTGGCAGGAGGCGGGCGTGGCGTGGGAGCGGGCCGTCGAGCTCGATCCCGCCGACAGCACCTCGCGCGAGCAGCTCGACCTCGCCCGCAGTCAGCTCGATCGCCTGCAGGCCGCCTGGAGCGCTCAGCCGGCGGTTGACGAGGGGCGCGCGAGGGACTCCGCGCCTGGGGTGCCCGTGGCCGCGGGCTCGTACGGTCTTGGACGCTTCACCTTGCAGGGCCTCCAGCAGCGCTGGACGCGCGCCGTGGGAACGGCCCACCTGAAGGGCGGGCGCTGGGAGGCGGCCGAGGAGCGCCTGCGCCGGGCGAGTGAGCTGGATCCCCATGACGTGTGGGCCGCGAACAATCGGGCGATCGCGCTGATCAAGCTCGGGCGCTTCGACGAGGCCCTCGCGCTGGCGCGCGAGGCGGCTGGGCGCCGGCCGGATCTGGCCGAACCGCAAGAGAGCGCCGGCCTGGCGCTCCTGAGCCTGCGACGCTGGGAGGAGGCAGCGGCCGCCTACGAGCAGGCCGTCGCGTGCGCGCCCGACCGGCACGAGTCTCACCAGCGCCTTGGGATCGCCTACTCCCAGGTCGGACGCTGGGAGCAGGCGCGCGCGGCCTGGGAGCGGGCCGTCGAACTCGATCCCGACGACAGTACCTCTCGTGAGCAACTCGCTCTCGCCCGCGGTCAACTCGATCGCTGGCAGGGGCCCAGCGGCGCGCAGGTCCCCGTGCCCAGCGCAGCGGCCTCTGAGGCCGCGGCTCTCGAGCGCTTCGCGGGCGCGCCGAGCGGCGGGCCGGAGGAGAAGTTGATGGCCGAGGGGCGCTGGGAGGAGGCACTGGGTGCCTGCCACGAGGTCATCGCCAGCTATCCCTCCGGGCCGGCCGCCCACGAACAGCTGGGGGTCGCGCTCATGAAACTGGAGCGCTGGGACGAGGCCCTCGTCGTCTACCGGCGCGCCACCGAGTGTTGCACCGAACACGCCGGCCTCCATCTGCGCCTGGGCATCCTCCTCTCGCGTCGTGAGCTCTGGGAGGAAGCGGCCGCGGCCTGTCGGCGGGCCGCCAGCTTGGATCCGCGCGCCCTCGACGCCCACCGCCACCTGGCGGAGGCGGCCTTTCACCTGGGAAACTGGGGAGAGGTCGAGATCGCCTGTCACGCGACCCTCGAACTCGCCCCCAACGACGCCGACGCGACCCCTCTGTTGCGTGCGGCGCGCGTTCGGCGCCGGGGCGAGGGCGCGGGCCGGGCGCCCACTGCCGTCCATCCGCCCGGCGCCGTCCGTGAGGCCCTGGCCCGGCGCCGCGAGGACTTCTGGTCGGCGAGCAATCTGGGCCTGGAGCCGTTGCGCCTCGAACGCTGGCTGGAGAGCTTGGTGTGCGGCGCCGACGGCTCGCCCCCGGTCGACGCGCAGCCCGTCGTCAGCCCGGCGCGACTGCTGTTCGTTCTGGACAACGACTACGGTGAGCTGACGACCCTGATGTACCTGCTCCTGGGACAGGAGCTGGTCTCGCACGCCACCCTGCTGCTGCCCGAGCGCCTGTTCGCGAACAACGCGAACGCCCTGCCGGGGCGAACACGCCGCTACGAAAGCCTGGAGGACATCCTCGCTGCCGTGGAGCGCGAGCGCCCCGACGTCGTCTTCCTCTGTTCCGCCTACCTGATGACGATCCACGAGCTGCTGACCCTTGAGGAATTGGAGCAGCTCGTGCAGCAGCTGGGCCGCAGCGGTTGCCGGATCGTGACCAGCGACCCCTTCCTCGGCGTCCTCTCCCAGGGTGACGTGCGCTCCCTGGTCATCTTCGATATCTCGGACGCCACGGTCGACCTCTACGACTACGAGGCGGTCAAGGAGAGCCAGGAGGAGCGGTTGCGCGTCCACCTTGCTCGCTGCGAGGAGATCCTGCGCGACGCCCGTCACCTCTACCCCGCCTTCTGCGATCTGACGCAGGAGGAGGCGGTCGTGACGGACGATCGCAATGTCTCCTTCTTCAACCCGTGTCTGCTCCGGCCTACGAACGGCGACGGAGCGGGGAGTGGAGAGCGGAAGCCGCACTGGTTGTTCATCATCTCCCAGGCCGACTACGAGGCGCAGGTGCTCGTTGAGGGCCTCGAGTTCATCGACCTCGTGGCTGATCGGATCGTGGATGTCCTGGCCGCCGACCGACACCCGATCCTGATCGGGCCCCACGAGCTGATCGACGCCCTGGCCGACCGCCTGCCGACCGCGGAGGGCGTGGACCTCTTGTACTACTGTCCGTTCCGCCAGTTAGTGGCGCTCTCTCTGAGCGCCGAGCACGCCTTTTACTGGAACGTGTTGTCGCACTCGATCCTGATCCGTCTCTTCAATGGTCTACCGAATGTCGTCTTCGACAAGGGGCACCTGATTCGCAACGTCAATGCTGTCCACGAGCGGGTCGTGAAGTGGTACTACCAGGGTTGGGAGACGCCCTTCACCGATCAACGGGCCGCGCTGAGCCTCGAGTCGGTCGAGGCGGGTACGGAGAGCTTCCGAGCGGAGGCTGAGCGCATGCAGCGGCGCTTCGCGCGGGCACCCTCGCCGGCGCGTATGGTTGACCTCTTGTCGGGGGCGAACGACCCGGATGAAGCGAAGGAGCGCCCATGCTGATCTCTGTCGAGACACCCGTCTTCAAGGGTCTGCGCCTGGAGCGCTGCATCGAGTCTGTCCTGCATCAGAGCTCTCCCGACTGGCATCTGTCGCTCTTGTGGGATGGTGGGGACGCTCGCTCGCGGGAGATCCTCGAGGAGTTGGAGCGCCGAGAGCTGCCCTCGGTCACCGTGCACTTTGGACCCAACCTCGGCATTGCCCGCGCGCGGCGCTTCCTGAGCGAGCACTCCCACGGGGACTACATCCTGCCCCTTGATGACGACGACAGCCTGCCCTTTCACGCCATCGAACGGTTCGCGGCAGCCGCCGCCGCGCGCCCCTGGGCCTCGGTCATCCGCGCTCGGCGCGAGATCGTCGACGAGGAGGGCCGCATCCTCTCAGAGCGACCGTGGTTTCCATTCGAGGCCCGGCACTACCAGGACGGCATGGTGACGGACGTTCACAACCACTCCCAGCCCACCCTGATCAGCCGCGCGGCCTACGATAGGACGGCTGGCTGGGAGGGGTTCGAGGACTTCTCCTATGCCGGCGAGGACTGCGACCTGTACCTCAAGCTTGAGGAGGTCGGTACGGTCGAACTGATCGACGAGATGCTCTACTACTATCGCGTGCACGACGAGCGCGCGAGCCTGGTGCTGACCGATCAGGCGGCTTTCGAGATGTGGCGCAGGTTGGCGGACCGCACGATCGAGCGCATCGGTCTGCCACTGCGGCGCACGGGTGAGCACCCGCCCTTCGAATACGAGCGCCTGGAGCGCCCGGTTCCCAGCCCCGATGCCGTGGACTTCGTCGTCATGGGCGACGGCGGAGCAGCCGCGGCCCTGGCGCGGGCGGGGGTCAAGGACGACGCTCTGACGGTCGTCGACGGGGGGGCGGAGGCCATGGCGAAGGGCTGCCAGGCTATGCGGCGTCCCCTTGTCTGCTTCGTGGATGGGATGCTTGGTCTGGACGGAGCGGCGGACTGGACGGCCCTGCTGGACGCTCTGGTCCAGGAGGAGCTGGATCTGGCGGCGCCGAGGATCATGACGGCCGACGGCGCGGTGACCTGCGGCGCTCCAGGCTTCGACTCCGAGCGCTGGCCCGTGATGGCCACCGATCCTGCACACGCCGAGAGCCGCGAGCGGCGCGCTCCCTGGCTCCACGAGCGCCTGTTGCTGGTACGGCGCGAGGTCCTCGCGGCCGTCGGCGGGCTGGATGACGGCTTCGAGGGGCAGCGCGGCGCGGCCATCGACCTCTGCCTGCGGGCCAGGCAGCGCGGCTTCCGCTGCGGCTACATTGGAGACCTGGCCTTCATCGGGCCGGCGCCTCACGAGGGTCCGCTCTCCGCCGCCGACCGCGAGCGCCTGCACAGCAAGTGGGCCGCGGCCCCAGCTCTACTGGGCGGCGCGGAAGGCGGCGCTCAGTTCGCCGGCTGAGCGCGTCGAGAGGTCGCGGTAGACCTGTCCGGGAGGGCGATCGAGGACGCCTGCGACGATCCCGCGGCTGTCAGCCAGGGGACCGATTTGGGCCGCGATGGCGTCGATCCTTTCGTAGACAGCGGCGTCGTGGACCTCCAGGACGCCCCAGACGCCCGAGTAGGTGCGCACGAGTTCTTTCAGGTAGGTGGCGAGCAGCGCCTCGCTCTCGGTCGTCTCCTGCAGGGATTTCAGCTCTTCCAGGCGTCTTGCGGCAGCCTCGGAGAGGTCCTCGGGCAGGGGACCTTCCGTCTCGCACGCTTGATCGACGTTCAAGCGCGTGATCAGCGCGCGCTTGGCCGCCTGGGCGAGGCGGTTGGCGTTCTCTTCCAGTTGGGCCGTCGCCGAGCGTTTGCCACGCGTATAGCTGTCCACGACAGCGTCGGCCACCGCCAGGCGTGCGCGCAGGCCGTTGATCCGGTTGGCCTCGTTAAGGAAGCCCTCCAGGCGGCCGATCAACTCCAGGTAGTGCTGGCGGTTGTGCTGCAGGACGACGTCCGGCTCGTTGGGCGGATCGAAGCGCCGCAACTCGTCCACCACCTCGCGCAGCTCCGAGGTTGGCAGGGTGTGCAGAGAAAGGGAAAGGGGCGAGTCCACCTGATTGAACATCAGCATCACCCCCTCGCCGTTGCAGTACTCGACGGTGCGCGGGATCTCCCGCCAGTTGATTCGCATGGGGCAGAGGCGGAAGACCACCGACTTGCCGCGCTTGGCCATGAGGTCGATGAAGTAGCGGCAGTGAGCCATCACTTGCTCGTGGGATGCGCCGATTCGGATGGACTCGTAGGTCTCCTTGAAGATCGAGTCGATCGAGACATGGATCCAGGAATTGAAACCCTCGAGCACACCCTTGATGCGGTCGTCGAGGAGCGTTCCATTGGTCAGGATGCAGGCCTGCAGGCCTGGGTTCACGCGCGCGATGCGCTCCCAGATCTTCACGTAGACTGGGATCAGGAAGGGCTCGCCACCCATGAAATCCGTCTCGACGACGTAGGGCAGGTACGGTTCGAGCTGATCCACGAAGGCATCGTCGTAGGGACAGGGCAGGGCCACGAGCGCTTCGCGGACCGTTCGGATCGACGAGGAGGCGAGGCCGTGGCACATCGCGCACTGCAGGTTGCAGGCGTTGTGGATGTTGAACTCCATGCGCATCGGCATCGGCCCGGCGTCGGCGCCGCCCGGGACCTCGATGCCCATCTGCTTGCGCTTCTGCCCCGTGAACATGGCGTAGTTGCTGTAGAACACCGCGTGCGATCCGCCGAAGTCGCGCGCCTCGATCTGCTGCTCGCACTTCTCGCAGCCCTTGCTCATGTCGTAGCGCAGCAGGGCGTCACGCAATTCACGTGCGGGCTTCCCGGTCCAGATGTCGTCCACCGACTGCGCGGGGTAGGTCCCCAGCACATGCTGCCGGTTGAAGCAGCAGGCGGTCACGACCCCCAGCTGGGAGAAGTGCAGGTTGATGTCCGGCGCAGGACAGATCGATTTGTCGGCGAGCGGCCCGCGAAACTTGTTCAGCTCGGCGATCCGCTGGGGGGTGAGCATCGAAGGAAAGTCCGTTGGTGGCCGAAGAAGAGGAGCTCCGCGCGCAGGGTCCGTGGGCGGAGATCTTCTTCATCATACCCCAGTCTTGTGCCCGTACCCGGTGCCAGGGCTGGCTCCCGAAAGGGCAAGCGGCCGGTGGGTGGCATTCGGCCTCCGTCGGGCTCCTGGATGGCAGCGCCGGAATGTCTGCGAGGTGGCCGACCCCAGAGGAGCTGAAAGGAAGGGCGCGCCAACCCTGGATCAAGGCCCGCGGGCGGCTCCGGGATCGCCCTGGGCGGCTGGGGTGCTGGACGGCATCGGGCCTGGGCTCCAGAATGAACGATGGGGTGGGCTTTCGCTCGCCTCACTTCCACCGTGAAGGCACGCTCCAAGAGAAACAGCCTCGTGCGCCTCCTGCCCTGGGCGCTCGTGGCCGCGGCCGCGGCGCTGGTAGCCGCCTTCTCCGGGGGGGGCGGGAACGACAGCGGAGAATCGCTCGGTCCCTCTGGCACACCGCTCGCGGGTGTCGGTGAACCGAGCGTCCCCGGGTTCGCTGGGAGCCGCCCGTCCGCGCAGGCCCGTGCCGCGCAAGAGCGTACGGCCCTGGGCGGGGAGGTCGCGCCTACGGTCTCCGGACCATCCGTGACGGGGCTCGATCTGCGCGTTTTCTCGGCAGTGGATCTGCTCGGTCGCGTGGTCGATGGCGATGGTCTCGCCTTGTCCGGGGCGGAGGTGCGCCTCTCGACCGTGGAGATCGACGGGCAGCCGAACCCGGAGACCGCCGCTGCCTGCGAGGCCGGCGATGACGGGACCTTTCGCATTTCGCGCTCGGAGTGGATGACCGGCGAGCTCCTCGCCCACGTCCGTGCCCGCGGGCACGTGGTCCTGCAACGCACCCTGATCCTGGCGGAGGACGACGACGAAGGCGAGCAGTGGCTCCCGGACCTGGTCCTCGAGCGCGGTGTCGTGCTCGGCGGCGTCGTCCTGGATGCCAGGGGAGATCCGGTCGAAGGAGCGTGCGTCTGGCGCGATTCCGTGGGCCGCGAGGACACCCTGGAGGAGCTACGCTTCGTTGTGGGGGCGTTCGGGGCCGAGGGCGCTGGTGTCGCGCGAACGGACGCCGATGGGCGCTTCGAACTGGCGCACGAGGAGGTCGGCCCTTTCGAGTTGCGGGTGGCCCACGGAACCCATCCCGATCTGCGCTTCGAAGGCGTCGCCCCGACCGCGGGAGCGACGATCACGGAACTGGTCTTGCGCCTGTCCCCGGCTGCCTCCATCGAGGGTCGCGTGCGGGGATGGCCCGGGGACCAGCCGGGGGTCGTCGTGCGAGCGGAGCCGACGCGGGCGCGGGACTCATCTCCCCAGACTCTCGGCGAGCTGATCGAGGCCGCTGGGCTTGGGCGTGGGCGCACGGCGCTGATCGCGCCTGGGGGCGCGTTCAAGATCGAGGGTTTGGAACCGGGGGCTGCCTACGAGGTCCGGGTGATCGCTCTCCGTGAGAACGGAGTGCAGCGTGAGGCGTGCAGCGCGGCGGTCAGGGCCGTGGCTGGTGGGCGAGCGGTCGAACTCAAGTGGGACGTGGGGGCGGTGGTCGCTCTCCTGGCCCGGAGCGAGGAGCCCGGCGCGCTCCTGCGAGATGTGCGGGTTCGCTACTCCTGGAGCGACCTCGGCGGCGAGTCGGCTCGCGGGGCGCGCGAACGGACCTTCCCTTCCGGAAGGGTGGAGCTGGACGGCCTGCGACCCACGCCCTCGCCGGGATCGCTCGAACTCATGGTGAGCGCCGCCGATCACCTGCCCTGGGAACGCCACGCTCTCTCGGTGCCCGCCGGCGGTCGGATCGAGCTGGGGGTGATCACTCTGCAGCGAGCCCCGCGGCTGCGCGTGCTGGTGCTCGATCAACGGACGGACGAGCCCCTGGAAGGAGCCGTGATGACGGTCCGGCCGGGCGGGGAGCAGGGCGCCTTCGAGCTCGGGACGGACGGCTCGCCGACGCGGGCGGTGGAAGGCGAGAGCGACCGTGAGGGGCGCTGCGAACTGACATTGCCCTTCGGTGGCCCCTGGGTGCTGGAGGTCAGCCGGAGCGGTTTTGCAGCCGAAACCGTGGAGGGTCTGTCGGCGCCGGGAGTTGGGGATGCGTCCGAACAGCTCGTGCGCCTGCTCCGCGGTGGGCGAGTCGCCATCAAGGTGCTGGACGAGGAGGATCGCAAGGTGGAGCGCGCCACGGTCCACCACCGCACTCCCGACGGCGTGAGGAAGAGCCTGCGGGGCGAGGGTTCGGCGCCGGTGGTGTTCGAGGACCTGTCCCCGGGGCTGCACCGGTTTCGGGCGGTCCATGGGCGCTCGGACGTACTCTCGGTCCAGGAAGGCCCGTGGACCGAAGCGGACGAGGCGGAATGGAGCAGCGTGCTCGTGCGCGCGGGGGGCGAGGAGACCCTGATCCTGCGCGTGCCCACCCTGACGACTCTGGAGGGGCGTGTCCTGGCGCGGGATGTGCCCGCCACCGGTGCCTCGATCACCTTCCTGCTCGGCGAGCACGGCTCCGATGGGGAGGAGCGCCTGGCCCAGGTCCCGCGGGCCATGACAGGCTTGTTGAGCGTCGCGCTCCCGCGCACCCGAAGCGATGCCGACGGCCGCTTCCACTTCGAGGACCTTCCCGTAGGGGCGCACCGCTTGCGCGTCATCGGCTCGCCGGGCGCCCCACCGGTATTGACTGGGATCGAGATTCGCCCCGGCCTGAACGAGGTCGAGATCGAGCTGCCCCTGGCGGCCATCGAGGGGCGCATCGTCGATCTTGAGGGTCTGCCTGTGAGGGGGGCCGTCGTGCGCGCCCTGCGCGTCTCCAGCGGTCCTCCCGAATCGGCAGACCTCGCGGCCGGACGGCGAGCGGCGATGGACCTCTTCCGCGAGGGGCGACGCGCGGGACAGGCCGTGCGTCGCGACGGGAGCTTCCGCCTGGACGGCATCCCCGCCGGCGTCGCGATCGTGCTCGAGGTCGACGCCGAGGGGTTCGTCGATCTTCGCACGGATCCCATGACACTCTCGTCAGGCGAGGTGCGCGGGGAGCAGCGTCTGGCCCTCGTGCCCGGGGGGGCGATCGTCGCCACGGTCAAGGGCCCAACCCACCCGTTCCTGAAGGTCTGGGCACGCAGCGTTGGGCCGCCGGTCGAAACCCGGGTGGGGTTCGCGGGCGGGGGGGTGGTGGAGCTGCGCGAGTTACGACCGGGAAGCTGGATCGTGTCCCTGGCTGACGATGCGGGCGAGGGCGCGGGCGTTGCTGTGGAGGTGCGCCCGAGCGAGCAGACCTGGGTCGAGCTCATCCGTTGAGGGCGAAGAGGCCCCGCCGAAGGGGAGCCTTGGCCTTCGCTTCGCGGTAGAGTTCTGTGGAGCGATGAGCGCCGAGTCGAGACCTACCGTCAAAGTGGAGGAGCACATCCCCGCCGCCCCCGAGCGCGAGGAGTGGGACGTCGTCGTCCTGGGCACCGGAATGGGGGGCAGCACGGCCGGCTACGAGCTGGCGCGCAGGGGCCGTCGGGTGCTCTTCATCGAAAAGGGGAAGTTTCTGCACGGCGACCCCCTGAAGCGCCAGGTCACGCCTGATGTCGGCGAGGGGGAGGAGGCGTGGGAGGCGGAGGCACGCCTGATCATGGGGCGCTGGCCCCTGCCGGTTCGCGGCTGGACCAGCTTTGGAGATGTCGAGTTCTACGCGCCCCTTGGCTGTGGCTCCGGTGGTTCGACCATCATCTACGGCGGTCAGCTCGAGCGCTTCGCGCCCTCGGATTTCCATCCGCGGGAGCACTTTCCCGACGTCCCTGACGCCAGCGTCGTCGAGCGCTGGCCGATCTCCTACGACGACCTCGCGCCCTTTTATCGGCGGGCCGAGGCCCATATGGACGTCTCCGGTACCCAGGATCCTCTCAACGCCGACGCCCTCGCCGTCCTGCGCAAGCCGCCGCCTCTCAGCGATCGAGACCAGCACCTGCACGACACCTTCGTCGAGGCGGGCTTGCATCCCTACCGGTCACATGTCGGGTACCACAAACTCGACACCTGCGACGAGTGTCTGGACCTCTGCCAGCGAAATTGCAAGAGCGACGCGGGCCGCAACTCCCTGGCCCCCGCCCTCGTGGCGCACGGGGCCTCGATCCTCCCCGAGTGCGAGGTGTTGCGGTTCGAAGCGGGCCGCTCGCGGGTGAATTCGGTGCGCGTCTCGCGCAAGGGCGTCGAGTATTCGATCTCGGCCAAGGTGTTCCTTCTGGGCGCGGGGTCCCTGGCCTCACCGGTGCTGCTGCTTCGCTCGCGCTCGTCCGATTGGCCCGACGGGCTCGCCAACTCCTCCGGTCAAGTGGGGCGAAACCTGATGCTGCACAGCAGCGACTTCATGACGATCGATCAGCGCGAGCTGCGATCGGAAGCCGGCCCACGGAAGTCCCTCGCGGTCAATGATTTCTACGTCCACGAGGGAGAGAAGCTGGGCACCCTGCAGTCTGTAGGGCTGCCGTTGATCGCGCCTTTCATCCGCGAGTACCTGCGCTACGCCCTGCAGAAGGACCGGCGCTGGTGGTGCGGGTTGGTGGAGCCGAGGTTGGAGCTCGTTGCGCGCATCGGAGAATACCTCTCGCGCCGGGCATCCCTGCTGAGCACGATCGTCGAGGACCTGCCCTATGCGGAGAATCGGGTCCTCCTGGATCCCTCGGCGCCGGACGGTCGGCGCTTCTCCTACACCTACCCCGCGGAACTCGCCCGGCGCAGCAAGCGCATGCTGAAGCTCGTCAAGCGCCGGGTGGGACGGCGCCATTCTCTACGGGTGGTGACCGGAGGGAGGGACAACATCAACTACGGCCATGTGTGCGGCACCTGCCGTTTCGGTGACGACCCGGCCAGCAGCGTGTTGGATGGCTCCAATCGGGCCCACGATCTCGACAACCTGTACCTCGTCGACTCGTCTTTCTTTCCCTCCAGCGGCGGAATCAACCCCAGCCTGACGATCGCAGCCAACGCCCTGCGGGTGGGAGAGATCGTCCATGAGCGCTTGTAGGCCTACCAGTGGAACCTCCCAGGTTGTTATTCTGGGTGTCCTTGCAATGACCCGCCTGTCGAAGAGGCGATCCAGAACGAGTGAAGCAACGGGATGACAGCGGATTCAAAAAAAGGCTGGAAGGACGCGATGGAGAGTTCTCATGCAGAGCCTGAACAGCGTAGGTTGTTCAGCCCCAAGACCCTGATCGTCATCGGACTGGTCGTCCTCCTGGGAGGCCTGTGGTGGCGCGGCCAGCAGGAGCAGGAGGCCGCCGAGTCCGGCGGCACCCAGAATTCGAACCAACAGGTCGATGACCGGCCCCACGAGGCCCCAAAGAGCAACGAAGGAACACCCCCGATGCACGCAGATCCCTATCCCGGCTACTACCAGGCCTACGCCATGCCCGCCGAACTCGTAGAGGGCGAGATCGCGCTGACTGCCTGGGGTGGAGCGGCCGAGAAGTATCACTCCGGCGACTACGAGGGCGCGGCCACCGCCTTTCAGGAGGTGCTCGAGGCTGGCGGGGAAATGCCCGTCGAGCTGGTGCAGTTCTTTCTGGGCCAGGCGCACCTCGCCGCTGGTGCCGCCGAGCCGGCGGCAGCCGCCTTCCGCCAGGTCATCGAAGGGACCAGCGACAGTCTGGTGATCGAGGCACGTTGGTATCTGGCTCTCTCCTGCGTGAGGACCGGAGACGTGGAGACCGCCAAGGAGCAGCTCGGTGAGCTCGTGAATGGCAAGACCTACAACGCCGACACTGCCAGCATGCTGCTGAAGCAGATCTCCGGCTAAAGCGCTCCTCGCCGGTATCTTGGGGCTGGCGCGGTGGATTCAGCCTCGCCGCGCCGTTTGTCATGACTGCGTGAGCAGGTGGTTCAGAAGCTCCTGAGGAGAGGGAGCCGCGCGGAACCCTTGCAGGCGGCGGTCCGCCTCGGCACGCGCATCGGCGCTCCAGGCCGACACGGCCTGGAGCAGGAGCGGATCACGGTGGTCCGCGTGGGGCGGCTCGATGCCCTGGTACGTGCGGCTTGAGATGCGCTCGCCGAGGTCCGGGATGTTTCGCAGCAGGTGCCCGCGGTCGAAGAGGACGACGGGCGCGCCGTTCAGGAGTCTCAAGAGAATCGAATGCGAGACCGCGTTCCAGTAGAACGCGCACTCTGCGGCCAGGACCAGGGCGGCCAGGTTTTCGAAGGAACAGAACGGCAGGAACTCGAGGCCCTCGCGAGCGGGAGAGCGCTTCGCCACCTCGTCGAGCAACTCGTCCGGACCCACCAGTAGAGCCCGCCGGCCTGCGGCGAGGGCATCCAGCATGCGACCTGCCACCAGGTCGACGAAGCGCGGTCCCTCGAAGAGCGTCTGGGTGTCGAGGTCGGTGCTGGAGAGGACGAAGAGCCAGAAGGGGTGCTCGCCGTCGCCGACCGGATCATCGGCGGAGGTGGCGGGGAGGTCGAGGATCAATGCGGGGTTGAAGAACGACCAGTGTGGCGGGCCGTCGGCCGGCGACCGCTCGCGGGGATCGGGGGCCGGATAGAGGTGGGCGACTCCGCGACAGAGTCGGGCGGAGCGCCTGAAGTGCCCGGCCAGGAGCGCCTCATCGGCTCGCCGCCGCTCGCGCAGTTCCGGAGGTGAGCCGGGTGGGAGGTCTATCGACAGCAGCGCGCCGACCTCTCGCTCCCCCAGGAGGCCGAGGAACGGATCGGTTGTGGCCCAGGGGCAGCCACGGAGCGCGAGGTCCGCGACAAGGCGCTCGAGATCGTCGCCGCAGAGCAGGCCATGGACCCCGAAGAGGTGGGCCGAGCAGAGCAGCACGAAGCCAGGCGCCAGCTCTTCGATGATCCGCTCCAGCTGCGCGCGGTCCGCGAAGACGCGCGTGCGACCGCCCAGGGCACCGGCGTTCTGGGCGGCGAGGCGAGGGGGCATGGCGAGCACGACCTGCTCGGAGAGCTCCTGGCCTATCAGCAGCATCATGACCGTGGTCAGCTCGCCGTAGTCCTCGTCGAGGACGAAGAGTAGGGGACCCGAGGGCGCGTCGGAGCGAGCCGGGGCGGGCATGAGGGCGGCCAGCGCTCGGGCGCAGTGTGCTGCTCGCGATCCCCACTCTCCGGCTTGCCAGGGCGTTCGCCGCCGCTGCTCGAGCCGGGCGACCGCTGGTGCCTCAGGCAGGACCGGCAGGGCACCGCCGCGCTCCACCACGCGCCCCTGGGCGGCCGTCGCCTCCTCGGCTCGCGACAGGCGCAGGAGAGGTTCCACGCGCAGGAAGTCGAAGCAGGGATCCTCGGGCGTCAGGGCTGCCCCGCGCGCCAGGGCAGCCTCGGCCGCCTCCCAGCGCTCGAGCTTCCACGCTTCCACTCCCCAGAGCAGCTGGGCCGTCGGATCGCAGGGAGCGCGTGCAGCGGCATCTTCAAGAGTAGCCGCGGTCTCGGCGCTCGCCGCGAGACGCCCCTGGGCCGTGGCCAGGAGCGCGCGCCTGGTGGCGGGGGTGGAGTCGTCGTCCATGGCCAGGGCGCCGGTGTCCGCTTCCTCTTCCAGGGCGCGGCTCAGGGCCTCGACCGCCTGTGCCGGCCGATCGAGGGCCAGCAGGGCGCGCCCGACGCACTCATGTCCCCCAGCTAGGGCTGGGTCCAGCTCGACGGCTCGCTGCGCGGTCGCCAGGGCTTCCTCGGCATGTTCCCGTGCGAGCAGGATGTGCGCCAGATCCGCATGGCTCGCCGCTCTCGCCGGGGCCGCCGCGAGGGCGTCGCGGGCCGCTCGCTCGGCCTCTGGTAGCTGTCCCAGGCGCGCATGGGCCCGGGCCAGGAGGGTCAGGGATGGGGCGTGGCCGGGAGCGAGGGCGGCGGCATGGCCCAGGGAGGCGACGGCCTTGCTCCAGGCTTCGAGTCGCAACAGACGCTTGCCTCGCTGGTAGGCGAAGAGCTGGCGTAGGGGACCGAGCGGCATGGGGTGCTGCGCCCTCAGGTCGCCCTGGCCGTCGCGAGGCAGGCCTCGCGCACGACAGCGCAGGCCTCGTGCAGATGCTCCGCCGTGATGGTCGCCGGGGGCATCAGGCGCAGGAAGCGCGCCGTCGGTGAGGCGATCACCCGTCCGCGCAGGAGCCGCGCCATGATGCGCTCAACGCGCTGGGCGTCGGGCAACTCGAGGATCCACAGGGCGCCTCGGCCGCGCAGGGTGACCCCCACCCCGCCCAGGTCCGCCAGGTCGCCTTGGACGGTCGCCTCGATGCTCGCCACCATGGCGGGCAGGTCGCAGGTCTCCATCTCCGCCAGGGTCGCCACCACCGCCGCGGCGGCGAGCGGGTTCCCGGCGAAGGTGCTGCCGGGCAGGGCCGCGGGCGGGAGTTCGTGACGGAGATCGGCCACGACCCCCGCGACGGGAAAGCCGTTGCCCATGGCCTTGCCCACCAGCAGCAGATCAGGCGCGAGTCCCAGGTCGGGGTGCAGAAAAGGCGGACCGCAGCGATGGAAGCCCGTCAGGACCTCGTCCACGACGAGCAGGGTGCCGTGGGCGGTGCACAGCTCGCTGAGCGCCTCTCCGAAGGCGCGCGTGGGCACATGGCCGCCGTGGGACCCAAGCAGCGGCTCGAGGAACACGGCGGCGACCTCCCGCGCTTCCAGGGTCGTCCGCAGACGCTCCAGCACGCCCTGCTCGTCGGCCTCCGGCAGATAGGGCAGGCGGTGGAAGTCGCTCAGGGTCGCCAGAGCGTTGGGCCAGCCCAGGGCGGCGGTGGCCTGGGACTTGCCGTGCATGGAGTGGTCGAAGCCCACGGCGTCCCGCCGCCCGGTGAGGTGGCGGGCCATGCGCAGGGCAAACTCAGCCGCCTCCATGCCCGTCGAATAGAGCACGGCCAGCCGCAGGTGTGCGGGCAGCAGGCCCTGCACGGCTTCCGCGGCTTGAGCACGCAACCCGATCGGGACCGCGCCGGTGTTCCAGAGCAGTTCGAGCTGCTCCTGGACGCGGCGCACGATCGCGGGCCGGGCGTGCCCCATGAGGACCGTGCCGCCGCCGCTCAAAAGATCGATGTAAGCCTCGCCCTCGGGCGTGAAGAGCAGGTCGTCAGCAGCGCGCGCGATTTGAAACGAGCGCGGCAAGGCGTCGCCTTGGAGGGTGGGCCAGGTCATCGGCACACGCCGGAGGCGGCCGGTGGGCCCGCTCCCTGCGTGTTCGAAGATTGCGCCCTTGCGCAGGCCTCGTCAAGCGTTCGAGGCTTCGGGTTGGTGCGCTTCCCCGGCGTAGGGGAGGCGCTGAGGACGGTCCATCACGGGCTGAGGGGCTTAGCGATCGGCGTTCACGATGCGGCTCAGGATGTCCTCCGCGCGTCCTGGGGAGTAGTGCTCCACGGTCGCCAGGCGTCCGGCGTCGGCCAGGGAGCGCCAGAGTTCAGCCTCGGAGTGCAAGCGCACGACCGCCTCGGCGAAGGCGTGCGGGCCATCGGCGATCAGGGCTCCCCGGCCGTCGGAGATGGGCATTCCCTCGGCACCCGCCGAGGTCGTGACGACCGGCACGCCGAGGGCCAGGCTGGTCTGGATCTTGCCCTTGATCCCCGCCCCGTAGCGGATCGGGGCGATCGACAGGCGCGCCGCGGAGAAGTAGGGGGCCAGGTCCTCAACCTGCCCGACGAAGCGCGCGCCGTCGGTCGCCAGACGCCGCAGAGAACGCGGCGCATCGGCGCCGATGATCGTCAACTCCGCTGCGTTCAAGCGCTCGTGCACGAGCGGGTGGACCTCTCGCAGGTAGAACTTCATGGCGTCCCGGTTGGGAGGGTGCTGGAAGTTGCCGACGAACAGCACACCCGAGCGCTCCTCAAAGGGCGTGTCGGTCGGTTCACGCGAGTCGATCAGGGACAGGACCTCGACGGCGAGGTCCGGGGCCAGACGGGCGAGCAGTTCCCGCTCGGTCGGGCTCACGACCAGGGTCAGGTGGCAGGCCCGGGCCAGGGCCAGCTCGCGGGCCTCGAGCTGGCCGACCTCGTCGGCGTCGAGAGCTCCGGTCACCTCGGCCCGGCGGGCCTCGCGCAGGAAGTGCAGATCGACGGTGTCGAACACGCGCCGGGCCTGGGGGCAGCAGCGCCGGACCGCCTCCAGCACCTCGGCGACCACCTCGACGCGGCTCATGATCACCAGCTCGTAGCGCCGGCCCGCCCGCCGCAGGTGGTCCTCGATGGAGTTCAGGGTGGGCTCGTAGAGGACCTCGATGCCCGCGGCCTGCAGGGCGCGCGTGTGCTCGCCTTCCATGCGTCGGTTCAGGGCCAGGAAGGTCACGCGCAGGCCGATCTCGCGCAGGATGCGCAGGATGTGGATCATGCGAACCGAGCCGGCGTCGTGGTCGATGCGCGGGGTGATGGCGTCGATCACCAGCACGTGGGCCTTCGTGCCCCGGTAGCGGGCGACGTCCGGATTGGTCCTTGGGCCCGGTTGTCGGGTGAGGGCCTCGCCCCAACGCTCGACGAAGGCCTCGCGATTGACGATCTGGTAGCGCTTCGGGCCTGCGCCGGTGTCGACTCCCGCCGTGCCCCCCTCGGAGTGAACGATGACGCAGGCCGGCTGGCAGACGACGCGCAGGCCCGCTGCGCGCACGGCGAAGGCCAGGTCCACGTCTTCGTAGTACATGGGCGCGTAGCGCGCGTCGAACCCGCCGAGTCGCCAGAACAGCTCGCGAGGGATGGCGATGCAGGCGCCCGAACAGTAGTCGGCGTCGTAGGCGAACTCATAGCGCGGATCGGCGGGGTCGTCGCCGCGCCCGTAATTCCAACCCGTGCCGTCGGAGAAGACGATCCCGCCGCACTCCTGCAGGCGTCCGTCGGGATAGACGAGCTTGGCGCCCACGAGTCCGACCGCGCCCCGTCCCGACGGCCGGCCCCTGAAAGGCGCGAGCAGCGGCGTGAGCCAGTCGGGACAGACATAGGTGTCGTTGTTCAGGAAGACGAGGAACTCGCCGCGCGCTTCCTCAGCGCCCCGGTTGCAGGCCGCAATGAAACCGAGATTGGTCTCCTGGCGCAATACGCGCACACCGCTGACGACGGCTTGCATGTCGCGAGTCTCGTCGCGCGATCCGTCGTCCACCACGAGCACCTCGAAGGGCACCGCGGAGGTGCGTTCGAGGATCGACGCCAGGCAGGCGTAGGTGCGCTCGAACTCGTCGTGGACGGGGATGATGACCGAGACGAGTGGTTCTTCGCAGGGAGTGAACTCCAGGGGCAGGCGGCGAGCGGGCGCCGAGCGGAGTGCGTCGGGCAGGGCGGTGGCCGCGGCCAGGGCGACCGCCTGGGGCGAGGGCGGCGCGGCCAGGGTCCCGTGGCGCAGGCGGCGACCGAGCTCGCCGACGATGTCGGAGAAGAGCGCCGAAAGTCCGCGCGTGGCGATCGTGTAGCGCGCACGCCGGGTGAAGCCGCGCATCTCGCGCGTGAAGGGCGGGATGCCGGAAATGAATCGCCACGGAAGGGTCAGGGGCAGGGCCAGCCATCTCAGGACGGCGCGCGGCGCGTTGCTCACAGCAGCGCCTCGTAGGCGGCCAGGACGCCTGCGCCCACGGTGTCCCAGCCGTAGGGGGCGAGGGCCTCGCGCAGGCCATCGGGGAGCGCGAGCTCGCCCTGCATGGCGGTCGCGAAGTCCTCGATGGGGGCGACGGTGATCCAGGGTTCCAGGTCAGCGAATCCGCGCATTCCGAATGGTGTGGAGACGACAGGCAGACCGTGGGCGAGGGTGTAAAGCAGCTTGAGGTTACTCCCCGAACCGGCGACGACCGGATTGAGGCCTACGGCGCCCGGCAGGGCGTGGTCGGCCAGGTCTCCGGAGGGGTCGAGGATCACATTGGGAGGCACGCGCCTCCCAATACTCCGCGCGCAGGGGCCGACGATCACGACCTCCACCTTGCCTACGAGGGCTGGGGCGATGCGATCGACGAGCTCGCGCACGGCGCGCCGGTTGTGGGCCACGTCGCTGCCCGCGAAGATCGCGCGCCGCGGCAAGCGCAGGGCGGCCGGGCGGGCCGCTGCAAGAGCCGCAGCGACGGCCGCCAGGTTGATGCCGTTGGGCGTGACCCGGACATGCGCCTGATCGATACCGTACAGCTCGCCGAAGCGCAGCCGGTCACCCTCGGTGCAGGCCAGCACGAGGTCGGCGCGCTCGACCAGACGCGCTTCGAGTCTGCGCACCCGTCCTGCGGCCAGGTCTCGCACGCCACCTTTGGGGCGCTCGGCTGCGACGTAGTCGAACTCAACATTCTGGGATCCGTAGACGAGGGGCAGGGAGTCGGGCAGGCGCCGGGCGAGGTCGACGAAGGCGGGGTGGTCGATCTGGCACAGGTCGAATGCCGCCGGATCGACGGGGAGCAGGGCTCCGTAGCCGGGGTGGAAGGAAATCAGCGCTCCGTAGGGGAAGGGGCGGTCGACGAGCAGGGAGGTCAGGCCGAAGGGCGCGTAGGGCACTTGACGTAGGTGAAAGGGCTCGCGTCGCGTGAGGGATCGGCGCTGGGTGAAGTGAAAGGGGGTGACGAGGGTCACCTCGACTCCCAGGCGCGAGAGGGCACGCGCGAGCTGGACGATGCGGACCTTGCCGCCCGCGACGGCGGGCAGCACGGGGTAGGGCGCGAGCTGGAGTACGCGTAGGGGAGTGCTCACGGTCGGCGGGGCGCCTTCGGTCAGCCCTCGCCGGCGACCGGCGGGAGGTCGGCCTCGGGATCCGCCTCGTCCTCCTCCTCAGGGGCATCGGCAGCCTCCACGTACATCGGAACGACCTCCTCCGCCGGGCCCATGGTCACGATGCGGCCCTTGTCGAGCCAGATCGCATCGTCGCAGAGCTGCAGGATCGAGTCGGGCGAGTGGGAGACGATCATCCCCGTGTGGCCTTTCTCCTTGAAGTGGAAAAGTCGATCGAAGCAACGGCGCTGGAAGCTGAGGTCGCCCACGGCCAGGACCTCGTCGATCAACAGCACGTCCGCTTCCATGTGGGAGGCGACGGCGAAGGCCAGGCGCATGTGCATCCCGGTGCTGTAGGTGCGCAGGGGATACTCGAGGAACTCCTCCAGCTCCGAGAAGGCCACGATGGCGTCGAAGCGCTCGGCGACTTCCCGGCGCAGGAGACCCCCGCTCACCCCCGCGGTGTAGATGTTTTCGCGGCCCGTGAGCTCGGGGTTGAAGCCGGCACCCAGCTCGAGCATGGCGCCGATCCGGCCGTTGACCTGGATGTGCCCCGAGGTCGCGTGCCCGACGCCGGCGATCAACCTGAGCAGGGTCGATTTTCCGGCGCCGTTGCGCCCGATCACGCCCACCATGCGGCCCGGCTTGACCTGGAAGGTGACGTCCTCCAGGGCCCAGTAGCGCTCGCCCAGTTTGAAGCGCAGGCCGCGCTGAAACAGTTCCTGGAGGGTCATCGCCCGATCGCGCTGCCAGTGGCGGTAGCGCTTGGAAAGCTCCTCGACCTCGATCGAGCCGCCCACGCCTAGAGCTCCTCCACGAAGTTCGCGCTGGCCCGGTGGAAGAGCAAGTAGGCGAACCCGAGCAGCACTGTCCCGCCGCCCGCCAGCAGTACCATCGCGTTGAGATTGGGGCTCTCGCCACGCATCAGGATGGCTCGGTAGGAGTCCACCACGTGGGTCATCGGGTTCATTCGGTAGTAGCGGTGGTAGCGCTCGGGGACCATCGCGAGTTCATAGAGGACCGGTGTCAGGAAGAAGCCGAGCATCAGGAATACGCTCAGCAGGTACTGGGTGTCGCGGAAACGCACGTGGAGGCAAGCGCCGATCAGGGCGAAGCCCAGGGTCATCACGTACTGGAGCAGGATCACCACGGGCAGCCAGAGGATGGCCAGGGTGATGGGGATGCCGTTGTAGATCACGAGCCCGAACAGGATCGGCAGGGTGATCAGGAAGTGCACCAGATGCGACCCCACGGTCACATTGGGCAGGATCGCCGTGGGGAAACCGGGCTGACGGATCAGGTCGGGGTTGGACAGGATGGCGCCGGTGGCCTCGAGCACCGAGATCTGGAACCAGTTCCAGCTGGTGATGCCGATGAACAGGTAGACCGTGTAATTGGGCGTCTTTACCTGGAACAGAACCCGGAACACGAAGTCGTAGACGAAAAGCTGCAAGAGGGGGTTCACCAGGGTCCAGAGGACTCCCAGGAACGAGCGCTTGTAGCGCAGCTTCATGTCGCGAACGACGAGCTCGTATAGCAGGTCGCGGGCGTGCAGCAGCCGCCGGGAAGGGGCTCTGGAAGCGGTAAGGAAGGGCATCAGGGGTACCTACTGGCCCTCGCTTGGGCGTCTGTCCTGGCGTGCGGGACATCGGCTGGAGTGCTCTGCAGGGGCGACTGTCGAGGCTTCTAATCTCATTGTAGAACGCTCCGCATGTTGAGGCTTCCTGATTTCCGCCTGACGCGCAATCGGGGGGTACTATGCCAGTAGCGCTTGGTGAGCGACGGTCCTTTTCCTGGCGAGCCGAGATGTCGATACTCAGCGAGAATTCCTCTGGATTTGACTCCACTCCAGCGCCAAGCGGCGGAGGGCGGTGCGTGGTCATCGGTGGAGGTCCGGCGGGTCTGACCGCGGCCTTCGAGCTCTCCAAGCTCGGCCGAAGAGCAGTCGTTCTCGAAGCGGACAACGTGGTGGGCGGCCTGGCGCGCACCGGTGAATACAAGGGCTACCGCTTCGACGTGGGAGGACACCGCTTCTTCACCAAGGTCTCCTACGTTCAGGAACTTTGGGAGGAGATCCTGGGTGACGAATTCCTCGTCCGTCCGCGGCTCTCCCGTATCCACTATCGAGGCAAGCTGTTCGATTACCCGCTCAGGCCCTTGAACGCCTTGCGCGGTCTGGGCATCACGGAGTCCGTCTTCGTGGTGCTGAGCTATCTACGAGCCGTCGTCGCGCCCTTCCGACACGAGACCACCTTTGAGCACTGGGTCCGCAAGCGCTTCGGAAAGCGGCTGTACGAGGTCTTCTTCAAGACCTACACCGAAAAGGTCTGGGGCATTCCCTGCTCGGAGATCGGTGCCGAGTGGGCCTCTCAGCGCATCAAGGACCTCGACCTGATCGTCGCCCTGCGCCAAGCCATCCTGGGGCCGCCGCGGCAAAAGGGCAGCGGGACCGTCAGCTCCCTGATCGACGAGTTTCACTACCCTCGCCATGGCCCGGGGCAGATGTGGACGCGCTGCGCCCAGCTGCTGGAGGAGGCGGGCAGCGAGGTGCGCCTCGAAGTGCCTGTCGTGCGCCTGCGTCATCGCGCAGGCCGCGTCCACGAGGTGATCGTGCGTCAAGCCGACGGTAGCGAGCACGGCGTGAGCGGAGATGAATTCATGTCCTCGATGCCCATCGGCGAGCTGGTGGAGAGGATGGATCCGGCGCCCCCGAAGGAGGTTCTGAAGGCGGCGCGGACCCTGCGCTACCGGGACTTCATCACCGTCGCCCTGATCGTGGACCGCGACGACTTGTTCCCCGACAACTGGATCTACATCCACTCACCCGAAGTGCGCGTCGGGCGCATCCAGAACTACAAGAACTGGAGTCCGGACATGGTCGCGGACTCCGATCGGACCGCCCTGGGGTTGGAGTACTTCGTACAGGAAGGGGACGAATTGTGGACGGCCCCCGACGAGGAACTGGTAGCCCTGGCCCGGAAGGAGATCGTGCAGTTGGGGCTGGCACTGGAGGGCGAGATCGTCGACGGTAATGTCCTGCGAATGAAAAAGGCCTACCCTGTCTATGACGGTGCCTACAAAGAGGCGCTGAAGGTGCTCTGCACCTGGCTGCATACATTCGAGAACCTGCAGCTCATCGGGCGTAACGGGCAGCACCGCTACAACAACCAGGACCACGCGATGATGACGGGCATCCTGGCCGCGCGGAACATCCAGGGCGAGGCCCACGACATCTGGAAAGTGAATGTTGAGCGCGATTATCACGAGCAGTTGGGCGCAGAGGAGACGGTCAGCGAGGTGTCGGACGCCGGCGGCGATCGCCTCGTCCCGCGCCGCGTCGCGGAGGATTCGCTCGACCGTCAGTTGCGCCGCGCCTTCGGGCGCTACGACCCGGTCGCGCTGGGCGGCGCTCTGGGAATCGTGAGCGGTTTCGTCCTCTGGGCGGCGACGGTCCTGGTGGTGCTCTCCGCACCCGCCGGCCAGCCCGTCGGCCCGACCCTGTCCTTGCTCGGGAATTACCTGTTCGGCTACACGGCTTCCTGGGCCGGGGCCTTCGTAGGCCTCGCGGAAGCCGGAGTGGGGGGCTTCCTCGTGGGCTGGCTCCTGGCTCACATGATCAACGGGGTGGTGACCCGCGAGAAGCGGAAACTTCTGCGACAGTTTGAACGCCAGAGCGCCCTCGGCGTACTCGAAGGAGAACACGCGTGAGCGAGAACGACGGCGCCCGCGATCTCGAACTCCTACTGATAGAAGGGGCCGTCGTCCGCCTCCGGGCGCGGGTGATGGCGCTCGTCTTTGGGAGCGCCTTCGGTTCGATCCTGTTTCTGATGACCGCCTGGCTCGTCATCCGTGGTGGTGAGGATGTGGGCGCTCATCTGGGGTTGCTCGCCCACTACTTGCCGGGTTACACGGTGACCTGGGGCGGCAGTGTGCTGGGGGCCCTCTACGGTTTCGGCCTGGGGGCCGGCTTCGGGTTCCTGCTGGCTCGTATCTACAACCGCCTGGGCCCCGACTCGCGCTCGAACGGCGAGGGGTGAGTAGGGATGGCGGAGGCGCTCCCCACCATCACGGCGGTCGTGCCCGTTCACGATGGGCGAGCCCACCTTGAGCGTAGCCTGCCCGCCTTGATGGCCGCCGGTCGAGGCCTGCTCGACGAGGTGATCGTGGTGGACGACGGCTCGCGCGACGGTTCCGGCGAGCGCGCCGCCGCCCTGGGGGCGCGCGTCCTGCGCGCGGGAGACGAGCCGGGTGGACCGGCCCGGGCACGTAACCTTGGTGCGGCCGCAGCCGCTGGTGAGGTGCTGCTGTTCGTCGACGCGGACGTGGTCGTCCACGCCGACGCCGTGCGGCGCGTTGCCGAGACCCTGGGCGACGGTGGGGCGACGGCCGTTTTCGGCTCCTACGACGCCCAACCCGTCGCGCGCAACCTCGCCAGCCTGTACGTCAACCTTCGCCACCACCACGTCCACCGTGAACCCAGCGAGGACGCGGCGACGTTCTGGTCGGGCCTGGGTGCGGTGCGGCGCGAGGCTTTCGAGGCGGCGCGGGGGTTCGACGCGGATCTTTTTACGCGGCCGAGCATCGAGGACATCGACCTCGGCCGTCGACTGCGGGCAGCTGGAGGTCGGATCCGGCGCGACCCCGCTCTCTCGGCCACCCATCTGAAGGTCTGGACCTGGCGTACGGCGATCCGGACCGACATCACCCTACGGGCCCTTCCGTGGGCGCGGCTGATGCGCGAATATCCCGGAGCTTTCGGTGACCTGAACGTGGGGTTTGGGGAGCGGGCGAAGGCCCTGTTGGCCGCGGCCCTGGCGGCGACGGGTGCGGCGGCGATCGCGGGTGTCATCGGCCCACCCATTCCCGCGCTCCTGCTGGCGGTCGCCTTCCTTGCCAACCGGCACCTGGCCCTGACGTTCTTGCGAGCGGGCGGCCCGCTGATCGCCCTGGTCGGGACGCTCTTCCATCAGGTCTACTTTCTCTACTCGGCCGGCGCCTATCTCTGGTGCCTCGTGAGCGGTTCGCGCGCGCTCGATCAGGGCCGGGCGGAAGTCATGCCATGACCGCGAGTCCAGACACCGATGAGCCGCGGGGCGCGCCGCCCTGGAAGCGCTGGGTCTTTCCAGCTCTTCTGATCGCTGCCGGCCTGGCGGTCTACTGGAACGCCCTCCCGGCTTCCTTTCAGTTCGATGACCACTACTTCATCGTCGAGGACGACTCCCTCGAGCACCTCTGGCCCATCGGCGGGCGACACGCCAACCGCCCGATCCTGACCACCAGCCTGGCGCTCAACCGCACCCTGGGCGGCCTTGATCCGCGCGGCTATCACGCCACGAACATCGCGATCCACCTGGCCGCGGTGCTGCTGCTCTTCGGCCTGTTGCGCCGCACCCTGGGTGGGCCGCGTCTGGGGGAGCATCTTGCGGGGGAAGCGGACTTTTTGGCCTTCGCCGTTGCCCTGCTGTGGGCCGTGCACCCGCTCTCGACCATGGCGGTCACCTACGTCTGGCAGCGCGGCGAGTCGCTCATGGGGCTCTTCTTTCTGGCGGTCCTCTACGCGATCGTGCGCCTGGCCCAGGGCGGAAAGCGCTGGCTGTGGAGCGCCGTGGCCCTGTTGTCGTTCTTCGCCGGCCTGGGAACCAAGGAAACGATGGTGACGGTCCTGCCCGTCGCCGTGCTCTTCGACGGTGCGCTGGTGTCACCTTCGATCCTGGCCGCCCTCTCGCGCCGGCGATGGATCTACGGCGTGATGACGGCGAGTCTCGTCGCCGGTGCCGCCGTCGTGCTCCCGGGCCTCGACACCTCCTACGACGCCATCGGCCCCTTACGCTATGCCGCGAGCCAGCCGGGAGTGATGCTCGATTACCTGCGTCTTGCCTGCTGGCCAGACCCCTTGTGCTTCGACTATCAGCGCCCGGCGGCCTACGGTTTCTGGGCCACCGTGCCCGCTGCGATGTGCGTCGGTGCAGCGCTGATCGGGACCGCCTGGGGGCTCTCGCGAGGTTCGTGGATGGGCGTCTGCGGTGCGTGGGCGTTCTTGATCCTGGCGCCGACGTCGAGCTTCGTGCCCATCAACGACCTGATGGTCGAGTACCGCATGTACTTGCCGTTGGTGGGCGTGATCGCCCTCGCGGTGGGTGCCGGGCGCCTGCTGTGCCGCTGGGCATTCCTTCCGCCCCAGGTCCTTCTGGCCCTCGTCGCCCTGGCGCTCGCAGGGCTGACGGTGGGGCGTAACCGGGACTACCTGAGCGAGGAGGGGTTGTGGCAATCGGTCGTGGAGATCGCGCCGGACAACCACCGAGCGCGCTACATGCTGGGTGTGACGGCCCTGCGAGCCGGTGATCTGGGGCGCGCGATGGATGCCCTCGACGAGGCCCTGGTGCTGGCTCGGCGTCACAGTGCGTCGGTCGAGGCCGGCGACCCGGCGCGGGGCGTGAACTGCGCCGCCTTGCCTCTCGATGTGCTCGGCGTGGCCTTCTTTCGCCTGGGTCGGGCCGCATCCACCCCGGCCTCGGCGCTGGGTCCCTTCGAGCGTGCCGTCGAACTCGATCCCACCTCGGCTGACTTCCAGATGAACCTGGGTATCACCCTGCGCACCCTCGGGGAGCGCGAGCGAGCCCTGGAGTGCTTCGAGCGCAGCATCGAGCTCCGTCCGGACTATTCCCGCCCGCGCTGCAACCGCGGTCTGGTGCTGCTGGACCTCGGGCGCGCGCCTGAGGCACGGGCGGCCTTTGATCGGGCCCTGGCCCTCGAGCCGGGACTGGGCGCCGCCCAATACGGCCGGGCGCGCGCGCACCTCGCGGTGGACTCGCCGGCTGAGGCCAGAGAGGATCTGGAGGTCTTGCTGCGCAACGCCGACAGCGCGCAGCTGCGATCCGAAGCGCGGCGCATGCTGGAACGCATGAAATGACCGACAGGTACGACAGGTCTTGTACACCTGAGCGCCGTCGCGCCTGGCTCTTCCCGTTGCTTCTGGTCGCGGCGGGACTGGCGGTCTACTGGAACGCCCTGCCGGGGCCCTTCCAGTTCGATGACCGCTACTTCATTGTCGAGGACGCCTCCCTCGAGCGCCTCTGGCCCCCGGGTGGCCACGTCGCCAGCCGACCCGTCCTGAACACCACCCTGGCGATCAACCGCGCCCTGGGTGGGCTCGACCCCCGCGTCTACCGCGCGACCAACATCGCGATCCACCTGGCGGCGGCTCTGCTGCTCTTCGGGTTGCTGCGTCGGACCCTGGGCGGGCCGCTCCTGGAGAGACGCCTGGGTTCCCAGGCGAACTCGCTGGCCTTCGCCGTCTCGCTGCTGTGGGTCCTGCACCCGCTCTCGACCATGGCGGTGACCTACCTCTGGCAGCGCGGGGAGTCGCTCATGGGGCTCTTCTTTCTGGGGGTGATCTACTCGATCGTGCGCCTTGCCGGTGGTGGGCCCCGGCGCCTGTGGAGCGGACTGGCCCTGTTGTCGTTCTTCGCCGGCCTGGGGACCAAGGAGACGATGGTGGCGGTCTTCCCGGTCGCCGTGGTGTTCGACGCCGTGCTCCTGGCTCCCTCATTGCGCGCCGCCCTGCGAGAGCGGCGGTCGATCTACGGAGTGATGGCCGTGGCCCTCGCCCTGGGTGCCCTGGTCGTTCTGCCGCGCCTGGGCACCTCGCACGCCGCCATCGGATCCCTGCGCTACGCCCTCAGCCAGCCGGGAATCGTGCTCGACTACCTGCGCCTCGCTCTATGGCCGGATCCACTGTGCTTCGACTACCAGCGCGCGGCCGCCTACGGCGGGAGGGCCGTCGGGCTACCTCTGATGGGGATCGCTGCCGGAGTCATGGGGAGCCTGTGGGCTCTGCGTCGCCGTTCGTGGATCGGTGTTGCCGGTGCGTGGTTGTTTCTGGCCCTGGCGACCACCTCGAGCTTCGTGCCGATCAACGACCTGATGGCCGAGTACCGGATGTACCTGCCACTGGTGGGGGTGATCGCCATCGCCGTCGGAGCGGGCCGCGCTCTGTGCGTGCGGACTGGGCTGCCTCCCGCCTTGCCCCTGGCGGCCGCCGCGCTCGCTCTGGGATGGACCACCGTGCGGCGCAACCGGGACTACCTGAGCGAGGAGGCGCTGTGGCAGTCGGTGGTCGAGGTGGCGCCGGAGAACATGCGCGCACATTACGAGCTTGGCGTGGCCCGCTTCGGGGAGGGGCGCGGTGAGCTGGCGCGAGCCAGTTTCGACCGTGCGATTGAGTTGATCGAGGCCACGAATGCGGCGCGCGCAGCGGGGGCGCCGCCGAGCGGAGTGAACTGCGAGACTGTCGAGATGCGCGACCTGGCGGGGGCCTTCGTCGCTCTCGGCCAGCGAAATGTGGCGCCAGGCGAGGCGCTGGGTGACCTCGAGCGCGCGCTGGAACTGCAACCCGATCACCCGAGGGCTGAGTCCCTGCGAGGCGTCGCCCTGCGTCGCCTCGGCCTCGCCGCGGAGGCTCTCGAAGCCTTCGATCGGGCCATCGCCTTGGCTCCCGCAAGGCCTTCTGCGCGCATCAACCGCGGCCTGTGCCTGCTGGAGCTGGAGCGCCCGGGGAAAGCTCTCGCTGCCTTCCAGCGCGCCCTGGCCCTCGACCCATCCCTGATATCCGCCGTCTTCGGTCGAGCCCGTAGCTATCACGCTCTGGGGCGCGAAGCGGAGGCGCGCGCCGACCTGAAGCGGGTCCTGCGCGAGAGCCCCGATCCGCTCTTGCGTGAGCGGGCCGCGGCGCTCTTGAATGACTGAACGCGTCCCTCAGCGTGTCTTGCGGTCCGTCTCGAGCAGCTCGTTCAGGGCGCGGTTGGCGACGCGCACGATGTACTTGTTGGGTTGGTCGACGAGGGCCTGCTCTAGGGCCGCCTGGGCCGGACGCGCGGCCTCGTCAAGTTCGTCGAGTACGAGCACCGCCTCCAGGCGTGCCCAGGGGTTCGCGCCGCGCAGCTCGGCGGTGAGGACGGCCAGGGCTCGCTTGAGGTGGCCTCCGCGCGCGACTGCGCGCGCGGCGGCGATGCGCACACAGGGCGCCGGATCCTCAAGGAACTCCATCATGCGCGGGTCGAGGCCGGCGGCGGGCAGAGTTTGGTTGCCGAGCCCTATCGCGCCCCAGAAACGCAGGGCCGCGTCGTCCCGGGCGAGGAGCGCGGTCTGGGCGGCGCGCGCCGTTTCGCCCACTTCGGCCGCCAGGCTGGCGGCGTCCAGCAGGCTCCTCAGGAGGTCGGCCCCACCAGGGCGGCGCAGGATGTCCCAGCGCGTCCCGAGAACTCGCGCGCGCTCGAAGAGGTCGGACTCCGGCACGAGCCCCAGGTCGCGCCGTTCGATCATCCACTCCTCGAGTACGGCGCCCATCCTCAGGAGGTTCTGGCGCCGGTCGGGATCGCCGGCGAGATTGCGCACCTCGAACGGGTCGCGTTCGAGGTCGTAGAGCTCCTCGCTCGGCTTGGTGGGCGCCAGGAAACGCGCCGCCGCCGGCGGCAGGTCGTCGGTGGCGTGCAGGCGCCGCAGGGCCTGCATGGTCGCGCCCTTCTCGGGCGTGTTCAAATACTGTGCGTAGGGTTTCCAGGGCTCGAAGTTGCGCACGTAGCGGAAGCGCGGGCCGCGCACGCTGCGCACGATGTCGTTGCGCTCGTCCATCCGGTCGCGGACGCCGAACACGAAGGCGCGCGGCGGACCGAGTTCGGAGCCGAGGAAGGCTCGTCCTTGCAGGTGCGCCGGAAGCTCGGCGCCGGCCAGGGGTAGGACCGTCGGCGCCAGGTCGAGGGAACTGACGAGCTGTCCGTCGACGCTCCCCGGGGCGCCCTGCTCTCCGATCCGGAAGCGCTCGGGGACACGCACGATGAGGGGCACGTGGGTACCGGAGTCGTAGACCCAGCGCTTGGCGCGTGGCAGGCCCGCACCGTGGTCAGACCAGAAGAAGACGATCGTCTCCTCGCTCAGACCGTCGGCCTCGAGCTCCGCAAGGCGCAACCCGATCCAGTGATCCATGGCCGTGATCAGCTCGTGGTAGCGTCGCAGGTCCTCCCGCACGGCCGGCGTGTCGGGGTAGTAGGGCGGCGGCTTGATGCGCGAGGGATCGCGGCGCTGGTTCGGCTCGAGGACCGCCGTCACTCGCTCGTACTTGGCGTCGTCGACGATGCCGCTCTCGTGGCAGCCAGTGAAGTTGAAGACGGCGAAGAAGGGCTGGCCGGGCTGGCGCTCGCGCCAGTGGGCGCCCCTCCCGCTGTGGTCCCAGGTGTCCGCTGGCGTGCTGAACTGGTAGTCGGTCTTGGCGTTGTTGGTGCAGTGATAACCGGCCTCGCGCAGGAGGGCCGGGAAGGGCCGCAGCGCTGCGGGCAGGTCGATCTGGCTGCGCATCGGGTGCGTGCCGAGCGAGGTCGGGCTTAGGCCCGTGATGATGCTCGAGCGGCACGGCGCGCAGACGCCCGCGATGGTGAAGGCGCGCGTGTAGCGCACACCCTGGGATGCGAGGGCGTCGAGCTCCGGCGTGATCGCGTGCGCCTCGCCGTAGCAGCCCAGGGCCGGTCCGATGTCCTCGCAGGAGAGCCAGAGGATGTTCGGTCGCTGCGGATTCAGCGCACCGCTGGCTGCGAGCACCACGGACAGGAGTGCGGCGTGGATCATCAACGGGAGGTTTCCAGGCGCTGATCCTCGCGCTCGGACGCCTCGGCGGCAAGGGCGGCGGCGCGCTTCAGCCGGCCTGCACCAGGTCCAGGACCGAAAAGAAGTGCAGGGCGCTGCCGAGCAGCACGCACAGGTGCCAGATCGCGTGGTGATAGGGCAGGCTGCGCCAGGAGTAGAAGACGATCCCGCCGGTGTAGGCCAGACCGCCGGCCAGCAGCAGCTTGAGGCCTGGGGAATCGAGATGCTCGATCAGCAGCGGGAGACAGGCAACGGCCAGCCAGCCGAGGAACACGTAGGAGGCCAGGGAAGCCTCCCGGAAGCGTTGTGGCGAGGCGACCTTGAAGACGACGCCCGTGATGGCGAGGGCCCACACCAGGCCAAACAGGCCCCAGCCCCAGGGGCCGCGGATGTGCAGCATGAAGGGCGTGTAAGTCCCGGCGATCAGGAGGTAGATGGCCGCGTGGTCCAGGATCCGCAGGGCGTGGTTGATGCGCGGGGCGAGGATCGAGTGATAGAGCGTGGAAGCCGTGTACAGCACGACCAGAGTCGCGCCGAAGATGCTGCAGCCGACCATGGCCCAGATGTCCTCCCGCAGGGCCG
>DASCMO010000201.1:0-15832 GCA_036010965.1 Planctomycetota bacterium | reverse complement strand
CAAGAGGTCGTGCTTGGTGAGGTCGATGAAGAGGTTGCCGCTCGCGCGGTGCACCTTGAAGTAGCTGGTCACGCGCGGGTCGACCTCGAGCCGCAGTCCCGTGAAGTAGGCGTCCCGCGCCAGGTAGTCGAGGATGTCCGAAGCGACCGTACCCGAGACGATCTGGCGCCAGTAGGGCGGGATCTGCGGGCCGTCCTCCTCGGGCGCGAGGATGGCGAGCACGTCGTCGGCGACGCCCAGCTCACGCAAGACCGCGCCCACGCGAGTGTCAGGGCCGAGCATGTGCTGGAAGCGGTAGGCGGAGTCGTGGCGCCAGAAGATCCCGTCCTGGTCCTCGAGGTTGTGCCCGAACGGGATGTGAGTGATGTCGTGGACGAGGGTCGCCATGCGCACGACGCGCGCCTCCTCGTCACTGATCCGGATCGTTCCGGCGGGATCGAGATCGAACGACAGGTTCACCGCGTCGATGATCTGCTGCGCCATGTGGAGGCTGCCGATCGAGTGATCGAAGCGCGTGTGGACGGCGCCCGGGTACACGAGGTACGCCGTGCCCAGCTGCTTGATGCCGCGCAGGCGCTGCATCTGGGGCGTGTCGAGGATCGAGAGTTCCTCGTGAGTCAGGTACACGTCCCCGTGAACGGGGTCGCGTAGCACGCTGTATCGTTTGCGTCCGGCCAAGGGGGCACGTCTCCGGTGCGGCCGAGCATTCTATCCGATCCGAGCGGACGGTACGCTCGCGCCCGACTGCGACCATGAAAGTCCTCGCTCTTGAACCCTGGTTCGGCGGCTCCCACCGCAAGTTCCTCCAGCAATGGCGGACTCGCACCCGCCACGAGCTCGAGCTGGTCGGGCTCCCTCCCCGGCGCTGGAAGTGGCGCATGCGGTCGGGCGCCTGGGAGCTCGCACGCGCCATCGAGGAGCGCGCCATCGAGCGCCCGGACGCGCTGCTGGTCTCCGGATATGTCGATCTGCCGGCCCTATTCGGCGAGTTGCCCGCGCAGTGGGCGGGCCTGCCGTCCCTGCTCTACCTGCACGAAAACCAGCTCACCTACCCCTCCAATCCCGAGCACGGCGAGCAGCGGCCGGACACGCACTTCGGCTACACCAACATCCAGAGCTGCGTGCGCGCCGATCGGGTCCTCTTCAACTCAGACTTCCAGCGCCGTGAGTTCGGCTCTGCGGCCGCCGAGTTGCTGGGGGCTCTCCCGCGCCCCAATCCGCAGGCCGAGTTCGAGGCCAGCCTCCGCTCGTCCGCCGTCATCGCCCCCGGAGTCGATCTGGACGCGATGCCCGCTGGGCAGGGCGGAGATGCCGGCGAACCCCTGCGGGTTCTCTTCAGCCACCGCTGGGAACACGACAAGGACCCGGTCGGGTTTCTCGAGTCCGTCCGCGCCGCACTGGACGAGGGAGCACGCCTCGAGCTCGTACTGCTCGGGGAGCGCTTCGAGCAGACCCCGCCTGGCGTGGAACAGCTCCTCGCCCACCTGCGCGGGTACATCCGCCACTCCGGGTTCGTGGAGCGGGCGAGCGACTACGCAAGCCTGATCGGCGGCTGCGACCTGGTCGTTTCCACGGCGCGCCACGAGTTCTTCGGGCTCGCGGTGGCCGAGGCCATGGCCGCGGGCTGCAGCCCGCTCCTGCCCGAGCGCTTGAGCTACCCCGAGCTCCTGCCCGCTGCCCTGCACGCCGAGGGGCTTTACCGCTCCCCCGCCGAGTTCGTCCGCCGGTTGATCGACCACGCCTCGAACGCCGCTTGCCTGCGAGCGCCTGCCAGGCGGGAGAAGATGCGCGAGGTCACCCTCCCCTGGTCGGCGGACGCCACGGCGCGCGCGCTCGATGCGGCCTGTGACGAGCTCGCGGGGCGCACGAGGGAAACGGCCCGGTTCAGAAGGCGTAAGGAGTCTGGGGAGAGAACGGCGCAGCCTGGAAGCTGATAGGCTGAGTGGTCTTCAGGGAGACACGGAGTTTCCCACGCACAAGGACCCGGAAATCGAATCATGAACATGCTCAAGCTCCCCCACGTCGCCCTCCTCGGCCTGACCATCGCCGGCCTGTCCTGGGCCGGATTCGCGACACAAGTCGGTGCCGCTCAAGGGAGTGGCGGCGAGGCCTTCGGTACCGCCGCCGGCGGCCAGGCGACCACCCCCGATGACAAGACCGTCATCTTCGACCAGCTGCCCCTCTATTCGCTCAAGGAGTGCCCCGTCAGCGGTGAGCCCCTCGGATCGATGGGCGACCCGGTCGACATGGTCGTGGACGGGCGCCTCGTGCGACTGTGCTGCGGCCCTTGCAAGAAGGGAGTGACTGCCAAGAAGGACGCCATCATCGCCAAGCTCGACGCGGCGGCCATCAAGTCCCAGAAGAAGTCCTGGCCGCTGAAGACCTGCCCGATCAGTGGCGAGGCGCTGGGCGGCGACGCGGGCCCCCCGGTCGAGGCGGTCTGGGGCGGGCGCTATGTCGAGGTCTGCTGCAAGACATGCAAGGCCCTCTACGGGAAGAAGCCCGCAAAGGCCAGAGCCAAGGTCGAGGCCGCCCTGCGCGCGGAACTCCGCAAGAGCTATCCCGGCACGACCTGCCCGGTGAGTGGTGAGACGCTCGGATCGATGGGCGAGCCGATCGAGGTGCTCTACGGCACGCAACTGCTCCGATTGTGCTGCAAGGGTTGCCTGAAGTCCTTTACCAAGAACCCAGGAAAGCTCGTCGCAAAGGTCTACGGGGTCAGCAAGTAAGGCCGGTGCCAGGGATGCAATTACGGCGCGGTCGGTCCGGTGGACCGACCGCGCCGTGTTGCTGGAGGAATCGCCTCGGGGCAGACGCTCAGACGCTGGAGGCCGGCTGGCGCAGCTCGCCCGCGACCAGGTCGCCCACCTCGTTGGTCGGATGGTCCCCCGTCCCCGCGCCGCACAGGCGCCCGCTCCGGAACAGCTCTCGCAGGACGCTCTCGATCGCCGTCGCGGCCGTCTTCTCCCCCAGGTAGTCCAGCATCATGCTGCAGGCCATGATCGCGGCCACTGGCGAGGCAACGTTCTTGCCTGCGTGCTTGGGTGCCGAGCCGTGGATCGGCTCGAAGAGGCTCACCCGGCCAGGGTGAATGTTGCCCGAAGCCGCCAGACCCATGCCGCCTTGCACCATCGCTCCCAGGTCGGTGATGATGTCCCCGAGCAGGTTCGGAGTCACGGCCACGTCGAACCACTCAGGGTTCTTGACCATCCACATGCAGGCCGCGTCGATGTAGGCGTGTTCGGTCTTGACCTCGGGGAAGTCCTCCGCGACCTCCCTGAATGTGCGCGTCCACAGATCGTGGGCACGAATCGCGTTGGCCTTGTCGATCAGGGTGACCTGCTTGCGCTTGTTGCGGCTCATCGCGAGCTCGAAGGCGTAGCGGATCGCCCGCTCCGTCCCCTGGCGCGTGTAGGTCATCGTCTGGGTGGACACCTCGAGGGTCTGTCCCTTGTGCATGAACCCGTGCATCCCCGAGTACGCGCCCTCGGTGTTCTCGCGCACGATCACCATATCGACGTCCTCGGGGCCCTTGCCCTTGAGCGGGCAGAGGGCCTCGGTGAAGAGCTGGATCGGTCGCAGGTTGATGTAGAGGTCGAGGTCGAACCGCATGCGGGCGATGATCCCGTACTCGATCTTCCCCACGGGCAGACGCGGGTCTCCGATCGCTCCCAGGAAGATCGCGTCCTGTGCACGCACCTCCTCGAAGGCCGCGTCAGGGAACATCTCGCCGTGCTCGAGGAAGTAGTCGCTCCCGAAGGGATGGTCGGTGCGATTGACGGCAAACCCGTAGACCTCAGCGGCGGCGGCGAGGACCTTCATCGCCTCCGCGGTCACCTCGGGGCCGATGCCGTCTCCAGCGATGACCGCGATATCGTACTCACCCATCGATTGTCTCCAATTGGATTGTCTCCAGTTGCTCTCTCTGTGATCAGGCGTGCTTGCGCACACTAAACATGCCGGACTCGAACTGTGCGATCCGGCCTTCCACCGCGCTGGCCGCCACCGACAGGGGTGAGGCAAGGTACAACGCCCCGGGGCCACTGCGGCCATCGAAGTTGCGGTTGATCGCGCTGACGGTCGTCTGTTTAGCGAAGCTCGAGACTCCCGGCCCACAACCGATGCAGGCGCCGCAACCCGGCCCGATGACCTGCACGCCCGCGCGCTCGAAGATCTCGGTGTAGCCCTTGTTCACGGCGTAGGCCATCACGTCCTCGCTCCCGTACTGGATGACCATCCGGACCCCCTCCGCCAGGCTACGCCCGGACTCCAGCGCCTCGCGCAGGACGCGGGCGTAGCAGTCGAGGTCCGCTTCCTTGCCCGCCGTACAGGAGCCTCCGTAGGCGATGTCGATCCGGACCTCTCCCAGGTCGGCGATCGCGCACCCGTAGGTCGGATCGCCCGGAAGGGCCACCAGGGGACGAAGGGTCGCGAGGTCGATCGTGTGGACGCCGCCCGCGTACTCCGCGCCCGGGTCAGGGAAGACAAATCGCGCCGCGATGTCCTCGGCACTGGAGCCCTCCCTGCGGGCGGCGAGCCACGCGGCGGTTTCCTCGTCGCCTTCGCAGATCCCGGTCCTGGCGGAGCACTCGGTCGCCATGTTGGTGAGCGTCGCGCGCTCGTCCATCGCGAGCGAGGCGAGGCCTGGACCTCCGAACTCCATCGCCCGGTCGAGGGTGTCCTCGCTCACCGCGAAGGTCGCGAGGATGTGCAGGATGACGTCCTTCGCCATGCAGGAGGGTGATAGTTCCCCTACGAGTTCGAAGCGAATCGACTCCGGAACCGAGACCAGGGTGAATCCCGAATGGATCAGAGCCGCGTACTCCGTGGCGCCCACGCCCCAGGCCAGGGCGTTGTTCCCGCCGCCCATGCAGGTGTGCGAATCGGTGGCCTGAATGAACTCCCCGGGGTCTACGAACTTCTCACGCGCGACCTGGTGGCAGATCCCCGGCGAGACACCGTCGCGCGCGGAGTAGTCCCGGACCTCGGTGTGGTGCTGAAACTCCCGCTGCAACTCGCGCATGACCTCGATGTCTGCGCTGAAGGGCTTCATCCGCTCGACGCCGTCGGCGTAGAGCAGGTGGTCCTCGAAGACCGCGAACTTTGAGGCGTTCGGGACCGAGTAGTCTTCGCCGCACTCCGCCTTGAGGAAGGTGTGGACCTGGGCGGTGGTGAACTCGTGGCTGTAGCCCCCGTCGACCTTCACGAAACAGGTGTCCCCGGGCCGCACCCAGGTCCCGTCTTCGCCCTGGGCGACGAGGTGCTCCGCGATGACCTTCTCGGTCATCGTCATGGGCCGCTGGGGCGTCTCGCTCCTCACCACGGAGACCTCGCCCGCCGCGAAGCGCCGATGGAAGGGAAACAGCCCTCCGGACTCGAGGATAGAGCGCGTGGCCGGATCGTAGTCCACGGTGAACTCATCGAGCGAGATCTCCTCGCCGGCCTGCAGTCGCGCCAGCTTGCCGTGGTCGCCCATCAACTGGCCGAGGTTGATGTTGTTCCGCGCGTGAATCGGCGCGAAGGAGGAGGCGATCACCAGTCGGACGCCACACCAGCGTTCCGCCTGAGGGGCCGTCTCGCGGCTGGACCCGGTTCCCTTGCGCTGGCCCGAAACGATGACCTCGAAGCCGCCGTCCATCAGGGCGCGGGGGCCGAAGACCCGCTCTCCCTGCCTGTCGAGCATGCCCGCGTAGGCGTCGAGGGCGATGTCCTCGGGGCGGTGCCGAAAGCAGACCCAGGCCGGAGTCATCACGTCCGTATTGATGTCGTCGAGCAGGTCCTCCGG
This sequence comes from Planctomycetota bacterium, assembly GCA_036010965.1. Classification (GTDB taxonomy): domain Bacteria; phylum Planctomycetota; class UBA1135; order UBA1135. Next base: position 10,047 of record DASCMO010000201.1, on the reverse strand, counting down.
GCGCACATCCTCCATCCTCAGATCAAGATCCCCCGCCAGCTGCTTCTTGATCAGCTCGAGGTCCTTGGTCAGGAACAGGACGCGCTTGCCGGGCGTCAGCCCGACGACACGCGAGCCGTCGGGCTTGCTCAGAATCAACGGATTCACGCGAACCTCTAGGCCTGCGGGTTTTCGATCAACATGGCGATTCCTTGCCCGCCTCCGATGCAGGCCGAGGCGACGCCGTAGCGCCTGGACGAGCGTCGGAGCTGGTACATCAAGGTCAGGACAAGGCGCGTTCCCGTGGCACCGAGCGGGTGACCGAGGGAGATCGCGCCGCCATTCACATTGCACTTGTCGCGGTTCAGGCCGAGGTCCTTCTCGCAGCCGAGATACTGGGCAGCGAAGGCCTCGTTGATCTCGAACAGATCGACCTCGTCCTTGCCGACGCCGGCGCGCTCCAGACAGGCCTTGATCGCCGGCACTGGGCCGATGCCCATCTCGGTCGGGTCCACGCCGACGTAGGCCCAGGAACGGATCACCGCCCAGGTGTCGAGGCCGTCCGCTTCCGCGCGCTCACGGCTCGTCAGGACCAGGGCCGCCGCGCCGTCGACGATGCCGCTGGCGTTGCCGGCCGTCACCGTGCCTTCTTTGCCGAAGGCCGGTCGCAGGGCGGAGAGCCCATCGAGGGTCGTGTCCGGCCTGATGTGGTCGTCCGTGTCGATCACCTTCTCACCCTTGCGCGTCTCGATGCGCACGGGATCGATCTCCTCGGCGAAGCGTCCCTCGCTGACGGCCGCCGCGCCCAGCTGGTGGCTGCGCAGGGCGAACGCGTCCTGCTCCTCGCGCGTAACGCCGCGAGCCTTGGCGACTTTCTCGGCCGTCTGCGCCATGAACAGGCCCGCGATCGGATCCTTCAGGGAGCCGAAGAGCGTGTCCTGGAGCTCGGGGGTGACGCCGAATCGGAACCCGGTGCGGCCGCCGTAGAGAGCGTAGGGCGCCTGGCTCATGTTCTCCATCCCGCCGGCGACGACGGTGTTCGCCTCGTCGAGCTGGAGGAGCTGCGCGGCACTCGCGATCGACTGGATTCCCGATCCGCAGAGCCGGTTGACGGTCAGCGCCGGAGCGTGCTCGGGGAGGCCCGCCTTGAGCCCCACGTGACGCGCGCCGTAGATCGCGTCCATGGAGGTCTGCAGCGCGTTCCCCATGATCACGTGGTCGACCGATTCGGGGTCCACCTTCGCGCGCCCGACGGCAGCCCTCGCCGACTGCGCCGCGAGATCGATGGCGCTGACGTCCTTGAACTTGCCGAACCCCGGTGTCCCGGAGTACTCGCACATCGGGGTCCGTGCCCCGCCGACGATCACTACTTCCTTGCTCATCTGAGATTCCTCTGTGCCGGCCGTGAGCCAGCGAACGGTTGGGGTGAGAACGCCTCGCAGTCAGCGACCCTTGAACTCTGGACGGCGCTTCTCCAGGAAGGCCGTCATGCCTTCCCGCATGTCCTCGGTGGTCGACGCCTTGCCGAACATGTCGGCCTCCATCTCCTGCCCCTCGGCGAGGCTCATGTCCTGGCCGCGGTGGATGGCCTGCATGCCAAGCTGCAGAGCGATCGGGCCGCGCGAGGAGATCGTATCGATCATCTTCAGCGTGCCCTCCAACAGCTGCTCGGGCGCGAAAACGCGGTTCACGACACCCACGCGGTGGGCCTCCTCGGCACTGAACATATCGCCGGTCAATACCCACTCGCGCGCCACGGCGGGACCCGCGATGCGCGCCAGGCGCTGGGTTCCGCCGTAACCGGGGATGATCCCCAGGCTGACCTCGGGCAGGCCGAGGCGCGCCGTCGAGCTCGCCGTGCGGAGCGTACAGGCCAGAGCCAGCTCCAGCCCGCCACCCAGGGCGAAGCCGTTGATCATCGCGACCGACGGGCAACCCAGACCCTCCAGCTTGGCGAAGACCTCCTGGCCGTAGGATGCCAGCTCCCGTGCGGCCGCCGAGTCGCCCGCCGCCTCACGCAACTCGCCAATGTCGGCCCCGGCGACGAAGGCCTTCTCGCCCGACCCCGTCACGAGCACGCAGCGCACGCTGTCCTCCGCGGCCAGACCGTCCAGGGCGCACTCGAACTCGCCCACGGTCTGGCGGTTGAGGGCGTTGAGCTGTTCCGGTCGTTTGATGGTCAAGGTGGCCAGGGGCCCCTCCACCTTCACGGTGATGTTCTCGAAGCTCATGGATTCCTCGCTCAGGCGTGGATGACCTCGGCGCTCTCCAGCGTCACCGGCTCGACCGGACTCGACCCTTCGCCGCCGGACTTGCAGGTGCCGCTGGCGATCGTGTCGAGGATTTCGTCACCCTCCACGAGACGCCCAAAGGCAGTGTACTGGCCGTCGAGGAAGCTCGCCTCGCCGTGACAGATGAAGAACTGGCTGCCGGCCGAGTTGGGGTCCTGAGAGCGCGCCATCGAGAGCACGCCGCGGCTGTGGTGCGTGTCGTTGAACTCCGCGTCGACATTCCAGCCGGGCCCACCCATCCCGGTTCCGTCCGGGCAGCCGCCCTGGATCATGAAGCCGGGGATCACTCGGTGGAAGATGGTCCCGTTGTAGAACCCCTGCTCGGAGAGCTTGATGAAGTTCTCGACGTGCTTGGGCGCCTTTTCCGCGAGGAGTTCCAGGGTCAGGTCGCCGGCGCTCGTCTTGAGGACGATTTTTGTGCTTGTGTTCTCGGTCATGATCTTTCCTTCGCTGGTGTAGCTCAGTCCGTGACGATCACGGAGGCCTTGAAAATGGACTGGCGGATATTCGGCTTGTCGCGCCCGTCCCGCGGGGTCTCGATGATGGCGTCCACCACGCCGATCCCGGAGACGAGCTTGCCGAAGGCGGTGTACTGATTGTCCAGATGGGTCGCGACGCCGTGCATCACGAAGAACTGGCACGAGGCCGAGTCCGGGTTGGCGGAGCGAGCCATCGATAGCACGCCACGGACATGCTTCTTCGAGTTGAATTCCGCCGGAAGAGTGCGCGGTCCGTTCCCCGTCCCGTCGCCGCGCGGGCAGCCGCCCTGGATCATGAATCCGGGCATGATGCGATGGAACGCGAGGTTGTCGTAAAAGCCGCTGTAGGAGAGGTCGAGGAAGTTCCGCACGTGTCCGGGCGCGACGTCCGGCCAGAACTCCATCAGCAGATCTCCGCGACTGGTGTTCATCAGCACGCGGTACCTGGAGAGGTCGCCGACGTCCATCTGCATGAAGTCGAGGCCTTCACCCGCCTGCCGGTAGACATTGACCTGCACCGGCTTTGCATCGAGAAACTGCGCCGCGAAGCCCAGCTCGAAGGGCTTCCCGTCGAAGGGCTTCGAGGCCGCGATCGCCGGACCGAGGTCGAATCGCAGAGACAGTTCGGTGCCGCCGGCAAGTTGCACGATGCCCTTGCCGTCTCGCTTCTCGACCGGTCTCCCGTCCACCGTGAAGGCGGAGGGTGTCAAGAGCCACCCGGCCAGCGGAGCGCCGTCCGCGGGGGCCGTGACTTTCACGGTGACCTCGAAGGGCGCGCCCTCGAGGAAGTTGGTGGGAGCGTCCCAGGTGATCTGGGGATCGCCCGCGCATAGCGCCGCGAGCGCGGTCAGAGTCGTCGTGATCAACATCGCTTGTCACCTTCCCATGTGTAGAAGCCCTCGCCGGTCTTCCGACCGAGCTTGCCGTCAGCCACCATCTGCACCAGCAGCGGCGGCACGTCGAATGCGGTCTCGTCGGGGTAGCGCTCCTTCCAGCCCTGGAGGATCAAGAGCGTCGTGTCGAGTCCGACGTAGTCGGTCAGCGTCAGCGGCCCCATCGGGTGCCCGCAGCCCAGCTGCATGGCCGCGTCGATGTCCTCCTTGGAGGCGTCGCCGCGCTCGAGCATCTGCAGCGCCTGCACCATGAACGGGATCAGCAGGCGATTCACGACGAAGCCCGGGGTGTCCTTGCACGAGACCGCGGTCTTGCCGCAAGTCTCGCCGAAGGCCTTCGCAGAGGCGAAGACCTCCGCATCGGTCCTCTCGGAGCGCACGACCTCGACCAGCCGCATGAGCTGGACGGGGTTGAAGAAGTGCAAACCGACGAAACGCTCGGGGCGACCCGACGCCTCGGCCATCTCGGCGATGGGGAACGAGGAGGTGTTGGATGCGAAGATCGTCTCCGGCTTGCAGGCGGCGCCGAGTTCGGCGAAGAGCGTCTTCTTGACTGCGAGGTCCTCGATGATGGCCTCGACCACCAGGTCACAGTCCGAGAGATCGCTCCAGGCCAGCGAGCCGCTGATGCGTCCGAGGGTACCGGCGGCGCCGGCCTGCGCCTGCTCCTCGGTGGCCTTGCCCTTCTCGACCATCTTCTGGGCCAGCTTGTTCACGCTCTTCTCAATGCGCGCCATGCCCTTGTCGAGGAAGCCCTGTTCGGTCTCGATCACGACGACATCGCAACCACCCTGGGCGGCGACCTGTGCGATCCCGTGGCCCATCAGGCCGCAGCCCACCACACCGACTTTCTGGATGTTCATGAGTGTTCCGTTTCCCGTTCTTGTTCAGAAGCCCGTGCGGTCGAACGCCGCCGCGAACCCCATTCCTCCGGAGACGCACAGGGTCGCGAGCCCGTGCTCGCCTCCCCTGCGCTTGAGTTCATGCAAAAGCGTCACGACGATGCGCGCGCCCGTACACCCGATCGGGTGTCCGAGGGCGATCGATCCGCCGTTGACGTTGAGTCTGTCGGCGGGGAGCCCCAGCTCCCGGTCGCAAGCGATGACCTGGGCGGCGAACGCCTCGTTGAGTTCGATCAGGTCGTAGGCGTCGGGCGCCAAGCCATTCACCTCCTGCAGACCGCGCACCGCCGGGACCGGCCCGATGCCCATCACCCTCGGGTCCACGCCAACCTGGGTGGAGGGGCCGACGGCCGCCAGGGGCTCAAGGCCCAGGTGCGCGGCGCGCGCCTCGCTCATCACGAGCAGGGCCGCAGCGCCGTCGGTGATACCCGAGGAATTCCCGGCCGTCACAGTCCCCGCCTCGCGGTCGAAGACCGGCGGAAGCTTCCCCAAGCCCTCCAGGGTCGCCGAGGGGCGCGGGTGCTCGTCAGCCTCGACGAGGGTCACGGCGCCCTTGCGGCCCTTGACCTCCACGCTCACCTGTTCGTCGGCGAAGCGCCCGGCCTCCATCGCCGCCGCGGCCCGGCGCTGGCTTTCGAGGGCGAAGGCGTCCTGTTCACCGCGCCCGATCTCCATCTGGCCGGCCAGATTTTCCGCCGTCGCACCCATCAGCATCTCCGACAGGGGACACTCGAAGCCGTCGCGGTACATGGCGTCCACCACCGGGGCGTGCCCGAGGCGATAGCCCTTGCGAAAGCGCGGAAGGAAGAAGGGCAGGCCGCTCATGCTCTCCGTACCCCCCGCCACCACGACATCGCAGCGACCGGCGCGGATCGACTCGGCGGCCAGCTGCACGGCCTTCAGACCGCTCGCGCAGGCCATGTTCACGGTCCAGGCCGGGGCCGCCTCGGGAATCCCGGCACGGAAGGAGATCTGGCGCGCCACATTCGGCCCACCGCCCGCCTGCCGGCCGTTGCCGAAGATCAGCTCGCCCACCTCGGCCGCGTCGACGCCCGTTCCGTCGAACAGGGCGCTCACGACATGGACACCCAGATCGGCGGCGGAGAGCTCCGAGAAGGACCCGAAGTACTTGCCGATCGGCGTGCGCAGGGCGTGCGTGATGACGACGCGGCCGGCGTCGGTGTTCGAAGACTGCTTCATGGGAGGGGAGAGGCCGGTCAGCGACCAGCTCAGGGACCCGCCAGCGAGGCGGCGGGCATCGGAGAGGAACGCGGGGGGCGGCTCTTCGACGAACGCGACAAACCCCGACGGGAGGCTGCAGATACCATCGGAGCGGGCCGCACGGGGAGGGTCGATCGTCGCGTTCCGCCAACCTGGGGGTCCGCGTCGGCGACCATTCGAGGCAAACAGGATAGTGACGGCCGGCGACTCCCGCAAGCGATCCGGGCGGTGAGGTGGCCCACAGCTCCCTTTCGGAGCGCACGAAGACACCCAAGGCGTGGTGGCGGTTCGATGCTCCCCTGCGGTACCTTGGGAACGCGAGTTCCCACCATGCAACCGGACATCGACCGCGGCCTCCCCGCCCCACAGCACGCGACCACGGATACCCCTTGCGGGGAAAGCCCCGCGATACGCCCCGGGGCGCGATCTCTCCTACGCGAGCGCCTGCGCGCCCTGGGTCGCCTGCTGGGCGACTCCTCGCCAAGGGTGCGTGAAGCCCTTCGGACCGAGTTCGCCGCGGCGGGCCCCGCCGGGCTGGCAACCCTGCGCAGGGCCAGCGACGCGGACGACGCGCGCGTCCGCATCCATGCCCGCGAGCTGCTGGTCGGGACCCAGCGCGCCCAAGTCGTTCGGCGGCTGGTACGCCACGCCTCGCGCCCGCACCTGGACCTGGAACGCTCGCTGTTCCTCCTGGGACGGCTCGACCGCCACGATCTGGACGCGCGGCCCTACATCAAGGCCCTGGACGCCATGGGCGCGGAAGTCCGCCGACGGGCCCAGACATGCGAGACGCCCATCGAGAGCGCGCGTGTGCTGGTGGAGTACATGGCGGGCGAACTTGGATTCGAGGGCGACACGGAGACCTATCACCACCCCGACAACGTCCACCTGCACCGCACGATCGAGCGCAAGCGCGGCCTGCCGCTCACCCTCACGGCGCTCTACATGCTGGTGGGGCGACGCGCCGGGCTGCGCGTCGGAGCGATCCCGATGCCGGGCCACGTGCTGCTGCGTCTGTTCGGGCGCAGCCGCAACCTGATCGTGGATCCGTTCCACGGCTGTCAGACCAGCAGCCAGCAGGCGCTGAAGCGACAGCTCGACCGTCGCGGGCTGAGCTGCGATCCCGCCTGGTTCCGCCACGCATCCGACGAGGACCTCTTCGCACGCCAGATCCGCAACCTCGCCAACGGCCTGAGGACCCAGGGGCGGATCGACGAGGCCCACGCCCTCGCTCCGGTTCTCGACGTGCTCGCGGGCGTCCAGTGACGGAATTCCCCGAGAGCTGGCCTCCGGAGGTCGGGTCAGACGATGCCCGGAGCGTCGTGCCGCTCTTCCCGCTATCGAAGGTGTTCCTCTATCCCGGCGTGATCATGCCGCTGCACATCTTCGAGCCGCGCTACCGCCAGATGGTCGATGACCTGCTCGATCGTCAGGGCTGGCTGGTCATCAGCTCGATCGTGGACGGCCACGAGCAGGACGCCGAGGGGACGCCGCCGGTCTACGGCGTGGCCGGCCTGGGAGAGATCGTCAAGCACACTGCGCTCCCCGACGGACGCTACCTGATCACCCTCGCGGGGCTGGCGCGTGTGCGGATCGAGGAGGTGGAGAGCGACCGCCTCTACCGTCAGGTCCGCTTCGAGCCCTTGCGCGAGGTTCCGCCTCCCGAGGAGGACACCGAAGCGCTCAGCGATCGCCTGCGGCGGGCGATCCTCTCGACCAGCGAGGTCTTCCTCAACCTTCCCTCCGATTTGCCCCCCGGCCAGCTGGCCGACCTGTTGCTCCAGAACCTCGACTTGCCCGTGGACGAGATGCAGCAGGTCTTCGCCGAATACGTAGTGGTGGAGCGAGCCGAACTGGCCCTGGCCCGTCACTCGGCGGACTGATCCGCAGCGCTGGAAAAACTGGCGATGACGGGCGCGTGGTCGCTCGGCTTCGCGCCACCGCGCGCCAGGGTGTCGATCTCCACTCCAGTGCAGACCTCGAGCGCCGGAGCCGAGACCAGGAAGTGGTCGATGCGCAGGCCGCGGTTGCCGCGTTCGAAGCCGCGCGTGCGAAAGTCCCACCAGGTGTAGTGCTCACCCTCCTCGGTGAAGTGTCGAAAAGCATCGTGCAAGCCCAGTTCCAGCAGGGAGTTCAGGGACTCTCGCTCCGCGTCGGAACACAGGATCTTCCCGCGCCAGCGCTCAGGGTCGTAGATATCCCGATCGTCGAAGGTGACGTTGAAGTCCCCGCAGACGACCACCTTCTCGTTCATCGGCAGGTCCTCGGCCAGCATGCAGCGCACCTGTTCGAGCCAGCGCAGCTTGTAGTCGTACTTGGGGTCCCCGACCTCCTTGCCGTTGACGACGTAGAGGTTGACGATCATCAGATCGCCGACCGTGGCGCGCAGGACGCGCCGGTCGGCGTCGCCATCCTCGCCCGGCAGCCCGCGCACGACGTCCTCCATCCCCACGCGCGAGAGGATCGCCACGCCATTGTAGGTCTTCTGGCCGTGGGCAGCGATCTGGTAGCCGAGGTCCTCGAAGGGCTCGCGAGGGAAGACCTCATCGACGCACTTGGTCTCCTGGAGGCAGCAGACCTCCGGCCGATGCTCCTCCAACCAGGGCAGGAGGCGCGGGAGGCGCGCGCGAACGGAGTTGACGTTCCAGGTGACGACGCGAATGGGCATGGGCGACAAGTCTAGCCTCGGTTCCTGGCTCAGTAGCGGCTACACTCCCGGACTTGAAGAATCGGAGCAGCATTGAATAGACGTGGTCAACAGTCCGGAGGCGGCGGGCGCTCCGGGGGCGGAAGACGCTCGGGAGGCGGCGGATGGAGCGGCGGACGGCCCGGAGGGGGCGGAGGAAGGAAGCGCTCGGCGGGTCCGCCCGTGGAGCCCCTGCACCCCACCGAACCCCCCGAGGACCTCGGCACCTTCGATCAGTTCGACCTCGCTCCTGAAGTCCAGGGCGTCATCGCCGAGATGGGCATCAGCGAGCCGACGCCGATCCAGGCCCTGTCCATCACGCCGGTACTCGAGGGCCGCGACGTGATCGCGAAGGCCGAGACCGGTACCGGGAAGACCCTGGCCTTCGGTGCCCCGATGATCTCCAAGATCGACCACCAGCGCGTCTCGGTCCTGGGACTGGTCCTGTGCCCGACGCGCGAGCTGGCCGAACAGGTCGCGACGGTCCTGCGCGAGCTGGGAAAGCCGCGCTCGGTGAACGTGGCACTGATCGTCGGCGGCGAGCCGGTCGGCCCGCAGGTGGAAGCCCTGCATTCCGGCGCACAGGTCGTGGTCGGCACGCCCGGGCGCGTGCTCGATCTCTACCAGCAACGTTTCCTGAGTTTCCCGTGGACCGAGTTCGCGGTCCTCGACGAGGCGGACGAGATGCTCGAGATCGGCTTCATCGACGATGTGCGCAAGATCCTGAGCTACATGCCGGACGAACGGCAGACGCTGCTCTTCTCGGCCACCTTCCCGACCGAACTCCTGCGCCTGGCTCGTGAGTACACGACCGACCCGGCGGAGGTCGCCACATCCAAGGGCATCGCCACGGTCGCCAACATCGAACAGGAGGTGATGTTCCTCTCCGAGAGCGAGCGGGTCATGGCCCTCATCCGCATGATCGAACAGAGCGACAAGGATGACATCCTGCTGGTGTTCTGCTCCCGCCGCACGGACGTAGAGCAGCTCATGCGCAGGCTCGAACGGATCGCTTTCCCGGTCAAGGCGCTGCACGGTGGGTACGACCAACCGTCGCGCTTCCGGGTCATGACCGCGTTCCGCGAGAAGCAGGTCAAGGCGCTCATTGCGACCGATGTCGCCTCCCGCGGGCTGGACGTCGTACACGTCACCCAGGTCGTCAACTTCGGGGTACCGCGCGGGGTCACTGAGTACACCCACCGCATCGGGCGCACGGGCCGGGCGGGACGCAAGGGGCGCGCGACGACCTTCGTGGCCCCCATCGACCAGCGGCGCTGGCAAGGAATCGTCTCCGCGGCCACCTGGGAGATTCGCGAGGTAGCCCCCCCCGAACGCTCAGGGGGGCGGCCGCGCTCCGAGGAGCGCTCCGGTCGCGATCGCTCCCGACGCGGAGGGGACGGCGAAGGGCGTGGCGGTGATCGCGCACGTGGTGGAAGCCGCGGACGTGGTGGTGATCGTGGGCGTGGCGAAGGCCGCGGGCGTGGAGGTGATCGCGGGCGCGACGACAACCGCGGGCGCAACGATAGCCGCGGGCGCGACGACAACCGCGGGCGCGACGATAGCCGCGGGCGCGACGACAACCGCGGGCGCGACGGT
>DASCMO010000200.1:0-6432 GCA_036010965.1 Planctomycetota bacterium | reverse complement strand
TCTTTCTGGAGGCGGCCGCGACGGGTCTGGCCCTGTGCGAGGGGCGCGGCGAGCGCGTGCGGCCCGTGGCGGCGGAGTCGGTGGGGGACTGGTCGGTCGTCCTGGTGACCCCGGAGCCGGGCTGTCCGACGGGCCTGGTCTACGCCGCCCTTGAGGCGGCCGAGTGCGACGGCGAGCCCGACGCCGCCACGCAGGCGCTTCCCGCCGGCCCCGCCGCCCGCGCGCGCGGCGCCCTCGCCAACGACCTCGAGCCGGCCGCCCTGCGTGCGGTCCCCGCTCTGGGGGCCTGGCGCGAGCTGCTCGACGGCGCGGGCGCGGCGCACTTCCGACTGGCGGGCAGCGGTTCGAGCTTCTTCGGTCTCTACGACGGCGCCGGCGAGGCGCGCGCGGCCCTGGCGGGGGTGGAAGCGGCGGCGGCGACCGCCGGCCTGGCCCTGCGCGCGGCCCTCGTGACCCGCCCCGCCCGCCACGGCGTGCGCCTGACGAGCGAGGAGCCCTGAGGGGCCAGTGCGCCGGGCGTGTCCCCGATGCGGGACGGGCCGGGATTCACACCCGAAAGATGCCCCGCCCCCTGGCGCCGCCCGGACGCGGGCCCGTCGTGTTGCAGATCACCGAGATCCGGATCAAGCTCGTCAGCGGGACGAGGGACAAGCTGCGAGGGTTCGCCAGCATCACCCTCGATGACGCCCTCGTCGTGCGGGACATCAAGATCATCGATGGGGGCGAGGGGCTCTTCGTGGCCATGCCCAGCCGCAAGCTCTGCGACCGCTGCGAGCGCTGCAGCGGCAAGAACTCGATCCGCGCCCGGTATTGCAACGACTGCGGGACGCGCCTGGCGGGCGATCGGGCCCACCTCGACGAGCGCGGGCGCCCGCGGCTGTACGCCGACATCGCCCACCCGATCAAGCAGTCCGCGCGCAACTCGATCCAGGAGGCGATCCTCTCGGCCTACGCCCAGGAGTTCGAGTACTCCAAGCAGGAGGGCTACGTGGCGGCCGAGTTCAAGGACATGGACTACGACTCCTGGGGCGAGTACACGGCGAGCTAGGATTCCGTTCTGGAGGCCCTCGGGTGCCGGGATGGCCGCCTACACAGCGCCTCGGCACGCCGAAGTTGCGCCGCATCCCCGCTTCCCCCGGGTCTGCCGCCAGCGACCCGATGCGGATGGGATCGCTCTGCCGTCCGAAGCTCTTCACCAGCCCACTCCAGCCCGCCGTCCCGGCGCGGGGGCCTTCTCTCCCACGCGAAAAAACCGGAGACTGTCCCCATGCCGGTGGTCGTCTCTCACATCGACGCGGACTTCGAGCGTCTCGCGGCCCGCGCCCTGCGTCAGGCCGCCCTGGCGGACCTGGTGGAGGTGCGCCTCGATCGCCTGCGCGAACTGCGGCCCGAGGCCCTGGCGGCCTTCGTCGCGGCCTGTCCCAAGCCGGTCATCGCCGCCTGTCCGGGCCCGGAGGCACACGGCGAGTTCCCCGGTCCGGTGGAGGAGCGCCTGGAGGTTCTGCGCGTCGCGGCGCGCGCCGGCTGTCGCTTCGTGGACGTCGATCAGCGCCTGTCCCTCGACCTGGGGGAGGTGGAGGCTCCCTGTCATCGGATCGTGTCGCGCCACGAGCTCGACGGCACTCCGCTGGATCTCGCCGCGCTGCACGAGGAGGTGCGCGCGGTGCTCTATGAGGGCGACATCGTCAAGATCGTGACCCACGCCGAGTGCGCCGAGGACGGCCTGCGCGTCCTGAACTACCTGCGCGTCTGCGGCGGCGGGCTGGTCGCCTTCTGCTCGGGCGCGGCCGGTTCCTTCACGCGGCTGTTGGCTCCGATTTTCGGCTCGCCCTTCACCTATGCGGCGCCGGCGGACCTGCCGGGGGAAGAGACCGGCGATCTGACCGGGCCCGGTCAACTGCGCGTCAACGACTTCCTCGCTCTCGCGCCGCCCGGAGGCCTGTCGGGGGAGACGGCGATCTTCGGTGTCGTCGGCGTGACCGCGCGCCACTCCTGGTCGCCGCGCGTGCACGGGATGGCGCTCAAGGCGGCCCGCCTCGACGCCCTCTATCTGGCCTTCGAGCCGCGCACGATCGAGTCCTTCCTGGAGCTGGCCTCGGACGAGAGTTTTCGCGGCTTCTCGATCACGGCGCCCTACAAGGGTGGGGCGGCGGCCTTCGCCAGCTCCCTGGACGGCGCGAGCGAACGCGCGGGAGCGGCCAACACCCTGATCCGCGAGGGCCGCGGCTGGCGTGGGCTGAACACAGACGTGGGCGCGGTGGCGCAGAGCCTCGGGGCCGCCCTCGCCCAGTCCGGTTTGATGGCGTCCATGGAGAGCGCCTGCGCTGACGTTGCCGTTCTCCCCGGCGGCGAGTCGGCGCGTGCGGGGAGCTTGAGGGAGGCCCACACCCTCGTCCTGGGTTGCGGCGGCGCGGCGCGGGCGGTCTGCCAGGCGGTGCGTGAGGCGGGCGGGAGCTTCACCGTCGCCGGCCGCGACGCCGAGCGGGCGGCGAGCCTGGCGCGCGAACTGGGCGGGGAGTGCGCGGCCTGGGAGTCGATCCCCGCGATCGAGCACGATGTCCTGGTGCACTGCACGCCGGTCGGTTCGGTGGGCAGCGAAGGGGAGTCGCCGATTCCCGCGCAGTGGCTGCGGGAGGGGACGATCGTCATGGACGCCGTCTATCGGCCGATGCGCACGGCGCTGATGGCCGCGGCCGAGGAGCGGAACTGCCTCCCCGTTCCGGGTCGGGAGTGGTTCGTACGGCAGGCCTCGGCTCAGTTTCGGCTCTTCACGGGGCACGCGGTGGACGAAGCCATCATGCGCGCGGCCTTCGAGCACGCGGCGGACGGGAAGTGATGAGCAGGGCGGCGGAGACCGTGGCCTTGATCGGTCTGCGCTGTACGGGCAAGTCCAGCGTCGGGCGCTGTCTGGCCCGGCTCTCGGGGCGCCCTTTCGTGGATCTGGATCGGGAGATCGAGCGCGCCTGGGCCGGTGGTTCCGTGGCCGTACAGCGGCCTTCGGCCACGCCGACCGCGGGCGAGCTGCTGGCCGAGCTGGGCGAGTCGGCCTTCCGCGACCTGGAGGAGTCGGCCTTGCGCGCTGTGCTGCAGTGTGGCGGGGCGCCGGTCCTGGCCACCGGCGGTGGGGCGGTCGAGCGCGCCGCTTGCCGCGATTTGCTGTCGCGCTGTCGCTGCGTATGGTTGCGAGCCGACCCGCGGGTGCTCGCCGCGCGCATGGCGGCCGATCCCGTGCCGCGGCCCGCTCTGGGGAGCGGCTCGGCGGCGGACGAGTTGGCGGGTCTGGCCCAACAGCGCGAGGCCTGGTTCGTACAGCTGGCGTGCTTGGTCGTCGAGAGTGGGGAGGAGGAGGTCGAAGTGCTAGCGCGCGGCATCTTGACCGCTCTGGATCTCGGCTGAGCCCTCTCTCCGGCGGCTCCCGGGTGCCCCCGCGGGCGGGTGGGCCGGCGCTGCCCGCCCTCTCTCCGCGGGCGCCGTTTCGGGTGAGCGTGCTTGTCGCGTCGTTGTTACGATGCTTGCGGCGTGGATGCATGAGGACGGGAAACGGAGTGGTTGGATTAGGTAGGGGGAGCGTCGCGGTTCTCCTGGTCGTGTCGTTGGGGGTCGTGTTCTGTGCGCCCCACGCCGGCGCATCCGAAGCTCCCTCGCGCTCGCAAGCCGAGGAGTCGCAAGCACGCGAGGGCGCCGCCTCGGGCGAGGCGGTGGAGATCGTGGAGGCGGGCCACGCCGACGCGCCGAGCGGTCTGGCGGAGTACTACCGGACGGTGCGCGAGCTGCGCAACTCGGAGCTGCGCGCTCGCCTGGACGAGCTCTGGGAGCTCGATCGGCGTACGACGATGGATGTGGCGGTGCTCTGTGGCGGACGTGACCTGCCGACCTTCCTGACGGCCGCGCGGCGTTCGGTGCGCCTGGCGATGCGCGAGGAGGCGCGGGAGTGGGTCAGCCTGCGGGCCTCGGCCGACGCCGAGGCGCGTGCGGAGTGGGATGAGCGCCTGGCGTTGCAGCTCTCCGACCCGGGCGCGCGCCCGATGTTGTGGCGTGCGGCGGCGCGCCTCGTCGGCGCGAGTCGGCGCTATCTCCTGGCGGACGCCGTGGCCGGCGGGTTGACCTCCGAGCGCCCCGAAGTGCGTGCTTCGGCTCGCGGCGCCTTGCACGCCTTGTTCCTGCAGTGGTTCGCCACGCGCGAGGAGTTCGACGCGCACTGGACCCTGGCGGCGCGCAAGGGCCCGGAGGGTGCCTATCTGGCGCAGTTGACCGTCCTAGAGGAGCGCGTGCACCGGCTCTCGGTGGAGGCGCTGGGCGCGGATGCGGAGCATGCGATGGTGGGTCTGGCGGACCTCGATCCGCGCGTGCGGGCCGCCGCCGGTCCCGCGCTCTCGCGCCGGGCCGTGGACGATCCGGAGGAATCGGGACGGGCGATCGAGGCCTTGCTGTCTCAGCTCGAGCGGGAGGAGGCCGCGATCTCCTTTCAGTCCTTGCTGGAGGCGCTGGTGGAGATGCACGCGGCGGTTCCCGCGGACTCTCCCAGCCTTCGTCGCCTGCGCAACGTCCTGTTCGGTGTGATCAACGCAGGCCATCCCGGTCTTCAGGTCCCGGTGTCGCACGCCCTGGGTCGCCTGCCGTGGAATCTGGAGTCGGCCGCGGGCACTGACAGCCTGCTGCGGGCGGTGGAGTGGAGCGTTCAGCAGCTCGAGGATCCGGTCCTGTCGGACGAGCTGGTGGATGGCGATGTTCTGGCGGGAGCCTTGCGTTCCCTGCTCGGCTTGTGTGAGCGCTCCGTGGAAGCGGGGCTCGATCACGGCGAGGGGACGCGCGGCGTGGGGGAGATCGCCTTGTCGTTGCTCGAGGATCCGCGCGAGCACCGTGGGGTGCGGGTCGCCTCGGCGCTCTTGCTGGCGCGCCTGTCCTCTGCGGGGGATGTGGAGCGTCTGACGGCCGTCCTGGAGGCGGCCGATGATTTCGACCTTCGGTACACCTTGGTCGGCTGCCTCGGTGATCTGGCGGCGGGTCTCGATCCGGTCGGCGAGGAGGGTCGTCGGGTGCTGGACACCTTGATTGGTGTCTTGCGCGACGAGGACCCGGACCTGCGCGGCCGCGCCCTGGCGCATCTCGCGCGGCCGGCCCTGGAGGGCCTGGTGTCCCAGGCGGACCCGGCCGCCTTCGCCGAGCGTCTGGTGCACGAGACGGTCGGTGGGTTGCGGGCGCAGCTGCTCTCCTTGCTCGGTCGGCAGGAGCGTCCGGACCTGGTGGCGGGCATCCTGGTCGGCGAGAGTTTCGACGCCATGGTGCAATGGGAGGATGGCGGGGTGACGGAGCTGGTCTCGACCTTGCGGGCGATGGCTGGCGATCACGCGGCCTCGGTGTTCTCGATCGCGAGTCGGCTGGTCGCCCTGGAGGACGATGCGACGCGCGTGCGTCGCGTGCGCGAGGCGGTGGGCCTGGTGGCCGGCCTCTCCCACGATCGCGCGATCGAGCTGGCTGCCGAAGAGCATGGGCGTGTGCTCGCCTGGGCGCTCGAGTTGCGCGCCGCCGGGGCCTCCCTGTCGGATGTCGGCGAGGGTGACGGTGCCTTCTCGCGGCGTCTCGTGGACGTGCACGCGCCCCTCTCGGTGGCCCCTGGCGGTCGGGACCGTGCGTCCCTTTCCTATGTTTCCGCCCTCTTTCTGGCCGATCTGGTGTCCGGCGCAGGGGAGGCGGGCGACGTCTTGCGCGTGGACGAGCTCTTCGCCGTGGCCCTGGAGCATGCTCGTGAGGTGGGGGGCGATGTGACGCCCGAGCTCGTCTTGCGTGATCGTGCGCGCTTCCTTCACGGTCGTGGAGACGGCGAGGGGGCCCTGTTTGCCTGGCGCGAGGTCTTGCTCTCGGAGGCACGCGCCGTGGAGTTGGACCCCGAAGGCGCGCCTGACTCTCTCCTGGAGCTCTCGGATCTGCGTGATGCGGCGGAGTGGATGGCTTCGGTGCCCGCGCCCGACCAGGCGTCGTCCCGTGCGGCGGCGGGCGAGGCTTTTGGCGTGTCGCTCACTCTGATCGAGCGGTCCGCATGGCGCAACGAGACGGTGGTGATCCGTTGCCGTGACTTGCTGGAGCTCGGTGAGCGTGCTGCGGCCAGCGCTGATCCCGCGCGCCAGGCCCACGCCCTGGGTTTGCTGGAGGGTCTGCCGCTCTTGCCCGCCGAGGGTGATGCCGCGCCTTCTTCCGGCGCGGACTCCGACGGCGCTCTCTGGGCGGGTCTGCTCGGCGATCGCGAGCGTCACGTCTCCCTGTTGACCCTGGCCGGTCACCTGAGCGCCTTGCTCGGCGAGCACCCCGCCCCCGAGCCCGACCCCGCGCCGGAGCCTGCACCCGAGCCCGCGCCGGAGCCTGCACCCGAGCCCGCGCCGGAGCCTGCACCCGAGCCCGCGCCGGAGCCTGCACCCGAGCCCGCGCCGGAGCCTG
>DASCMO010000199.1:0-11340 GCA_036010965.1 Planctomycetota bacterium | reverse complement strand
CCGGGTGCTGCGTGGGCATGATCTTTGGCCTGGCGGACGCGCTCGTAGCCGACGCGCGCCTAAACGGCCCCGAAGGCGCCGGGGCGATCATGGGTTGCTACGCCGCTGCGGTCGGGGCCTACGTGGTGGGCTATTCGGCGCTGCTGATGCTCGGCGGCCAGCTCCTGCACCCGCTCTGGCGCCGGCGGTCGGCGAGCGGGCGACGGCGCGCCCTGCTCGCCGCGGGCCTGGCGCTCGGGCTCTTCGTCGAGCTCTACTGGTGGACGCGCCCCTTCGTCTTCGAGGGTCACTCGTCGGTCTCGCCCGAACGTCTGGCGGCAGCGGCGCTCCAGGCTCTCGTGGCCCTGGCGGGAGGCTGGGTCCTCGCCGGCGCCCTTGAGCGCTTGCCCCGCGGCGCGTTCTCCGCACTGCGCGGCCTGGCCCTGGCGGCTGGGGTCGGGGGAGCGCTGTTCGTCGTGAGCGAGTGGCGCGCCGTCGCCAGTCGCGGCGAGCTGGGGGAGCACAACGAGCACATGCCCAACGTGTTGCTGGTCGTGGTCGACGCCCTGCGCGCCGACCACCTGGGCTGCTACGGCAACCCGGAGGTGCGGACTCCCGTGCTCGACGCCCTCGCGGAGCGCGGGGTGCTGTTCGAGAACTGCTTCGTTCAGGCGCCCTACACCTGGACCAGCTTCGGGTCGTTCCTCACAGGGAAGTACCCGCGCCGCCACGGCCTGATCGCCCAGAAGGCCGGAGTGCGCATGTTGCGCTCGAACATCACCTTGCCCTTCCACCTCAAGACCGGTCGCAACCTGGGCGGCTGGACGATGGCTGACGAGGACTACACGGCCGGGACGTTCATGACCGGCGCCCTCTCCCACGGTTCTGGGCTCGCACGCGGCTTCGATGTCTACGCCGAGGCGATGATGGGGCACGACATCGTCGAGACCGACAGCCAGTGGAGCGTCTTTCGCTCCGAGCTCCTGCCGTGGATCTTCAAGAACAAGATCCAGCAGCGGGTGGACTCGAGCCTGGTCGTCTCCCTGGCGCGCAAATGGCTGCGGGCCAACGCGGATCGGCGCTGGATCGCCATGGTCCACCTGTATTCGACTCACACGCCCTACGATCCGCCGGCGGCCTTCAAGGAGCTCTACTGCGACCCGGCCTACGATGGGCCCGTGCAGGCCTTCTACGCCGAGCACCGGATCGCCATCGAGCAGGGTGTGCAGGAGCCCGATGCGGCGGACGTCGAGCAGATCCGAAACCTCTACAAGGCCGGCGTGACCCAGGCCGACGCGATGATCGGCGAGCTGTTCGACGAGCTCGAAGCCCTCGGGGTGCTCGACGAGACGCTCGTGATCGTCACCTCCGACCACGGCGAGGACCTCGGTGAGCGGGAGGGTATCTGGGAGCACAACCACATGTGGCAGACCAACCTGCGCGTGCCGCTGATCATGGCTGGCACGGGCCTGCTGCCCGCTAACCTGCGCGTGAGCGCCCTGGTGGAAAGTGTCGATCTGTTTCCGACCGTCTGCGATCTGCTGGAGATGGACCTTCCCGGTGCGCCCGATACCGACCCCTACGCTCTCGTCGATGGTGTCTCCATGGTGCCCCTGTTACGCGAGCCGCGGGGGCAGGCGATCAAGGAATTCAGCTTCGCGGAGAACCACCTGTTCGTGTCGATCCAGGACCGGCGCTTCAAGTTGATCGTGCCGCGTGTGCTGCTGGGAGATGCGGATGGCGAGGCGCTCTTCGACCGGCGGCGCGGCCCGGTGCGCCTCTTCGACCTCGAGCGCGATCCCGGTGAGTGGCGCAACGCCCTGACGGAGCAAGCGGGGGAGGCCAGCCGCCTGTTCGCGGCCCTCTTCGCGTGGAACGCAGCCCTGCCGATCCCCCACAGCGACTTCGTGGCCGGACCGCGTGACCTCGACCACCAGCGCCTGCTCAACGACCTGGGCTACACCGACAGCTTCGGCGTGGCGCCCGAGCTGAACGATGAGCCCGACGGCGAGGAGCGAGCGGGTGAAAGGGACGGTGGCGGGCAGTGAGCGACCCGCGCGCCCTGCTCCTGGTCGCCAACGCTCGCATGCCCTCCCAGCGGGCGCAGTCCCTGCAGGTGGCCCAGGTGGCCGCGTCCTTTGCCCGCGCCGGCTGCGCGACGACCCTGATGCACGCCCGGCGGCGCGACACGCCGCCCATGGAGGCTGGAGAGTTGTGGGCCTTCTATCAGTCCCAGGGCACGCCGGGGGCGACGCCCGCGCTGCGAGCGGTCGGCTGCGTGGACTGGATCGATCGCTTTCCGCGCCGCTTGCAGTACCTCCCGGCTCGCCTGCAGGAGCTGAGCTTCGCTCGCCAGGCGGCGCGCGCTCTTGCGGCCGAACCGGACTCCGCGTGGGTCCTCTCGCGCGAGCTCGAGGTGGCGCGCAGCCTCGTGCGCAGCGGCCGTCGAGGCGTCTTCCTCGAAGTGCACCGGGTCCCCGGAGGCCGGACGCGGCGACGCTGGCTCGCCCAGTGCGCTCCGAGGCTGGCCGGCGTGGTCGCCATCTCCGGCGGCGTGCGGGAGGACCTGCTGACCCTCGGACTGCGCGAGGAGGACGTGCGGGTCGAGCACGACGGCTTCGACCCCGGGCGTTTCGTGGGGCTGGTGACGCGCGCCGAGGCTCGGCGCGAGCTGGGCCTGGCCGACGGGCGAGCGGTCGTGGTCTACACAGGTGGGTTGCTGGAGTGGAAGGGCGTCGACCTGCTGGTCGAGGCGGCGCGCGAGCTGGGGGAGGTGCAGGTGGTCATCGCCGGGGGCATGGACGCGGACGCAGCACGCCTGCGGCGAGCGGCGAGGGGCGTCGCGAACGTGCGCATCGACGGATTTCAACCCCCTCAGCGAGTGGCCCTTTACCTGGCGGCGGCGGACGTGGGGGTGGTTCCCAACCGCTCCCGGCCCCCGATCAGCGCGCGCTACACCTCGCCCCTGAAGGTCTTCGAGGCCATGGCCGCGAGCTTGCCCCTGGTGGCAAGCGACCTGCCCAGTCTGCGCGAGTTGCTGACCCACGGTGAGGACGCCTGGCTGGTGCAGCCCGACGATGCCGGCACCCTGGCGGAGGGTCTGCGCCGGATCCTGGCGGACGACGCCTTGCGCGCGGGCCTCGCCCGGCGCCTCGGCGAGCGTGCCGCCCGACACACCTGGGACGCGCGCTCGGCGCGTCTGATGGGCTGGATGGAGTCGCGGGCGCCCTCCTGAACGAGGTTGCGCGTGGACTGGGCACGCGGGGCCGATAGCATGCGCCGATCCTCAGCCCCATGCGGGTCCTCTTCCTCACTGATTCTCTCTCCGACCTCGACGGCGTCGGGCGCTACGCCGTGCGCCTGATCGCCGCCCTGGAAGCGGAGCACGAGGGGTTGCAGGTCGAGGTGCTCTTGTCCCGCAAGCACCGCCCGACCTCGGCGGACGTTCCCGCTCATTGGAAGGTGGGGGTCGGCCTGCCTCCGGACTACTTCTTCTACATGTCGCGCGTGCGCTTCTGGGCCAACCTGCTCGCGAGTCTGCCCGCCGTCTGGCGTGCGGCGCGCCGCGCGCAGGTCGTGCACGCGATCAAGGACTACCCGCACAACCTGCTGGGACTGGTCGCCGCGCGCCTGGCCGGCCGGCCGTGCGTGGCGACGGCCCATGGGACCTACACGATCCAACCCCTCTCCACGCCGCGCCACCGCGCGAAGGCCCTCTGGGCTTACCGGCGCTTCGCGGGGCTGATCGCCGTCAGCCGCTACACGGCCGAGCGCTTGACGGCCCTGGCGGGGGAGGTGGAGCTGGGCTGTGGGCGCTTGCGGGTGATCCCCAACGCGGTCTCCGCGGAGCACTACGCGAGGCCGCGCGCCCTCGCCGATCGTCCCTGGAGCGGGCGGCGCTTCACCCTCTCCATCGGCGAGTTGAAGGAGCGCAAGGGTCACCACCTGGCCCTGGCCGCCTGGTGCGACGTCGCGCGCGAGCGGGAAGACCTGCACCACTTCCTGGTGGGCAAGCCGGGCGCGGACGCCTATCAGCGTTCTCTCGAGACGCTCGTGGAGGAGGCCGGATTCTCCGAGCGAGTGCACTTCCTCGGCAACGTCTCGGAGGAGGAGAAGGTCGATCTACTGCAAGGTGCTGAGGTCTTCCTGCACACGCCGGTGACCGCCGGCGATGGAGGCTTCGAGGGTTTCGGGATCGTCTATCTGGAGGCCTCGGCCAGCGGCACGGCGGTCATCGGGACGACTGACAGCGGGGCCGAGGACGCGGTACTCTCCGGGCACACGGGCATGCTCGTAGCGCCCGAGCGCGCGCCGGTGGCCGAGGCCCTGGCGAGCTTGCTGGACGATGGGGGGCTGCGGCGGCGTATGGGGGCCGCGGGCATCGAGCACGCGCGTGCCAGCTCCTGGGAGCACAATGCGCGGCTCGTCGGGGACCTCTACGGCGAGGTCCTGCGGTGAACTTCAGTCCCATGGTCTGGCTCCGCAACCGCTTTGTGCGCGACGCTGCGACCTTGCAGGTGGCGGGCATGATCAATCAGGTCAGCCAGCTGATCTCGGCTGTTGCCCTGGCCTTCCTGCTGGGGGCTCACGGTCAGGGCCTGTACGTGTCGGCCATCTCCCTGCAGGCGCTGTTCTACTTCATGATCAGCGTCGGCGTGGCCCAGGCGACCACGAGCCAGATCGCCGCGGCGGCGGCGCGCGGCAACGAGTACAAGTCCTCGGGATGGGTGACCTTCATGGCCAAGGCCGTGCTGGTCTTCGGCACCCTGCTGCTCGTCGGGGGCGCTCTGATCCTGCCGAGTCTGGGCGAGACCCTGTACGGCTCGCGTGAGGTGGGCGTGTGGGCCGCCTGGCTCTGTGCTCAACCGCTCCTGGAGTTGCCGCGCGTCGTGGCCATGGTCTCCTTTCAGGGGACGCGCCGCATGTTCCTCCTGGGGCAGGTGGAGAACGGGCACGAGCTGGTGCGTTTCTTCCTCGTGATCCTGGGGGCCACCATCACCGGAACGGCCGAGGGCGCGATCATCGGCACCCTGCTGGCCAGTGTGATCGGTTCGATTCTGGCCTCGGAGCTCTACCGCGAGGCGCGCAAGGACGGCGGCCATCCCTTGCCCAGCGTGCGCCAGATCGTGGCGCGCATGCGGGAGATCAAGATCCGGCAGGGGATCCGGCAAGGCGTGCGAGTGGCGCTCTTGAAGAACGGCCAGTCGCTCTTCGGGACCGTCTTTCCGCGGCTCATCATCGGGGTGGTGGCGGGCGTTTCGTGGGTGACCTACTTCCACATCGCGCAGCGCATCATGATGGTGCCGATGATGTTCGCTCTCGGCGTAAGTCGCACACTCCTGCCGGCCCTGGGGGAGCTCGCTGGCAAGAAGGACCTGGCACGCTTTCGGCGACTGTTCGTGCGCGCGACCCTGATCACAGGCGGTCTGATCACCGCCTGCGAGCTGTGCCTCCTGGCGCTCGTGCCATGGCTGGTGCCGCTCTTGTTTCCGGAGGACTACGTGCGCCCGGTCTTCACCTTCGCGGGGATCCTGGTGATCGGCTACATCCCCTACGGCTTCGGAGCGACCCTGGAGTCCTTCTACATCGTCGCCAACCGCATCAAGGCGCTGCTCTTCATCACGACCCTGGGGGCGGCCATCACGATCCCAATCAACGTCTGGCTGATCCTCCACGTGCCGTACACGGGGACCGCCTGGGGCCTCTCCCTCTACCAGTCCTGGACCCTCGTTCACCTGATGTACGTGGCCCGGTTCTTTCACACCGTGCGGCGGCGCGGAGCTGTCTGGGGTGAGGGCGAGGGCGACATGCAGTCCCGTGGGGCCGGCGAGGGCTGAACCTGGCCCGAAGCGCCCGAAAAAGGGGCGCAGGAGGAGGATCACCACGGTCGATAGAGTGGGTGCCGAGGGCGACGACCTTCGGAACTCTCGTTGCAGGAATCTGCCGTGAGGGTTAGCTTTGAGAGTGAGTCTCTCGCGGAGATAGGCCCTGGGCCACTCCGTGCCGCCCCCTCCGGCACAGCGATGCGCAAAACCCTCGTCACCTACGTCAAACCCCACGTCCAGGAGGACCCGCTCTCCATGGTGCTGGGGATCACCTACATCGGCGCGGCCATGGAAAAGGCCGGCCTGCCGGTCGAACTGGCTGACGAGCGGATCCTGAACGACCGGGAGATGAAGGCCGCTATCGACCGCAACGACATCATCGGTCTCGGATCGCTGACGCCGAACATCAGGCGCGCCATCGCATGGGCCAAGGTGGCCAAGGAACAGGGCAAGATCACGGTCATGGGCGGACCGCACGCCTCGGTGGATCCCGGCGTGTTTCTGGACAGCGGGCACTTCGACTACGTGATCAAGGGGGAGTGCGAGGAGACCCTGCCGGAGTTCGTGAAGGCGCTCGAGGGTGGTGATGAGAGGGAGCTTGCCGGTGTGCCCGGTCTGGCCGCCATGCGCTCTGGAGAGCTCGCGATCGACAACCCGGCGCCGCCGCTGATCAAGAAGCTCGACGAGCTCGAGATCCCCGCTCGCCACCTGCTCCCCATGGAGCGCTACTTCGACCTGAACCCCGAGCGCCTGATCTATGTCTTCACGACTCGCGGCTGCCCCTTCAAGTGCATCTTCTGCCAGAAGGAGTTGACGGGTCGCGGCTTCCGTGTGCGCTCGACCGAGCTGATCGTGGACGAGATCGAGCACATCGTGAAGACCTACAACCCGGGTGTGATCCTGTTCGTCGACGAGATCCTCACCCTGCGTAGGAAGCGCATCCACGAGATGTGCGACGAGATCCTCAAACGCGGCGTGAAGTTCGAGTGGATCGCCAACACGCGCGCGGACTGCGTCGATTACCCGCTGCTCAAGCACATGCACCGCGCGGGTTGCCGGCGCATCTACTACGGGTGGGAGTCCGGCAGCCAACGCATGCTGGATGTGCTCAAGAAGGACCTCACGCCCGAGGAGATCGTCGAGGCGGCGCGTATGACCCGCCGCGCGGGGATCTGGGCCAAGGTCTACCTGATCGTCGGCAGTCCGGGCGAGACGGCCAAGGACATCGAGGAAACCGAGAAGGTGCTGCGCCTCGCGGGACCTGACCTGGTGCGCGTCTCGGTCTTCAATCCCCTGATCGGCACCGAGTCGTGGGATGGCTACCTGGCCAACATCGATGCCGAGGACCTGCGCGAGAACTACGTCTCCTCCAACCGTTCGGCCTACAAGCACGAGCACTTCACCCAGCTCGAACTCGAGGAGCTGCGCAAGAACATGGTGCGTTCCTACGAGCGCTGGTACTACGGCTACGGACAGCGCTCACGGCGCTTCATGGAGCGCATGCTGTACTACATGGAGAACCCGCTCTTCGGGCGCAAGCGTCTGGGCCGGGCCATGGGACTGGTCCCGCCGCCGCAGAGCGAGAACGTCATGCGGAAGGTCATGGCGAAGAGTTAGGGGCTCGCTCCGGGGGATCCCGCGTCCTACGGTATGGCCCTCATGGGTGCTGCGACGGACGTCTCGAACGAGGAACTCTCGATTCATCTTTGCGGGCCTGAGGACCGCGACGAGCAGGCACGCCTCTTCAACGCCTGCTTCTCCAAGTCAATCGACGCCGAAGGCCTGCGCTGGCGCTACGACCGCAACCCGCACGGGACCGCGATCAGCCTCCTCAGCCGCCCGCCCGGCGCGGACGGGATCTGCGGCTACGCCTGCTCGCCGCGCCTGGCCGTGCCCGGAGGGGACGAGCAGCAGACCGCTCCGATCGGGCAGACGGGCGATGTGATGACCCACCCAGAGTGGCGCAAGCGGGGGATCTTCAGCGGCCTGGACCGGGCCTGCATGGAAGAGGCGGGCCGCCTGGGATGGCCCGTGACCTTCGGCCTGCCCAACCGGCGCTCTGCGCACCTCTTTCTGCACATGGGCTGGGAGCGAGTGGGGGTTATCCGCCCCTGGACTCTGGTGCTGCGAGCCGATGCCGCCGCGCGCTCGGTACGGCGCACGGACGGACGCCTGCGCAGCGTGCTCGTGCCCCTCGCTCTGCGCCGCGCCCGCGCCCGACGGCGCGCGGCCCGGCGCCAGGCACAGGCCTTCGAGGTGCGACCGCTCGAGCGCTTTCCGGCCGAGGTCGAGGAGCTCTCGAGGGTCGTGGAGCGCCGACACACCCTGATGGTTCGGCGCGACGCCGCCTACCTGGACTGGCGCTTCCTCTCGAACACCGTCGGCCTGCACCGCGCCCTGGGCGTGCGCGGACCCGACGGCGCCCTGGCGGGCTACGCCGTCGTGCAGATGCCCCGCGAGGGGAGCGCCGTGGGCTTTCTGGTGGACCTGCTGGCTCCCGCGGAAGAGGCGGCCGGGGCGGCCGTGGAAGCGAGCCTGGCCCTGCTCGAGAGCGCCGGTGCCTCGGTCGTGCAGGCCACCGCCGTCGCGGGCACATCCTGGGAGCGGCTCCTGGTCAGGAGCGGCTTCCAGCCCCCGCGGGCCGAGAACCACCTGATCGTGATCGCCATGATCCACCGCCCGGACCACCCCCTGGCGCGGGCGGCGCGCGAGACCTCCGGCTGGTACTTGACCGACGGAGACCGCGACGACGAGACCATGGGATAGGCTGGTGTGCCGCGAGCAGCGGTCGGGAAAGCGAGACTTGAAACACAAGCTGAAGAGGATTCTGCGCGAGTGCTGGGCGCGCCTGCTCACCCACAGCGGGCTGCACCTGCTCGTGGACCGGTTGATGCCGCGGCGCATGTTGATCCTCGGCGGTCACTGCGTCGAGCACGCTGAGTGCAACGCTTCCCTGCCGTCCGACATGAAGATCTCGCGCGCCAGGCTGGCGGCCATCCTGGCGCGCCTCGGAAGACGCTACGACCTGACCACCGTCGGCGCCGGCCTCCAGAGCCTGGGAAGCGGTCGCGGGCGGAGCCTGGTAGCCCTCACCATGGACGACGGCTACCGGGACAACGTGCAGGTGTTGTTGCCCCTGCTCGAGGAGCTGGGCGCCTCCGCCACGATCTTCATCGAGAGCGCCGCCCTCGACGAGCGCAGGGTGAACTGGACCCACAAGTACTTCTGGCTGCTGGATCGCATGGAGCCAGGCGTCTTCGCGGCGGAGTTCGCCGCCAGTTGCACGGACGAGCCCCTCGGTGCCCAGCTCGTCCAGGCGGCCGGTGGAGAGCGCGCGACCTACCAGATGAAGCGCGCGCTCAAGTACGACGCCGACCAGGAGCAGCGGGACCGGGTACTGGACGAGCTCTTCGTGGCCCGCGGCGGCGATGAGGGCGCACTCTGCGAGCGGCTCTACCTGACCTGGGAGGACGCGCGCGTCCTGCACGGCGCCGGGATCGAGATCGGCGGGCACACCGTCACGCACCCCGTCCTGGCGGGCCTGGACCCAGAGCGCCAGGCGGCGGAGCTCGTCGGTTCGCGCCAGGCTCTGGAGCGCGGGCTGGGAGTGCAGGTGCGCGCGATGGCCTACCCCTTCGGCAGGCGCTGGGACTTCGACGACAACGCCGTGGTCGCCGTGGCGGCCGCTGGCTACACCTGCTCGGTCACGACCCACGCGGGGACCGTCGGCCCGGATTCGGATCCCTTCCAGCTCAAGCGCTGGATGGTTGTCGAGGGCACGGGCATGCACCTGCTCGTGGCGGAGGCCTGTGGAGGCTTCGACCTCCTGCGACGCCTGGGCCTCGACCTCTCCGAGTAGGCCGCGTGCGGACTCGAAGCGGCCTGGCCCGTATCGGTCGCGAGGCTTCACGCCAGAACGCGCAAACGGCCGGCGTCCTCGATGACCCTATCTGGTCGCCTGTGGGGCCGACGGACCCAGAGCACTAGCAGCGCACGGCTCGCAGGCTCTGAGCGCCCAGCGTCGTGACGGGTGCGCCCTAGTAGATGTTGTAGAGGAAGGGCGTGTCGCCGTCGCCGGAGCCGCCCATCCAGATCATCCAGCACAGTCCCAGAAGGACTATGACGATCGGGCTGACGATCCAGATCCAGTTCTCGCGCAGGAAGCTACCCATGGGTGTCTGCTTTCGGGGGGCTCGGAGGGGCGCGGGCGCCCAGGGTTCAGTGTATCGGCCCGGTGCGCCCCGCCCAGAGGGGACTCCCGACCATCGTCAGGGAAGGATTGGGAACTGAAGTCCGTTGCTGAGGCCCACGTTCTCCGGCGGAGGAAAACCGGGGTCCCGGAACCAGAACTGGCCGAACACCTCATCTCCGGGTCCCAGGCCGTTGCCGGCCATGGTGGCCTGGGAGAAGTGGTAGTCGAGAGCTCCGGCGCAGAGGGTGCCCCCCGCGTTCTGGACCGGGGTGCGGACCAGGGGCGGGAGCACGCACAGGGTGCCGCCCGCGAAGGGGGTGTCGGCCGCCGCGGCTCCCCAGAAGAAGGTCCCGAACTGCCCGCCCAGGACCAGGCCGGCGGCCACGTGAAAGTCATCCGGACCCGACAGGCTCGGACTCCCGCTCCAGCCGATGGCGGGCACGCAGCCGATCGAGGTCTGCTTGGCCTGGCAATAGGTTGCGGGCCCGGGCTCGGTGGGTACGTGCGGGGCCAGACCGAAGTGGGCCTGTAGGGCAAGCAGGTGCGCGAGGGCCATGCGGCGTCGGGCCTCGGGGTCGGCGATCTCGGCCAGCCACTGGATGTCGATCGGGCTGGTGATGAAGCCCGTCTCGGAGAGGGTGGCCGGCATGGTCGTGTGTACGAGCACGTAGAAATTCGCCGTCTTCGAGCCGCGGTCGTCGAGGCCCCAGGCGGCGATCATCTCCTCCTGGATGTGATCGCGTAGGTCGGCGGAGTTCGTGCCTTCCTGGAAACTGTAGGTCTCGGTGCCGTCGGCCGACGGGTCGCTGAAGGCATTGCAGTGGATTGACACGAAGCGCTCGGCGGGCCAGGCGTTGGCCATGTCGACGCGCGCCGCCAGGGAGACCGTGGCGTCGGTCGTGCGCGTCATCAGCACCTGCCATTCGCCGCCGCCGGAGGGGTCGGCCGTGTCCGCCTGCAGCCAGTCGCGCAGGTGCAGCGCCATGTCCAGGTTGAAGTCCTTCTCCGCGTAGCCGAAACCCGAGGCGCCTGGGTCGCTGCCGCCGTGGCCGGCGTCGATACAGATCCGCACGGCGCCTCCGGAGGGCAGGGCGTCGGGAACGGCGTGGGGGGGGAGGCGTTCTCCGCGACGGGCCGGGCGCGCTGCGTGGGCGTCCGGTTCGAGCACCCAGCTCGCCCGCGTGAGCAGCCGCTGGCCGTCGTCGGTCGTACGGTCGAAGACCAGGCTCCCGCCGCGCTCGAAGCGCGGGGCGCAGGCATCGGACAGGAGCAGGGCGCCCGTGGGGCGCGTCACCAGCAAACCGCTGTCGGGTACGAACCAGGCCCTCGAGTCACCGTCCGGTG
>DASCMO010000198.1:0-5998 GCA_036010965.1 Planctomycetota bacterium | reverse complement strand
CGGAGCCCGCGCCTGCGCCGGAGCCCGCTCCGCCGGCCGCGCCGACGGAGCCCGCGCCGACGGAGCCCGTGCAGACCGGCGCTCCAGCCGCCACGCGTTCCGAGGCTGCCGAGGGGCA
This sequence comes from Planctomycetota bacterium, assembly GCA_036010965.1. Lineage (GTDB taxonomy): Bacteria > Planctomycetota > UBA1135 > UBA1135. The sequence goes on along the minus strand of DASCMO010000198.1, from coordinate 5,880 downwards.
GGTCCAGAAGCGCGAGCTGGACCGAGCGCCCCTGGTCCTGCGCAAGGCGGCGCTGGTCTTGCTCGCCGGCTCGATCCTGCCCTGGGGCAATCCGATCGTCAGCTGGGGCGGCTCGACCGGCGAGAAGCTGCTCTGCTTTCTGGCCGTCTGGCTCTTCTACCAGAGCCACATCTTGAAGGTCGGCGGCCAGGCTCACGGCCTCGTGAAGAGCATCGGCCGCAAGGGCCCCAAGAACGTGATGATCCTGGCGGCGCTCGTCGCCGTGGTCGGGCTCATTCCCTCCCTGACCTTGGGCAGCGAGGGCTTGACGCTCTTCAGGACCTTCACCGAGAAGGCCTTCCTGCTCCTGGCGGGCTACACCTTCGTGCACATCTTCGACTACGAGCACGGCGGCAAGTTCAACCCCATGTTCCCCCTGCTCTTCTGCTTCGCGGCGGTGGGCGGGTTCCTCTCGATCTTCACCGTCGTCCCGGCCATGGGTGTCGCCACCCTGCGCGCCATGCTGGCCCTGGTGGGGACGGTCGCCGTGACGGCCGCCGGATGCATGGCGGCTTACACGATGATCGTCGCCATGAAGGAGGCCAAGGCCCACGGAGAGGCGAAACGCGCCGCTTCCCTGGAAGCCCGCAAGGCTGCCCGCGAGGCGCGGAGCAAGGGTGGGGGCACGGCGAGCGGCGGAGGGAAGTGACCCACACCCGCCGCCCTCCCGCGCCGCGCACGGCCGGCGAGATGCTGGCCATGGCGCGCACCTTCCTGGAGCGCAAGCAGGTCGAGGAGGCGCGCCTGGAGGCGGAGTTGTTGATCGCTCACGCCCTGGACATCGACCGCCTGGGCCTGTTCATGCAGCTCGACCGGCCCATTGAGGCGCCGGACGTGGATGCTGCCCGGGACCTCCTGGTGCGCCGTGGCCGGCGTGAGCCGGTGGCCTACATCACCGGGCGGCGTGAGTTCTACGGCCGCTCCTTCGAGGTCGGCCCCGGCGTGCTCATCCCGCGCCCCGAGACCGAGCTGCTGGTGGACCTGGCCCGCGAGCGTTGCCCCGAGCCCGCGGACAGGCGCGCGGCGGACCTGGGCTGCGGGAGTGGCTGCATCGGCGTGACCCTGGCCCTCGAGCTCCCCGGACTGGCGGTCTGGGGCTTCGACCGCTCGGAGGACGCCCTGGCCTTCACGGGCCTCAACGCCGAGCGCCTGGGCGCCGAGCTGAAGCTGGCGGGCGGCGACGGCTTCGAGGCTCTGGCGATGGCCGTGGCCGAGCACGGGCTCTTCCACCTGCTGCTCTGCAACCCGCCCTACGTGCGCCCCGAGGAGCGCGCGGACCTGGCGCCCGAGGTGCGCGACTTCGAGCCCGACCTGGCCCTCTACGCGCCGGCCGGCGATCCCGACAGCTGGGTGCGCGAGCTGATCGCGCGCTCGCGCGAGCTGGTGCTGCCCGGCGGCCACGTCCTGGTTGAGCTGGGGGCGGACCAGGCTTCGCGCGCGCGTGCCCTGGCAGGAGAGTTCCGCCTTGAGGTCGCTCTGCACACCGATCTGGCCGGTATCGAGCGTGTGCTCGAGCTGCAGGTCTAGGCCGCGCCCGACGCCGCCACGTAGCTCTCGACCGCGTCGCGGTCGGGCTCGGCCAGATCGCTCAGGAAGAGCGCGATCTCGTAGTGCTCGAGGTGGTCGCTGATCTTCTCGCAGCGCACCACGGCGCCCTGGCTGCGCACGTGCCGCACGCCGCCCTCTACGGGCAGGTCGAGCTCGACTGACAGGATCGTCATCAGCTTCACCGGGCGGTCGAGGAAGAAGCACACCCCGGCCCGGCTGACGTCCCGTACGCGGGCCTCGAAGCGACCGCCGTCCATCGAGAGCTGGACCGGCCAGTCGGCCTTGGCACGCGGCCAGCGCCGGCGATCGGCTGGGGTCGATGCGTCGATGGCGGTGCTGGCGGTGACGTCTTCGGGGGGCTTGTTCACAAACCCATCCTAGCTCCTGGTCACAGGCTGCGCTACGGGGCAAAACGGCCCTGGGAGCGCGGTGGACTCCGTGGGGGAGCGACCTACACTAGAGCCTTGAGGACCGACGCAACGAGAGAGACCAGACCGCCCCGCGGCGGAGAATGAGGACGAGAGATGTCGAGCTACAACAAGGTGATCTTGATGGGAAGACTGACACGGGACCCCGAGATCCGCTACACGCAGAACAACTTGGCCATCTGCAAGATCGGCCTGGCCGTGAACCGGCGCTTCAAGGACCGCCAGACCGAGGAATGGCGCGAGGAGGCGACCTTCGTCGACATCACCATCTTCGCCAAGCGCGGTGAGGCATTTGCGAAGTACCACAGCAAGGGCAGTCAGGCCTTCATCGAGGGATCGCTGCGCTTCGACTCCTGGGAGGACAAGGAGGGCAACAAGCGCAGCAAGCTGTACGTGGTCGCGGACGAGTGGCAGTTCGTGGGCGGCGGCGCAGGCGGCGGCGGCGGCGAAGGCGGCGGCTACTCTGGCGGCGGATCGGCCTCGGCTGAGGGTGCCGGCGGCGGGAATGCCGGCGGCGGAAGTGCCGGCGGATACGATCGCGCGCCCCAGAGCCAGCCGGCCGGCGAACGCGTGGACGTCGACGACACACCCTTCTGATCTCGCGCGAGCGAACGGCCGAGCGCCGGCCATGAAGGTCACGGTCCAGCTCTTCGCCATCCTGCGCGAGCGCGCAGGGAGCGATCTCCTGGAGCTCGACGACCTGCCCGATGCCCTTGATCTGGCGGGCCTCAAGGGCGAGCTCGAAGAGCGACACCCCGAGCTCGGCCCGCTCGCCCATGTGGCCGGCGTGATCGAGACCGAGTACGTGCCCGACTCGACCGTCCTGCGTGACGGGCTCGCGATCTCCCTCCTGCCGCCGGTCTCCGGTGGAGCGCCGGGGTCGGACGAGGCGCTCGCACGGGGCGTCTTCGAACTCACCGCCGATGCCCTCGATCCCGAGGCCCTGCGGCGGCGAGTCGCGCACCCTTCCTGCGGCGGGGTGGTGGTCTTCTGCGGCGACGTGCGCGACCGCCACCGGGGCCACGACGTCGAGCGCCTCGAATACGAGGCCTTCGAGCGCATGGTCGGCCCGCAGATGGAGCGCATCTTCGCCGCCTGCCGCGAGCATTGCGGCGCCGGGGAAGCGACCTCTGAGGCTGGCGCGGGGGACCGCGATCTGCGCATGCTGTGCGTTCACCGCACGGGTTCGGTGGGGGTGGGCGAGACCTCGGTCGTGGTGGCGGTGGCGAGCCCACACCGCGATGCCGCCTTCGTCGCCGCGCGCTTCCTGATCGACGAGCTCAAGCGCTCCCTGCCGGTCTGGAAGAAGGAGATCACCGTCGATGGCGAGGAGTGGAGCGGCGAGGGCGCCTGAAGCTGCCATGGAGTGCACAGTCGTTCCCGTCACGCCCTTCGAGCAGAACTGCTCGGTGCTGCGCTGCGAGCGGACCGGGCGCGGCGCCGTCGTCGATCCCGGCGGCGACCTGGACCGCATCCTGGCCGTCTGCGAGGAGCACAAGGTCGAGGTCGAGCGCATCCTGATCACTCACGGCCACCTCGATCACGCCGGCGGGACGGCCGCCCTGGCGCGCAGCCTGTCCGTGCCAGTCGAGGGCCCGCACCCCGAGGACCTCTTCTGGATCGAGGCCATGGCCGAGCAGGGAGTTACCTTCGGCCTCGAGGGCGCCGAGGCCTTCGAACCCGACCGCTGGCTCGCGGGCGGCGACACGGTGCGCGTCGGAGAGCTGGAGCTGCAGGTGCGCCATACTCCCGGCCACACGCCGGGGCACGTGATCTTCTTCGAGCCTGCCAGTCGCGTCGCTCTGGTGGGGGATGTCCTGTTCCAGGGTTCCATCGGCCGCACGGACTTTCCGCGCGGGGACTACGACCAGCTGATCCGCTCGATCCGCGAACAGCTGCTTCCGCTTGGGGATGACGTGACCTTCTTTCCCGGCCACGGCCCGTGTTCGACCCTGGGCGCGGAGCGGCGGACCAACCCGTTCCTCGTCGATCCGGATCGCTACCGGGAGATGATGTAGGCCGTCGAGAGGGCTCCTGGTACGCTCCCCCCCCGACCTGGGTCCCCGCCCTTTCGACGATGTCCTCCGCCCCCAGCCGCTCCCTGAACGTGCGCGACGTCGAACGCGAGGAGTTGGAGGTCGATCTGCTGCTCGTTGGAGCCGGTCCGGCCAATCTGGCCTGCGCGATCCACGCACGACGCCTGCTCGTCGAGCGTGGGATGGACGAGAAGACCGTGCTGGTGCTCGAGAAGGCGGAGGAAATCGGCCACCACATCCTGTCGGGTTCGGTGATGAACCCGCGCGGGATCGCCGAGCTGTTTCCCGATTGGCGCGAGCGCGGCTTTCCGGTGGAGAGCGAGGTTACCGACGACGCCCTGATCGTGTTGCGCGGCAAGGGCAAGCACGTGCGACTGGGTGGGATCCTCACGCCGCCCCAGCTGCGCAACCACGGCAACCTGATCGTCAGCCTCAACCGCGTCGTGCGCTGGCTCGCGGCCCAGGCCGATGAACTCGGTGTCGAGGTCTATCCCGGCTTCGCGGCCAGCGAGGTGCTGCTTGAGGGCGAGCGCGTCCTCGGCGTCCAGATCCGTGACAGGGGTCTAGCGGCCGACGGTGGGCGCAAGGCCAACTTCGAGGCCGGAATGAACGTGCTCGCCCCCCTGACGGTCTTCGGAGAGGGCCCGCGCGGTCACCTCGCCAAGGACCTGACCCGGCGCCTGGGCCTGGACGAGGGATGCAACCCCCAGACCTACGGGACGGGCATCAAGGAGCTCTGGGAGATCCCGGCCGAGCGCGGGCGGGAGCTGGTGGGCACGGTCCTGCACACCGCCGGCCAACCCCTGGGCACCGACGGCTACGGCGGCGGCTGGATCTACGGCCTCGGCCCCGAGCGCCTCTCGATCGGTTTTGTCGTGGGCCTCGACCAGCACGACGCGGGCCTCGATCCCCACGCCCTGTTCGTGCGCTGGAAGCAGCATCCCTTCGTGACGAGTCTGCTCGAGGGCGGCAAGGTCCTGCGCTATGGCGCCAAGACCGTTCCCGAGGGCGGGCTCTTCGCCATGCCACGCCTGTCGGGCGACGGCTTCTGCCTGGTGGGGGACACGGCCGGCTTCCTGAACGCCTCGACCCTCAAGGGCGTCCACCTGGCGATCAAGTCGGGCATGCTCGCCGCCGAGGCCATGGTCGAGGCCCTCGCCGCCGGCGACACATCGGCGCGCGGTACGGCCCGCTACGACGATTTGTTCGAGGCTTCCTGGGCGTTCGATGAGCTGCACGGCGTGCGCAACTGGCGCCAGGCCTTCGACTCGGGGATGCTCGCGGGCATGCTCGACGTGGGCGTGCAGATGATCAGCGGCGGACGCGGCCTGGTGAAGCGCCGCGCGGGACACGCCGACCACACCACCACCCGGCCCGTGTCCGAGTCGCGCATGACGGCGCCGGTCATGGATGACGCGGGCTGCATGGACAAGCTCACGGACGTCTACCACTCCGGGACCGTTCACGAGGAGGACCAGCCCTCGCACCTCTTGATCCTCGACCCCGCCCTGTGCGTCGAGCGCTGCACCGAGGAGTTCGGCAACCCCTGCCGCCACTTCTGTCCGGCGGCGGTCTACGAGTGGCCCGAGGATGACCCCGCCGCCGGCGTGCGCATCAGCGCCAGCAACTGCGTGCACTGCAAGACCTGCGACATCGCGGATCCCTACGAGAACATTGAGTGGGTCGCTCCTGAAGGCGGCGGCGGCCCCAAGTACGTCGATATGTAGACCCGGCGGTCGCGCGCTGTCACGCCTGCGGCCTCCCCGTCCCCCCCCCCCCCCCCCCCCCCCCCCCCCCCACCCCCCCCCAAACCCCCCCCCCCCCCCCCC
>DASCMO010000197.1:0-1797 GCA_036010965.1 Planctomycetota bacterium | reverse complement strand
AGTGGGATGGAATCTCCCGGATCTCGTTCTCTCCCAGAACTTCGAAGCAGATAGGAAGTTCAAGCTGCGTTTTCCTTGGGTCCGATAAGTAGGCATTCTGTCAAATAGAGGGGGCGAGGGGAAGAGGCCCCGGTACGGGGCCACGAGGTCGAGATCCTGGATTTGCTCCTCACCCACACGACTCCCGAGAAGATCGAGCGGCGCATGGCGCGCTTGCGACCCGAGCTGGTGGGCATCACCTCGGTCACGCTCAACCACCACATCGCCTCGTCCATCGCCGAGGTCGTGCGCAAGTGCGACGAACGCGTGGCGATCGCGATGGGGGGTCCGCACGTGTCGTTCGAGATCGAGGGCTCGTTCCAGGATCTGCCCGCCCTCGACTTCATCGGGATCGGCGAGGGGGAGCACACGATGGTGGAGCTCGCCCGCGTGCTCGATGGCAAGATGGACCTGCGCGACGTCCGCGGCCTGGCGCTGCGGGATGGCGAGCGCGTCTTGCGCACGGCACCGCGCCCTTTCGAGGACGACCTGGACCGGCTCCCGACCCCAGCGCGCGATCTGGTTCCGCTTGCCCGTTACCTGGCGTTCGACTCGCACGCGAGCGTCGTGACGAGCCGCGGCTGCCCGTACTCGTGCATCTTCTGCTCCGCGCCGGCATGGGTCGGTCGCAAGGTGCGCTATCGCACGCCAAGCCTGTGTGTCGACGAGATAGAGGATCTTGCGAGCCATGGCTTCACCGAGATCACCATCGAGGACGAGCTGTTCACGCTGAGCCGCAAGCACTTGCTCGCCGTTTGCGGCGAGCTCATCCGCCGCAACATGGACATCCGCTGGAACGCCTTCTCGCGAGTGGACACGATCACCCCCGAAGCCGTCGAGATGATGGCGCGCGCCGGCTGCCAGGCGATTTGCTTCGGCGTGGAGAGCGGCAACCAGGAGATCCTCGACCTCGCGAAGAAGAAGTCGGACTTGCAGAAGGTACGGGGCGCTATGCGCATGACACAGGCAGAGGGCATCAGCGCAATCGCGTCCTTCATCATCGGGCTGCCGGGTGAGGCGCCGGAGACGCTCGGCAAGACGGCCGAGTTCGCGAACGAGCTGCACGAGGAGTATGGCTCGCTCTTCGGCTTCCACATCCTGGCACCGTTCCCTGGCACCGAGGTGCGCAAGCGTGCGTCGCACTACGGCCTCGAGATTCTCACGGACGACTGGACGAAGTACGACGCGAACCAGGTCGTCGCGCGCACCGAGGGGGCGGCGCCGGGCGTGATCCAGAAGGTCGCCGACACCTACGAACAGACGACGGAACGCTACCTCCGATACCAGCACTGGCTCTACGCCAACGACCGGCTCGAGGGCTACGAGAAGAAGATGTACGTGCAGCGAAGGCGGCAGTCGCTGCTCTGGAAGCTCCTGCTCGACGACGTGATCGAAAGCCTGCCGGCGTTCCGGCGCGACCCCGTAGGCGAGCTGAGGTCCGCCGTCGTCGAAGCGACGAGCGCGTCGCCGGAGTTCGTGAGCGCCGAGCTGGAGCGAGTGCTCGCACTCGGAGCGCTCGTGCGGCGCGAAACGCCCGAGGGAGTGTGCTTCGCCTGGTCGGAGTGAGCGGGCTGTTAAGCCCCGTCCGTCTTTCTGCCGTGTTCGCAGTCAGTGGCGCCGCTGAGCTTCGAGGCGGTGGACGTGGATGCTGGGGCCGGAGAGGATCCTGCCTGGCTCGGGAAAGACGCGCCGCAGTCGGAACTCGCTCGCGAGGGACGACGCCAGCGGCGGCAGCGGGCCCTCCAGTCCGAGCGAGAC
>DASCMO010000196.1:0-4989 GCA_036010965.1 Planctomycetota bacterium | reverse complement strand
ACGAGGCCCACGCCGATGAGTACTGGGCCGAAGGGGTGGCCCTCTGGTTCCGTTGCCCGGAGAGGAACTTCGCGCGCGAGCTGCAAGCCGAGCTGCAACCCGGGCAGACCGAGCTGCTCGAGCGAGACCCGCGCGCCTTCCTGCGCGAACGCGACCCGGCCCTGGCCGGACTGGTGGACGAGGTCTTCACCGCCGAGGACTGGTGGCCCCTGAAGACGGGCGTGCACGGACGCGATGGCGTGGACTTTCCGGTGGGGGACGAGCACGAGCAGGAGGGGGAAGGAGAGAAGGGGAGACCGGAGCGCAGCGACGCGCGGCCCCTGCCCGCTCCCACGCGCTTTGCCCTCGCGCCCCTGCCGAGCGAGGGCCCGCTCTCGGCCTTCGCGCCCGTCTTCTCGCACACGATCGACGTCTTCGGCGTCACGATCGTCGCGACCGGTGAGGTCGAGGAGGGCAAGGTGCTGCACGCAGCCCGCATCCTCGCGGAGTGGATGGACAACGACGAGGACGGTGTGGTCGATGACCCGCGCGTGGCGGCGGAGCTCGTCGGGGGAGGCGCGTTCCTCGTGATGTTCGACACCGAACGTGACGCGCGGCGCGGCCTGCGGGGCGCCCAGCGCAGGATCGAGCGCAACGGCTTTCACATCGGCCAGGACCTGTACGGAGAGGAGACCCTGCCCGACGGCCCGCCCCACGCGCGGCGCGCCGGACGCTTCGACGCAAGCCTGGAAGAGGTCTGGCACCTGGTCAGCAACGGCTGGACAGCCGCCTACCCCGAGGCCTTCGACTACACCCCCGGCTCGCGCCTGACCGACGCCATGGACCTGGCGCGCGGCGGACGCTTCCGCTCCATCCCGCGCGAGGTGCCCGAGGGAGCCTGGTACCACTACGACGACCGCACCTGCGACTACGAGTGCATGGCCGCCGAGTACTTCTACTGGACCCTGACCTCCTGGCTCGGCGGGCAGTCCTATCCCGGACGGGCAGAGGAGATCGCGAACGAGTGGGAGTGTCCCACCCCCGAGCTCCTCGAACGGCGTGACCCGTCCGTCCACCGACTCCTCACCGACCCGGCCTTCGCTCTCCCGCGCGTTCTGCCGGACGGGATCTACCGGGGCATGGGGCCGCGCTGAGCGCCGCCGCCCATGAGGGGCCAGGTCATGATCAGGAGCCACGCCTCCAGCCGTTGCCGTGAGGGGGCGCCGGTGACATCAGCCCCCCGGAAGCCTTACTCGACGGCTTGAATCCCAGTAGGGTGCCGAGCCATGAATGCGACCAGAATCCTCGAGCGGCCCATCACCTGGAGCTCGCGCGCTGCCGGCCTGCTCGTCGCCTGTCTACCTTCCCACGCGCAGGAGGGGGGAGTGCCCGGCGACGGTGCCGCGCCCGCCGACCAGGCGCCGCGCTCACGCTCCGCGACCGAAGAGCAGGCCGGCTTCACCCTCGCCGAGGGCTTCACGGCAGAGCTGGTGGCCTCGGAGCCCGTCATGGACAAGATCGTCGACATCGCCTTCGACGATCACGGGCGGATGTGGGCCGTGACTGCCAGGGAATACCCGCTCGACGGCAATGAGACCCCTGGCGCTGCCGCCGTTTACGAGCGCGGAGGGCGGGACAAGGTGCTCGTCTTCGACAGCCCCTGGGCGCCTGGCCTCCAGACACCGCGGGTCTTCGCCGACGGCTTCGTGATCCCCCTCGCGATCCTGCCCGAAGGCGACAGCGTGCTCATCGGGCAGGGGCCGGACATCCTGCGCCTGTTCGACGACGACGGCGACGGCCGCGCCGACCGGCGCGAGGTGGTCCTGACCGGCTTCGGCATCCAGGACTCGCACCTCTTGCCGCACCGCTTCGTGCGCGCCAGCGGAGGCTGGATCTACGTCGCCCAGGGCGCTTTCAATTCTTCACGCGTGCGCACGCGCTCGGGAACCGTCGTCCCCTTCGACAAGTGCAAGATCGGCCGCTTCCAGCGCGACGGCAGCCGCTTCGAGGTCGTCGGCGTCGGCCTGAACAACATCTGGGGCTTCGTCGTCGACCGCCAGGGCGACAAGTGGATCCAGGAAGCCAACGACCTCGGCTACCCGCTCGTCCCCTTCGAACACGGCGCGAGCTACCCGGGTATCGGCAACCATCGCGCGCGGCCTCATTCTCCATGGCGACCGGCTCTGGCTTCCTTCCGCATGGGCGGCACGGGCCTCGCCGGTCTCGCGCTCTCGCAAGATCGCGACGGATTCCCGCCCCCCTGGGACGAGACCTTCTTCCTCGCCAACCCGATCCTCTCCAGCATCCAGTCCCTCCGCGCGACGCGCTCGACGGAGAACCACGGCGAGGTCAGCCTGCAACGGGTCGAGGACCTGCTCACCTCAGAGGACAAGTACTTTCGCCCGGTGGCCATCCACTTCGGGCCCGACGGCTGCCTCTACGTCGTGGACTGGTACAACCCGATCATCTCCCACAACGAGGTGCCGCGCGACCACCCAGATCGGGACAAGGTGCGCAGCCGCATCTGGCGCATCCGCCACGCGAGCCAGGAGCGAGCGACGCCGACGGACGTGGGCGCACTGGCGGAAGGGGAGCTCGTCGACCTGCTGAGCTCGCCCTCGACCTGGACCGCGCGCGCGGCCTGGCATCAGATCGCCGATCGGCAAGCCGTGGGCCTGGCCGGGGCCCTCGGAGGCCTGGCGGCGGACGCGGGGGCGCGTGTGGACGCGCGCGTCCTGGCCCTCTGGGCCCTCGAGGACATCGAGCGTCTGGAGGGGACCTTGCTGGAGCAGCTGGCGCGCTCGGCCGAGCCGGCCCTGCGGCGCGAGGCGGCGCGACTCGTCGCTCCTCTCGCCGCGCACCTGGGCGAGGACTCGGCGCGCATGGCGCAGCGCCTGGCGTGGAGCGCAGGAGAGGCGGACCCGCGCGTGCGCTTCGCCGCCATCGAGGCCCTCGGCGCCTGTTCGGCCCTGGGGACGGAGGCCGCCGCCTTGTTGCTCGGCTTGGCTCGCGACGCCGACGACCCGCGACCCGGCCCGGCCCTGGCCGATGACGTCGCCTTCGAGCGCAGCCTGATCCGCGTGGCACTGGAGGGCGACGCGGGCGCCGTGGTGGAGCTGCTCGAGGGCGCAGCTCTGTCCGAGCGCGCGCGCGACCTGGCGCTCGTGTGCCTGGAGGGACGCGACGGAGCGCGCTTCGTCGCGCGTGACCTCCTCCGCTCCCAGCGCGCTCCGAGCGCGGAGGAGTTCGCCATGCTGGCCCCCCACGGCGACGACGCGTCCGTGCTGGCGGCCATCGAAGCGTGGCTCTCCGTTTCCGTTGGCCGCGATCGGGCCCTGTCGATCGTGCTCGACGGCGCCGAGCGGCGAGACCTCGCGCACCTGGGGCCGATCGTCGTCGAGTCCCTGCGCGCCCTGCAGTCGCAAGCGCCCGGCCCCGAGAGCGAGCGGCTGCTCCTGCGCGGCGCGCGCGTCCTGCGCCTGACCGCCCTGGAAGAGGACGTGCTCGCGATTCTGGACGGTGGGGGCCAGGGGGTGCTTCCTTGCCTCGAGGCCCTGGTCGAGCTCGGCTGCACGGACGCGGGACTGTTCTTCGACCTCGCCGTCTCGAGCGTCCCCGGGGGACGGGCGCGCCGCCTTGCCGCGACGGCCCTGGCCGAGGTCGCGGGCGACGAGGACTACGGGCTCGTGCTCGAGCTCTGGCCGCTGCTGGAGCGACGGACGCGGCGGGCGACCCTGGCCGCTCTGCTCACGCGCCGCGAGGGCGCGCTGCGGATCGTGCGCTCGTTGAAGGAAGGAGACCTGCCGATCGAGATCGTCGACGGGCCAACCCTGGAGCAGCTCGTCGCTCACCTGGGCGACGAGCCTGACCTGACCGCCGTCCGGGAGCGCGTGACGGCGGGACAGACTCCGATCCTGCGCATGAATGGCGGCGGGACGGACTTCGCCGACAGCGACCTCGCGATCGCTGGACCATTCACGGTCGAGGCCTGGGTGCGCTTCGAGGAGCCGCTCACCAATGCCGACGGCGTGCTGTGCGGGACGGGGACCTTCGACCTCAACTTCCACGCCGCGCGTCCGCGCCTGTGGTGCGGCCCCGGTCTCGGGGACGTGATCATCGCCGGCCGACCCGTCCGTCCGGACACCTGGACCCACGTCGCGTTGACGCGCGACGCGGCCGGCGTGCTCTGCCTGTACCTGGACGGAGAGCTGGACCAGACCTCGACGGCATCGACTCCGGAGCGCTTCGAGGGCCTCGACGTCGGCCGTACGACGCCCGGCGCTGGCACTGCCGGGGCCCTGGCAGAATTTCGCCTCTGGGACCGCGCTCGGACGGCGGCCGAGATCGGCGCGAGCTTCCGCCTGCGCCTGCGAGCCGACACGCAGCGAGTCGAGGGTCCGAGCCTGATCCTGCCCGGCGCAGAGGTGGCCCTCTCCGGGAGCGCCCGCATCGAAGGCTCGTCGGACGGTCCACCGGCCCAGACGCGCGAGGCTGCCCGAGCCGAGGCCGAGCGCCTCGGGCGCTTCCGCACCCTGGCCGCGGCCGAGGGTGATGAGACGCGCGGCGAGGCTCTCTTCGCCCAACTCTGCAGCGCCTGCCACCTGGTCGGTGGCGTCGGGACATCCATCGGGCCGGTGCTCGACGGCGTCGCGGCCAAGGGGCGCGAGGGACTGTTGCGCTCGATCCTCACCCCTAGCGCGGGCGTGGAGGGCGGCTACCGGACCCTCGTCGTGCGGATGGCGGACGGTCGGCTGTTGACTGGGTTCCTGGCCGAGGAGGAGACGGACGCGCTCCTCCTGCGCCGCCAGGACCGGCCCGACCTGCGGGTCCGCCGCTCGGAGATCGAGAGCCTGCGCTACGACTCCCTCTCTCTGATGCCGGAGGGCCTGCTGGACGAGCTGGAGCCGCAGCAGGTGTCCGACCTGTTCCGCTACCTCGGCACCTTGCGGTAGCGCGCGAGGTACGCCATCACGTCGGCCGCGAGGAACAGCAGGGGGAGGGTCCTGAAGC
>DASCMO010000195.1:0-5250 GCA_036010965.1 Planctomycetota bacterium | reverse complement strand
CATGAGAACTCTTCAGCCCCGGTCTCCTCGTCGACGGAGACATACTGCCAGTGTCGGTCACCGCAAATGACGAAGGCATCGGTCTGCTCCCCCAGGAACGCGCGCAGGGCGTCGCCCTCGGTGGCGAAACCCACGTTGGCGTGGTTGTCGTTCTTGCTCTTGCGGTCGGGACCGACGATCGGCGTGGGGCTGATCAGGACCCGGAAGGTCGCGTCCGATGCGGCGAAGGTTTGCAGGAACCACTCCATCTGTTCCTCGCCCCAGAGGGTCTTGGCCGGTCCATCGGGAGCCTTGTTGGGGCTGCGAAAGTCGCGCCCCTCCACGAGCCAGACCTCCAGGTCCTTCCCCCAGCGCGCCCGTCTCCAGGTGCGCTCGCCCATGGGGACCTGCTCGCGAAAGAGGGCCAGTCCGTCCTCCCAGGTGAGCTCGCCGTAGTGCTGCCCGGGCCAGCAGTCATTCTTGAGGGTGTCGTGGTCGTCCTTCATGAAGTAGCTGGCGACCGTTCGGTGGAAGTCGCGCTGGAAGGGCATCGCGTAGATGCGGTTCCATTTGAAGCGAGCGAGTTCGACGTTCTTGGCGAAGGGTCCGGGCTTGTCGTAGTACTCGATGTCGCCGGTGTGGACGAAGAACTGCGGCTCGAGCGCCCCCATGGCTGGATAGATCCGGTGTCCGTTCTCCGGGTCGTCCCTGCGGGCGAACTCCTGTCCGGTGACCACCGTGAACACCACCCGTTGCGCCGTGTCCGCCGCCTGGGCCGAGGTGAAGGCTCCGCGTTGCTCGCATTCCGCCTCGCCCTGGTCACCTGAGCGCCCCTCGACCAGCACCTCGTAGTCGACGCCCGCGCGCAGACCCCCAAGGGTCAGTTGTGCCGTGTGGTCCGCCTCGGGATCCACCTCCTCCCAGCCGGTGGACGCCCGAATCCCAATGCCCCCCTTCGGCCACCACGAGACCCGGGCCTGACCGGCCACGCCCTCAACGGAATCTTGCATGTCCGAGAGCGCGCGTCCTTCGGGCACCGCATCAGCGTCCCTCTCGAACTCGATCCCCTCCCGCACCCGCTCAGGAAGCTGCGTCAGCCGCACCCACACCAGAGCCGAGCGATCCGAGACCTCTCCGATCTTGAACCCGTTGGCCATGTGCACCTCCCCTCCCTCTGGGGTGCCGACCACTCCTATGAGAGCCAGCGAGAGGCAGCAGATGATGCGAGAGGTCAGAGTGTCCTATTCCTCTCTGGACGCGCCGCCCCCCGTCGCCTCAACCGGGGACGCGCGCGAAATCGAGGCGGAGGGTTCGGGTAGACCGAGCAGGCGCGCGGATTCGGCGAGGAGGAACTCCCAGTCCATGAAGGGCTCGTAGGAGATGTCGAGCCAGCGGACGCGGCCGGCGGAGTCGATCAGGTAGGTGCCGTGCAAGGGCACCTGCTCGAAGTCGTCAAAAGCACGCCAGCTGCGGAAGAGCTCCAGCTCGGCGTCGGAGGCGATCGGGAAGGGATAGACCTCCTCGCCCGACAGGCCGGTGGCGAGGACCTCGGTGGAGTCGGGGTCGAGCGCCAGCACCTGGCGGAAGGTGCGCTCGGCCTCGAAGTACCAGAAGCCGTGCAGGAACGAGACGCCCTGGTCGAAGAAGCGCTGCACCTCCTCGCTCTTCGCGGTGATGGGGAAGGAGACGTTGGCCTGGGTGTCGAGTAGGTAGGCGGCCTGCCGCGGCCCCTCGTTGAAGGCCTCCCCGTGGGCCGAATGGCCCTCCAGCGGATCGTCTCCCTCCTGGGCGAAGCAGGGAATGCAGAGGAGGAGCGGGAGGAAGCGTCTCATGGGCGGCGGGTCTCACATCGATGATACGGCCTCTGCCGATCCATCTGGCCGACAGTCCCGACAACCTCATCCTACTTCGCATGCTGGGTGCGGTCTGCCACCGAGTGCGACTTGAGCGATTGGGCGCGCCCTGGAACTGGACCAGTTGCTAGGTTGGGTGCGCCATGATCGCGCTCCTCGCAGCCTCCTCGCTCGCGCTCCTGCCGATCGCCAATGACGGAGCTGTCGCGCAGGCGGCGACCTACTGCGAGGCGATCGAGAAGCTCAACGCCGAGCATGCCCGCAGGCCGAATGGGACCGAGGAGGAGCTCGCCAGGCGGCTCCCCGCCAGGGCGGCCAAGGCGCTCGAGAAGCTGGTCGCGATGGAGGATGCGCGAGGTGTCGAGGAGGCCCTCGTCTCCGCTGCAGAGGCGTCGCTCGAGATCGATCGTCTCGAGGACTTCACGCTCATCAAGGCCCGCCTCGGGGGCGAGGGGGGGCAACTCGGTGCTGCGCTCACGCGCCCCCGCTTCCAACTGCGGGGCATTGGCGTGGACGAGGCCTACCTCGAGCACTTCGCGGAGATCCTCGAGGCGGTGCTCGAAGGCTTCGACGAGACCTTCGGTTTCCGGGAGTTCAGCAAGGTCCCCGGCAAGAAGCTCCGCGTGCGGGTCCACCTCGAAGAGAAGATCGAGCGACCGCCACACTTCGCCCCCCAGTTCCCCTACCACTCGCAGATCGACTTCCCGATCGTCGACCCCAAGGAGCTTCAGTCCCCGACCCGGGACGGCAAGTTCCTCTTCTACGGGCTCTGCCACGAGTTGGGACACGTGATCGCCATGTGGGGCGACCGCACCAACGAGGAAGATCGGCACGTCTGGGCGCACTACGTCGGGGTCGTGGTGTGTCAGCAAGTCGCCGAGGAGCACAAGAAGGCCAGGTTCATGCAGGGGATCCGGGACGTTCGCTGGCGCTCCTACGATCGGTTCAAGAAGGAAAATGAAGGCGTGCAGCCGAGCACGGAGGCTCGCGAGGGGATCGCGGCGCTCCTCGGCGCCCTGCACGAGGAGGTCGGCCCGCTGGCGGTCGGCGCGGCGATCAACCACCTCGACGCGAAGGACCGCCGGCTGCGGATCAACCACGTGCGCTACTACACGTTTCGCGAGCTGGAGGACGGGCTCCTGGAGACCGTGAAGACCAGGAAGGCTAGGAGGGCCGTCACGGCCCTCTTCAGGGCGAGACACCCCGCGGTCCGGTAGCCCTCCCGCCCACCGCCTCCCCCTTCAGGCCATCCATCCACCATGGACAAATGCCGGTCTTTCCAGGGAAGCCGGCTCTCGCGTGGGCGTCTGATACGGTGTGCCCGCCACCCGGTCGAACAGGACCTCCAGTAAGCGACGATGAGCTCTCATGACCGACTCGTGATCCGTGACGCTCCCGCGCGGGAGCTGTCCTACCTGATCGAGCTGACCACGGCCGAGCTGTGCAAGCATCCGCGCTGGAAGCGCAGCGCGGGGACGGTGCCAGGATCAACGGGGATCCGGGTCCGATGGGGATTGAGGAGCTGGGGCGAGCGCGTGCTCCTCGCCGTCGAGGAGAAGAGCATCCGGATCCAGTCGGAGTCCGTGTTCATCCCGTTCTCGCTCTTCACTAGCGCGAACACCGCGAACGTCGAGCGTGTCCACGCGATGCTCCGCAAGGCCATGGAGCGTGTGGAAGCCGAAGGCCTCCCCGCGGATAAACCCAGCGCCCACGAACACGCCTGACGTCTGGCATCGCTCGAGGCCGTGCTGGTCGGGGGCCAGGGTCCCGAGGTCCACGGCCGAGCACGTACAGAAGCGAGGCGTGCAAGGTGTCGCGCCCGGGAGTCCCGCAGGCGGGTTCGCGCCGCCCCTCAGCCGAATACAGCAGCCCTCCGCTTGACTTCTATCCGGCCCGCCATCCAGGCGACGACCAGGTAGAGCGGCAGCTCGATGTACATCCAGTCCGGCCCTTCGATGGTCATCATGTTCATGATCCCACCAGCCAGCGAGACCAGGCCCACGATCATCGCGAGCAACATCGGCCTCGATGACCCGAACCGAGCGGCCACCCAGCCGCCCACGAATGACTGCCCGAGATGCGCGGCCAGCACAATGAAGAAGGCCGCCGTCGGCAGAGTGGCGACGTAGGTATTCATCTGCTGCGGGTCGTACATGTCCATCCCCTCGGGCATGGGAAAGAGCACGTAGCCGTTGAGCATGACGAGCGCCATGTTCACGGCCATGCCCGCGGCAAGGCCGACGACGACGGCGAGGGTGCCGACGCTGACGGCGAGGATGTTGCGAATACTGGCGCTCTCTCCTTCGTGATTTAGGGTCGGGGAGTTCTCGGCGGTTCGCACCTCACGGAGCTTCCTTCAGTTCGTCCACGCCCAGCTTCCAAGCCGACTGGCCATCACGCTCTACGTCCTACTCCAGTGGCCTCACGGCAGGCGGTCTTCGATCCACTGCGAGGGCCGGATCCACTCCGCCACGGCACCCTCTTCGCCGTAGCCCTGGCACCAGCCCATGATGTCGGCGGGTTGGTAGTCTGGAGAGGTGCTGCCGATGAGAAGGGAGAGCATGCCCTTCGCCTCGTGGTCCGTGAAATCAAGCAGAACCCAGGTCTGGGAGTGGAGCTTCAGTTCTATCTCGCCCTTGACGAGCGAGTGCTCCGGCCCGAAGGGAAGACCTATCTCGCCGGCCTCCTGGACGAGTCTCTGTCGCCAGGCGGGCGAGATCTGGTGGTACGGCCCCCGATGAATGCCGAAGTGTAGGTGGACGGGGTAGTACCCGTTCTCCTTGCTCTTGTGCTTGCCCACCGTCCCGATGATCTGCCCTCGGGTAACGCGATCTCCGACCGCGACGCGTCGTTTGGCGGAGAGGTGGACATAGACCGAGCAGACTTGTTTCAACTCACCCTCCGGAGGCTCGAGCGGGTGCTCGATCACGATCACGTCGCCGAGGTTCCAGTGCATCTGGCCAGCCTTGTCCTTCCAGGAGGGGCTGAAGTCGGAGTACATCACCACCCCATCCGCGACGCTCTGCACCTTCGTTCCGGAGCGCACCCAGACATCCTCGGCCAGGTGATACGAGCCGGAAAAGGGGGACCGAGGCTTCTTCTCGTCCACGTAGAACCCGAAGTTGCCCTTCCCGCGCAAGCCCTTGCGGTACTTGCTGCAGGGATAGTCAAAGGCGGTGAACTCGCTCACCTCCTCTTGGTCCTGCGCCCGGCCCGCCAACACCAACGGGACGAGCAGTAGACCCCCGATCATGCTCAGAATCTGATTCTGCACGTCTCCTACCTGACCAGTGATACCGATTCCCCCCTGGAGGGTTACGGCCTTCTCCCCCGATGAAGCGCCTTCTCAGTAAGGACCGCTGCGGTTCGTACTCCGCGCTCTCCGCGTCCCAGCGCTTGAGGGTCTCGACCCCCTCTC
>DASCMO010000194.1:0-12442 GCA_036010965.1 Planctomycetota bacterium | reverse complement strand
CCCAGCAACGTCTTCGGCGGCGCGTTCCTGATGATGGACGACATGGAAGCAGACTTCGGAGGTGGTGGAGGACCCGGTACGGTCTACTGCACCTGCCCGAACGTCGCGCCGTGCGGCAACTTTGGCGCCAACGGGAATGGCTGCGCGAACTCCTCCAACCCGGCTGGCGCTCACGTTGACGGTACGGGTGCGGCGAACACCGCTGGCGACACGCTGGTGTTGCGGGCCACGGGAATGACGCCCAACCAGTTCATGGTCTTCTTCCAAGGCAACAACGCCGTCAATGGCGGTGCTGGCAATCCCTTCGGTGACGGGTTGCGCTGCGCCGGCGGCAACGTTGTGCGCCTCAACGCTCCGATCATGAGCGACGGCGTAGGCAGCGCAGACACGACCGGGATCACGATCTCCGTGACTGGCGGTGTGTTTTCCGGGGATACCAAGCGCTACCAAGGTTGGTACCGGGATCCGGGCGGACCCTGTGGCTCGGGCTTCAACCTCACCAATGGCTATGAGGTGAACTGGCTCTAGGGTCGGTGGACATTGAATCACCGGGGCCGGTCCGCTGCGGATCGGCCCCGGTGCATGTACGGGGAGCTTTCAGGGCTCAGAAGTCGAGGGCCACGACTCGGCGCGCCTTCTCCGCGGCGCGCGAGTTGGGGTAGCGCTCGATCAGGTCCTGGAAGCGTGAGAGGGTCTTCGAGGGCCCGCGGGTCCAGAGCAGCTTGCGGTTGCGTTCGAAGAGCTCGGCGGCGGCGACCTCCATCGAGAGCAGCTCGTCTTCGATCAGTTCCTTCAGACGCGTGGCGGCCCGCTCGCCGAGGGGCGCGCCCTTGAACTGCTTCGCGATCAACTCGAGCACCTCCCGCGGCGGCAGCATCTCACGGCGCGCGAGGTGATCCTCGACCTGCGCCATCAAGTCATCGGTGTGGGCGGCGAGACGGTCAGCGATGTCACTGGCCTCCGCACGCTCCTCGGCGGAGACGCGCTCGTCCTCGGCGATCGCGAGCGCCTTGCGGGAGGCCTTGGCCAGGTCCCCCTTGGCCGCGTCCGTGACGACCTTCTTCAGGCGCGAGGCCGTCGCGGGCTCGAGGTGCAGGGCGATGGGGCCGCGCTCGCCCAGGCGCTGGGCACCCTTGAGGGCCTTGAGGAGCTTGCCATTCCAAAGGCCGTTGGTGGTTCCGGACCAGAAGATCTCGCCGCGCGGGTCGATCAGGACCTGATGAAAGTTGGCGCCGACGCCGTAGCGCTCGCGGGCGTCGGTCCCTACGGCGCAGGGAAAGGGCAGTGCCTGCTGTGTGATGGTGCCTTCCACGTCCCCGCGGCCCTCGTCGGTGAGCAGCAGGACGACCAGGCCCTTGTCGGCGTACTCGTGATGGAACTTCTTCAGGAGCCGCCAGTTGGCTCCCGCCGCCGGCTCGGTGCTGCGCCAGAAATGAAGCAGCACGGTGCGCCCGCGCAGGTTCTGGATGGTCGGCCGCTCTCCGATGTGGTTGAGCCAGCCAGCCGATTCGAAGGACGGTGCGCGTGATCCGACGCCCTGGGCAGGCGCGGCAGCGCCGAGGGTGAGGGCGGCGGCGACGGCCAGGAGCGGGCTGCGGAGGAGGCGTGTCATCGGTTCGGCGCGTCGCGCACGACCACGGCAGCATAACCCGGATTCACCCCCGTGACTCCCGCCTAGCGCACTATCGTCCGTCTCGCGCCCTCTCCGGCTCAGACACTGACGAGTTCCGGTCCCTCTTGCGGCACTCGCGTGGGGGCGCGGAGCACGAACTTGCCGTCGAAGCAGTCCACGATCGTGCGACCGCCGGGCTCGATCGTTCCCGAGAGGATCGCGTCGGCGATGGGGTTCTGGATGCACCGCTGGATCGCGCGCTTGAGCGGTCGCGCGCCGAACTCGGGGTCGAAGCCCTCCTCGGCAAGCTGGTCGCGGGCCTCATCCGTCACTTCGAGTTCGATCTCCTGCTCGGCGAGGTGGCGGGAGAGCCGCCCGAGCTGCACGTCGACGATCGAGCGCAGCTGCTCGCGCTCGAGCGTGTTGAAGGTCAGCATCTCGTCGAGGCGGTTGATGAACTCGGGGCGGAAGAACTGGCAGACCTGATCGGTGTGACGCAGGTTGCTGGTCATCAGCACCAGGGTCTGGCTGAAGTCCACCGTTCGGCCCTTGCCGTCCGTCAGGCGCCCGTCATCCAGGACCTGCAGGAGCACGTTGAAGACATCGGGGTGGGCCTTCTCGACCTCGTCGAGCAGCAACACCGAGTGCGGCTTGCGCCGCACGGCCTCGGTCAACAGGCCGCCCTCCTCGTAGCCCACGTAACCGGGGGGGGCGCCGATCAGGCGGCTGACAGCGTGCTTCTCCATGAACTCGCTCATGTCGATCCGCACCAGGTTGCGCTCGTCATCGAAGAGGAACTCGGCCAGAGAGCGAGCGAGTTCGGTTTTGCCCACACCGGTGGGGCCGAGGAGCAGGAACGAACCCAGCGGTCGGGTCGTCTCCTGGAGTCCCGCCCGCGCGCGGCGCACGGCCTCGGAGATCGCGCGCACTGCTTCGTCCTGGCCGATCAGGCGCTCGTGGATGCGATCTTCCATGTGGAGCAGCTTTTCGCGCTCGGTCTCCAGCAAGCGCGTGGCCGGGATTCCCGTCCAGCGGCTGACGACCTCAGCGATCAGCTCGGCGTCCACGGCCTCGGGCAACAGGGCGCCGTCCTGCTGGACACGCTCGAGGCGCGCCACGTTCTCCTCCAGCTGGGTCGTGCCTTCGGGCAGCTCGCCGTAGCGAATGTGCGCCACCCGATCGAGGTCACCCTCACGCTCGGCCGTCCTGGCCTCCTCGCGCAGGCTCTCCAGCAGCAGCTTGCCGGCCCGGATCGCGGTGATCAGGTCCTTCTCGGTCGTCCAGCGGGCGTTCAGGGCGGAGACGGATTCCGCCAGCTCGGCCAGCTCGCTCTCGAGGACCTCGACGCGCCTCGCGGCACCGTCGGCCTCTTCCCTGGCCAGGGCCGTCTTCTCGATCTCGAGCTGCCGGACGCGGCGCTGGAGCGAATCCAGCTCGGGCGGCATGGAGTCGATCATCGTCCGCAGTTGGCTGGCGGCTTCGTCCACGCAGTCGATCGCCTTGTCGGGCAGGAAGCGGTCGGTGATGTGGCGGTCGGCGAGGCGTGCCGCGGCCACCAGGGCATCGTCGGTGATGCGCACGCCGTGGTGCAGCTCATAGCGCTCGTTCAGTCCGCGCAGGATGGCGAGGGTGTCCTCGACAGAAGGCTCGTCGACCATGACGGGCATGAAGCGGCGCTCGAGGGCGGCGTCCTTCTCGATGTGCTTGCGGTACTCGTCGATGGTCGTGGCGCCGATGCAGTGCAGGTCACCGCGGGCCAGGGCGGGCTTGAGCATGTTGGCCGCGTCGAGCGCGCCCTCGGCGCTTCCGGCGCCGACCATCGTGTGCAGCTCGTCGATGAAGAGCACGACATCGCCGGCGGCGTCGGCTACCTCCTCGAGCACGGCCTTGAGGCGCTCCTCGAACTCGCCGCGAAACTTGGCTCCCGCGAGCAGCGCGCCGATATCGAGCGCCATGACGCGTCGTCCCTTCAGGCTTTCGGGGACGTCTCCGGTCACGATGCGGTTGGCGAGCCCCTCGACGATGGCCGTCTTGCCCACGCCGGGGTCGCCCAGGAGCACGGGGTTGTTCTTGCGCCGGCGCGAGAGGACCTGAACGACGCGCCGGATCTCGCTGTCGCGCCCGATGACCGGGTCGAGCTTTCCGGCCTCGGCTTCCGCCGTGAGGTCACGCGCGTAGCGGGAGAGGGCCTCGTAGGTCGCTTCGGGGTTGGGCGTGGTGACGCGCCGATCGCCGCGCACCTCCTGCAGGGCAGCCTCCAGGCGTTCCACGGTCACGGAGCGGGAGGTGAAGGGCTCGCCCAGCTCGCCCTTGGCGGCGAGGCCGAGCAGCAGGTGTTCGGTGGAGATGTACTCATCGCCCAGGGCCCGCGCGCGGGCGGCGGCGTCGGCCAGGGCCGCGGCCAGGGTGCGGGACATGCCGAGCTCCCCGCCTTCCGCGCGCGGCAGGCGCTCGACGGCGAGGGCCAGTTCAGCGGCCAGGGCGCGCAGGTCCACACCGAGGCGCGCGAGGAGCGCGGCGCTGACGCCCTCCGCCTCGCGCACGAGGGATGCCGCGAGGTGCAAGGGGCTGATCTCGGGGTTGGCTGCCGTCTGAGCCAGTTGCTGGGCTTCCTGCAGCGCCGCCTGGGATCGCTGGGTGTATTGCTCTTGCATATGGTCTCCTTTTTCTGCCGATGAAATGCGGAGTGCATGAGAGAGAGAGCAAGGTACATGCCATGCCGGATCAGGCCTGGAGAGGTCCGGAAGGGGGTTTTTTTACCAGGAGACCGCCAAAAGGGCAGGGGTGACTGCCAGAGTGTCAGGCTTGCTTCTAGGCGGGGGGGGCGCAGATACTGACCTCGGCCACCCACTCCCCATGTCCTCCCCGCGCCCCGACATCCTGTTCATCGTGCTCGACGCCGCCCGGGCGGAGAACTTCTCCGTCTACGGCCACGATCAACCCACGACGCCCAATCTCGAGCGACTGGCCGACGGGCTCGCCTTCTACGAGCGCTGCATCTCCACCGCCACCTGGACCCTGCCCAGCACCGCCAGCCTGTTCACCGGGACCTACGCCTCGACCCATCGCCTGGTGATCGACGGCGATCGGCTGGCCGGCTCGTACGCGAGCTTGCCCGAGGTGCTCGCGGGCGAAGGCTACCGCACGGCCAAGGTGATGGGGGACGTGCCTTACGTGTCGGACTTCAGCGGCATGGAGCGTGGCTTCGCCGAGAACTTCGAAGCTCCGCCGCCCGCCTGGCGACGCATGCTCTCGGCCCTGCGCCCGGGCGTGCGGGCACCCGCTGCGGAGGATGGCGACGGTCCAGCGGACCTGGCTCGCATCGACCACGACCTCGATCTGGAAGCGGAAGCCCGGTTGCACGAGCGCGCGCGTCTGCGCGCGCGCCTGTCCTACTGGCTGACCGGATGGCACGACGACGGCGCCGCTAGCTGCTTCGACCGTGTGCGCGCCATCTGGAGCGAGAGCGACGACCGTCCGCGCTTCGTCTACGCGCACCTGATGGAGACCCACGGCGAGTATCGACCGCCGCACCGCCACCGCACGCGCTTCGTCCCGCGCGAGCTGCGCAAGCGGAACTTCGCTGCGATCAACCAGCGGCCCAACCCGCACGCCGTGGGGCTGGTGGACATGAGCGAGGAGGATTTTGCGATCCTCCACGGGCTCTACGACGGCTGCATCGCCTACATGGACGAGCTGCTCGGCCGCTTGCTGGACGACCTGGCGAGGAGTCCGCGCTGGGACGAGACTCTGGTGGTCATCACCGCCGACCACGGCGATTGCGTCGGCCGCCACGGGATCCTCGGGCACCAGTTCGTCTGCTACGACGAGCTGCTGCGCATCCCGTGGATCGTCAAGTGGCCGGCATCGGTCGGGATCACCGGACATCGCGATGAGTTGATCCAGAACGCCGACTTCCTGCCGACCCTTTGCGGGTTGCTCGGGATCGAGCGCCCGGCCAGCTGCGAGACCATCGATCACCTGCGCGAGCGGCGCGAGTTCGCCTACGCTGAGCTGCTCAAGCCTTTCGGCGTGACGGCCGTCAAGCAGGGCCTCCACCTGCGCGCACCGCACCTCGACCGTGCCGTGCTGGCCGTGCGCTCGGGGACTCACAAGCGCATCGTCTACACGAACGACCAGCTCGACGAGTTGTTCGACCTGAGCGCCGATCCGCGCGAGACCCGCAATCTGATCGACGACCCTGACGTCACCGGCGGCGAGCACGCGCTAGCCCTGGAACGGGCCGTGGAAGCCTGGCGTCCGCGCTTCGAGCAGGCGGCGCGCGATGTCGCCCGACGCATCCACGCCGGCGAGGAGGCCGAGATGTCCGCCGACGTCGAGGCCAAGCTGCGGGCTTTGGGCTACCTCGACTGAGTCGCGCTCGGCCGCGAGCCCATCACTCGAGCGCCCAGCTCAAGGTCTCGTCCCGCTGGGCGCGCTTGCGCACGCGCTCGGGGTCCAGGGCGAGGGCGCGGTCGAAGAGGTCGCGGGCAACCTCCGGCTCGCCAAGCTCGTGAGAGAGGGCGGAGGCATGCAGCAGGCCCGGGATCGACTCGGCGTTGCGCTCGATGAGCTTCTGAGCCAACTCGAGGGCCACGGCGTTCTCTCCGTTCTTGCGCAGGGCCCCGATCTGCATCAGAGAAGCGTCGAACGAGTCGGGGCGCAGTTCCGAGGCTCGGCCGAAGAGTGTTCCGGCGCGCTCGAACTCGCCCTGGCGGTGCAGGCACAGGGCCAGATTGAACACGGCGCTGTAGTCTTCCGGGTTCTTCGAGAGAGCCTGGTCGTAGCGCTTCTGGGCCTCTTCGAGCTTGCCGGCCTTCTGATAGACGTTGCCGAGGTTCACCAGGGAAAGCACGTGGTCGGGATCGATGCGCAGCGCTCTCAGGTACGCGCGTTCCGCCTGGGCGCCGCGTCTCAGGGCGTCGTAGACGACACCGAGGTTGTACTGGGCTTCGATCGCCACGGGATCGGCCTTGATCGCCTTGTTGAAGGCGTCGATCGCTTCCTCTTCCCCACCGAGTTCATGGTGCATGTTGCCGATGCCAATCCAGGCCTTGGCGCAACGCTCGTCGATCTCGAGGGCCTTGCGATAGAGGTCGTCGGCGCGTTGGGTGTCGCCCTCGTCCGCGGCGAAATCTGCCTCGCGAATCCAGGGCAGCGGGTCCTCGGGGTCATGGATCTTGGCACGCTCGATCCGGGCCTCCCAGCCCTCCATCTCTAGCTTGCGCTCGAGTTCGCCCAGGCGCACCCAGGTGGCGGTGCGCACGCCGGGCAGGCTGACGGAGATCAGTTGCACCTCGTAGGCCTCCTGGAACTTCTTCTGCTGCATCAGGGCGCCCACCAGGGCGCTGCGCGGCAGGATGGCGCCGGGGTCTTCCTCGATGACCTGGCGCAGGGCGCTCTCGGCTTCCTGCACCTGGCCGAGGCGCAAGAGCTGGTTGGCGAACTGGGCCTTCTCCCAGGTGTGGACTCGATCCTTGGGGTCGGGGAGGTTCTTTTGCTCCGACGAGAGCTCGCCCTCCGAGCTCCAGACGTAGCCCAGGGCAGCGAGGGCCTCGCGCGTCCCGGGATCCATGCTCTTGATGTCGTCGCCTCGCACATCGACCTCTCCGGCCGAGAGCAGGTGCTCGAGGATCGCGCGCGCATCTGATGCGGCGGGGTGATCACCGTCCTCGAGGAGGTTGTTCTCGTGGCGCGAGTCGCGCATCACGTCATAGAACTCCTCCCGCGGCGCTCGCACGTAGCGATAGCGCTCATCACGGATGGTGCGCAGGTCTGCCCAGCCGTGGTTGTAGAGCGGGTTCATGGACTCGGAGTAGGCGAAGGAGGGCTCGAGCCTGGCATCGGGCACGAGCATCTCCCTGGCCAGGGAGCGACCGTCCAGCCCGGCGGGAACGTCCACTCCCAGCAGATCCAGGGACGTCGGGAAGATGTCGACGGCGCTGGTCACCTCGCGTAGGCGTTTGCTTCGGGCCAGCTTGGGGTGTCTCGCTATCCACGGCACATGGGTCGTCGAGTCGTAGACGAAGATTCCGTGGGTCGTCTCACCGTGGTCGCCGAAGGCTTCCCCGTGGTCGCTCGTCACCATCACGAGCGTCTCGTCGAGCATGCCGCGCTGGACGAGCAGCGCGAGCACCTCGCCCAGGCCGGCGTCGGCGTAGGCGATCTCACCGTCGTAGGGAGCGTCGGGACACAGTTCCGCGAACTCCTCGGGCGGAGCGTAGTTGGCGTGCGGGTCGAAGTAGTGCACCCAGAGAAACCAGCGCTCGTTCGAGCGCGCCTGGATAAACTCCCGCGCGCGCCGTGAGGTGTCGTCCGCCTTGGTCTCGCGGAACATGAACATCGGCGCCTGCTCGGCGTTCGTGAGGTCGTCGTCGTAGAGATCAAAGCCCTGATCGAGGCCGAAGCGGCTGTCGAGGACGAACGAGCTGATGACGGCGCCCGTCGCGAAGCCCTCGTCGGCGAGCACCTCGGCCATGGTCAACGCTTCCTCGGGGACGAAGTGTGTGCCGTTGTTGCGCGCCCCGTGACGGAAGGGCTGCATGCCCGTCAGGATCGACGAGTGGGAGGGGAGCGTGATGGGCGCCGTGCTGAAGCAGCGCTCGAACAGCACTCCCTCGCGCGCCATCCGGTCGAGGTTCAAGGTGCTGGCGCGTGGATTGCCATAGCAGCCGATGTGGTCCGCGCGCGTGGTGTCGAAGGTCACCAGCAGGAAATTCTTGAAGCCCGCCTCGGGCCCCGTGGGCGGGGTACCGCTGCGACTCCAGTAGATGCCGGCCGCGAGGGCGAGGGGCACGAACCCCAGGGCCAGAAGGCTCAACTTGACCCGCCGATCGATGGCGGGAAGGTCGGGCTTGGAGGTCGAGGGCATGGCGTGGGCTTGTGGACTGGAGTGCTTCAGGGGCTATACAGGGAATGGCCGCGGCGCGAGGGAAGCACTGTGGATCAAATGCGATATACTAGACATGCTATCCTCCGCATCCGCGGCAGAGGGCAAACGAGTCTCAGTTGATGATCGACACCCCCGCCCCCTAACTGCTGGGCGATCTCGGGGCCTTCTCCCGGCGTCCCACGGATCCATCATGCGCCGAATCGTGCTCCTCATGACCCTGGTCGGGGCCTTCCTGGCCGGTTTCCTGTACCTGGAACTCACGGAGGACCAGGTCGACGGCGGTGGCATCATCGGACCCTCCGCTGGAGGCTTGGCGGTCGAACCCTCCGCCCTGGGGGTCCTCGCCGCACCCGCGGAACCGAAGCGCGCTGAGGTCGCGACCTCGCTTTCCGGCCGCGCGTCCGTCGCCCGACCCACCCTGACCTTGGTGGTGACCAGTTCCGCCGGTGGTCGAGAGCTCCCCGCCGCCACGGCCAGGCTGCTGCTCGCCGATGCCGTCGAGGGGGAGGAAGGGCGCGCGCTGTCCACGGGTGCGGGGAGGGCCACGGCCCTGGACATCGGCATCTGGCAGGTGACTCTCGAGGCGGCGAGGCACCTTCCCAGCACCCGCACGATCGAGCTGGAAGCAGGCGATGAGCGAATCGTGTCGGTGACCTTGGTACGCGGATGCGAGATCACCGGCAATGCCGAGAACCGTCTCGGCGAGTCTCTCTCCCGAGGCCGGCTGATTTTCCTGCCCGAAGGCCGCGCGTACCCGCACTTTCCTCGGCAGGAGGAGGGGCTGGCTATCGGGCGCTTTGATAGGAGCGGCAACCTCGAGCCCATGCTGGTCGGTCCCGGACGCTACACCCTCTGCTACGGATCCTACGGAAGTCCGGACCTGGAGTTGCCCTGCACGATCCAGGCGGGCGTGGACCGCCACCTACAGGTCGTGTTTGGCGGACAGAACACCGTGCGCTTCGAACTCGACCCTGTCCCCGAAGGCAATAGGCGCGTGGAAGTGCGATTGGAGGTTCCCCGGGGCCAGGAAGAGAGAGGCAGCGACGGTGACGAGGAAAACGAGCGTCGGCAGCACGAGCCCAATCCCAACCGCATCGCACGGGCCGCCGCGAGGGGAAAGGACCTCCAGCGCTGGCGTGCGCAAGGACGCGCGACCATCCGTGACGGTGTCGGCACGATCCACCGCGCGCGGGCGGGCACCTACCGCATCACCCTCGTCTCCAAACCCGGGGAGTACAGCGCCCCGGAGATGCTGGAACTAAGCGAGGACGAATCCATCGTGGTGCACATCAGCGTGCCCCCTCTTCCGGAGCGCTCCGGGTCCCGGCGGAATGACCCGAAGATCCCCAACGAAGGGCCCTTGCAGGTCAACATCGAGCGGAATGGGTTCCCCTCGGAGCGCCGGCCGGCGGGGATCTACTGGCTCTGAACTCCCGCTCCGCGAGCGAACTCTTCGAGCGAACTCCGCGCCCGTCAATCCCGCTCGGGCACCACGACCCACCAGGCCCGCTGCGAGACGAGTAGGTCGTCGGGGTCGGCGATCACCCAGGGCGAGCGCTCGCCGCGTAGACGCGTCGTGTCGCGCGCACGGCAGAGGACCCGGTAGCGCCCTGGCTCCAGGTCTCCGCGCTCGAGTCTGAAGCGGTGCTCTCCCGAGCGTACGCCGCGGCTGGTCGAGACCGGCTCGGTCGGGATCATCGCCAGAGGCCCGCGCCCCCGGCGGTCGGTGTGGCTGCTACGGTAGCGATCGAGGCGGTCCTCGGGTTCCAGCGGCGCGGCGCGCTCGGGCATCACCCACCAGCGCACTTCCAGGCGGTGGCTGTCCGGCTGCATCACCTTCACCTCGAACTCCAGCGGCTCGAATGGATCGTCGAGCGCGAGGTACACGGAGTGCTTTCGAGGATGGGGGAGCGGCGTGCAGGACTCGATCGGGTCCACGATCGAGTAGATGCGCAGCACGAGGGCTTCCCGGCAGGGCGGACAGAAGAACTCGCCGCTCTCCATCACGCAGCCCCCCGAGGTGGGTTTCCAGGCGCCGCGCACCTGACCGCTCGCGCCTTCGTACACGCCGACGCCTCGCACTCCTGCTTCGATCCAGTGCGCCCAGGGCACCTTCTCGGGATCGTCTGTATCGGAGACATTGACGCGCCGCGAGACGCCGCCGCGCTCGTGTGTCTTGGTCGCGTACTCGTCTCCCAGCCCCGCGAAGGCGTGGCCCCACTCGTGGATGGTCGTCTTGGCGTTGCGGCCGCCGATCGTGGCGAACCCGCCTCCGCCCGTGCCCAGCACGCCCTGTTTGACGAACACGATGGCCAGGGAGTCGTGCTCTCCCCACTCGTCCAGCATGGCGCGCACGCGCTTGGCGCTGACGCCCACGTGGCCGGCGAAGGTTCCGAGGGTGCGCCCGTCCAGGGCCGTGTCGTACTCACGCCCGAACCCATCGACGCCGTTGTCCTTGCTGACGAGCGCCAGGCGCTGGAAGTTGAAGTAGGTGAAGTACTCGCGCAGGGTCGCCTGGCGCTTGAACAGGGGTGGGATGTCCTCGGCGAGCTTGTCGAAGCCCTTCATCTCCCGCAGCTGATACCCGTCGCCCATGAGGGCCACGTCCACCCGGTTGGGCGGCGGACCGTGCTCGACGATCGGGGCCGAGCCGAGGTACGCGCTGGGCTTCGAGCGCCGCTCAGCGGTGCGCCCCTCGGGGGTGTCGGGATGGTCGCGCGCCAGGCGCCGGTAGAGGTTCGCCGCAGAGGCGTAGCTGCCCTTGCGCGCGTGGGCCTGGGCCTTCTCCAGCAGGGCGGCCTGGGGCGTGGAGTCCTGGAGCGCACTCCCTGGGTGCGCGAAGGCCAGGATCGCGCAGAACAGCAGCAGGAGAGGGCTCGCCATAGTCCCAGTCTGCCGCGCACCCCCGGCCTGCGCGACGCCTTTGGGTTCCCTGGACTGCGGGCGGCCCCGGGACCCCTCAGGCAGGCACCCTCCAGGAAGCAGCATCCTGTAATCAGGGCACTTCATTGGCGCAGATCGAGAACCCGGGGTACGGTTGTTTCTCGCCTTTTCTGGGCTATTGGCAATGGTCTAAGGCAAGAAAGACCGCTTTCGAGTTCATTCCGCACCGCACCCGGGGTCTCGCGCATGAAATCAAACATCCTATATGTTCCGTTTGCGGCAGCGATCCTCAGCCTGCTCTCCGGCGGCGCCTCGGCCCAGCAGAACCTGCACTCGTTCCACGGGGAGGCCGCTGGCGACCGCTTCGGCTGGGCCGTGTGCAGCGCCGGCGACACCGACGGCGACGGGATCGACGACTGGCTCTTCGGTTCTCCGTTCAGCGACCAGAACGGCACGAACTCCGGGAGCGTGCGGCTGGTCTCGGGCGCGGACGGGACCTCGCGCTTCACGCTTCACGGCGTCGCGCCCATGGACCTCTTCGGCTACAGCCTGGCCTGCGCCGGTGATGTGGACGGCGACGGCTTCTCGGACCTGGTGATCGGAGCCTACGGCAACGACGACTTCGGGCCCGAGGCGGGAACGGCCTACGTCTTCTCCGGCCAGAGCGGCGCTCTGTTGCACGAGCTCTCCGGCGGCGAGGCCTACGAGAACAGCGGCATCTCGGTCGCCGGTGCGGGTGACGTGGACGGCGACGGACTGGACGACGTGCTGGTCGGCGCCTGGGGCTCTGACCTGGCCGGCTCCAACGCCGGAGCCGCGCGGGTTTTTTCTGGAGCCGATGGCAGCCTCCTGCGCCTCTTGCTGGGAGAGGCCGAGCTCGATCTGTTCGGCGTCGCGGTCTGTGGCCTGGGCGACGTGGACGGGGACGGGCGCGCTGACCTGGCGGTCGGTGCGAAGTGGAACGACCAGGCCGGTAGCGGAGCGGGCAGCGTGCACGTCTTCTCCGGCGCGGACGGATCTCCCCTGTTCATCCTGCGCGGCGCGGCGTCGGGCGA
>DASCMO010000193.1:0-26195 GCA_036010965.1 Planctomycetota bacterium | reverse complement strand
GTGCGAACGGCGGTTGCGCCAACGCGACTGGCGACGGTAGCACCCTCGGCGCTGAGTCCACCGCTGGCGGTACCCTGAACGCCGGCAACGCCATTCCTGGCCAGCCGGGTCTGTTCTTCCAGGGCGACAACAGCATCGGCGGAGGCAACGGGATCTCCTTCGGTGACGGTCTCCGGTGCTGTGGTGCGAACGTCGTTCGTCTGGGAGTTGTCGTCCCCGACGGCAACGGTGACGCGTCGCTCGGCGATGCGCAAAACCTCGGCGGCGCGAGCGCCGGCGACACGAAGTGCTACCAGTACTGGTATCGCAACCCCAACGGTTCTCCCTGCGGCGCGGGCTTCAACCTGTCGAACGCCGTCTCGATCACTTGGTAGATCCCTACCTTGTGCTCGGAGGGTCACCTGACCCTCACAGGACCTGACATACAAGGTGGCGTCGCTCCAACGCGGGTGACGCCACCTTTCTTTCACTCCCTCTTCGAGCCCCGCGCTCCCGGCTTCTTTCCATCGCTCAGGCTTGAATGGCCTGCCACAAAGTGCGACGACGAGCCCCGGATCGGGGAAAGCGCTCGCGGGCGTGCCCCGTGCCCGCGCAGCCACTCAGGCTCGATCGCACGCATTCCGATAACGAGTTTCGACCCCGGTCATGATCACCCTCACTGCCCTCGTCCTCCTCGGCCTCTCCTTCTGGTTGCTGCACATCGGCCGCGCATTCCTGGCCTGGACCCTGCCCCCTCTGCTCGGCCTCGCCCTCTGGATTGTGGACGGCATCGAAGCCACGGCCTGGTTCTGGACACTGACCGTAGCCTTCGCCTTCTCCCTGCTGGTGCTCGCCACTCCCCCGGTCCGACGGATGCTCGTCACGCGGCGCTTGATGAAGCTGCTCGCACCGATCTTCCCGACCATGAGCGAGACCGAGCGGATCGCCCTCGAAGCGGGCACGGTCTGGTGGGATGGAGACCTCTTCTCGGGCAGACCGCGCTGGCAGCGACTGGTGGACTTTCAGGTCTCTGAACTCAACGCGCGCGAGCGTGAGTTCCTCGACGGACCGACCGAGGAGTTCTGCCGCATGCTGGACGAGTGGGAGATCCACCAGCGGCGCGACCTCACTCCCGAGACCTGGGAGTTCCTGAAGAAGGCCGGCTTCTTTGGATTGATCATCCCGACCAAGTACGGGGGACAGGGGCTCTCCGCCCAGGCTTGTTCGGCGGTGCTGACGAAGGTCTCGACGCGCAGCGCGCCGGGCGCCGTGACGGTCATGGTCCCCAACTCTCTCGGGCCGGCCGAGCTGCTCCTGCACTACGGGACCGAGGAACAGAAGGACCACTTCCTGCCGCGCCTGGCGACCGGCGAGGAGATGCCCTGCTTCGCCTTGACCGAGCCGGGCGCGGGCAGCGACGCGGGCTCGATGCAGAGTTCCGGCGTCGTGTGCCACGGGCGCTACAAGGGCGAGGAGGTGCTCGGCATCCGTCTCGACTGGAACAAGCGCTACATCACCCTGAGTTCCGTGGCGACGATCCTGGGGCTGGCCTTCAAGCTGCGGGATCCCGACGGCCTGCTGGGCGGCGAGAAGGAGCTTGGAATCACCTGCGCTCTGGTCCCGACAGACACACCGGGCGTGGAGATCGGCATGCGCCACGATCCCCTGGGCGTGTCCTTCATCAACGGCCCCACCAGGGGTCACGGCGTGTTCGTGCCCATCGACGCGATCATCGGCGGTCCTGAGAGGGCCGGCCACGGCTGGCGCATGCTGATGGACTGCCTCTCGGCGGGGCGCGGGATCTCCCTGCCGGGCCTGTCCTGCGGCGCAGCCCAGGCCGTCTCGCGCGGGATCAGCGCCTACGGGAACATCCGCGAGCAGTTCGGCATGCCCATCGGCCGTTTCGAAGGCATCGAGGAGAAGATGGCCCCGATCGGCGGCATGAGCTACCTCATGAACGCGGCGCGCACGCTGACGGCGGGATCGATCGACGCCGGCCAGAAGCCGGCGGTGATCTCGGCCATCATGAAGGCCTACCTGACCGACGGCATGCGCCAGCTCGTGATCGACGGCATGGACATCCTGGGCGGCGCCGGGATCTCGCTGGGCCCTCGCAACTCCCTGGGCCTTGGCTACCAGGGCCTTCCGATCAGCATCACGGTCGAGGGCGCGAACATCCTGACGCGCTCGATGATCATCTTCGGCCAGGGCGCCATCCGCTGCCATCCCTTCGCCCTGGAGGAGATCCAGAGCATCCAATCCAATGATCTGAATCGCTTCGACGCAGCGTTCTTCGGTCACATCGGCCTGGTGTTCTCCAACGCCACGCGGGCGACGACGCTGGGCTGGACGTGCTCGCTCCTGGCGAGCTCTCCGGTGGATGGACCGGCGGCCCCCTACTTCCGCGGGCTTGACCGCATGAGCGCCGCCTACTCGGTCTGCGCCGAGGTCTCGATGATGACCCTGGGCGCCACCCTGAAGTTCAGGGAGAAGCTCACGGGTCGCCTCGCGGACGGATTGGCCTGGCTCTTCCTGGGCTCCGCGGCGCTCAAGCGCTTCGAGGACGGCGGCCGCAGGGAGATCGAGGTCCCGTTCCTGCGCTGGTCCATGGAGACCGCGCTGTTCAAGATTGAGGAAGCTCTGCTGGGCCTCCTCGACAACCTCCCCAACCGCCCGATCGCCCACGCGCTGCGCTTCAAGCTCTTCCCGGTCTGGTCCCGGCACCGCGGTCCCAGCGACAGCCTGGAGAGCCAGATGTCGCGAGCGATGCTCACCAACCAGGAAGTACGCGAGCTGCTCTCGCGTGAGATGTTCATGCCCGACGAGAACGAGCCCGGCCTGGGCGCGCTCGAGAAGGCGCTGCACATCGTCCTGGCCGCCTCGGAGGCTCGCAAGAAGCTCAAGCAGGCCATCAAGGACAAGACGGTCACGGGAGCCGACAAGGAAGCGCGGCTCGACGCAGCCGTTGAGGCGGGGGTGCTGACGGCAGCCGAGCGCGACCTCGTCCGGCTGGCCGCCGAGACTCGCGACGCGATCATCCAGGTGGACGCGTTCGAGTTCCCCGGCTACCCCCTGCGGGTGGTGAGGGCCGAGCCCGAGGCGACGCCGTCCCCCACTGCACGGTCAGGATCCACCAACGTCGACGCTGGCTGACCCTTCACCGATCGGCGCTTCGCTCCTCGGCGATGCGCTCGTCGAGCCAGCGACGCAAGCGCCGGCCCAACTGGGCGAGGTCCAGATCCAACACGGACTCCACGGCTGCCTGCGACGATTCGCCCGCGCCAATGCGGCGCAGGAGCACGACGGCTTCTTCGGGTCGTGCCTCCACCAGATAGGCGGCCAGCACGTAGGAGAGCAGCATGTCCTCGGTGGTTAGAGAGTTGACCGATCTGCCAAGCGCATAGATCAGCTTGGGAGAGCGCTCGCCGGCCAGGATGCGCGCCGCCTCGACGAACCAGTCCGAGCCAGGCTGGAGCAAGCGGCTGCGTAGGGCAGCATCCTCCTCCGGCAACAGGTAGTCGGAGGGCTTCACGAACCAGGTCAGACGCGTGCCCACGAGCTCGCGCGTGATGTACAGGCCGAACCCCTCGAACGCCCAGCCGTGATCCCCGTCGATCCGGAAGGCGTCGCCCAGGAGGTACTGCAAGCCGAGACGAGCCAGTCCATCGAGGCGCTTCTCGGGCGAATCACACCAGGCCGCCACGTCGTGGCTTCCGGGGATCGCGCCCGCGACGAGTTTTTCCATGAAGCGCCGGATCCGCTCATCGGCGTCGGGATGGGCGGCAATGAAGCGCCTGCCCTGATCGGCGTCGGTCAGCGCGTAGGCGGTAAAGCGGCTGGGAAAGTCGGCTTCGAGCCCCAGGACCTGGTTGACGAACGAGCGCTGGGCGAGCAACACGCGCATGATCCGCTCAAGTTCCTCGCGTGGGCAGGTCCCCAGCACGCGCACGCCTCCCGCGGAGAGGCAGGCGGTCCATTCCAGGCCGAACGCCCGCTCGCGGGCGCTGGGGGCAACCGTGACGGGGCCCGGGGCGGCCGCGAGGAGCTCGCGCGCCAGAGGAGAGAAGGTCCCTCGGCGCTCTACCGCGCGAGACGTCTCCCCCAGCACCCAGCGCTCTCCGACGCGCACCTCACCTCGGCCCTTGCGGACGACCGCGTCATCGGGATCGAGCACCAGCAACTGCTCGCGCACGGCCCGCGCCCGGCCGATCTCAAGCTCGCTCTCGTGCTCTTCGAGCAAGCGCAGCACGCGGTCCCGGAAGGCCAGCGCGACCTTGAGGTGCCTGGCGGGGAACTCCTCCAGGGCCCGCTTGTCGAAGTCGCGTGGGACGCGCGGCTTCCTGGGGGCGACCCACTCTCCGTCGCGGTTGCGCTTGTAGCCGAGGCCGCGCCGCGCCTGCTCATGACCATCGTCAAACCCCAGGACGGAACGCCAGACGCCGGCGCGGGCTCCGTACAGCTTCTTGCGGGTGCACCAGCCCGCGAGCTCCTCGAGCCCTCCGACGAGCTCACCCACCGCATCCGCGTGCGCCGCCTCGAACTCCTCCACCTGCGCCGATGCCTCCGAACCGCTCAGCCCGATGCCGAGGGTCGCCGCCAGCAGGATGGAACTCGACAGGCGCATGGAACAGCCTCGGGGAACTACTTGGAGAGCCGCCGCAAGACGAACTGGAGGATGCCTCCGTTGCGGTAGTACTCGACCTCGTTGGGCGTGTCGATGCGTGAGATCGCCTCGAACTCCACGACGCCACCATCGTCGGCTGTCGCGCGCACAGCGATGGTGTTGCCCACGGCGAAGTCCTCCTCGATCGCGGCCGCGAGGCCCGTGAAGTCGAAGGTCTCGCGGCCCGTGAGGCCCAGGCTCTCCGCCGACTCACCCTCGGCGAACTGCAAGGGCAGGATGCCCATGCCGATCAGGTTCGAGCGGTGGATGCGCTCGAAGCTCTGCGCGATGACGACGCGCACGCCCAGCAAGGCGGGCCCCTTGGCCGCCCAATCGCGCGAAGAACCCGTCCCGTACTCCCTGCCGGCCAGGATCGTGAGCGGCACGCCCTCCTCGCGGTACGCAGCCGCGGCGTCGAAGATGCTCATCTGCTCCCCGTCCGGCTGGTGCACGGTCAGGCCGCCTTCGGTCCCGGGCGCGAGACGGTTCTTCAGCCGCACGTTCGCGAAGGTCCCGCGCATCATCACCTCGTGGTTGCCGCGCCGCGATCCGTAGGAGTTGAAGTCCTCCCCGGCGACACCGTTCGAGATGAGATACTCCGCCGCCGGGCTCTCTGCGGCGATGGCGCCCGCGGGAGAGATGTGATCGGTCGTGATGCTGTCGCCCAGGAGACACAGGGCGCGCGCGCCCGCCACATCAGCCACGCCGCCGACCTCGGCCGCCATGTTCTGGAAGAACGGCGGGAGCTTCACGTAGGTGGAGGTCGGGTCCCAGGCGTAGGTGTCTCCCTCGGGGACGGGCAGGGCGCGCCAGGCGTCGCTGCCGACGAGGACGTCCTCGTAGCTCTCGCGGTACATGTCCGCGCGAACACCCGTGCGGACGACATCCTCGATCTCCGCTTCACTCGGCCACAGATCCGCGAGGAAGACCGGTTCTCCGTCCGAGCCCGTCCCGATCGGGTCCTTCGTCAGGTCTGTTTCCAGACTTCCCGCCAGGGCATAGGCCACGACCAGAGGCGGCGAGGCGAGGTAGTTCGCTCGCACCTTCGCGTGCACGCGGCCCTCGAAGTTGCGGTTCCCCGAGAGCACCGAGCAGGCGACCAGGTCGCCGCGGTCGATGGCGTCGGCCACTTCCGTGGGGAGCGGACCACTGTTGCCGATGCAGGTCGTGCAGCCGTACCCGACGACGTGAAAGCCGAGCGCGCCGAGGGGCTCGAGCAGTCCTGCTTCCTCAAGGTACTCGGTGACCACGAGCGATCCGGGAGCGAGGCTGGTCTTCACCCACGGCTTGCTCGCGAGGCCGCGCTCGAGGGCCTTCTTCGCCAGGAGGCCCGCGGCGACCAGCACTGAGGGGTTGGAGGTGTTGGTGCAGCTCGTGATCGCGGCGATGACGACGCTCCCGTCGTCCAGTTCGTACTCACCACTGTCCCCTGAGACAGCCACCGGCCCGACCTGATCTAGGCCCGCGGTGGCACGAATCTCCTGCGCGCTGCTCGCAAAGCCCGCGCTTGCCTCTTCGAGGGACACGCGGTCCTGGGGGCGCTTGGGCCCGGCCAGGCAGGCGGAGATGGCCGACAGATCGACCTCGACCACGTCCGTGTAGCTCGCCTCGGGTGAGTCGGCGGTGCGGAACATCCCCTGCGCTCGGGCGTAGGCCTCGACCAGCGCGATGCGCGCCGCCGACCGCCCCGTCAAGCGCAGGTAGTCGATCACCTTCCCGTCGATGGGGAAGAGACCGCAGGTCGCGCCGTACTCCGGCGCCATGTTGGCGATCGTCGCCCGGCTGGCAAGCGAGAGCCCGTCCAGCCCCGGCCCAGTGAACTCGACGAACTTGCCCACGACGCCGTGGGCACGCAGGACCTCCACGATGCGCAACACGAGGTCCGTGGCGGTCGCGCCCTCGGGCAGCGCCCCGACGAGCCGCACGCCGATCACCTGGGGAATCAGCATCGACACGGGCTGCCCCAGCATGGCCGCCTCGGCCTCGATGCCGCCGACGCCCCAGCCGAGGACGCCCAGCCCGTTGATCATCGTCGTGTGCGAGTCGGTGCCCACGAGGGTGTCGGGGTAGGCCAGGGGCGCGTCGCCCGCGCTCGGGGCGTCCATCACGACCCGCGCCAGGTACTCCAGGTTGACCTGGTGAACGATGCCGGTCTCGGGCGGCACGACCTTGAAGTTAGCGAGAGCGGTCTGTCCCCAGCGCAGGAAGGTGTAGCGCTCGCTGTTGCGCTCGTACTCGATGCGAGCGTTCTCCTCGCGCGCGGAAGGGCTGCCGAAGCGGTCCACCTGCACGGAGTGGTCGATGACCAGCTCGACGGGCTGCAAGGGGTTGATCGTGCGCGGATCGCCGCCCATCGACGCCACGGCATCGCGCATGGCCGCCAGGTCGACGACCGCCGGGACGCCGGTGAAGTCCTGCAGCAGGACGCGCCCGGGCGTGAACGCGATCTCGCGCTCGGGAGCGGCCGCGGGGTCCCAGGACGCCAGGGCCTCGATGTCGGCCGCCTCGACCGCCACGCCGTCCTCGGTGCGCAGCAGGTTCTCGAGCAGGA
Source organism: Planctomycetota bacterium (assembly GCA_036010965.1). GTDB lineage: Bacteria > Planctomycetota > UBA1135 > UBA1135. Next base: position 19,002 of record DASCMO010000193.1, on the reverse strand, counting down.
TCCGCAGGGCGTAGGGCAGGCGGGCCAGGTCGTGGCCTCGCTCCTCGAGGGCGCCGAGGCGGTGGATTGTGTAGGTGCTGCCGCCGACCTCGAGCGCGGCACGGCTGTCGAAGCTGTTCATGGTCATTGTCCTGGATCGGTGATTCCCCTGGAATCATACGGGCATCGGCCCAGGGGGTCAGCGACCGAACGGGCAGTGATCGAGCAGGGGTGCGGCCCCGAGGTCGCCGGCCGATCCGTCACTCGAAAGGTGGTCGGGACACACGAACAGTTCCTCTCCCAGACTCCCGCCCGCCATTCCATCTCCGACCAGCACCGATCCCGCGATCACGCCCCGCTGCATCTTCGAGATGGCATTCGTGGCTGCTTCCACATAGGAATCGACGAGCCACAACTCGCTGTCCGACGCCCCGATGATCCCGCCACGCAGGATGCCGATCACGGCGCAGCGCTCCAGCAGCGCGGCACGCGCGCCGAAGATGGCGCCAATCCCCGACTCGATCCGGCTCTCGCGGGCCAGCAGGAGCGACCCCCCGGTCATCCGGACGCCGCCGGAGTTCGCGTTCGATCCGCTGCCTAGGAGGGTCGTGTGCGAAAGCTCCACCACCGCCCCGGAGGCCTGGATACCCACGAGCGATGCCTCGATCGTGCAGTCTCGCAGAGAGACGCGGGCGGACATGCAGGACACGGCGGTGCTCCCCACCGGGGCGATGCGCAGGCCCTCGAGCGCGACCTCCGCTCCGTTCTGGATCGACAGGCCGAAGCCCAGGACGCACTCCCCTTCCCCCACGATGCGCAGTCCGTCCACGGCGATGCGCAGGGTCCCCGACGACGCTTCGGCCGGATAGACACCGGGAGGCAGGAAGAGGTCGACGTTTTCGATGCCCGCCGCCTCCAGGTCCGCGACAGCGGCGAAGAGCAGCGGTGTGCTGGGTTCCTCGATGCGCAGGGACTCGCGTTCGACCCCGCTCTCGCCGGGCGCCCGCTCCAGGCGCAGATCGGCCAGGTCGAGGGCTCCCTTGAGGCGCGCGCCAGGATCGTCGATGACCGCCAGGGCGGCCTGCATGAAGGGATCTGGCGAGGAGACGGAAGCGGAGTCGGCGCGCCGGGCGAGGAGCGACTCGGCCAGCAGGGCGCGCCGCAAGGCGGCGGTCTCCCTTTCGAGGGAGACGCCGCCCACGAGGGACGGGTCGGCGTGTTCCAGATCGCGCAGAACCTGCAGGCGCACCAGGGCACTCCAGGGATCTTCGAGGTCGATGCGCCGCGCCAGATCGGCGCGCAGGGCCGCGGCGCTCAGCACTTCCAGGCCGCCGAGGTCCCAATCGGGCGGCCCCGTCGGCGCGGGCCCCCTGGTGCGAGCGATCCTGCCGGAAATGTCCTCCCGGGGAGCGGCGGCGAGTTCCGGCACGAACGCGGCCAGCAGGCGCACGCCGGCGGCAGGATCGGCTTCCGCCAGGAGCGCCCGCCAGCGCTCCAGCGCCGCGTCATCGGGTGCGGGGAGAGTGGTGGGGGCGCCGAGCAGGTCGCACAGCATCGCCAGGGCGCGCGCGCCGGGCGCGGGCGCCAGCCAGTCGGCCGAGGGCGGCGTACCGAGGCCATCGGCGAGTGCACGGGTCTCGAGCAGCACGCCGGCGAGGCTCTCCACGCCCGCTCGCCTGTCTTCCGTGCTCCCCGCCCGTCCGGCCTCGATCAGATCGCGTGCCGCGGCCGCCCGTTCGGGGTCAGCGGAACCGAGCGCCACCCGCAAGCTCGGGAAGGCGGGCTCGCCGATGGCCGTCAGGATGTCGCGAGCCTCCGAGCGTCGGGCAAACTCCGGGTGAGCGAGGTCCGCCACGCAGCGCTCGATCAGCTGCGCGGTGAGCGGCCCTCCGTCGTCGCCGACGAGTATGCCCAGCGGTGGGCCGGCAAGGGAGCGCGCGCCGTCGGGGAGGGCGTAGCGGAAGCGGTAGCGCACGAGGCCTCCCGCCCCCGGGTCGGCGTCCACCAGCTCGCGCTGTCCGCTCGTGCCCTGGACGCAGGGCGCCCAATCTCCGGCCTGCCCCCCCTCCCGGCGCTCGACGACGATCGAGGCCTGCTCCGCCTCGGAGCACTCAAGGGCCGCGGCTGGAAAGACGAAGGTGACACCTCGTCCGCCAATCCAGGTGAGGTTCGGCGGCGGCGGCGAGGGCAAGAAGGTGCGGCCACCGGTGAGGTTGATCTGGCGGCGCAGGATGACCTCTCCCGCCCCCTCGACCTCCACGCTCACGCGCGCGAAGAAACCCTCTGGCGTGACCACGGCCAGGGCCTTGCCGACGGGGACGAAGATGCGCTCGCTCTTGTAGGTGCGTTCGGAAGGTTCGGGCAAGCTCCAGGTGCGGGCCTCCACGGGAGCGAGCAGGTGGGCGCGCACGAGCGGGCCGACGGAGAACTGGGCGCCATTAGTGCCCACGTACTCGACCCGCAGGTCGACGCGAGCGCTGGCAACCGAGCAGCTCACCAGGTCGATGCGCCGTCCCTTGGCGAGGGGCAAGGCCTCGCTCTCGGGCGCGAGCCCGGCCACGCCGACGACGCGGTTGCCGAATCCGGAGCTCGACGCCTGGCGTCGGACTCGGTACTCGAAGCTCGCTCCCGGTGGCGCGGACTCGTCGCGCCATCGTCCGCCCTCGACGCGCGCGGTCTCCTCCCACCCATCACCCGCCGTGCCGACGCCGTACCCGAGCGGCCGGCGTTCGATGCGTACGGGGCCCGTGCCGGATCCTTCCCAGGTCAGCTCGATGCCCTCGCGCAGAGAGCGGGCAGCGAGGAGCGCGGGATCGCGCTCGAGGACGTCAAGTTCTGGATCACCCTCGAACGCGTACTCCAGACGGCAGGTGGACTCGCTCGCTTCCACGACGCGCAGGTAGCCCCAGCCGCGCTGGCCGAGATCGAAGGCTGCCTCGACACCGGCGACCACGGACAATTCGCTCGTCTGCGAGCCCTGGTCGCGGGCGATGCGCCGACGCGGGCCCACCGGCGCGATGCCGTCGAGGAACCGCAGGGGCACGGTCGCCGTCAGCCCGCGCTCTCCCCACTCGAGCAGCGGGCGATCGGCGGAGTACGGTCGGTCGCTGACCCTCCCGCGCTCCAGATCGAGCACGAAACCGCGCGGCAGGGAGAGCTCTCGCCAGGGAGTCTCGTGCAGCTCGGCGGAGGGCGCCGGGCCCTGGACCGGCAGCACGCCGAAAGCGCAGGAGACGAGAAAGAGGGCTCGAAGCATCACGGCTGGGCGCACGCTGGAAGGGGTGCGTGGAAGAGATCGTACCAGGGCGCGGGCCGCCGCTGCGGACCGGCCGGCCCCTGCCCACCCGCCCCTTCCCATCGCTCATCACTCCACCCATGCCGTCCAGGGTCAAATGAGCATTCTGAAGCGGAAGTCGGCGAGAGATGCGGGTTAGAATCCCGCCCCGCGCGAGGAAGCCCGCGCGGCTCGGGGACGTAGCTCAATTGGCAGAGCGTCGCGTTCGCAATGCGAAGGTCGTGGGTTCGACTCCCATCGTCTCCACCATGCGGCGGGACGGGCGACAAGTCCGCCCCGCCGCGCCCTACACTCGCATGCACCGCCAGGCCCGCACGGCCAGGATTAGCCCTGGTCCAGGGCGCGGGCTGCTAGCGCCGCCGGCGCCGGGTGTCGATGCGCCCGTTCGAGAGGTCGCTCTGCCAGGTGCGCACGACTTCCACCAGGGAGTCACCGTAGCGCTCGACCTGCCAGGCGACCACGCCGCGGATGCGCGAGAGGGCTTCGACACTTTCGGGGCACTCGCGAACAACGCGCGCGAGGGCATGGCGGTTGAGCACCAACGAGGAGTCGAAGTCTTCCTCGTGCGCGCGTTTCTTGCGCCAGGTCTTGAGGCGATCGAACAGCTCCAGAGCCTCCACCGAGAGGCCCGCGGTGCCGTCGCGCGAGGGGAGTTCGGGCATGCGCGCGATCGGATCCAGACGGCGCGCCGCCTTGAGGGTATCGAGCAACTCAGCGCCGAAGCGGCGAACCTGGCGCCAAGACAGGCCGGGCATCTCGGCCAGACCGTGCTCGTCGCTGGGTGTCAGGGTCGCCAGCGCGATCAAGGTAACGTTGCCCATGACCTTGAAAGGAGGCAGATCACTCCGCTCGGCCAGGCGATCGCGCAGGCAGCACAGCTCGCGCAGGGTTCTGCGCTGGGGCGGAGCAAGCTGGCGAGCTCCCTTGACACGCACCCAGTCGTCGGGCCGAAAGGCCACCGCGGGAGCGTCCATCTCTTCCAAACGCGCGCACTCGCCCTCCACGATGGCCGCCCGGCCGCTCTGCTCGAGTTCGGCCTTCAACTCGGCCATGAGAGGCAGCAGGTAGTGGGTGTCGAGGCGCGCGTAGGCTATCTGACGGTCGGAGAGCGGGCGCGCGCCCCAGTCCGAGCGCTGCAGTGACTTGTCCAGTTGAACGTCGAACCGTTCGTCGAGGACGTTGGCGAGACCGGGGCTCTTCGAGCCGAGGGTCGCGACGGCGATGCGCGTGTCGAAGAGGTTCGCAAACTCGAAGCCGTACTCGCGCTTGAATAGCAGGACGTCGTACTCGCCGTCGTGAAAGACCTTGATGCGCCTCGGATCCGCCAGGACCTCTCCGAGGGGAGCGATGTCCACATCCGCCAGCGGATCGACGAGGTAGTCCCGGCCGCCGGCGGTGATCTGGATCAGGCAGACCTTTTCCCGGTAGCTGAAGAAGGAGTCGGCCTCCGTGTCTACCGCCACCTCATCGACGCCCTCGAGGTCCTCCAGCAGCCTCGCGAGTCCCTCTTCATCCTCGACGATTGTGGGATCGGGAAGGGTCTCCTGCATGGGGCCTGGGCCTGCTCGGTCGGGCTCGGAACTCACCCGGCGGGGCGCTCCACGGGCACCGGCGACGCGAGCAGCGGGGATGGCGAGGATGACGGGACTTGAACCCGCAACCTCCGGCGTGACAGGCCGGCACTCTAACCAATTGAGCTACATCCCCGCAGATTCGGGGTCGAAGTATAGCCTCCGGCGAACCTCCGTCCAGCCCGGACTCGGGCCGAGAAGGCGACTGTTCGCGCGGAGCACGGAGCGGATGGCCGCCCGAGGTCCGCGACCACCGAAAGCGCCCTTTCCTGTCACGATGAGGTGAGGCTCGGCGTAATTAACCATGCCGGCACACAGCCCATGCTTCTAGCCACGACACTGCTCATCCTGCTCTCCACGGGCCACTGCGGGGACGGGGCGGAGCCGGCGGCGCGTGCGGATTGGGTGGCGGGGCTCCACGAGCACCATCCGCGGACGCGCCTGGTGGACCTGGTCCTGCCCGGCACCCACGACTCGGGTTCTCACGCCATCACCCGCACATCAGCCTCCGCCCCCGGCAAACCGGAGCTCTACGCGAGCTTCGGTGCGCTCACAGCCGCCTGGGCACGGACGCAGGAGCGATCGATCGCGGAACAGCTCGCTGAAGGCATCCGATACCTCGACCTGCGCGTGGCGCGCCACGAAGGAAAGCTGGTCCTCGTCCACGGCCTGGTCTCCCGCGAGCTGGCCGGAGCCCTCGAAGAGGTGCGGCTCTTCGCTCACGACCACCCGCGCGAGCCCGTGTTGCTCGATTTCCAGGCCATGCCGACGGCGGCCGCCCACGGCGAGCTGGATGAGCATGTGCAGCACGCTCTCGCAGACCACCTCTTCGAGAGCTCCGCTCCTCTCGGCGAGTGGACCCTGGCCTCTCTCTGGAGTTCCAGCCGCAACCTGATCGCCATCTTCGATCACTCCGGCTTCGCCGCGCGCAGGGCCACGTACCTCGCGCGCGGAGTGCTCGACAGCGTCTGGACGGACGCGCGCACCCTCGACACTCTCCGCGAGCGCCTGGACGCGCGCATCCGTTCCCGGGCGCCCGACCGCCTGCAGTGCGCCTACCTGACCTTCACCCCCAACCTTGAGACGATCGTCTCCGACCCCATCTGCGCGCGCCGCGGCCTGGAGGGCATGAGCAAGCCGCTCTTCGACCTTCCCGGACGCTGGATCACCCGCTGGCTCGACAGCGGCCTGAGGCCCAACGTGATCTCGGTCGACTTCTACGACCGCACAGACGTCGTCGCAGCGGCCATGGCCGCCAATCGGCGCCTGCTGAACGCCGGTCAGGGCCGCTAGCGCCCCCCGAGGATCGTCGCTCACCCGGCCCCATACCGGCAGACGAGCGGACTGCGCAGCGGTACACTCACTGCCTGAGGGACCGTCTCGCCGCGGGCGCCGCCGCCTGCTGCGGGCCGTAAGGGATACCCCCACGACCACCACGCTCTCCAAGCACCAAAATGGAGCCGGGTTTCGCGAGATGAAGGGCTGGATCAAGGCCAACCAGCACGCCTACGGCATCCGCCAGGCGCTCGACTTGACCCAAGCGACCTACGGCCTCGTGCGTCGCCTCGTCTCCCGCGACGATCGGCCTGCGATCGGCGGAGGCTGGCCCGTGAGGCTCGTCCCCATGCCTCCCCCACGCCCCTTCACGCGCTTCGAGCGCCGCGCCCTGCGCCGAGCGGCGCGGGCCCAGAGCACTTCCTTCTTCGACGGTGAGCCGGTGCGGCGCTTCGAGTCGATGCTCGCCGAGCGCTTCGGCTGCCGGCACGCCCTGGCGGTCTCCTCCGGCACCTCCGCCCTTCACACCGCATTGATGGCCGCTCGTGTAGGACCGGGGGACGAGGTGATTGTCCCCGCCATGACCTACGTCGCGACCGCGATGGCCGTCATGCACCAGGGCGCCGTGCCGGTCTTCGTCGACGCCGATCCCGAGACCTGGAACATCGATCCCGCGCGAATCGAGGAGGCCGTCTGCGACCGCACGCGGGCGATCATCCCGGTCCACATTGCGGGCGTCGCCTGCGACATGGAGGCCATCGGCGCGATCGCCGAGCGGCACGGCCTGTTCGTGATCGAGGACGCCGCCCACGCCCACGGATCGACCTGGCGCGGGAAGGCGCTGGGCACGGTCGGCCACCTCGGCTGCTTCAGCTTCGGCAGCCCCAAGAACATCACGACGGGCGAGGGTGGCGCCGTCATGACCGATGACCCCGAGCTCTTCGCTCGCGCGCGCATCGCCATGAATCTCGGCGAGAGCGCGCCCGACGGGGGATCGCCCATGGAGCACGCGTTCTTCAACCCCGAGACGCGCCTCGAATACCGGATGGTCGGCTGGAACTACCGTATGAGCACGCTCCAGGCCGCCCTGGGCATCGGGCAACTGGAACGCTTCGACAAGATCCGCGCGGCGCGCACGCGTAACGGTGCGTTCCTCCATGAGCGGCTAGGCGCCCTCGAGGGAGTCAGGGTGCAGCACGTCCCGCCGGACGCGAGTCCCTGCTACTACACCTTCCCCTTCGAACTGGAAGAGGACTGCGCCCTCGAACGCTCCGTGCTTCTGCAAGGCCTGGCGCGCGAGAAGATCGACGTCCGCCTATGGTCCAACCTGCCCCTGGCAACCTACGAGATCTTCGGTCAGACCGGCGAGTTCCCCGTCGCCGAGCGCCTGTGCGCCCGCTCCACCGGCATGCGCACCGATCCGAGCGTCCGCCCCGCCGAGCTGGCCGACATGGTGCTGGCGATCCGTCGCCTGCTCGAGTGGAGCCGTTCGAAGTCGCAGGGTTCGTAGACGACGCGCATGGAGTGGACGGCGCCGCCGCTCCTGGCACGAGGCGATCGACTCCGTGCGCACGCTGGCCGATGTTCTCTCGTCACGGGTGCTCGCGCCGCGCTTCGAGGCGCCACGAGCCGTCGGTCTGCGCACTCGGGTACTCCGGCTCGTGAGCGGTCCGATCAGCGCGGAATCGCCGGTTCGGAGGACGGAGGCGGAAGGCGGAAGATCTCCAGGTACGGCCCCAGGGCGCGGGCGCGCAGGATGCGCATGGCGCGGTGCGGCAAGGGGACGTTTGTGGCTTCCTGGTAGCCGATGGGCAGACTCACCATCGGGTGCTCGTCGGGCGAGAGGCGCAGGAGCAGCTTCGCCTCTTGCTGCAAGCCGATGCGAACGTCCTCAAGTTCCGTCCCGACAGATCGGCCGGTGAAGACCTCGTTTATGCAATAGCCTCCCGCGAGCGAATGCACGAACTCCCTGCGAGAGCGTCGCGCCCACTGGAGCAGCTCCATGTTGTGGAGGGGGAGCCAGCGCGTCCGGTAAGCCTGGTCGGAGTCCGCCTCGCCGACCGCTTCCTGGTAGTCGTACCAGCCCAGCCCGCGCCCGGGAAAGAACGCCTTCTCCGCGGCCAGGGAGGCGGCAGTAGAGCGCACGGGCAAGGTCATGGGAATGCTCAGGTGGACGATGTCCTCGGCTGGGTCCACCGTCTCCTGGATCCAGGCCGCGGCCTCTTCGTAGGTCGAAGGCAAATTCCTGAGTTGAGCAAAGCGCACGGCGACGACCGAAGGAAAGACCAGTAGGCCGAGAAAGACGGCGGTGATGAGCGCTGGTCGTCGGTCAGAGAGAAGCCTCCACAACCCCCAGGCCGCGAGGCAGGCCAGGAAGGGAATGAGCGGCAACAAGAAGCGCTCGTTGCTGCGCTCGTAGAGGCCGATCACCACGGCGTAGGGAAAGGCGAAGGAGAGTGCGACGAGGCGATCGGCAAGGGGAGCCGAGGCACCACTGGATCGCCGGGACACCACATCCACGAGCCACACGATCAGGCCCAGCCCCGCACCGATGGCCAGGGCCGGATCCCAGGACCAGAGGGAGTGGACGAGCAGCGGCGCGCCCTTGCCATTGAATAAGTCGAGGAAGAGCTTGTGCCCCGCCTGGTCCAACTTGATGCCCGAGAGCTCCACGCCGCCCGCGGGTGTCGCGGCGGACTCCAGCAGAAAGGGATAGAGGAGGATGACCGCCGCCGCCGCCGTGGCGAGGAAGACGAGCAACCACAGGTGTCGCCGGACACCTGAGCGGGGCGCGGCGAGGAAGTGGGCGAGGACCAGAGGAATGAAGACGGCCACTCCACTCTGCAGGGAGCCGAAGGCCAGAGCGACGGCCAGCGCCGCCAGGAGATAGGTGCTCGCCCGCGGACGCCGACGCATGAGCACGCAGGCCAGGACGGCCAGGACCATCAACGGCGCGGCGGCACCGTGGGGCCGGGCCTGGACGGCGAAGTTGATCGAGAGCAAGCTCGTGCCGGCCAGGGCCGCGGCCAGCAAGGACCAGCCGCGCGGCATGGTGAGCCGCGCGAGCAGCCAGGTTGCCGGGAGGACGAGCAGGGAGAGGAGCGCCACGACGAGGCGCACGCGCATCACCGGGTGGATGGCCTGGGTGACTTGCTCGGCGAGGCCGCCGGCCGCGAGCGCATGCCACCCCACGCGCGGCGTACAGGCGGTCGTGATGTGGGCCAGGAGCAGCGGGTACTTCCCGTAGTTGGCGTTTTCCAGGGGCTCGGGCGCGGCGGTCTCGATCAGCTCGACCTGAACCGGGATGTGAGCGTCGGGCTCGAAGAGGGACGGCAGCAGAAAATCGAGGCCCCACAGGCGCACGCCGGCGGAGAAGGCGAGCAGCGCGAGGGCGCCGAAGGCGAGCGGAACGGTCCCCCTCACGAGAACGCCCGCTTGGCCTCACTCCATGCCGCCATGAGTTCCTCCAACGAGCGCTCACCGAGAGGACCTGCGAGCCGCTCCTCCATGAAGCGAAAGCGCTGCTCGAATCGGCCCAGGGCGGCGCGGCAGGCCCGCTCGGGATCGACGCCCAGGTAGGAGCCCAGGTAGGCGCCGGCAAGGAGCAGATCGCCCAGCTCCTCCTCGATCCGCACCGCGGTCTCCTCGTCCACCGCTACCTCGGGCTGATCCAGGTCCACTCCCTCCAGGACCTCCCGCAGCTCCGCGAACTCCTCGACAACCTTCTCCAGCGCGCCCGCCGCACTCGCCCAGCGGAATCCGGACGCTACCGCTCTCTCGCAGGTGCGCTCCGCGCGCTGGAGCGCGGGCAGAGAGCGCGGAATGCCCGTCAGGGCACCTTCGTCGCGCCCCTTGTCTCGCCGCTCACCGGCCTTGATCTCCTCCCACTGGCGCAGCACCTGCTGGGGATCGCCCGCCTCGGCGTCACCAAAGACATGGGGGTGGCGCCGCACGAGCTTGTCCGACACCGCCCGCGCTGCATCGGCCAGATCGAAGCGGCCCTCCTCCGATGCGATGCGGCAGATCATCGTCAGGGCCATGAGCACATCGCCCGCCTCCTCAACCGTGTCGCCGTCGTCGCCACCGTCTACGGCCTCGACCAGTTCGTGCGCCTCCTCGACGACATGTGGGGCCATGCTCGCGACAGTCTGCTCGCGATCCCACGGGCACCCCCCGGGCTCTCGCAGGCGATCGATGATCTCCAGCAGGCGCTGCAGCGCGCGCAGGCGTTCGTCGGGCAGCGCATCAGCTCGAACCTCCTCACCCTTCATGAGCTAGAAGCTACACGGCGGTGCACCGAGCGGCTACTGCGCGTAGGCCAGGGGGTCCTCGCGATCCGCCTCGCGAAAGCCCTTGAGGCGCAGGGTGCACGCATCGCAGCGCCCGCAGGCCAGGACGGGCGGACCCGCGACGGGGTCGTAGCAGGTGTGCGTCAGGCCCAGGTCGCAATCCAGGTCTTCGGCACGCAGCACGATCTCGGCCTTGGTCATCTCCAACAGCGGGGCTCGGATCCGCACGCGCACGCCCTCCTCCGTCCCGGCGGCGGTCGCCAGGGCGGCGAGGCGTTCGAAGGCCTCGAGGAAGGCCGGGCGGCAGTCAGGGTAGCCCGAGTAGTCGAGAGCATTGACGCCCAGAAAGATGTCGCGCGCCCCCAGCACCTCGGCCCATCCGAGGGCGACCGCGAGGAAGACCGTGTTGCGGGCCGGGACGTAGGTCACCGGAACGCCCTCGGCGAGCTCCGCCTCGGGCCGATCCAGCGGCACCGCGATCGCATCGGTCAGGGCCGACCCCCCGATGGCGGACAGATCCACCTCCACCGTGCGGTGCTCGACGGCGCCCCCGGCGCGGGCCACGCGCCGCGCGGACTCCAACTCGACGGCGTGTCGCTGGCCGTAGCGGAAGGAGAGCGCGTGGGGTGCGAACCCCGCCGCGCGCGCCTCGAACAAGGTCACGGCCGAATCCATACCTCCCGAGAGGAGACAGACGGCGGGTCGCGGGCTCTCGGCGCTCACAGGATGAGTGTACGAAAGGAGACGGGGAGAGCCCCGCCTCCCCCAACCCGTGCACTCTACTTCTCTGCGGACGCCCCTTCGGAGCAAGATTCGTCGCCCGCGGTCAGCAGGGCGCCGGTAGCCGCCTCGATCGAGCGCAGCACCTCGACGATGTTCGCGACATCGCGAGCACACCCGCTGGCCACAAAGCTGCCGCCCACGGCGACGATCCGCAACCTGCTCGGATCGGGCACCATCACACGCAGGGCATTGACGCCACCGCGCACATCAAATCCACTAAACGCCACGGTGGTCGTGATCGAGAGCGCCGGGTAGTGCGCGAAAGTACCCAGGTGCTGCTCCTCGACGACCGTCGCTTGAGGGCCGCCGAATCCACCGCCCGCACCGCGCGCGTCCTGGATGCCGAGGAGCTTCGGCGAGGTGTCGCGAATCTCGGCCATCGTGAAATCGTGCTCGTACAGAAGCCCACTGACGAACGAGTAGACCTCCTCGGATTCGACGGTGAGGCTGCGCGACAGACCGACGGCGACGGAGTCCACCCTGCCCCGAGTCTCTTCGTTCATGAAGAGCGCGTGCTCCGCGACGCCCTCGAAGGCGCGCAGGACGTCGCCCAGGCTCAGCTCACTGATGGACACGCCAGCCTCGGCTCCGTCGATCTCGATCACGAGTGCGCCGGAGGCGGCAGGGAACACATCGCCTCCCCGGGCGCACCGCCCTTCGGGAATGGCGCTCAGGGGCAAGCAACTCGCGAGCCCCACGGCGAGAATGATCTGGTGCGTTTGCATCGTCTTCAACTCCTTGCGGACACTGCGGTCCTTGCGACGGGCCCGGCGGAAGGTGTGGTCTGGGGGATCCTTGCCGGGCTGCCCCATGGACGCGCCGTCCCGGGATGTCTTCCCGGCTGATCGCAATCGAGCGGGTGACGACAAGCCCGCGAGGCGTCACGCCCTCCCCTAACTGGACGCTTGGTCGCTCCGCCGCGGCCTCAACCGACATCACTCTCTCCTTCACGGGAGAGTTCTCTTGCCGGACCGCGCAGCGGCAATAGAGTAAGGGACTGTCCCCCCCCCCACCCCGGCGGCCGCCAGCCGACAGGAGCCATTTCCGTGAGCCAACCCACCCCCGACCAGATCCTCGAGGCCCTGCGCGGTGTTCAGGACCCTGACCTGAACCGCGACATTGTCAGCCTCGGATTCGTCAAGCGCCACACCGTGGAGGACGGCCGAGTCAACGTGACCATCAACCTCACGACCCCCGCCTGTCCGGTGAAGGACCAGATGAAGGAGGAGGCCGAGCGCCTGATCCGCGCCATCGAAGGCGTCGTGGAGGTGTCGATCGAGATGACGGCCGAGGTTCAGGGCGCCCCCGTGGAGCGCAGCATCGCACCGGAAATCCGCCACATCTTCGCTGTCTCCAGCGGCAAGGGAGGCGTGGGCAAGAGCACGGTCACCGTCAACCTCGCCTGTGCCCTGGCCCGCACGGGAGCGCGCGTCGGCGTGCTCGATTGCGACGTCTACGGTCCGGACATCCCGATCATGATGGGTCTCGCCGGCCAACCCGACCAGCGCGACGGCAAGCTGGTCCCCAAGGAACGCCACGGGGTCAAGACGATGTCGATCGGCTATCTCCTGGATGACGAGAAGCCGGTCATCTGGCGCGGCCCGATGGTTCACAAGCTGATCGAGCAGTTCCTCGCCGATGTCCGATGGGAAGGGCTCGACTACCTGCTGGTGGACATGCCCCCCGGGACGGGCGACGCGCAGCTCTCCCTGGCCCAGCTCGTCCCGCTCTCGGGCACCGTGCTCGTGACAACTCCGCAGGCGGTCAGCACCTTCGATGTCGGGAAGGCAATCGGGATGTTCCGTCAGGTGAATGTCGAGATTCTAGGCATCGTCGAGAACATGTCCGGCCTCGCAATCAGCGGCCGGGTCGAGGGAGCGAGCGGAGGGCAAGTCCTGCTGAACACGGGCCTGCGCGAGGAGCAGCTCGAGCTGGCCGAAGACGGCGGCTTCTCCACCGTGGTCGATGTGTTTGGCACCGGCGGCGCCGAGCTCCTCGCGAACAAGCACGGGTTCCCGCTGCTCGGCCGCGTGCCCCTCGACCCCGCCGTGCGCGTGGGTGGAGATGGTGGCGACCCCGTGGTTGTCGCAGCACCGGAATCCGCAATCGCGCTCAGCTTCGCGGAGATCGCGGGTCTCGTTGCGCGCCGCCTGGCGATCCGCGAGCACGCACAGCTCCCCGTGCTCCAGTAGGCAGGGCTCAGTCCCCGATCTCGGAACGCGGAGTCAGGCGCTCGGCTCCGCGGAAGGCGCCGGATGCACTCGAGAGACAGTATCTCGACGAATCTTCGCCCAGCCCCTTCCCATTGCCTGCCCGGCCGCTATGCTGCCCGCCATACAAGGACGCACTGGCAGGCGATCCTTGCGCGCAGCAGAGAGTCTTCCGAGATAAGTCCCGGCACCATGTCGGCGACCCCCAGGAGGATTTCGCGCACCACCCCCTTTTCGCACCGTCTCACTCTGTTTCTGCTGAATGAGTGGAGAGGACCGCCGCAAGCACGGCGGTACGCAGCATTCACAGATTTCAGACAACATGAAACCGATCCGATCCACGGAATCGAAGGGCTCGTTCAGCACCTTCGGTCTGTCCAAGAACATCCTCCGCGCCGTCGCTGACGTCGGCTTTCTCGAGCCGCGACCCGTTCAAGCCCGGACCATTCCCGAGGCCTTGCGAGGTCGAGACGTCCTGGGCCTGGCGCAGACAGGAACCGGCAAGACGGCGGCCTTCGCCCTGCCGATCATCGAAACACTGGCCGCGAAGCGCGGCCGCAATCCGCGCGCATTGATCCTCGCACCGACGCGCGAACTCGCCATCCAGATTCACGGCGACATCGAGCAACTCGCCCGCTACACCAACGTACGCGCGACGACAGTCTTCGGAGGAGTCAAGGCCGCAGCACAGGTGCGCGCGCTCCGCAAGAACCCCGACATCGTCGTGGCCTGCCCCGGGCGCCTCCTGGACCTGATGGGCAGTGGCGATGTACATCTCGACGGCATCGAGGTGCTGGTGCTGGACGAGGCGGACCACATGCTCGACATGGGGTTCCTGCCGGACATCAAGCGCATCCTCGCGAGCCTGCCCGCCCGCCGCCAGAACCTCCTCTTCTCGGCCACGATGCCGCGTGAGATCCGGTCGCTCACGACGCGGATGCTGCACGACCCCCACGAGGTCGAGCTGGAGCTTTCCACGCCGCTGGAGACCATCGATCACGCCCTCTATCCGGTCGCGCAGAGCCGCAAGACTGATCTCCTCTGCAGCCTCCTTGCAGGCGAGGATTGCACCTCCGCGCTCGTCTTTCTGCGCACCAAGCACCGAGCGCGGCGACTGGCTCGCGACCTCGACCGGGCGGGACACCGCGCGATCGCACTGCAGGGCAACATGAGCCAGGCTCAGCGCCAGCGTGCGATGCAGGGCTTCCGGAGCGGGCGCTATGACGTGCTCGTCGCCACGGACATCGCGGCGCGCGGCATCGATGTGGCAGGCGTCAGCCATGTCATCAACTTCGACATCCCCGGCACGCCCGACGCCTACACGCACCGCATCGGACGCACGGGCCGCGCGGAGTGCAACGGCAAGGCCCTCACCTTCGCAACGCACGAGGACTTTCCTGCGATCAAGGCCATCGAGCGCAAGCTGAGCATGCAGATCCCGCGCATCAAGCTGCGCGAGTTCGGCGGCAGCGAGGCGCCGGAATCCCGATCGGGATCGGCCCGTCCGCGCTCCGCTAGCTCAGCCCAGAAGAACGGGCGTCGCTCGCACCGTGGTGCGACGTACGGCCAGAACGGAAGCGGCGGCTCGAACAGCCAGGGTCATCGGGGCGGTCAGAGCAGCCGAAACGGATCGACTTCCTACTCCGGGAATCGCAATGGCACCACTCGCTCCAGCGCTTCCAAGCGCGGCGCACGAGGCGCGAGCTCGACGACCAGCTTCGGCGCCGGGGTCACCACGACTGCCTCCCACCGGGACGAGACGGGAAGCC
The DNA here is from genome assembly GCA_036010965.1 of Planctomycetota bacterium. Lineage (GTDB taxonomy): Bacteria > Planctomycetota > UBA1135 > UBA1135. The sequence goes on along the minus strand of DASCMO010000193.1, from coordinate 3,831 downwards.
CCCGCTCCCGGCACGCGGCGCACAAGCGCAGGCGGCCGGCGAATGCTCGCAGGTCTCGCTGACCGAGCTGCGCTCCCGCGCTTCCTTCTCTTTCGACCCATGCTGGGAATTACCCGCTACGGCTACTCGCTGCCGGCGGGCTCGCCCGCGGGGTTGTTCTGCCCGTGAGCCTGGGAGGCGAAGTCAGCCAGGGAGAGCCGTGATGGAGTGCCCTGACCGCGCTAGCTCTCCAGGCGCCGTTTCGGGCTGGGCCGGAATACGGTACGGTGTTGATCGAGTCATGACCTCCTGCATCCGTTCCTCGCCCACTCCTTCGGTATTTCTGCGTGCGGCGCTACGAACCCTGGGCGTGCTGCTGCTCGGCGCCGAGGTTGCGATCGGCATGAGCGGTCCCGTGGATCGGCAGGACGAGGCCCCCGACCACCGCGACAGAGTCGCTGAGCAGCTCGACGAGCTCTCCGGGCTCCTGGGCAAGAGCGGCAAGAACGACCCCGGTGACTCGCGCGCGATCAGCCTGATTAGCAGCCTCAAGGGCGAGTTCTCTTCCTCCGGTCCGTCCGACCGAGCCGACATTCTTCGCGCCACAGGCCGCGTGTTTCTGGCGCATCGTCGAGCGAAGAAGAACGGATCCCGAGACACGAAACTCTTCATCGAAGCCGCTCGTGCCCTGGGGACCATGGGGGAGGACGCCGACAGGCTGCTGCTGGAGCGAATCGACAGCAAGCGCCACCGCGATGACCTCGCGCTTCAGAAGGAACTCATCCTCTCACTCGGCAAGACGCGCACGAAGCGGGCACGCACCAGCCTCGTGAAGTTCCTGAAGGACTATCGACCCACCTTCGTCGCCTCGGCGGCGACAGCGCTCGGGAACTACACCTTCGAGCCCTCCAAGATCCGCAAGGTCCTCTTCGAGGATCTGCTCAAGGCGCTCCTCCAGGCGCAGGGCAACGCCCAGGGCCAGAGTTCAACGGCCGCAGCCATCTGGAATGCCCTGCGAGGCCCGGCCAACGCCACCATGCGCTCCCTCTCCGGAGCCAACGCCGCGAGCCCCAGCGCCTGGCAGCGCTGGTGGAACAAGAACAAGCGTCGCGACTGGAACTGACGGTCAGATAGCCGCCAGGACCGATCGAGTCGCGTGGCTCTTGTTCAGGGTGTAGAAGTGGATGCCCGGCGCACCGCCTTCGAGGAGAGCGCGGCACTGGATGATCGCGTGTTCGATACCCGTCGCCATGCACTTGGCGGCGTCGTCTTCACACAGGGCCAGACGCTCTTCCAGCTCCTCCGGCAGGGTCGCTCCGCACATGGCGGTGAAGCGCTCGACCTGTGCCCTGTTGGTGATGGGCATGATCCCCGGCACGATCGGGACATCGATGCCCACCGCTCGCGCCCGCTCCACGAAACCGAAGTAGTGGGCGTTGTCGAAGAAGAGCTGGGTGATCAGGAAGCGCGCGCCGCAATCGACCTTGTGCCGGGTCCAGCGCAGGTCCTCCTGCGCCTCAACGGACTCGGTGTGGCCCTCTGGATAGCAGGCGCCTCCGATGTCCACGTCGTAGTTGTCCTCGAGGAACTCGATCAACTCGCTGCCATGCCCGAATCCGCCCTGCACGACCGTGATGGGCTGACCTGCCTGGGGTGGATCACCGCGCAGGGCGAGGATGTTCTCGACGCCGCTCCCGATCAGGAGTTGCATGTTCTCCCGAATGTCATCCTCGGAGACCTCGGCACAGGTCAGGTGGGCCATGGTCGTGATCCCGAGTTGCCCCTGGATGTTCGTCACGCAGTCCAGGGTCCTCCCCCGCGTCGTCCCTCCGGCTCCACAGGTCACCGATACGAAATCGGGGTCCAGTGCGCCCTGCAGGTCGGCCACGGTGGTGAGCAGCTTGCGCGCACCCTCTTCCGTCTTGGGCGGGAAGAACTCGAAGCTGAAGATCGGGCGGCCTTCGTCGTATGTCTCGCTTATTCTCACGCGCTCACCGATGGTTCCATGATCTCCTCGAAGCGCCGGCGAAACCTGTCGGGCATCTCCAGCGCCTTCATCCCACTTGCTTCCACGCACACCGTCGTCATGCGGGCATCGACACAGACTCTCTCGTCGATCTTGAACACATAGCGTAGCCCGAGAGAGGAACGACCCAGGCGAAAGGCAGTCACCCGCACCGTCGGAGTATCGCCGAACCGCAGTGGACTCCTGAAGTCCACCTCGGCCTTGACGAGCGGAAAGGCGATCTTCTGTTCCATCAACAGGTCGTAGTAGCGTTCTCCGACATGCGCTTCCCACACCTGCTCGAAGACATCGTGGACATAGTCGTAGATGCGCGGAAAGTAGACGATTCCGGCAGGATCGACATGGCCGAAACGAACCTCGATGGTGGTCTCGTAGGCGCTCATTCGAAGAGCTCCGGCCAGGCCTCGCGGACCGAGGCGACGGTCAGCTCAGCGAGCTGTTCGATCAACGCCTCCCCTTCCTCGAGGCTGGCGGAGGCGGGATCACCGCAGTATGCGCGGTCCGCCCCCACCTCACGGAAGTTCGAGGCGCCCTCCTTCATCCTGGCCAGCAGGCCCACCGAGACCTCTGGCAACCGCCGGCGCTCCTCGTCGCGCACCCCCTCGGGATCGGCGGCCAGGAGGATGCTCGATTCGTAGCGCCCCGCGTGGCAGTCACCGCCGGCGAACTCGCCACCCAGTCGCTCCGCCCAGCGGCGGCGCGTGTTGTCGGCGAAGATCACCTGGGCCGCGCCCTCTCCTCGCCGCGGGTGGTCCAGGGCGACCCCGCGCAGGACTTCGATGTGCTCCGGTTCGAGGTGTCCGTTCACAAAAACGATCTGCTGGATGCCGTCCTGCTCCAGCGAGAGCACGACGTCCTCCAGGAACGCCCAGAGGGTACCGGGCCGCAAGCTGACCTTGCCGGCGAAGCCCTCCGTCCAACGCGTGATGCCGTAGGGAAGGGCGGGCAGGACCATGGCGCACAGCCCCGCCTCCTCGAGCATGCCCGCGCTGCGGCGCGCCTGGGCCAGGGCGATGGTCACGTCCGTGTCCAAAGGGAGGTGAGGCCCGTGAGGCTCGGTGCTGCCCACGGGCAGGATGGCGACCGTGCTCGCATCGAAGAGGGGCTCGGCTTCGGGCCAGGTGCGCTTCGCCAGGTCGGTCATGATCGCAGGAGTATAGTCACTCACTACTTCAGCTGAGCGCGAGCTATCTTCCCGCGGTCGTTCCTGGGCAGTTCCTCTCGCCATTCGTACCAGCGCGGATACTTGTAGGGGGCGAGGCGCTCCTTGACGTGCGCGGTGAGCGCGGCGGCGATCTCGTCGTCGCCGACACCGCCCTCTTCCAGCACGACGAAGGCCAGGGGCTTCACCATGCCTGCGTCGTCTTCGCGCCCTACGACACAGACCTCGCGCACGGCCGCGTGGGAGAGGAGGACGTTTTCGATCTCGAGCGGCGAGACCCAGATCCCGCTGACCTTCAGCAGATCGTCGGTGCGCCCCTCGTAGTAGTACAGGCCGTCCGCGTCTCGATGAAAGATGTCTGCACTCGTGCACCACTCACCCTGGAAGGTCTCGCGCGACTTTTCCTGGTCGCCCCAGTAGCACAGGGCCGTGGACCCGCCACGCACGCGCAGCCGGCCGGGTTCTCCGTCGGCGACGAGCGCACCCTGGGCGTCGATGATTTGCGCCTCGTAGCCGGGCACGATGCGGCCCAGGCTTCCCGGAGCTACCTCGCCAGGGCGATTGGAGATGTAGATGTGGAACATCTCCGCTGAACCGATGCCGTCGAGGATCTCGACTCCCGCTCGCTCCATCCAGCGCCGGTACAGCTCGGGGGGCAGCGCCT
>DASCMO010000192.1:0-10412 GCA_036010965.1 Planctomycetota bacterium | reverse complement strand
GCCGACGGTACAGGCGCGAGAGGCGGCCCGTGGTGAGGATCGTCGAGACAAAGTCGAAGGCGTAGTCCTCGTCGACGCCGACGGGAACCGTGGGCCAGGCCATGCAGAGCCGACGGACGGAATCGTCCCAGGTTGTCTCAAGACGGACCTCGCCCGCGGGCTCGGAGATCTGCGCCCGGTAGCAGTCCGCCTGATCGTGGGGCACACCCGACTCGATGCCACCGAAGTGCCGCCGGATGAGGCGCAAGGCCGATGCGGGGCGCACATCGCCGCAGACCACCAGGGTGGCGTTGCCGGGATGGTAGAAGCGCTCGTAGTAGGCGCGCATGTCCTCGACGCTCATCCGGTTCAGGGTGTCCACATAGCCCACGACCGGCCGCCCGTAGGGGTGGCGTGGAAAGAGCGCCGCGCCGACCGCTGTCGAGAGCCTGCGCCAGGGGTCGTCCTCGCCCATGGCCAGCTCCTCGAGGACGACGGCCTTCTCGGCCGCGAACTCCGCCGGGTCGAGGGTCAATCCGCGCATGCGGTCGGCCTCGATCTCCAGCGCCTTCTCCCAGCGATCGGAGGCGAACTCGAACCAGTAGCCCGTGTGGTCGGCCGTCGTGTAGGCGTTGTTGGATCCGCCCAAGACCGTCGTCGCAAGGTCGATGGCGCCCTTGCCGAAGGCAGCGCTGCCCTTGAACATCATGTGCTCAAGAAAATGGGAGACACCCGCCTCGTGCTCGCTCTCGGTGCGCCCGCCGGCACGGTAGAGGAGCATCACAGCCACCACCGGGTCCTCGTGCCGCTCGGCGAGCAGCACGCGCATACCGTTGCGCAGCCGGTGCTCCCGGATGCGGGCGCCGCCCAGCAGCGCGGGGGAAGAGCGGGCTGGAGCGGTGGGTCTGAGCGCCGGGGAAGTCCGAGCGTGGCGGGCCATTCAGCCTCTCCGGCCTCCGCGAGGACCGCGACCGCGCCCGGCGCGGCCCATCGAACCGCGAGAGGATCGCGGCTCGGGCTCCGGCGCGCCATCGCTGATGGCCAGCAACTCCTCGACCTCCACGCGCGTCAGAGGACGCCACGAACCGATCTTCAGCCCCCGGTCCGTCAGATGGCCGATACGTGCCCGCTTGAGGTCCATGACCTTGAAGCCGAACCGGGCGAACATGCGGCGAATCTCCCGGTTGACGCCCTCGTGCAGGACCACCATCAAGTGCGTGGTATCCCGCGAGCGCTTGCGGATCAGGATCCTCACGCCCTGCGTCTTCTTGCCCGAAAGGTAGACGCCGTCCCGAATCGCATTGAGATCGTCGTCTTCCGCGCGGCCGCGCAGCTTGACCATGTAGGTCTTGCTCACGCCGTAGCGCGGATGCATGACGCGGTTGGCGAAGTCACCGTCGTTGGTCAAGAGCAGCAGTCCCTTGCTCTGCTCGTCGAGACGACCGACCGTGTAGATGCGGCCCTTGTTGCGGTCGGTGATCAGATCCACGGCCCGCGGACGCGTCTCGCGGCGCTCATTGGTGCAGACCACGCCCGACGGCTTGTTGAGCAGGTAGTAGGTCCTGCGCTGCCCCTTCGCAGAGCGCAGGATCTCGCCGTTCACCTCGACCACGTGCTGGTCGGGGTCGACGCGCAGGCCGAGGGTCGTCGTGCGCTCGCCGTCGACGCTGACCTTGCCGGCCGCGATCAGCTCGTCGGCGGCCCGCCGCGAGGCCACGCCGTTGTCCGCGAGCAGCTTGTTCAGGCGCACGAGCCCGTCGGCCGCCGGACCGCTCGCCGCCGCCGTGGCCTTCTTGGCGCGGGTGCCCCCTCCGGCGACTTTCTTCTTCCGAGCGCCCGTGGAACCGCCGCGCCCGCCCGCGGCCTTCGACCCGCTCCGCGAACGGGAGCCTCCCTTAGGCCTGCTCGTGCCATCGGACCTCTTCGGTGCGCGCGCCATCGTCAGGCCCTCGTCTCCACGCGTAGCACGCTCATCGGCTCACCGCGAGCCTCGAGTCGGTGGGTGCCGACGCAAGCCGGAACGAACCACGTGTCACCGGTGCCCATCGCCAGACCCTCCCCGCCGGCCACGCGAGCGATGCCGCCCCGGCCCACGGTGACGATGTAGATCACGGCCAGGTCGTCCGTTTCGAGATCGATGCGCGTCCCCACCTCGAGCAGTTCGACGCCGAAGTGCTCGCCGTCGTGGAGCACGGACCCGCGGTTGCCCTCGGAACGCTCCTCGAGGTTCGGCGTCACAGGGCCCGCGACCTGCGCTTCGTAGTCCAGCGCCAGCAAGGCCTGCTCCACGTGCATCTGGCGCGGTTCGCCGTCGAGACCCAAGCGATCCCAATCGTAGAGGCGAAAGGTCGCGTCCGAGTTCTGCTGGATCTCGACCAGGGTGACGCCCGCGCCGATCGAGTGCAGGGTGCCGGCGGGCACGAGGGCGAACTGGCCGGCGTGGGCGGGCCAGGCCATCAGGAGGTCGGCCACGCCGGGGCCGCCGGCCTGGGCCGCGAAGGTCGCGGCATCCACACCGGGCTGCAGGCCGAGGTAGAGCACGCTGCCGGGCTCGGCCGCGAGGATGTACCACGCCTCGCACTTGCCCGAGTCGCTCAAGTGCATCCGTCGCGCCGCGGCGTCGTCCGGGTGGACCTGGACGCTCAAGGGACGGTTGGCGCACAGGTACTTGATCAGGAGCGGAAAGCGCTCACGATCGGTACGACTCGTGCGACCCAGCATGGCCTGCGGCTCGTCTTCCAGCAGCCCGCGCAGGGAACGCCCGGTCAGAGGTCCGGAGATCACCTTCGAGTTGTGCTCCTCACGATCGACGAGTTCCCAGATCTCCCCCACCGGGCCCTCTATCTCCAGCTCGATGCCCGGCGTCTCTTCGAGGGTGCGCCCGCCCCATACCTTCTCCAGACAGGCGCGGTCAAAGCGCAAGGGCTGGCAGAGGGCGGGGTCGACGGGTTCGGCGGCGCTCACGGTGGCCCGACAGGGTACCGTACTCGCGCGCAACCCCGCCCCCCCACCCCCAATCCGTCGCGCCACATGGTCAGCGACTCGGCCGTGCTCCGCGTGTGGGCCGGCTCCCCCAGCATGGATCCCGCCGACGACCCTCCCATCGAAGTCGATCGCTGTCTCGAACTCTCCGGAGAGCAGTTCCAGGACCTCCTGGAGCGCACCGGTCGGCGCGTCGCCCACTATCTCGACACACTCGCGGAACAACCCGCCATCGCCCCGGAGGGCGCCGATGAGGCCGCGCGATCAGTCGAGGGCGCCTTGCCCCAGTCCGCGACCGACGTCGAGCAGGTGCTCGACCTGCTCTTCGAGCGCGTAGTGCCGGTGGGCTTCCAGACAGCTGGCCCTGGATACATGGCCTTCATCCCAGGCGGTGGCCTGCCGGAAGCCGCCGTGGCGGACCTGATCGCCGGCGCGGTCAATCGCTTCGTGGGCGTCTGGGCCGCGGCCCCGGCTCTGGCGCAGCTCGAGAGCACGGTCGTGCGCTGGTTCTGCGACCTGATGGGATACCCGAGCTCCAGCGGTGGCTTCCTGACCACCGGCGGTTCCCTCGCCAACTGGTCGGCAGTCGTCACGGCACGCCGCTCTCGACTGGGGGACGAGGCGGCCAACGGCGTCCTCTACGCCTCCGACCAGGCACACCACAGCGTCGCCAAGGCCGGAGTGCTGGCGGGGTTCACGCCCGCTCGCGTGCGCGCCATCCCCTGTGACGGCTCGTTCCGCATGCGCCTCGACGAGCTGGCCCGGGCCGTCGCCGCCGACCGCGCGGCGGGGCTGCGCCCCTTCATGGTCTGCGCCACCGCCGGCACGACGAACACCGGCGCAGTGGACGACCTGCGCGGCCTGGCAGACCTCGCCCGGTCCGAAGAGCTGTGGCTACACGTCGACGCCGCCTACGGCGGGTTCTTCACCCTGACCGAGCGCGGCTCCGCGGCCCTTGCGGGCATCGAACGGGCGGACTCGATCACCCTCGACCCCCACAAGGGGCTCTTCCTCCCTTACGGGACCGGCTGCTTGCTCGCACGCGATCTGGGCGACCTGCACCGCACCCACAGCATCGCGGCCGACTACATGCCCCACTTGCAGGGAGAAGACGGGCGCATCGACTTCTGTGAGATCTCACCCGAGCTCTCCCGCGACTGCCGCGGTCTGCGCGTGTGGCTGCCGATTGTCCTGCACGGCATCGGCCCCTTCCGCACGAACCTCGACGAGAAGCTCGACCTCGCGCGCTGGGCCGCGGACGCTCTGGGCGAGATCGAGGGGATCGAGCTGGTCGCCGAACCCCAGCTCTCCCTGCTCGCCTTCCGCATCGCATGCGATGGACGCGACACGAGCGAGACCGAGCGCCTCAATCGAGAGCTCCTCGAACGCGTCAACGCCCGCCGGCGTTTCTACATCACGCCCACCTCACTGGGCGGGCGCTTCACCCTGCGCATCTGCGTGCTGTCCTTCCGGACGCACATCGAGCGCGTGCGCGAGTGCGTCGAGGCCGTGGCCGAGGAGACGGCGGCGCTGCTCAGGGAGCGCTCGAAGCCGTAGCGCTTCCGCGCGCCTCCAGAAGCCGGCGCGCCTCGGCCCGGGCCGTGCTCTGATGCCCGCCTCCCGAGATCATGTCCGCCACCTCCTCGACGCGCGCGTCGCCGTCGAGGGCCGTGACATGGGTGGCGGTGCGCCCGTCGCTCTCGCGCTTGGCCACGCGCAGGTGCCGGTCGGCGGCGGCGGCGACCGCCGGGAGGTGGGTGACGCACAGGATCTGGTACTGCGCGCCCAGCTCCCGCAGGTGCTCGCCGACACACGGCGCGAGGCGGCCGCCGACCCCGGCGTCCACCTCGTCGAAGACCAGACTGGGAATCGTGTGGCAGCTCGCGAGGGCGCCGCGCAGGGCCAGCATGATGCGCGCCGCCTCCCCTCCCGACGCCACGCCGGACAGGGGCGCGCAGCCCTCGCCGGGGTTGGCCGCCAACAGGAACTCGATCTCATCGGAGCCGTCGGGGGTGAAGCGGCGCGCGATGGCTTCTGATTCGAAGGCCTCTCCCTCGCCGGCAGAGGCCTCGGGGGCGCGCGGCTCGATGCGCAGGTCGAAGCGCGCCCGCTCCAGGCCCAGTTCCGCCAGGCCAGCGGACACGGCCTCGATCAAGCGCGGTCGCAGGTCGCGACGGGCACGGGAGAGCTCATCCGCGGCGGCGACGAGTCTCGCCAGGGCATCGTCGCGCTCGGCGGCCAGCTCCCCGATCCCCGTCGCGTGGGCCACGAGTTCTTCCAGCTCCGCGCGCAGACGCTCCAGGAGGCCCACGAGCTCCTCCGCCCCCGCGCGATGCTTGCGCGCGAGGCGCTCGACCTCAGCCAGGCGCTCCTCGACCTCTTCGAGACGGCCCGCCTCGCGCTCGACCCCATCCACGAAAGAGCGCAGGGAGGCGAGGGCTTGCTCGAGGTGCGCCGTCGCCGTCCGCAGGTCCGCGGCCGGCGACACGAGCTGATCGATGCGCGCCTCCCAGCGCCCGACGGTGGCCTCGGCGCGGTGCAGGGCACCGAGCAGTGAACCGTCCCGTTCGGCGAGCTCCTCGACGATGGCGCCCAGTTGCGTCTCGAGCTCCTCGGCGTTGCGCAGCACCTCGCGCTCGCCGCGCAGGGCCTCGTCCTCGCCTTCGCCCAGGCCCAGCCCTTCCAGCTCGCCCACCTGAAAGCGCAGGAGATCGGTGCGATCGCGCCGTTCAGCCTCGGTCGCCTCCCACGAGCGCGCGCGCTCGGAGAGGGCCATCCACTGCTCGCGCACGGCCCGGTAGTCGGCGAGCAGCGCCGCAAGATCTCCGAAGGCGTCCACCAGGCGCGTCTGCTCCGCCGGCAGGAGCAGCTTCTGGTGGTCGTTCTGTCCGTGGACCTCCACCAGCATGCCGGCCAGTTCGCGCAGGGCGCTGCGGGTCACCGGTCGGTGGTTGACCCGCGCGCGGGTGCGCCCGTCGCTCGACAGGGTGCGCGAGAGCACGAGCTCGAGCCCCTCGTCGGCCCCGTTCTCGTCGAGGGCGGCGGGCAGCTCGGCCTCCAGCCACTCCACGAGTGGAATCGGCGCCGCCCCGGGCGCGAAGCACCAGCGCCCCTCGACGCTGGCACGCTCGGCGCCGCGGCGTAGGAGGTTGGCGCGCGGTCGGCGACCGAGAAGCAACTCGAGGGCACCGATCAAGAGGCTCTTGCCCGCGCCCGTCTCGCCGGTGATCACGTTCAGGCCGGGGCCGAAGGCGAGTTCGGCGCGCTCGAAGAGAGCCAGGTCACGAATGCTGAGCTCGGTGAGCATGCCGCCGGAGAGGATCGCACGGGGTGGCGGTGGGTTGCAATCGTCGGCAGTGAAGCGGGCGGGTGGCGCCTTCCCCGGCGGGTTGCGGGCGGGGGTCAGGGGCTCTCGTCGTCGCAGGCCCGGGCGAGCTCCTCGAGGGCTCGCCGCGCCGGCTCGTGCAGGGGCCCGCGCAGGGCACGCTCGACCTCCGCCCGCGCACGGGCGGTGGCACCCTTCGCAAGGAGCTCGACGGCCCGCCCGGCGTGAACCAGCGCACCCTCGCTCAGGCCGCCTGCCAGGGGCCGAACGGTCAACACCTCGACCCAGGGACGGTCGACGAGGACCGCCCGCACCTCGAGCTCGAGCTCGAAGCGATCGAAGGTCCGCGCCTCGCACAGGGCCCACTCGGCAGCGCTCTCGCGGCGCACGAACAGGCGCGCGAGGGGCGCGGCGTGGTCTGCGGGGAGCCAGAGGTGCTGCTCGTCGGCCCAGGCGTCAAGGGCGCGAAAATCTTCGCTCCCAAAGCGCGTCACGAAGGGGTCCCAGCGCTCCACCCAGGCCCGGGCCTGGACGCGCACGCGCACGCGCCGGCCGAGGAAGCGGCCGGGGTGGTCGCGGAGCTCCGCGTAGGGCACGCAAACAGGCGAACTGTCGCGCTCCGGTCGCAGCGACTCATCGGACTCGTCGGGGCTCAGGACCGGGAGCACCAGGGCGACGGCCAGGAGCAGGGTCGAGGGGAGGGATCGCTTCACCTTCGCCTCATCGGCAGGAGCGCGCCCAGGCTGTAGATCGCTCCTCAGGGGTGCTGGGGCGCGGGGGCTTCACCGCCCACCAGGACCTGCCCGAGGGCCAGGTCGCTTGCGTCGAGCACGAGCAGATCGGCGCGGTTCCCGACCCGCAGGCGGCCCAGCTCGTCCTCCATCCCCAGGGCGCGGGCCGGCGCCTCGGAGGCCATGGTCAGGGCGTCCTCGACGCCGACCACCCCGCGCGCCACCAGGCGCCGCACCATCTCGAGCTGGGAGAGGGCCGAACCCGCCAGACGAGCGGGCTCGCCGTCGCCCCCGGCCGGGTAGTAGGCCGCGCCGTCGACCACCTCGTGCTCGCGTCCGTGCCAGTGGAACACATCGCAGCCTGTGCCCGCGCCCCGCAGAGCGTCGCTGACCAGGCACAGTCCGCGCGGGCCGCGGGCGCGCAGGGCGAGGTCGAAGGCCTCGGGTGCGACGTGCACGAGATCGCCGATGATCTCGGCGAAGAGCACGTCCTCGACCAGGGCAACGTTCGCCAGCCCGGCGTCGCGGTGGTGCAAGCCGCCCATGGCGTTGTAGAGGTGAGTCACTCCCGCGGCGCCCGCGTCCACGGCACCGCGCGCCTCGGCCGCGCTCGCCAGGCTGTGGCCGAGGGAGACGCGCACGCCCGAGCGCGCGAGCTCCGCCACCAGCTCGCACGCGCCGGAGAGCTCCGGCGCCAGGGTGATGGTGCGCACGCCGCGGCCGTCATCGCTGGAGGGACCGAGGATGTCCCGCAGGGCCGCCGGTGAGGGCGCGGCCAGGGCGTCGACGGGCAGGGCGCCGGCGGCGCGCGGGTTCACGAAGGGACCCTCGAGGTGCAGGCCGACGACCAGCGCGCCACCCCCGCCAAGGGCCGCCGCGGCATCGCGCACGCCACTGCAGAGCGCTCCCAGACGCTCAGGGGCGGCGGGAAAGAGGGTCGGCTGGAAGGCGGTCGTTCCCGCGTGCGCCAGGGCCAGGGCCATGGCCGCCAGGTCCGTGAGCGGATCCGCGCCGCCGAAGCCGTGGATGTGCAGGTCCACGAGGCCGGGCGCGACGATCGGCGCCTCGCGCTCGAGGGTCTCGCGCGCCAGCAACTCGAGGCCCACGATGCGGCCACCGTCCATGGCAACGCGACCAGCGACCAGCCGGCCCTCGATCAGCAGCAGTCCCTCGACGGACTTCAAGAGGGCTCCTCGGGCGACTCGACGATCCACAGGCTCGAGTGACCGTAGGTCCGATCGCGGCACTCCCCGCCAGCGGCGAGGTCGGACGCGGCCAGCTCGCCCGCGGGGGCGTGCAGGACTAGCAGGCCGCCGGGCGCCAGCTCCTCGCGGCACAAGGCCTCCACCGTCGCGAGGACGCGCGGGCGGCGCGCGTCTCGCAGCCAGGGATAGGGCGGGTCGAAGAAGACCAGGTTCGCCCAGGCCGGCTCCAGACCCGCCGGGCGCCAGCTGGCGGGCGCCAGGGCGTCGGCGCACAGGACCGAGGCCTCCTGCGCCAGGCCCAGCTCACTCAGGTTGGTCTCGAGGATCCGCACGACGCGTGAGTCGCGCTCCACCATGTGCGCCCGCTCGGCGCCGCGGCTGAGAGCCTCCATGCCGAGGCTGCCGGTACCCGCGCACAGGTCCAGCACGCGGGCGTCGATAACGCGCTCGCCGAGGATCGAGAAGAGGGCCTCCCGCACCCGATCGAGCATCGGGCGCGTGCCCTGTCCGGCAGGCGCCGAGAAGCGCCGTCCGCGGAGTGCTCCAGCGATGATCCGCACGGACCCAGTGTAGTCTCCCGGGAGCCCGACACCTCCACGAGGAGAGACGGATCGCGGTGGTTGGAACGACCTCTCCGCCGCGCTAGTCTCGGCCGTGAGAGGGCAATGACGAGACTTCACGTCAACATCGATCACGTCGCCACGGTGCGCCAGGCGCGCCGCGGGGCCTTCCCCGACCCCGTGGCCTGGGCCCTGCGGGCGGAAGCGGCCGGAGCCGGCGGCATCACCTGTCACCTGCGCGTGGACCGCCGCCACATCCAGGACGACGATGTGCTGCGCCTGCGCGAGGCGATCGGGACGCGACTGAACTTCGAGATGTCCCTCGCCCCCGAGATCGTGACCGTCGGGCTCGAGGTCGGCGCCGAGGCCTACTGCATCGTCCCCGAGAGCCGCGAGGAGATCACGACCGAGGGCGGCCTCGACGTGGGACGCGAGCTCGCGCGGCTGCGGGAGGTGATCGAGGCCCTCGCCTCGCGTGGGGGCGAGGTCAGTCTCTTCGTCGATCCCGACCAGCGCCAGCTCGACGCCGCCGCCGAGTCCGGCGCGGACTTTGTCGAGCTCCACACCGGGCCCTTTGCCAACGCAGCCGGCGAGGGGAGAGCGCGCGAACTCGAACGCCTGATCACGGCCGCCGAGCACGCCCACGCGATCGGCCTGCGGATCAACGCGGGGCACGGGCTCGACTACGACAACATCCAACCGGTGCTCCGTCTGCCGCACCTCGAGGAGCTGAACATCGGCTTCTCGATCGTCGCCGAAGCGTTGACCGTGGGCGTCGACCGGGCGGTCGGACGCATGATCGAACTCATCCGGGACGCCTGAACTCTCGAGGAGAGCCTGAGCCATGTACGGACAGTTTAACGGCAGCTACGTCGCACTCCCGACGCCCTTCCGCGACGGTCACGTCGACCTCGAGGCGTTCGAAGAGATGATCGACTTCCATGTAGACCACGCGACGGATGGGCTCGTGGTGGCCGGAACGACGGGCGAGGCTCCGACACTCAACGACTACGAGCAGCGCAGCCTGATCCACGCCGCGGTGGATCATTCGGCCGGGCGCCTGCCGGTGGTGGCGGGGGTCGGCAGCAACTGCACGCGCTCCACGGTCGACCTGGCGCGTTTCGCCGCCGCCGAGGGCGCGGACGGAGTGCTGGTGGTGACGCCCTACTACAACCGCCCCAGCCGCCAGGGGCTGATCGGCCACTTCTCCCAGATCGCTGACGCCACGGACACGGCGGTGGTGCTCTACAACGTGCCCTCGCGGACCGGACTGGATCTCGAGCCGGACGTCGTCGCCGAGCTCGCAACGCACCACGAGAACATCGTCGCCATCAAGGAGTCGGGGAGCTCGGTGGCGCGCGTCGAGCAGCTTCTGGCGAGTTGCCGCATCGCCGTCCTGTGTGGTGAGGACTCGTGCATCGCTCCCTTCGCCGCCGCCGGCGCCGTCGGCGCGGTGAATGTCCTGGGAAACATCGTCCCCGAGGAGGTGGCGGAACTCGTGCGCGTCGCCCGCCCCGACGGCAACCCGGAGCGTGCCGCCGAGCTGGAGTGCGCCCTCGCCCCCCTGGCGCGCGACCTCTACGTCGAGGTCAATCCCGTCCCGGTCAAGGCGGCCCTGGCTCACCTGGGC
>DASCMO010000191.1:0-5274 GCA_036010965.1 Planctomycetota bacterium | reverse complement strand
CGCGGTGCACGGCAGCGGCGAGATCGACGGCGTGCACTGGATCGCCATGGATCTCGTGGAGGACGGCGCGTCCCTCGCTGACTTCCTCGAGGACGTCCGGGGGGAGGCCGAGCTGCCGAAGGACTACTACGGCCAGGTGTCCGAACTGATGGCAAAAGTGGCGGACGCGATGGAGGTGGCCCACGGAGCAGGAGTGATCCACCGCGACCTCAAGCCCGCCAACATCCTGATCAGCCCGGACGACACGCCCAAGGTCGGTGATTTCGGGCTGGCGCGGGTGGAGAGTGAGCACGGCCTCTCCCAGACCGGTGATTTTGCGGGGACGTACTACTACATGAGTCCCGAGCAGGTGATGGCCAAGCGGATGGGGATCGACCACCGCACGGACGTCTTCAGCCTCGGGGTGGTGCTGTACGAGTTGCTGTCGTTGCAGCGTCCCTTCGAAGGGGACACGACGCACCAGATCGCTCAGAAAGTGGTGATGGTGGATCCTGCCGATCCGCGCACGCTGCGTTCACGAGTGCCCGATGACCTGGCAGTGATCTGCGCCAAGGCGATCGAGAAGAATCCCGACCAGCGTTATTCCACGATGACCGAGCTGGCGGCGGACATTCGGCGCCACATGGCACACGAGCCGATCCTGGCCAGGCCGCCGACGCTGGTGGTCAGGGCGACCAAGTGGGTGAGGCGAAATCCGACGAAGAGTGTCGCCGGTGCGCTGGCCTCGGTCGCGCTGGTGGCGATCTCGACCCTGGCCTGGCAGCTGAGCCAGGAGAAGGACAAGCTGGCCGAGACCAACCAGCAACTTCAAACCAAGACTGAGGAGGCCGAGCACAACGCCGATCTGGCGACTGATCGCGCCGACGAGCTCGTGGTGACGAACGAGGAGCTGCGGGTTCAACGGCAGGAAGCGGAGGACGCTCGGGTGGAGGCCGCTTCGGAGCGGGACCTGGCGACGCAGCGGGCCGAGGAGCTGCAGCAGGTATCGGACTTTCAGGCCGGGCAGCTCTCGGGAGTCGATGCGCAGGCGATGGGCCTGACGATCCGGGCCATGGTGCTGGAGCGGTCGCGAGCTGCGGGGGAGCGGGCGGGGCGTGATGCGGAGGTGTTGGATGCGGAGCGGGCCGCGCTCGAGAAGCTGCTGGCGGGCGCGGACTTCACCGGCCTCGCGCTGGGTGTGCTGGACCAGGAGGTGTTCGAGGGAGCGCTGCGCGAGCTGGAAGGGTTTGGAAACCAGCCTCTGGTGCAGGCGAGGTTGCTGCAGACGGTGGCGACGACGCTGCGAGAGCTTGGACTCCTGGACAGGGCTATGGAACCACAGGAGCGGGCAGTTGAGATCCGGTTGAAAGAGCTTCCCGATGATCATGCGGACTCCCTGGAGTCCATGAACGGCCTCGGCCTGTTGTTCCTGGATCAAGGGAGGCTCGATGAAGCCGAACCGTGGGTTCGGCGAGTGCTGGATATCGAGCGCCGCGTCCTGGGCGAGGGGCACTCCGCTACTTTGCTCGCGATGAACAACCTGGGGCACCTGCTTGCTACGAGAGGGCGATTAGAGGAAGCCGAGTCGCTCTATCGCGAGGCGCTGGACATCAGTCGGCGCACCCTGGGATCCGAGCACGCGACCACCCTTCATTCGATTACCAACCTGGGAATTCTGCTACACAATCAAGGCAAGCTTGACGCGGCCGAACCACTCTATCGAGAGGCGTTAGAGATCAGTCGGCGTGTCTTGGGCGACGAGCACCTGGATACCCTCAGTTCGATCAACAACTTGGGTTCGTTGCTTGGATTTCAAGGGAAGTACGAAGAGGCTGAGGCGCTCCTGCGCGAGGTGGTCGCCGTGAGCCGGCGCATGCTGGGTACTGAGCACCCGTCCACTCTGAATACGATCAACAATCTGAGTCATCTGCTTACCTCTCTGGGAAAGCATGGCGAGGCTGAGCGACTCTACGTCGAGGCACTGGTAGCCAGTCGACGTTCACTGGGTAGCGATCACCCGAGCACCCTGACCACGCTGAACAATCTTGCCTATCTCCTTCGAGCGCAGGGAAGGAACGCCGACGCCGAGCCACTCTTCCGTGAGGCGCTCGAAGTCTCGCGCCGGACTCTGGGTGACGACAATCCCAGGACATTGGGGGTGCTCGGCAGCCTCGGCATCCTCCTCCAGAGTCAAAATAAGCTCGAAGAGGCCGAGTCCTACCAGCGCGAGTGGCTGGAGGGGATGCGTCGGACTGTAGGTGACGATCACCCCGACCTTCTGATCCCGCTCACCTGGTTGGGCATGCTCCTCCAGGCACGGGAGAAACTGGTGGAGGCGGAACCGTACTTCCGCGAAGCAATGCAGGGGTTCCGCCGAGCGAGAGGGGACGATCACAAGGACACCCTGGCCTCGATTTATAGACTGGGTGGACTGCTTCAGAGTCTGGACAAGTTGGATCAGGCGGAGCAGCTATTCCGTGAGGCGCTGGCCGGATACCGGCGCACGCTTGGGGAGGACCACAAAAGCACCGTTAATGCTGAGAGGCGCATCGGCGAGCTCATCGAGGCAAGGGCAAAGGCAACTGCTGAGGATGACCGGTAGGAACGGCCCCGCTGGCTTCAACTTCTCAGACGGTCTCGAGGTGACGTTCTGCCCGTAAGGGAGTAGGACGTGAGGGGTTGGCCCCCGTCAGTAGAAGAGTCCCCATGCTGGTGTCCTGGCCGTGGCTCCACTCGACGGCGTGGGTGAAGGGGGTCCGCTGGAGGTCGGCGGACAGGGGATTCAATCGGAGAGAGCCTGGCCGTCGGGGCCGATGTGGAAGCGGACGAGGCGGTGCACCCCTGCGGTGAGCTCGAGCTCGCGCTCTCCGACGAGGCGGCCCTCGGGGTCGAAGAGGAGCATCCGGAGGGGGCCGGGCAAGATGGTGAAAGGGCCGAGCGGTCGAGCGCCGGCGTGGATGTGGCGCGTGTCGAGCTCTAGCTCCTGCTGCTTGGTCGTGATCGAATATAAACCCGACGCCCCGAGGATCTGCACCGACACGCGACCACCAGGACTCATCTCGATGACGATGTCCTCTAACACCTCGCCGGGCCTGAGCACGATCTCCTCACCGAGGCTCCTGAGCTCGTGCGACCTGGCGTGCAGTCGGTAGCTGCCCGCCGGAAGCCCGGTGGTGACGAAGCGACCGTCCTGCCCCACTTCGGTGTAGCCGTAGGCCAGGGTGCCGCCGTCGCGGAAGGCTTCCACGATGCCATCCACCGGCCGGCCCGAGGAGGCCTCGACCATCCAGCCACCAATGGCGCCTACACGAGTGAGCGTGATCCGCACCTCCTCGTCTCCGGCCTCGACCTGGATCTCCTCGGTACTCCACCATGACCCGGCGTACACGCGGTCTGGGGGCGCGTCCCAGGCACCGATAGACCAGGTGCCCGGACCGAGAGATTCGAAGCGGAAGGAGCCGTCTGCGGCAGTTTGTTCTCGGGCGACCCGTCGAGCGCGTCGGTCTGCGAGTACGGCCTCGGTCGACTTGCCGATCCAGTGCCTTCCCGGTGCCCAGCAGTCGATCGTGATCCCTCCCAGAGCCTCGCCGGAAGAGCTCTCCACGCGTCCGGCGATGACGAAGGCTGCGTCGGTCTCGAGCCGGATCTCCTCCGCCCGAAAACGCTCGGCCGAGAGAGTCACGACGACCCCGGTCTCGCTCCCCTTGATGGCAACCAGCCAGGTCGCGAGGGACAGGTCGGCGAACACGAAGACGCCTTCGTTTTCGTTCTTCCAAGCCAAGTTGCCCGAGGAAAGGGTCACGCGTTCCTCTTGCCTGTATCCCGCCAGATCGACGCCGAGGGTGGGGTCGAATGCCACGCAGACGACCGGCACTCCCCCGACCGGCGTCCCCGTCGGATCGATGACCTGGCCGGTGATCTCCCCGTCGGCCTTGAGCATCAGGATCGTGTCCAGGATCTCGCCGGGATCGAGAGTAAACACGTCGGGCTCAGGCCGGAGCCGGAGCCGGAGCCTCTCCCCTCCACGGCGAACCTCGACATTCAGAATCGTGCGGGACGGAAGCCCGCTGATCTCGACGCGGCCCTGGGCGTCGCTGAAATCGCTCCACGTCACAGGCTCCGAGAGTGCTACGTCCAGTTCCCCGGCCGGACGCAGGGTCCAGGCTTCGGCCTCGAGACGCACCTCGACCCCCACGACGGGCTCACCGCTCTGCTCGAGCACTCGGGCCGTGAGGCGCGCGTCGCCGTACATATCGAGAAGCTGGGCGGTCTCGGCCGTCTCATGTCCGTCCTTGAGGGGTACTCGGACGAGACCGAGGCCCGCAGCGGAGAGCTGGGCGTAGGGCTCGGTCCAGCCGTGCACCTCCAGAAAGAACAGGCCGGACTCGTCGCTCGTGGTCTCGCCACGCAGAGAGAGGTTCTCGAACAGCTCGATCTCCACACCGGGGATCGGCTCTCCCCCCTCGCCCTCCACGACGCGTCCGAAGTAGCGGAGGTCGGAGATGTCCACACGCAGGGCTACAACCAGGGTTCGGACCTCGCCCTCCTCGAGAGGCTTGACCTTCATCCAGCCGGATTGTCCCTCGCCGGTTCGCGAGCCGAGAACCTCGAGCCAGAGGGGCTGACCAGGATCGGCGGCGAGCACCACCTTGCCCTCGGAATCGGTAAGACGATCGTCATCGGGGCGGTTCGCGCAGGAGACTCTCGCTCCAGGTATTGCGCGACCGTCATCCTCCCGGACGACCTCCACCACAAGCAGGGTGCGAGCCGCCTCTCGCGCCGTCTCGACCGGCGACGGAGTGTGGGACACCTCGATCCGAGGCGTGCTGCTCTCGAGCGGCGCACGAGGAACCTCGCTGCTCCGTCGCTCTTGAGCGGCGGCGGGTGCCATCGCCGAGGCCGCGGCTGGACCCGGGGCGACGGAGGGTGCGAAGCGGAGGAGGACGATCGACCCGGCGCAGAGGATCGCGAGGAACGCGAACGTCGCCGAGAGACGTTTGTGCTTCATGGGGTCTCTATGGGGGAGCCGTCATCCTGTTTCCACTTCTCCGGCGGTTTCGAGGTGACGTTCTGCCCGTAGGGGCGTAGCGCGGGAGGGGCTGGGCGGGCCGTAGCGTCAGGAAGCTCACCTAACTCGGACAGCCACTCAGTCCTGCGGGTAGACCCACTCGCAGAGGAAGACGTAAGCGTTGTGGCTGCCTGCGTCGTTGAGGACGAAGCGCGCATTTCTCAGCTGTAGCTGGAGGCAATGCTCCACGCCGATGTAGTTGTCCAGCAACGCCGGGAAGGCCTCGT
>DASCMO010000190.1:0-7163 GCA_036010965.1 Planctomycetota bacterium | reverse complement strand
TCGCCGAGGGCGCGCCGACGGACGAGCTGCGGGCTGCCACTCGCGACGTAGGGTCGCGCCAGCTCAACCCACTCCTCCATCGTCTTGCCGTCGATCGCTCGAACGGCCGGCGCGTCTGGCTCGACCAAGGCGGAGCGGTCCGGGAGCACCGCGACGCCGCTCGGGGCGACGGTGACCTGACTGGCCGTCATCGCCGTAGCCGCCCTCCAACTCGGTCGTGTAGATCGTGACCGTCGAGTTCTCGATCTCCAGTGCCGGGAAACCGTCGGCGCCGTAGTTCTCGTTACCACCGGTGATCTCCGAGCCGTCATGACCGTCGAGCTCTGAATTCGCGATGGTCACCGAGTCGCTGTCGGTGACGTGGAGCGCGCAAGCCCAAGCGAAGGAGAGCGACCTGACCTCTTCGATGAGGACGTATCCCTCGCAAGACTCCACGAAGATGTCGGTGACGAGAGCCCGTTGAGATGGACCTCCTTGCCGGCAGGGAGGTTCTGGATCCTCACCCAGCGGTAGCTCTTCACGATGCCCGGGCCGTCCTTCACGATCGTCAGGCCCTTGCCGTCGATCACGACCTCATCGAAGGGGTAGTTGCCGGGGCGCACGAGGAGCACGTCCCCGTCGGCGGCGGCCAAGGCGGCCGTCGCGACGGACGTGTAGTCGCCGCCTCCGGCGGCGTCGACCACGAGGACGTCGGCGGCGAGAGCCGGGGCCAGCTGCGAGGAGAGTAGGATGGTCAGGGAGCCGAGCACGTTTTTCATGAGAGGGACCCTCATCGGCTTGCCGGGAAGGGGTTTCAAGATGGAATCAGCGGATTCCGCGCCGCTCGGATCGGAGCGCCGAACTTGAACGTGTTCCGACCCCGGGAGACTCGGACGCGGGCTCGGGCGGGCCGGATTCGAGCAGCTGAGTCAGGTTGTAGTGCGTGTACCGCGTGTGGGCGGCCGGGTTCGCGTCGTCGGCGTTGGCGACCCAGAAGTCCAGGCTCGCCGGGGCGAAGAGGACTGAGTGGATGTTCGAGGTCATGCACACCGGACTCTCCATCAGGGCCATGGCGCTAGTCGCGTCGAACTTGCCGTAGCCGGCTTCGGCGCGGTCGACCAGGGTCTCGTAACGGCCACCGGCTGACATCAGCACGCAGTCGCGCACCGGGCGTGCGAGCTGCTCGTGGAACTGGCCGGGGCGGATGACCTCGAAGACCTCGGGCGTCGCCGCGATGCCGATGGCGTCGTTGGTCTTCCCGTCGGAGGCGACGTAGTAGTACTCGCAGGTGCGGGCGCTACCACCCATGATCTCGATCACGTCATCGAGGGAGTCGGCCTTCTCCATCACCTCGCGCATGAGCTGGGCCATCGGCTTGCCGTCCCAGTCGCCCTCGCCCCGGCCGCCCATCTCGCCTAGGCCGATCTGGCGCTCGTTCATCGCCGTGACCGTCCCCGTGAATCCGGCGTAGCCGACGTTCACCCAGGCGTGACCCTCGTCGGGGCGGATGACCATCACCACCGCGTTCTGCTCGAGGCCGACACCGCGCAGGTAATCGAGCACGCGCCCGTGGTAGAGCGTTCCGTCAGCGGTCGCCTCGCCGAACAGGGCGAAGCCGCTGCAGTGGAAGAGCTCGGGGAAGAAGTTCGCCAGGCGCACCTCCTCGCGGGAGAGGCCCACGGCGTCGGCCATGGCGTCCATCTCGCGCAGGTAGCGCTCGTCGGTGAAGGGCAGGACGCGCGAGAGGGCCTCCTCGAGCTCGCCCAGGAACCAGCGGCCCTCGGCGAAGGAGCTGCCGATGCCGAAGCCGAACACGATCCGTTCGACGAGATGCCGTGCTTCTTCGCGCAGCAGTTCGCCGTGCTGACGGCCTATCTCCTCGGGAGTGCCCTCGAGGAACAACACGCGCGTGCCGTCGATCTCCTCCAGGCGTCCCGCGCCCGAGCGTGCGAGCACGCGCTTGGAGCCCGTCGCGGGGCCGAGGGTGGGGAGCGTGTCGCCGAAGATACCGATGAGGGAGCCGACGAAGCGCGTCAGGTGCGAGAGGGCCACGATCTCGATCGTGTCGTCCGGGCCGGGGGTGAGATCCCAGCTCTCGGAGCTCGGCGGCGCGCTGAAGCTCAGGCCCTCGAAGGCGACCTCGAGAGCGTCTCCGTCGTCGTCGATCCAGCGCACGCGCGCGGGCAGGAGGTCGTCTGTGAGCCACAGCTCGAGCTCGCCCTCGGGGACGCCCAGAGAGAGCGCCGCCGGCGTCGGCGTGAGCAGGAGCGAGTGCCCCTGCGCGACAGGCTCTCCGGCCTCGACCTCCAGGAACACAGCCGCCAAGGCGAGCTGCTCGCGCTCGATCGGCAGGCTCACCGGCGCCAAGCTCGTCGCGTCCAAGTCGTCGGGCGTCGCGCTGAAGCGCGCCACTGCGCTGCGCCCGATGGCGCCGAAACGGGTGGCCGGTGCGTGGATCCACAGCTCCTCGCCCGCGCGCCCGATCGAGTAGGTGTCCCCGCCGATCGGGATGTCCAGGCGCAGGTGGTCGGGCGCCTGCCAGGCGAAGCTCATGCGCCGCTCGCCGATCTCCTCGGGCAGCAGGTCGGAGGCGACGAGGTGCAGGCCGCCCGTCAGGCAGCGGATCGGCTCGTCGGCGGCCGGCTCCACCACCTCCGCCCAGGTCTCCAGGGCGGCGTTGAAGACCTCGAGCGGCGTGCGCTCGTCGGTGGCGCTCGGCGCGGCCTCGGCCGCGGCGGGTGCGACGGTCTGGGTCGCCGCGGGCGCCGTGGCGAGCAGGGGAAGCAAGAGCAGCGGCAGCGTGCGTGCGAGGAGGAGGC
Organism: Planctomycetota bacterium; assembly: GCA_036010965.1. Classification (GTDB taxonomy): domain Bacteria; phylum Planctomycetota; class UBA1135; order UBA1135. Next base: position 4,365 of record DASCMO010000190.1, on the reverse strand, counting down.
GTTTCATGCCGACCAGCGTAGCACTCCGCCCGCGAGCGCGTCTGCTCGGGGAGCGCGAGCGCCGTCGAGGGCGCTCCTGGCGGCCGCCAGCGTGTCCGCACCGCGGCGGGGAGCGCGTGCGGAGTCACTCGCCGCGCAAGAAGCGCGCGAGGCGCTGGGGATCGTCCGTGCCGATCAGGTCCACGCCGGCCGCGGCGAGCGCTCTCCAGCCCGCCTCGCCGCCGGGCACCGCCCAGAAACGCAGGCGCCGGCCCGACTGGTGGGCGAGGGCGACGAGCTCCGCGAGCCGTGCGCGCTCCGCTTTCGGGAAGGGCCCGCTCCCGCGCCAGCGGAACACGCGCGGGAAGCTGTCGCTGACCAGCGGGATCAGCTCGGCCCCGGCGGCCGCCTCGCCCGCGAGGTCGGCGAGCCTCCCGTCCATGAAGACGAGGCGGTCGCTCTCGGCGGCGAGGGTCGCGCGCGGCCGACTCCCCGACAGGATCACCGTCACCGAGGAGCGGACGACCTCGCCGCCCTCGAGGCGCGTCAACATCGCGCGGTATGGCGCGAGGATCTCACGCAGCAGGGCGTAGGCGCCCTCGGCATCGGCCTTGATGTCGACCAGTAGGGTGAAGCCAGCGTCGCATCCGGCGTGGATCGCGCCCAGGGTGCGGTGGCGCTCGAACAGCGGCGCGAGGTAGAGGCTCTCGAAGTCGCGCTCGGCCCTCAACCCCCTCCAGCCGTGGGCCACGAGCAGCGCGCCGTCGACGGCGAACACGTCCGCCTCGACATTGCAGAAGCCCGCGTCGAGAGCGTCGAACAGCGGCCGCTCGCGCAGGTAATCGTTGTGGGAATGAGCGCGCGGCAGGGCCGCCGGAGCCGCTTCGCCCGCAGCGGAGCACGCCGCCGCGAGGGCGAGGGGCAGCGCGCCGAGACCGAGGTGTCTTCCCCCGAGCGCGGAGGCGACGGTCTCGATGAGCGCGGTCACGGTGAGGCGCGGCGATCAGCGCGGCAAGGTGGACAGGAGCTGGCGCGCCTGGGAGATGATCGGATCCTCACCGCCCTGCCACAGGCCGAGGAGCTCCTCGAGACGCTGGCGCGCGGAGGCCGCGTTCCCCCCGGCGAGGTGCGCCTGGGCCAGGCCGAACAGGGCGGGCAGGTACTTACCGTTGATCTCCAAGGCCTCGCCGAAGGTCTCGCGCGCGCGCTCGTGGCGCTCGGTGTACAGGAAGCCTGAGTGATGTCGCGCGCTCCTCACATAGGGCGCGCGCGAACGCCGACGCCAGATCATCGCCAGGGAAACTCGAGACATGCTTGGGCCCCACGCGCATGCGTCGGTTGCGGGCCGGTAGCCCACCGTACTCGGCGAACTGTCTGAAAACACGGAAGCCTGTCATCGCACGGAACCGTATCCGTCCAGGTCTCGCGGTGCCGATGCCCAGAAAATCAAAGCCCGAACCGCGTGCGACATGCTGAACCGGATGGTCGATCTCGGGCGATCGGCGTCGTACGCGATCGAGAACTGATCCGACCAGCAACAGCGACGGTCTGAGCGTTCAGCGACTGATGCACCGACGTCCCGATTCACCGCCACTCCTTCACCCATCGATCCGGATAGCGTCCCATCTTCTCGATCGGAATGACCTGGAAGCCGCGAATCTTCTCGAGGACGAGCGCGTTTGGCTTGAACCTGAAGTCCCGCTTCGCCATGTCCACGAACCCCGGATCGGAAGCGGTCGACCAGTTGTTTCGGATCGTGCCGTGCGCGCGTGCCTGGGGCGCTATGTCCTGGTCGATCCGTCCGGAGTTCACCAGGAGGTTTCGTTCCAATAGGTTGTGTTTCGGCGTTGCCGGGCCATCCTGCAACAGCGTCAGAAGCTCAGGGTAACGGTCGCGCCACGGCTTCTCTCGGTACGGCATTGCCTCCAGTCGTTCAGTCATCAGCTCCATGTGCGACGATGCCCAACCGAGCATCCGCGCGTCCAGGTGAACTGCCAACTTGTTGTCCACGACCACGTTGTTGACGAACTTCAGGTCACGTCCGCCGCCGAGCAGGCTCGCCCAGTGACAGTTGACGAACAGGTTGCCCTCGATCGTAGTGCCGCACGCCATGTCGTCGATATAGACCGCGTTCTCCCACTTGCCGATACCGACCAGGTCGTAGAAAGCGTTGTGCCGGATGATCGTGCCGCGCGTGGACCAGTCGCGTCCCGTGTAGAATGCCCCGCCGTCTCCGGTGTTGGTGAGCACCTTGCGCACCTCGTTGAACTCGATCAGGTGGTCGTTGCCACCGAAGATGAGCGCCGAGTGCGGCGCGTCCTCCATCAGATTGTGTGTGATCACATTGCCGACGCCGTTCAGTGAGATCGCGGGCCGGTAGGTCATGGTCCGCCGGCTGAAGTTCTTGTAGTGGCAGTTGTCGACCCTGACTTTGCCGGGTGTGAGTGTGGCGCGGGTGCCGGCTGTCACCACAGATCCACCTTCGCCGGTATTGAAGATCTCGCAGGACTGGAGCCGATGGGCGGTACCGTGCATGAGAACCACGCCGGTCTGGCCGGCGTTCTGGACCCTGCATCCGGCGATCGTGATGTTCTCGCCGCCATCGACCCGTACGCCGGTGCCACGCGTTGGACCGATGATCAGCCCCTCCAGCGTGACACGCTTCGCACCACGGATGTGGATCAGCGGTCCCGTGACCGTCGAGACCTCGATCTTGGCGTCCCGGAAGTCCTCGGGCGGATACAGGAACAGCAGGCCGCTGGAGCGGTGGACGTAGTATTCGCCCGCCCGGTCGATCTCCTCGAGTAGGTTCTCCACCCAGAACTTGCGCCCCTCATGCACGCCATACCGGTGCTTGCCCTCGAGAGTGATCGTACGCTTGGCGGCGTCGATCAGGCGTATCGGCAGGCTTTCGTCGGCCCAGTCCCACCGCCAGTAACCGAATACCCAGGGCTCCTCAGCTGTTTGCCAGTTCTTCAGGCGATCGGTCGCCAACGCGATTGTGGGATGATCGGTGTCCCCGTTCGTCAGCTTCCCGGTCTTGATGAACCCGTCGTTTGGCCAACGCGCAATCGTCATCGGTTGGCCCGCGATGAACAGCTCGACAGGGCCGGGCCGGCGGGGCAGATGGAACCCGCGCCCGACCGGTGTGTCGATCTCGCGCAAGCCGAGTCGGGCCAGGGACACCGACAGCAAGCGCTTGCGCGCCTCGGGATCGATCAGGCGGCGGAGGATTCGGTCATCGGTGACGGCGCGGAAGGCCGTGGCCGTGAGGCGCAGGCCTCCGCGCAAGGTCACGGTGCCCGGTTTCGCCGCCCGGATCGTGAGCCCTGTGTGCGCGTCGGTGATGTCGAGTGTTCGAGCGATGTCGTACTCGCCAGGACGGAGGACGATGGTCGCCGTCGGTTGACCGGCGGCGACCTCGAGAGCTCGACGGATCGTCCGGAGCGGGCTGGAGGCTCGACCAGAGGCCGCGTCGTCTCCGTCGGGAGCGACGAAGTACGTCGTTCCGACGAGGCTCAGGAAGAGTGTAAGTGCCAACATTGATACCGTCCTCGGTTTGGGGGGGCAGTCTATGAGACCGTGCCTCCAGATGGGTCGGCCTCGACGGGTTCTCGCTGCACGCGAAGGTGCGTGTAGCGGCGGACGAGCGCGAGCGGCTGGAGCATCTGGCAAGGTACGTTTGTCGTCCCGCGCTCTCGAGCGAACGGCTCTCGCTGGACGAACGTGGTCGCGTCCTGCTCGAGCTCCGCCATCCCTGGCGCGACGGTACAACACATATCGTATTCGATCCGCTCGTCTTCCTGGAACGACTCGCCGCCCTGGTCCCCCATCCACGCGAGCACCGGCTCACCTACCACGGAGTACTTGCGCCCGCCTCTTCCTGGCGCGACCTTGTCGTGCCGACTCCCTGTCCCGAGAGCCAATACCCTGAAGGCGGACCCGTTGAGCCAGCAGTCCATGCAGTGCCCGGCTCTCCCTGCCAGCGGCCCGACTCCTCGCCCGCCCCGATCGGAGCCACCTCTGCGGCCACGACCCCTAGCCAGTCATCCGATTCCGCTTCGCCCTCCTCGCCTCCGAGCCGCTACTCGTGGGCCGAGTTGCTGCGCCGCGTGTTCAAGATCGACGTGCTGTGCTGCCCGACCTGCGGCTCGCGCCGTCGTCTGATCGCTCTAATCACCCACCGCCCCGTCGTGCACCGCATCCTGCAGTACCTGGGGCTACCAGCAGACCCTCCAACGCTCGCCTCGCCACGTTCGCCACCGCAGCTCACGTTCGCGTACTGATTCCCCGTCCCCACAGTCGCGATCCGGCGCGAACGCCCTCATGGCATTCGCGTCTTCGGCACCGCCATGGTCTGACTGTCGCCAGGAGCCTCCGAATGGG
>DASCMO010000189.1:0-16395 GCA_036010965.1 Planctomycetota bacterium | reverse complement strand
AGGTGCCCGGCCAGGAAGTCGGCGTGGAAGTGGGTCAGGATCACGTGCCGGATCGTAAGGCCCAGCTTTGCCGCTTCCTCCAGGTAGAGATCCACGTCGCGCCGGGGGTCGACGACCACGGCAGTCTGCGTCTCCTCGTCACCGATCAGATAGGAGGCCTGGGAGAGACAGGCCAGGTAGTGCTGCTGGAGGATCATGGAGCCCGCTGAGCCCGTGTGAGGGCGAGTATATCTGAAGGGCCTCCTTCGAGATCGCGCCCCTTTCCGGGACCCGGCACCGTCGTTGACACCCCGAGAGTGGATCAGGAGCATGGGTGGCATGTCCGGGCTCATTGGCAGTTCAAGCGAATGCGTTCGCGAGGCGCGTGCGCGCTCACTCGAGATGATCGAGGATCTTTGCGACGCCGAACTGGAGGTCCCCTACCTGCCGACCATCAATCCGCCCCTGTGGGAGATCTGCCATCTCGCCTACTTTCAAGAGTACTGGGTACTGCGCCGCGGCGCGGACCGCTCTCCGCTCAGGCCGGACATGGACGCGCGCTTCGATTCCGTCACCGTCGCACACGAGGATCGCTGGCGCCTGCCGATGCCAGACCGCGAAGAGTGCCTGGCCTATGTCAGCGAAGTTCGTGACGGCGTGCTCGAGTTGCTCGAGGAGGAGCGCGAGGATGAGCGCCTCCGCTATTACATCGAATACTCGGTTCACCACGAGTACATGCACACAGAGGCGCTCACCTACACGCGACAGGCTCTCGGCTACTCGCTGCCGAATCTGAGCGTCCCGAACGGGATCGAGGCGAGCACGGGAGCAGCGAGCGGAGATGCTCTGATCGAAGGTGGAGTCCATCTTCTGGGATCGCAGCGCGAGAGCGAGTTCTGCTTCGACAACGAGAAGTGGGCCCACCCGGTGGAGGTGAAGCCGTTCCGCATCTCGAAGGCGGCCGTCAGCGAAGGCGAACTGGCCGCCTTCATCGATGACTCCGGCTACACGCGACACGAACTGTGGAGCGAAGAGGGCTGGGCCTGGGTGCAGGCCGTGCAGGCCGAACTACCCCTCTATTGGCGTCGCACACCATCTGGCGATTTCGAACGACGACACTTTGACCAGTGGCTTGCCATCGACGCTTCCCGAGCGATGCAGCACGTGTCGTGGTACGAGGCCGACGCCTTCGCTCGCTGGGCCGGCCGCCGACTGCCGACCGAGGCAGAATGGGAGATGGCTGCCGCGGACTGGAACGGAGAGCAGGCCTCCTTCGACTGGCGCGGGGGGGGGCCGGCCGACGTCAACGCCTTCGCGGGCACCGACACGCCCCAGGGCTGCCGGCAGATGATGGGCAACGTGTGGGAGTGGACCTCAAGCACCTTCGCGCCCTACCCCGGGTTCGTCGCCGACATGTACGAGGATTACTCGCAGACCTCGTTCCATACACGCAAGGTCTTGCGCGGGGGTTCGTGGGCAACGCGCTCGCGAATGATGCGCCCGAGCTTGCGCAATTTCTTCCAGCTCTCGCGCCGCGACGTCTATTCCGGCCTGCGCACCTGCGTCCAGGACTCTTGATGCGCGAGGTGCTCATCGTCTCGCCTGCCGCACCCGACAGTCTGACCGGCAACGCGACCACTGCGCGCCGCTGGGCCGGAATACTGGGCCGGATCGGACATGACGTCAGCGTCGCGAAGAGTTACGACGGAGAGCCGTGCGACGCACTGATCGCCCTCCACGCTCGCCGCAGCGCGCCGTCTATCACGAGATTCCACGAGCATTGCCCGACGCGGCCACTGCTCGTCGCGTTGACCGGGACGGATCTGTATTCGGACATCGAACGCGACGAGGAGGCGCGACGCTCACTCGAACTTGCGACGCGACTGATCGTGCTGCAGGGTGAAGCGCCTGCCGCCTTGCCGGAGCACCTGCGCGCCCGTACGCGCGTCATCTACCAATCCGTCGAGCCACCCGAACACGTCCCGGAGCGCTCGGAATCCAGCTTCGACGTGTGCGTCATCGGTCATCTGCGCCCGGTCAAGGATCCCCTGCGCACGGCGCAGGCGGCGCGCCTCCTGCCTTCGACCTCACGCGTCCGCGTAGTCCACCTCGGTGGCGCCCTCGACGAAGGGATGGCTGGAGCGGCTCGGGCGGAGGAGACACGGAACCCGCGCTATGTCTGGCGTGGAGCCGTCAGCCACGACGAGACCCTGCGCACCCTCGCCTCGTCTCACTTGCACGCGATCACGTCCCGCATGGAAGGCGGCGCGAATGCGGTGTGCGAGGCGCTGGCCCTCGGGGTCCCGACCGTCTCGACCCACATTCCCGGTTCGGTCGGCCTGCTGGGGCAGGACTACCCAGGGTATTTCCCATTCGGTGAGACCGAGGCCCTGGCGCAGTTGATCGATCGCGCCGAGACCGACCCCACCTTCTACCAGTCTCTCACCACCAAGTGCGAGAACCGGGCGACGCTCGTGCGCCCCGAACAGGAGCAGGCCGCGTGGGTGCAGCTCATGGACGAGTTCGAGGATTGAGATGAAGACCGGACGCCTGACACTCATCGGCGATGCGCCCACCGATACGCGTTCGGAGTTCGCCGCCGACCTGGAAGAGGGGCTGCTCGCCGCTCCCAAGCGCATCTCCTGTCGCTGGTTCTATGACGAGAGGGGTTCACGGATCTTTGAGGAGATCTGCGAACTCGACGAGTACTACCCGACGCGCGCCGAGGCGGAAATCCTCAGAGCGCGCTCACCTCGCATCGTCGAACTGGTCGGCAGCGACGTGATCTGCGTCGAGCTCGGAAGTGGGCACGCGATCAAGACGCGACTCTTGATCGACGCCTTCTTCGAGACGGCCGCCAACCTCCTCTACCTTTCAGTGGACATCTCCCCCTCGGCCATCCAGGCCGGCGCGAGAGGCCTGCTGGAAGCGCACGAGGGGCTCTCGGTCATCGGAATTGTGGGCGAGTACCGCCGCGGATTCGAGTGGATGGCCTCCAACGCAGAGGAGAAGAAGCTGGTCCTGTGGCTCGGCTCCAGCATCGGCAACCTCGACCGCTCAGGCGGCGCAGCTTTCCTGCGCGAGATCCGCCGACACATGACGCGCGATGACCACCTCCTCATGGGCATCGATCTGCGCAAAGACAAGCGCACCCTGGAAGCAGCCTACGACGACTCCGCAGGGGTAACCGCGCGCTTCAACCTGAACGTCCTGGCCCGCATCAACGCCGAGTTCGGCGGCAATTTCGAGCTCGACGCCTTCGCCCACGAGGCGCTCTACGAGGACGAGGCCGGCCGCGTCGTAATAAACCTCGTGAGCTTGCGCGATCAGCGTGTACGCATCGCGGACCTCGATCTCGATCTCGCGCTCAGCGAAGGCGAGCGCATTCACACCGAGGACTCCTACAAGTACTCGGCCACGGAGATCGATGAACTCGCGGCAAGGAGCGGTTTCGAGCGCGTCGAGCACTGGACCGACGAGCGGGAGCAATTTGCGCTCGAACTTTTCAGGCCGAGCGTGAGAGCCTGAGCCCCTTGGGAATCACGAGCCGGTCGCAGAGCTCGAAGAGGCCCTGGACGATGAGCGCCAGGGCAGCAGAGGGCAGCGCTCCCTCCAGGATGAGGGCCGTGTCGTCGAGCCTGATGCCAGTGAGGATCGGCTGTCCATAACCACCGGCACCGATCAAGGCGCCGAGGGTCGCGAAGCCGACGTTGAGGATCGCCGCGGTCTTCAGGCCAGCCAAGATCGTGCGGGATGCCAAGGGCAACTCGACGCGTCGCAGGCGCGCGGCCGGCGGCAGACCGAGCGCCTCGGCGGCCTCGCGCAGTTCGAGCGGAATGCCGCGTAGCCCGTCGCAGGTGTTGCGCACGATCGGCAAGAGGCTGTAGAGGAAGAGGGCGCAGATGGCCGCCGCCGATCCGGTCCCGACGGCGGGGAGACCCAGAGCAGCTGCGGGTTCGATCAGAATGACCAGGAGGGCCAGGGCCGGAATGGTCTGGATCACCCCTACCACGGCCAGGACAACCTGACCGGCGCGCCGCCTCCTTGCGGCGAAGACTCCCAGGGGAAGGCCGCACAGAACGGCCAGCAAGAAGGAAAGGCGCACCAGCTCCAGGTGCTCCAGGGTGTGCTTGCGCAGCCGGTCCCAGCGCGTCTCCCCCTCCAGCGCAACTTCGATACCGAGCGTTCTGGCGATGAAATCCGACGCCGCCGCGCGCTCGGGAATGCGCTCGATCTGGGCGGCGACGTTCAGCGCCATCATCTCCTCCTCGGAGATATTTCCTTCGAGCGCCAGCATCGCGCGCACCATCTGTGGCTCGCGTTCGGCCAGGTCCGTCCGGTAGAGCAAGAGCGCCTCATAGAGCGGAAAGTGGTCGCGGTCGTCCTCCAGGGTGCGGATACCGTGGTAGAGAACGCCGGCGTCGGTCGTGTAGACCTCCATCGCGTCGATCGCGCCGCTTGCAAGTTGACGGTAGGCGAGGTCGTGGTCCATGCCCGCCACCGCTCGCTGGGGCAGGCCATAGGCCCGCTGCAGTGTGGGCCAGCCGTCCTCGCGGTCCATGAACTCACTGCTGAAACCGAAGCTGAGGTCGGGGTGCGAGGCGAGGTCGGACACCGTGCGGATGCCGAGCTCCTGCGCTCTCTCCTCGAGCATGCCGAGGGCGTAGCCGTTGTTGAATCCAAAGGGGCGCGACATGATCACGCCGTCCTTGAGAAGTCGCGAGCGCATGGTCTCTTCGTCCTCGATCCCTTCGCCGGCCAGGAGCTCCTTCGCGATGGTGCCTGTGTATTCGGGGTAGACGTCAATCTCACCGGCGAGCAGAGCCTCGAACAGAATTCGCGTGCCCCCCAGCTCGCGGACGTGCACGACTTCCACGCCGGAGCCCCTCGCGGCCAGGGCCACGAGCTCGCCGAGGATCACCGACTCGGTGAACTTCTTCGAGCCGACGCGCGGCGCATCAAGCGAGGGAGAGAGCGGGACGAAGGCCGCCACCAGGATCAGCAGCAATAGAGCTCCCGTGCGCTTTCTCATCGCGCCGGAATGCTCCGCTGAGCGCGAATGAAGCGCGAGACGAAGGGATCCTGCGGAGTCTCGTCGAGCTCCCTGAACGTGCCGCTCTGGACGATGCGGCCCTCCTTCATCAGGACCAGCGTGTCACCGAAGAAGTCGGCCTCGCTGATGTCATGGGTGACCAGGATTACGGTCTTCTGTAGCGCATCGAAGACCTCCTTCAGCTCTCCCTGCAGGTCAGCGCGCACCATCGGGTCCAGCGCACCGAGTGGCTCGTCCAGCAGGAGCACGTCCGGATCGAGCATCAAGGCGCGCAGGAGGGCGATGCGTTGCTGCTGGCCGCCGCTGATCTGGACCGGGTAGCGCTCCCAGATGTCCGGCGTGATCTGCGCCAGGCGCGCCAGCTCATCGATGCGCGCCTCGATGCGCGCCGGTTCCCACCTCAAATGGCGCGCCAGGAGTGCCACGTTTTCGCGCGCGGTGAGGTGCGGAAACAGCCCCCCGCCCTGGATGACGTAACCCATGCGCCGGCGCAGCGCGGGAGCGGAGAGCGGTATGACCTGCGAGCCCTCAAACTTCACCGTCCCCGAGCTCGGGGCGATCAGCCCGAGCATCAAGCGCAATAGCGTCGATTTTCCACACCCACTGGGACCGATCAGGACTGTCGTCTGTTCGACCTCGATCGCGAGATCGATGTGGTCCACGGCCGTGATGGCGTCGAAGGAGCGCGAGACGTCACAGAGCTCGTACATGGCGTGTGTGCGGGGATTCTATCCGCGCTGTTCGCCCCGTGACGAATCCCGAGGGCCGGGGATCAGAGGTACGGCAGGCCGGTCGTACAGGCGCGGATCAGTGCCCGGTCTTCGCAAAAACCCTGCGCTGGCGCCAGGTGGGCGTCTCCCCCTTCTTGCCCAGGACGGCCTCCTCCACCAACAGCTCCTTGTCCGTGCGCGGGAGGACGAAGAAACCGTGGGCGCTGACCCTCTGTCCACCGCCATCGGGGCCCACGGTCTGATAGAACCGCTCGCTCAGGCGCAGCCTCACCCGGCCCTCCTCTTCTCCAACCTCCGCCTCGAAACCCGCGCTGTTCCAGGCCTGCCCCTGGAAGACCGCCACCACTACGCAGCGCGAGAAGTCCACCAGAGGCATGCCGATCTCGTTGTAGTAGGCGTTGTAGACGCCCGTCTCCGGGACGCCCCGGTGGCGCTGCCAGAGCCGGATCCACTCCTCTTCCGTCGTCGCCAGGTCGCAACCCCGCGCCGCCTCGCTCTGCGCGCCCGTGATCACCACCAGTGGGCATTGCGCCGCTCGATCCTGCGCTCCTTGTGTCTGCGTTCGTTGCGACCCGGAGCTGCTGAAGGCCGTGAGGGCCCCCGTCATCAGCAGCGCCGCAAAGATCATCGGTTCTCTCATTTCGTTCTCCGTTTCGTCGGGCCTCGTCTCCGAACTGCAGGCCGCGGGGATCCCTGCGCCCCGAACCGCTCCCGCTCAGCTCGCAGAATAAGCGCCGCGGCCCGTGCCGAAGGTAACGAGTTCGTCACCCGCGCGACCCTCCGTCTCCCCCGACGGGACCCCGGCTGTCCGGGACCTGCCTGCTCGACGCAGCCGACGGACCGACAGCTCTCTGAGCTGTGCCGCATCGACCTCTTGGAGGCCCTGTCACCCTCAATCAGGATTCACTCTGAAGCCGTGAGCGTTGTGAGGCCCTCCTGTCGGCGGCGATGCAGGACAGCCAGTCATCACCATGTCTTGCAGCAGGTGAGGCGGCCGCGCAGGTTCTGAAACCCCAGTGCCTGAAGCGGAGGGCCGCTCGCTCGCGCCGCAACGTGCAGGAATCGGAGATGGGCGTACAATCTGGAATGCAAGTTCCTGTTCGATGGCCAGCGCTCCTCACCCTCCACCGCCTTGAAGTTGATCCTTCCCCTCCTCGCCTGCCTCGTCACCCCCTCCTCTGCCCAGGACTGGATCGGCGTCCGAGGCGTGAGTGGGATCTACGCTGCCAGCGGCACTCCCACGGACGTCATGGTCGTTCTGCGGGAACGAGCTGACGGCAAGATCCTCGGGACCATCCACGGAGACCCCAGCACCTGGATCCACTCCGGCCAGCGCACGGGCACATCGGTCAACCTAGGCCTGCGGGCCAGCGACGGCGACCCCTCGACGCTCTGGGAGGGCACCCTCGAACTCGACCTCGATGGCGCCGACCTCGACGGTGACCTGATCGACGGAACGGCCGTCCTGCCCGTCACCCTGACGCGCACGACGGTGCCGTTCACCGAGGAGGCCTGGAAGTTGTTCGATGGAAGCACCGAAGCCAGCATCGATCTCCGTCGCCTCGAAAACCGCGCGGGTGGATTCGTCGGGGGAGGCTTCAGCGGTATCGACAGCTGCGGGTTCATGGCCTGCGGCGGCACCATCGACTCCTGGAGCATCAGCGGCACCACCCACGACATCACCACCAGCTCAGGGGGAAGCTGCGGACAGACCGGCGCCCTGTCCGGCGACATGGACACGACCTATGTGATCCTCATGGGGGACTGGACATCGATCGATTGCTCCAGCGTGACCACGGATGGGGAGTTCATCGGAGGCAAGCGGGGAGTCACCTCGAGCAAGCACATCCCCTGGCTGCTGGACTCTCTGGCTGACTTCGCCGACGCCTTCGAGGCCGAATCCCTCGACGCGGCCGACCTCTTCCACTCGGCCTACCTTAGCGACGGCGTGACTCGCACAGACTGGGAAGCGCAGTTCAGCTCCTGGTTCACGACCTACGAGGACATCGAAGTGGGAATCGAAGGACCATATGAGATGTTCACGTTCAACGATGACGAGGTGAACGGCCTCCTTGGCGGCCATCCCCGCATGGCGTGGACGGTCCGAGCAGAAGGCAAGGACTCCACCACAGGGGTCGTCGAGACCTTCTGGGAGCGAGATGAGCCGGCGGTTTCAGGGCCCGATCTGCGCTTCCTGGGGATCGAGAGCGGTCGCGTCGTGCTGGTCGGCAACGGAGGGGCAGGCCCCCTGGATATCGGGCTCCCGATCCAGCTCGCCGATGTCGGCTACGACAACGGGGGCGCGTGGCCCTTCGGCTTGCACGGCGGAGGGCACCCGGAGGACGGCCACGGGGGTATCGACTTCGAGTTTCTGGCGGGCACCTTCGCCTACGCCGTCGAGTCGGGGCAGATCGTCGCGATCTTCCCCAACGACAATGACCCGTCCTACACGCGCTGGGACGTGTACCAGGAGATCCGTCCCGGCGTCATCGTCCAGTATGGAGCCGTCCTTGACCCGCTCCTGGTGAATCTCGGCGACGTCCTCGGCGCGGGAGATCCGGTCGGGATGCCCTCGCCGTACAGCGGCAGCACCAACGGAAAGATCCACTTCGGCCTCGAATTCCAGGACCTGGCGGTGGTCTGCTCCGTGCCCTGGTTCGACGCAGTGGCCGCTGCCGACTGGGACGCCATCTGGACCGACGCCTACTACACGCAGGAGCTCTGCGAGCCTCTCGAGTGCAATGATCGAGATGCCGCTCCTCCCTACGAGGCCACCTGGGACCTGGAGACCGCGGGCACCAACCCGGGACCGGATTCGATCACCTTCTTCCGGGCCGACGGCTACGCCACCGACCAGATCTACACCTTCTACGACGCCCTCGGCAATGTCATCGAGAGCGGCGTCACCGAGTGGGCCTCCTCCCCGGGGACTCTCGGCCTGAAGCTCATCGCTGACGGAACCGGAGCGGTCACCTTCGGGGCCTGCGACGTCGTCTCCGACGAACTGTCGATCAGCCTGGACGCCTCCATGCCCTCCACGATGGCGGGCGCGGCCGTGTACTTGTATCAGTACTAGCGCAACGGCGCGGGCGCCTCGCAGACACCCTCGTGGCAGACATAGACGGCGGGGGCGCCGTCACGCGGAGTCTTGCCCAGGGCGGGCGGGAGCACCTTGGCGGTCTCCTCGTCCGCACCGGCGGGCACGAGTGCGAAGACACGCTGAGGCGGCCACTGCCGGCGCAGGCGGTCGAGCTCGGCGCGCACGGCGGGGTCGTCAGGATCTCCCGCCACGAAGACCTCGGGCGGCGCGCTCTCGAGAAAATCGATCAAGATCAACAGCTGGCAGGAAGCGGTGGGCCAGCGAGCCAGATCGGAGGCGTGGCGGCGCAGGGTCTCTCGCGCGCGCGACGCGAGCTTCAGGTCCCCGGTCAGGAGGCCCAGGCGCGCGGCATTGAGCGCCGCCACGCCCACATCGCTCGGAAGACTGCTCTCCTGGGCCGAGCTCGTGCGCACCGGCAGGGTCTCGTGCTCGTCGGAGAACGAGAAGTAACCACCGCGCTCGTCATCGGCGAAATGAGTCTCGACAAATCCGTGAAGATCGAGTGCGGCGCGCACCCAGCGCAGGTCCGCGTCGGCCTCGAACAGGTCGATCAGACCCTGAACGACGAAGGCGTGGTCCTCGAGGTAGCCGTCGAGGTGCGAGCGGTCCCCGCGACGGGTGCGGAAGAGGCCGCCGTCTGCGCGGCGCATCTCACCGAGCAGAAAGGTCGCGTTCCCGCGAGCCGTCGCCAGGTAGTCGGGGCGGTCGAAGACCACGGCGGCACGCGCGAAGGCGCTCAGCATCAGACCGTTCCAGGCCGAGAGGATCTTGTCGTCCAGTAGGGGGTGGATGCGGGTCTCACGCTTGGCGTAGAGCAAGGCGCGGCAGCGGCCGAGCGCCGCTTCGACCTCCTCTGTGGTCTTCCCGGTTCGCTTGGCGACCACATCGAGGGACACGCGACCGGTGAGGATGTTCTGGCCCTCGAAGTTGCCTCGCTCGGTCACTGAAAAGACCGCGCGCGCCACGGGCGCGTCCGCACCGCAGACCTCGTCGATCTCGTCGGCGCTCCAGACGAAGAACTTGCCCTCCTCGCCCTCGCTGTCGGCGTCTGTCGTGGAGTAGAAGCCGCCTTCGGGGCTGGTCATCTCGAGCGTGACGTAGTCGAGGATCTCCTCGCTGATGCGCCGGTAGAGCGGCTTACCCGTCGCCTGCCAGGTCTCCATGTAGAGGGCCGCGAGCTGGGAGTTGTCGTAGAGCATCTTTTCGAAGTGCGGCACGGTCCACTCGCGATCGACCGAGTAGCGGGCGAAGCCGCCGCCGATCTGGTCATAGATGCCTCCCTGCGCCATCTCTTCGAGGGTCTTCTCGACCATCTCGACCGCGACCGCGCCCGCGTCCCCGGCCGCCGCTCCGAAGCGCAGCAAGAAGGTCATCTCCGTGCAGCGGGGGAACTTGGGGGCAAAGTCGGGCTGACGGCCGAAACCGCCGTGAACGGGGTCAAAACCCTGGCGCGAGTGGGCGACGGACGCAGCGAGCAGTTCCCTCCCCGGCGCATTGCCCGGCACGGACTCCTCGGACGTGCGCAGCGCCGCAACGAGCTGGGCCCCTACCCGCTCGACCTCCTCGCGATGGTCAATCCAGACGGTGTGCATCCGCTTGAGGACGTCGTCGAAGCCCGGACGGCCGAACTTCGACCGCGGAGGGAAGTAGGTTCCGCCAAAGAAGGGCTCGAGGTCGGGCGTCAGGAAGACCGACATCGGCCAGCCGCCGCTGCCGTCGTTCAAGCGCTGGACCGCTGCCATGTAGATCTCATCCAGGTCCGGTCGCTCCTCGCGATCGACCTTGATGCACACGAACCAGCGGTTCATCAGCTCGGCGATGGCCGGATCCTCGAAGGACTCGCGCTCCATCACGTGGCACCAGTGGCAGGCTGAGTAGCCGATGGAGAGGAAAATCGGCTTGTCCTCTTCCTGGGCGCGCTCCAGCGCCTCCGTGCCCCAGGGGTACCAGTCCACCGGATTGTGCTGGTGCTGAAGGAGATAGGGCGAGGTCTCGCCCGCCAGCCGGTTCGACTTCTCGTCCATGTGCTCCCCTGCCTGTCGGTGTTCCGATTCTTGCGCGCGACCCGGGGAGCCCGCCCCCGTGATGCCCAGCACCATGGCGATCGAGCACAGTGAGAAGATCTGCTTCATCGTTCGTCCTTCCGCGCGTGAGCGTGCCAATCCAATGATATCCTCTGCCCATGGAAGCCGTCATGTATAGCTGGTCCACGTGACCCTTCTGCATCCGGGCCCGTGAGGTCCTGGCAGAGAGCAATGTACCGCTCACCGAGCACATCATGGACGACAGGAACGACGAGCTGCGCGAACTGAAGCAACTCCACGGGCACTCCACGGTCCCGATCATCCTCATTGACGGGAAGCTCGTCGGAGGCTTCGACGACCTGGAAGCCCTGGTGCGCTCCGGCGCTCTGGACTGAACGACCGCGCTCAGCCGGCGTGCGCGCGGTGGTGCCCGGCGAGCACTTCGGCCACGCAGCAGGTCAACTTCACGCCCATCGGCACGTCCAGGAATTCATTGGGGCCGTGAGCGTTGGAGCCCGGACCCAGGACGCCGGTGATCAGGAACTGCGCTGCGGGAAACTCCTCCCCCAACATGCCCATGAAAGGGATCGAGCCGCCCTCGCCCATGTAGACGGCGCCGCGCCCGAAGAAGGTCTGCGAGGCGAGTTCGGTGACCTCCACCAACCAGGGTGCCAGTTCGGGCGCGTCCCAGCCGCCGCAGGGCTCGTCCAGATCAACGCGGACGAGCGCCCCGCAGGGCGGATCGGCTTCCAGGGCGGCCTTGACGGCCCGCGCCGCGCGCTCGGCGTCGACCGTGGGCGGGAGGCGCAGGGAGAGGGCCACCTTCGTTCCCGACCGCAGCACGTTCCCGGCGTCCGAGAGGGCCGGCAGGCCACCGGCTCCGGTGATCGAGAGCGCGGGGCGCCAGGTACGTGCCAGGATCTGCTCGACGGGATCGCCGCAGACCGCGCCGGCGCCCTCCAGGAAAGGGAACTTGCCGGCCACCCCGTCGCCGAGGACCTCGGCCGCGGTGGCAGCCTGCTCCACGCGCTCGCCTGGGATCTCGGTGTGGCATTCCTCCAGCAGGATCTCACCCGTGGATTCGTCCTCGATGCGGCTCAGGAGCGAGCGCAGGATGCGGAAGGTGGAGGGCACGATCCCGCTCGCGTCGCCGGAGTGCACCCCCTCGCTCAACATCTCCACCGACAGTGTTGCCGTGACGAGACCCCGCAGGGAGGTCGTGCTCCAGAGCTGGTCGTAGTTCCCACAACCCGAATCGAGGCAGACCACGAGCTGGGGTTCACCGATGCGGTCGCGGAGGTGATCGATGATCGGCGGCAGGTCGAAGCTGCCGCTCTCCTCGCAGGCCTCGATCAGCACCACGCAGCGGGCGCGCGGGATTCCCTCCCGCTGGAGCGCTTCCAGGGCCGTGACGCAGGTGAAAGCCGCGTAGCCATCGTCGGCTCCGCCGCGGCCGTACAGGCGCTCGCCCCGCAGGACGGGATCCCAGGGACCAAGGCCCTCAGACCAGCCGGTCATCTCCGGTTGCTTGTCCAGGTGCCCGTAGAGCAGCACCGTGTCGTCCGTCTCGCCTTCGATCTCCATGAAGATCACCGGCGTACGGCCCTCGAGCCGCACGATTTCTAGCTTGAGTCCCTCCAACGGGCGCGCCGCGCACCAGCTCGCGATCAGCTCGACGGCACGATCCATGTGACCATGCGCCGCCCAGTCCGGATCGAAGTGCGGGGACTTGTTGGGGATGCGAATGTACTCGACGAGCGCCGAGACGATCTCATCCCGCCAGGTCTGCTCGACGAACTCACGCGTGCGGTCTGCGTTCATGGGGTCCTGGGGGGGGTGCGAGGGAGGGCGCGCGCAGCCGGCTACAATCGGAAGTCCCAGCCCTCGCGGTATTCCTTGGTGATCAGCGCGGTCGCGTCGTCACGACCCTCGAAGGTCATCTTCTCCGGATCGTAGGGCAGCTTTCCGCCGACCCGCTGCGCGATGCAGCCGAGCAGGATCATCTCGGTGAAGGGCGCGGCGTAGGAGAAGTTGCTCTTGGGGAAGTCGTAGGGCTTGTCCTCCGTACAGGCCAGGTACCACTCCTTGTGATGTCCATCAGCGGAGCGCTCGATCTGCTGCTCGGGGCGTCCGTACTCCTTGTTCTTCGACTCGGGCAGGAGTTTGGGCCAGTTCCGGGAGTCGCCCTTCGCGTACAGCTTGCCCTCGGTCCCGATGTAGAGGGCGCCCTGGTTCGGCAGGTTTTCACCCTCGGGGAGTTCCTCCGGACGCTCGGGCCGGTTCCCGCCATCGTGCCAGTAAGTGTCGAATGCGGGCCGCTCGCCATCGGCGGGGAAGTGAAAGCGCACGGTCGTGTTCTGCACATACATGGGCGCGTCCCCGAAGGCCTCGCCGTCCATGAGTTCGATCTCGGTCGGATAGCCGGGCTCCATGGCCCAGTAGAGCGGGTCGAGGTTGTGGCAGGCCATGTCACCCAGGGCGCCGCAGCCAAAGTCCCAGAAGCCGCGCCAGTTGAACGGGTGGTAGAAACCGCCCCAGCCATCTGCCGGATCATGGTGGAAGGAGCGCGTCTTTGCCGGTCCGATCCAGGAGTCCCAATCGAGGTTCTCCGGGATCTCCTGTCCGCCCTCGGGTACGGCCATGCCCTGACGCCAGATGGGTCGGTTGGTCCAGACGTGAGCCTCGAGGAGGTCGCCGATGGCGCCGCTCCGCAGGAAGTCGATGGTGCCGCGGAGCCCATCCGACGCGTGGCCCTGGTTGCCCATCTGGGTTGCGAGTTTCGTCTTCTCCTGGGCGAGGCTGAGTTGTCGCGACTCCCAGGGAGTGTGGGTGAGCGGCTTCTGTGTGTAGACGTGCTTCCCGCGCATCATGGCCTGGATCGTCGCCGGGTAGTGCTGGTGGTCAGGCGTGCCGATCATCACGGCGTCGATGTCCTTCTCATGGGCGTCGAACATCTTGCGATAGTCGGTGTAACCCTTCGCCTCCGGCCAGCGGTCGGCGCAGTTTCCCCAGCGATCGGTGTCCACATCGCAGTACGCCGGGCAGCCGGCGCCGAGCTTGGCGAGGGGACCGATGTGCTGGCCGCCAGCGATGCCTCCCACGCCGATGTAGGCGATGTTCAAGCGCGCTCCGGCGCCCATGATGCGCGCATAGGAGGACGCACTCATGGACATGGCCGCGGCGGCGGTGGTGGTCTTGAGGAATCCGCGGCGGGTGAGTTTCGGGCGCTGGGGCATGAGGTTCTCCGGAGTGAATGGGGCCACAGCATACGATTGAAGCGCGCGGCCCGGGAAAAAGCCCCGGAGAGGGTGGCAGCCCCTCACCGGCGGCAGCGGGACATCTCCGCCCTGAAGAGGGCTCGTCCTACAGGCCCAGCGCGCCCCCTCGGACGCTGAACCGGTGGTCTGGAGGTTTTTTTCTCGTACTCGCCGCCTACCCCCTTTCCCCGGGGGGCCGTGCGCAGGTATCTTTCTCGCCTTGATCCGTTCCTGCTTGTCTGCGACGCCTCGGTTCTCTCGTGTCGTCGGTCAGCCGAGCTCCTAGCCACTCCTGACCGATTCACGATTCACATGGGTAAGCGACTGTACGTGGGCAATCTTTCCTGGGACACGACCGAAGACTCCCTGCGGATGGCCTTTGAGCAAGACGGGCGCACCGTCTCCGATGTCCACATCGTCACCGATCGCGACACCGGCCGCCCGCGCGGCTTCGGGTTCGTCGAGATGGGTTCCGACGATGAAGCCACAGCAGTTATCAGCGCCCTCGACGGCTCCGACCTCGACGGCCGCCAGATCAAGGTCAACGAGGCTCGCGAACGCCCCCAGCGCGGCGGTGGCGGCGGTGGCGGTGGTGGCGGCGGCGGCGGCTGGTAGGGGCTTCCCCCCCTCTCGCCGACTCCCTCACCTGAGGCCCGAGTAGGCGGCCACTACACGCTCGAGAGCATCCCGCGCCCCGGGTAGGGCGGTAGGTGCGTGGCGCGTGAGCACGCGGGCCGTGGCGACCTCGCGTTCCGGAACGCGCGGTAGTTGCTCGAGTGTGTCGGCGATCCAGAGGTTGACGAAGTCCTCGACCTGCAAGGCCGTGATCGCGATCCACTCATCGGAGCGGCGATCCTTCAGGCGCGAGGCCGAGTGCGCCTGCTCGGGCACCACCAGGGTGTGGCGGCGGCCGAAGCACCAGAGCCACACGAGGGCCTCGGCCTCATCGCCGATCACCCCCCGCAGACGGTCGCGCTGCCCATCGGTGAGCGTCGGGGTGGAGAAGTACTCGGTGCCGTAGACCGAGTGGCAAAGGCCCGCATCGCACAGAGCGGGTCGAGCGCCCCACTCGACGAGCAAGTCGCGGGTTCCAATCAGGTGTGGAAGGAGATCCGCGTTCGAGTTGTGTCGGGTTTCTCCGACACCCAGCTCGCGAAGGAACGCCAGCGAGCTGCTGGGGAGCCGATCCGGGTCCATTGCGTGCTCCATGGGGGCTTCGGGACAGGACTAGCATCCCATGCTAGTCTGGTTGTCGAACTCTGCCCAGGCTGCGGATCCGCCTCCCAAATCAAGCAACGACCCCGATACCTCTGCACCAGAACAGTGTTGCACCACCCCACCCCAGTCGGAGGCCCAGCAGATTCGGCAGGCTCACAGGCCTGAAAACCCAGATCACCGACCCGCCACTCACCAGGTCTCGCATGACATCACCCCTTCTCGCCCGCGCGATGGCGGCCAGCCTCGGCCTCGCCGTCCTCTCCACGGGCCTTTTGTCCGCGCCGGGGTTTGGCGCTGCCGCTAGCCCGGCTCTGTTTGCCGCGATCCAGGGGCCGCCTCCGCCTCCGCCGCCGCCGCCTCCGCCTCCGCCGCCGCCGCCGCCCGGTGGAGGCGGTGGTGCCAACCCCCTGGCTCCCCCTCCCGTCCCGCCCCAGAACCCCATCACCGAGGAGAAGCGCATCCTCGGCAAACTCCTCTTCTGGGAGGAGCAGCTCTCCGCCGACAACACCGTCGCCTGCGGGACCTGCCACCGCTTCGGAGCGGGCGGCACGGACCCGCGCGAGGCTCGGCATCCCGGCCCCAACGGCGTCTTCTTCGACCTCGATGACAAGCTGGGTTCCGCAGGTGTGATCCGCTCGGACGCCATGGACGACTACTTGGCGGACTCCATCTTCGGCTTCGACGTCCAGGTGACCACACGCGCCGCGAACGCGGTGCCCATGGGGGCCTACGCTCCCGAGCTGTTCTGGGACGGTCGCGCCAGTGGCACCTTCATCAATCCCGAGACCGGGCAAGTGAGCATCCCCAATGGAGGCGCGCTCGAGAGTCAAGCGGTCGGTCCTCCCATGTCGGACGTCGAGATGGCCCACGAGGCGCGCGACTGGCCCCAGCTGACCGCCAAGCTCGCCGTTGTTTCTCCCCTGGCCCTGGCAACCAATCTGCCTGCAGACATGGCCGCGGCCATCGCCGGCGGCCGCACCTACCCCGATCTGTTCGCGGACGCCTTCGGAAATGGTGTGATCACGGCCGAGAG
>DASCMO010000188.1:0-3462 GCA_036010965.1 Planctomycetota bacterium | reverse complement strand
GCGTGGCCGAGTCCCCGACCTTCGAGGGTGCCGAGGAAGCCGGCCTGGTTGTCGTTCACGAAGGTCGGGTAGTCCGACGCCGACGGATCCATGTAGAGGATGTTGGAGGCGGGAACCCCGCGCGCGTCGGCGTAGTAATTGGCGAAGTACAGCGACTCGGCGTTCGAGGGGTCGACGATCAGGACGGCACTCTCTCCGGAGCCGCCGGCCCGGGCGGTGGAAGGTGCAAGCGCCAGCACCAGCGTGAGTACCGACAGCATCAAGGTCCGGGAGTGGAGCGGGAGTCTGAAGCAGTCGCGGATCATCTGGATCTCCTGGGTACGCGCCGGAAACCGGCGTGGGATCGCCTCCACGGGGAGCCTCCCTAGGCAGACCTCAATCCTAGATGGAGATCGCGATGCGCGCCATGCAGGCCGCGCTGGAGCACCCGCCGCCGGTGCCGACGTGCACTACCAGGCGAGCGTCAGGCCGATCGTGATCGCATCGGAGTCGCCGTCAACGGAGTCCGAGTTCGTGCTAGCCCAGTCGGCCTGCCACTTCAGGCCGTGGCCGTCGAGGTAGCGCGTGACGCCTGTGCGGATGATGTCGGTGCCGTCGGCGTCGTCGAAATCCTCGTAGCGCAGGGCGAGCTCGTAGTCATCGTTGAGGGCGTAGGCCACGGTGACGTCGTAGGGCGAGGTTCCCGCGCGGCCGTTGGAGCGAGCCGTGTTGCCGGACTCCAGAGCCCCGTCCCCGTCCACGAACCCGTCGCCGAAGTCGACCGTCTCGGCGTGCAGCCAGAAAGGGCCACAGACGGCCATGACTTCCAGGGCCAAGGCGCTGCCGTCGTCGAGCGCCTGCTCGTCGAGGTAGGACAGGCCCAGGGTCACCTGCCGCTCGCCGTCCGTTCCGTATCCGCCGGCCCACTTGCGGATCCCGGCCGTCTCACCGTACAGGTCGTAGGTCACACGCCCGGTCAGGTGCAAGTCGTCGCCGTCGCCATCGCCGCCGTCCTGGGCGCAGAGGGTCCACGCGAAGCGGTCGACGGCGCCGTTGAACTGAATGCCCGCGTCACGCCCGGCCCACTGACCACCGAGACTGGTGCGGTCGTAGAAGAGGGTGCCGGTGAAGGGCGACAGGCCGCTGAACAGGAATGGACTCTTGAAGGTGCCTAAGGTGCCCGTCACGCCACTAGCGACCGGGAACTTCACGAAGGCGTCCCGCAGGGAGGCGACGCCGCCGCCGAGTTCGACGGAGACCTTGTAGCTCATCTCGCCGACATCTCCGGTGAGGTTGGCGCGGACGGAGTTGAACCCGAAGTCGCCCAGATTGGCGTCGGAGTCGTGGCGATAGTCGGTCTTGATCCAGCCGCTCAGGTTCATCCCATCGCCGGCCGCGGAGAACGCAGACGATGCGATGTATGCGTCGAGCGCGGGCCAAGCCTCCTCTGCAGCGGTCCACTCTCCCTCGCCGCCGTGTCCGAAGCCGAGAGGTGCTGAAAGGGCGATAAGCGCCAGGGTCAGGATCGCGCGATTCTTCATCGACGCAATATAGGTCTGTTCCGTGAAGCAACGCACGGGGAGTGGTTCGAAAGCGCGAGGGGGGGGGCGACCGGCCTATTTCGCTTTCAGCCCATCCGCCGCGCGCACGAGTTCGAGGAACCCGACGCGGTAGCCGCCCGGGTCGTCCCCCGCGCTCTCCACCGCCCAGTCCAGCACTTCCTCGAGAGTCGTGTCGCCGACATGGGCCGAGCCGCGCAGGACCATCCCGAAGGCCGCCGTCGAGACGGCGAAGCGCAGGTCCTCGGAGGCCTCGAAGAAGGAGCCGCCCTCGTCCGCGACGGGGATCTCGAGCAGGGTGCTCTCGTCGCCCTCGGGCTGCTTGTAGCGCAGCTTCACGAACAGCAGCTCTCCGCCAAACGAGGCACCACTCGGCTGTCCCGGGCTCTGGTAGCGCAGAGGGTCGAGGCCCGGCAGCTCGAGCCCGGCGCCGGCGGGAACGACCTCATAGAGGGCGGTCACCGTGTGTCCGGCGCCGATCTCCCCGGCGTCCTTGGCGTCGTCGGCGAAGTCCTGGGCGGCCAGCAGGCGATTCTCGTAGCCGATCAGGCGGTAGCCCTCGACCGCCAGCGGGTTGAACTCGACCTGGATCTTGACGTCCTTGGCGATCGTTTCGAGGGTCGCGCCCATCTGCTCCACGAGCACCTTGCGCGCCTCGAGCGGGCTATCGATGTAGGCGTAGTTGCCGTTTCCCTTGTCGGCCAGCTTCTCCATCTTCGAATCCTTGAGGTTGCCCGATCCAAAGCCGAGCACCGTCAGGAACACGCCCGCCTTGGCCTTCTCCTCGATCAGGCGCACGAGGCTCCCGTCGTCGGACATGCCGACGTTGAAGTCACCGTCGGTGCAAAGGATCACGCGGTTGTTGCCGCCGGAGATGAAGTGCTCACGCGCCACCTCGTAGGCCAGCTGGATGCCGGCCGCCCCCGCGGTCGAGCCCCCCGCTTCCAGGCGATCGAGGGCGTCGAGGATGGCCCACTTCTCGTCGGCGGAGGTCGAGGGCAGCACCAGCCCGGCGGCTCCCGCGTATACGGCGATCGCCACGCGATCGTCGCTGCCCAGCTCGGTCGTGAGCATTCCCATGGCCCGCCTGAGGAGCGGGAGCTTGCTCGGCGTGCCCATCGAACCCGACACATCGAGCAGGAAGACGAGGTTGGACGGCTTGCGACCCTCTTCACCGATCTCGCGCCCCTTGATGCCGATCCGCACCAGGCGGTGCCGCGGTTCCCAGGGACAGCCGGCGACCTCGACGTGGGTCGCGAAGGGGTGCTGCCCGTCGGGAGCGGCGTAGCCGTAGGGGAAGTAGTTGACGAACTCCTCGATGCGCACAGCGTCGGCCGGCGGCAAGGAGCCGTTGGTGATGAAGCGGCGCACGTTGGTGTAGGACGCGCTGTCCACGTCGACCGAGAAGGTCGAGAGGGGCGCGTCTGCAGTCCGCTGGAAAGGGTTCTCGGTGATGGGGTCGTAGACTTCGGTGCCGTGTCCGGACAACGACACTTCGCCGCCGAAGCCAAGGCTCTCAGGTTCCCCCTCGGTTTGCACGACGGCGATTGGAGCGCGTGATTGAGGCTCGGGGCTTGCTGCATACCAGTAGAGGTCGACCCCGACAGCCTCAGTCGCCCGGCCTGAGTAGCGGCCTCCTGCCGATGAGCGCGTTCCCTTGAGCGCCCCCGGGGGGGTTCTACCAAGACCCGAAACGGTCTCGCTGCCAACGAGCATCTGATCCCTGCCGGGAGCGTAGCGGTCACTGAACATCAACGACGCCGCCCCCACGAGAGCTGTCAATGACGCAGCGGCCGCGACCATCCCCCAGCGGCGGGGATTGAAGCGCCCTTTCACGAGCGCCGGTACAGCGGCGCGTGCCGCGTCGGCGATGCGGTCGCGCTGAGCGCCGGTCAGGCCCGGCCCGTGCTCCGCCGCCAGTTCC
>DASCMO010000187.1:0-22176 GCA_036010965.1 Planctomycetota bacterium | reverse complement strand
CCCGGCTTCCGCGCCTTCGCCGCCCACGAGTTGCTCCGCCTGGGCGCCGAACTCCCGAACAATCCATGGCCAGCCACCCTGGAGGCCGAGGCCTGCTTGCTCCTGGGAGCCCAGGCCGAGGCGGAGAACATCCTCTGGGGAGTCACCGCCCGCCAGGCTGGATTTGGACCGGCCTGGAGCCTGCTCGAGCAGGCCGTGCGCGCGCGGGTCCACACGCCAGACCACCCGCAGCTCAACGACCTGCGCGAACGGCGCCTCACGAGCCGCGCGCGCCTGGCCCCCGACTCGCCCGAGGCCCTCATCCTGCTCGCGCGCAAGGACCGCGCGGAGGGCAGGCCGAAGCGCGCCCAGGCGGCCGCCCTGGCGGCCCTGCAGGCCCGACCCGACTGGATCGAAGCCGTGGCGGAGGCGGCCCGCGCCGCCACGCTTGCCGGCGACCACGCCCAGGCTCTGACTGCCTGGCGCAAGGTGCTCCTCGAATACCCGCCCCACGAGGCACAGCCCTTCGTGCCCGATCTCCTCGACGCCCTGGCCCGGGAAACTTCGGGCGCTGAGGAGAGCCTCACCCTGAAGGCCCGCAAAGCTACCCTCGAGGAGGCCGCCGAATCCCTACCTGACGATCCGCGCCTGCCTCTGGCCCGTGCACGGATGGCCCTGGCCGCGGAGATCGACAATCCTGCCCTGGGCATCGCGCGCGCCTTCGGCCATCTAGACGCGTTCCTCGCCGCCCACCCCGACATCACCCTCGAGAGCCTGCAACCTGGCACGTCGGAAGCCTGGGCCAGCTTCTACCTCGAGATCGACCCGGAGATCGCCCAGACCTTCCTGCGCTCCCAGCGCGAGCGAGAACCGGGCAACCTCGAGTTGTGGCTCCAGCTCGGACGCGTTCTGCGCAACACCGGAGCGATCGACGAGGCGACCTTAATCCTGTTGCGTGCAAGACGCATCTCCCCGGACCCCCGCTTCCGCCTCGAGCTGGCGCGCACGACGACCGCCAGGGCCGTCCCCACGCGCTCCGTGCGCACACTGGTGGGACCGCAGACCCGCGCCGCTGGCGAGCGAGAGGCGCTGGCTTCCCAGCTGATCACCGCTCGCGCCCAGCTGCGTCAGGTAACGCCCAAGTCATGGGTGAACGCCGCAAAAGACCTCGCAGGGATCTGGGGCCGGCGCGAGCAGATCGAGCACGCGGACCTGGCGCGAGAGCTGGGCGAACTGTACGCCATCGCGCTCCTCGCGCGCGGCGATGCGGGCGACTTCCAGGTCGCCCTGCAGGCCGTCGCCGCCGCCACGCAGGGCGTCACCGATCCCTACCGGCAGACCTACCTGCGAGCGCTGGAAGGCCTGGCGCGAGTCGGACGCGACGCGCGATAGCCCTGAGAGAGATACCTCCCCTCAGGAATTCAAATCTCCGCGCTCGGCGAGCACACGCTCGAAGGTGTCGAAGCGGAAGCGCTCCAGCACGCGCTCGAGCCGCGGCAGGGTGCGGCGCAGGTTGAGGGTATGGCGGAAGCGCTGGAGCGCGGACGCCGGGCATCGCGGCTGATCGGGGTCGAACTCCCAGGGGTGGAGGTAGAGGGCCGCCGGCCGGCCGCGCCGTTCCAGCCCCGCGATGGCCGCCATCGTCAGGCGCGCGGGCAGCAGGCGGAAGTAGCCGCCCCCACCCACGGGCAGATTGCGGCCGGCGAAGCGCCAGGTCGCCACGGGGAACTCGAGGATCGAGCCGCTCGCGACTTCGACCGTCGACACACCGGGTTCGAAGTCCGGGATGCCGTAGAGCGGGTGTCGCACGGGGTGGACGCTCGAATCGTACCGATAGCCGCGCTCGACCAGGACGTCAAAGGCCCACCAGGTGTCGCGACGGAGGGTGAAGGTCGAGGCCCGAAACCCGCGCGGCGCGGGAGCGCCGGCTGCGGCCAGGGCCTCTTCCGTTCGTGCCAGGTCCGCCTCCAGCCCCTCGCGCCCGAGGTCTTGCAGGAAGGCGTGCTCGAAGCCGTGACTGGCCACCTCGTGCCCTCCCTCGAGACAGCGGCGCACCAGGTCCGGGCGTCGCTCGGCGATCCAGCCCAGGAAGAAGAACGTGGCGTGGGCGTCGTGACGCTGGAGGGCGCCGAAGATCGCGTCCATCCCCACGTCGAGGCGCGAGGCAACGCTATCCCAGTCCTCGCGCGCGAAGTGGTCGCGCAGGTTCGCGACCTGAAAGTACTCCTCGACGTCGAAGCTCAGGGCGTGGTGCATGATTCCGCGGCCTTCAGGCCGCCACCTCCAACACGTCGTGGCGCCGCCGCCAGTGCTCCAGGACCAGCAGGCTCCAGAGCAGGTGCGAGTGGTCCCGGCGGCCCGCCTGGTGTTCGGCGAAGCGCCGGCGCAGAACCTCCCGGTCGAACCAAGCGGCGGGCAGGCTCTCCAGGGCGTCGGCCACGGCCCCTGCCAGGCCACCGCGGATCCAGCGCCGCAGGGGTGTGTCGAAGCCGCGCTTGGGACCGTCCAGGACGGAGTCGGGCAGGCGCCCGCGCAGGGCCTCGCGCAGGGCGTGCTTACCGCGCCCGCTGCGCACCTTCTCGTCGGGCGGAAGGTGTACGAAGCGCTCCACCAACCGGTGGTCGAGCAGGGGCACGCGCACCTCCAGGGAGACCGCCATCGAGGCGCGGTCGGTCTTCGTGAGGATCTGCTCGGGCAGGAAGCCGTGAAAGTCCGCGTACTGGGCCCGGTAGAGCGGGTCATCGATCGCCGGGCGCCGGTAGTGGTCCTCGAAGGCGTCGAAGGGATCGTGGTCGGCGAGGGCCGCGCGCAGGGGGCGGGACAGTAGAGCCAGGGCGTCCTCACGGCCGAGCTGAGTGACGCTGTTCCAGTAGGCGCGGGCCGGGCTCTCCCCAAGGTTCGCCAGCACGCTCCCGGCGCGCAGAAAGCGCGGAGCCCAGGCCAGCTGCGGGTAGTGCCTTCCGACCGCGCCCAGCAGGCGCGCGCCGCGCGCTCCGACGGCCCGTCGCACGCGCTGCTCGGCGACGTCGAAGACGTAGCGCCGATAGCCCGCGAAGACCTCATCCCCTCCGTCGCCCGAGAGCGCCACGGTCACGTGCTCGCGCGCCATGCGCGACACGAGCCAGGTGGGGACCGTGGAGGGGTCCGCCAGGGGTTCGTCGTAGAACCACGGCAGGACGTCCGCCGCCGCTGACGGATCGGGCTCGAGGACCTCGGTGTGGTGCACGACTCCCAGGCGTCGCGCGGTCTCGACTGCCACCCCCAGCTCGTCGTGGGAACGCTCGCGAAAGCCGACCGAACAGGCGACCACCCGCTCGTCCCCCGCCGCCATGCTGGTGACGACGGCGGTGCTGTCGATCCCGCCCGAAAGGAAAGCGCCCAGGGGCACGTCAGCGATCTGGTGCTCGGCGACGACGCGGTCAACCCACTCCCCGATCTCCCCCGGCGCAGCGGGCTCGCGCAGGTCTTCGGTGGGCAAGTCCCAGTAGCGGCGCGGACTCGCCACCTCCCCCGCGGTCCACTCCAGGACATGCGCCGGTTCCAGGCGCTCGATCCCACTCCAGGCCGAGTGCCCGCCGGCGCAGTAGCCCTGCACCAGGTAGTCCAGCAGGGCCGTGCCGCGCATCTCGCGCCCGACCCAGCCGCCGGCCAGCAGAGCCTTGGGCTCGCTGCCCCAGGCCAGGCCGCGCTCGTCCTGGGCGTAGAAGAGCGGCTTGATGCCGATCCTATCCCGCACCAGGAGCACCCGCGGCCGTGCGGCGTCACGCCAGTCCATGACACACAGGGCGAACATCCCCACGAGTTCTTCCACGAAGCGCGCGCCGTGCTCCTCGTAGAGGTGCGCGACCACCTCCATGTCCGAACCCGTGCGCAGCTCGTGACCGCGCGCCAAGAGGCCCGCGCGCAGGTCGCGGTGGTTGTAGATCTCTCCGTTGCCGAACACGGCGACGTCCCTGGTCTCGTTGAAGAGCGGCTGAGCGCCACCTTCCAGATCAATGATCGACAGGCGCCGGAACACCCCGCCGAGCGGACCGCGCACGAGCATCCCCTCGTCGTCGGGGCCTCTGTGCACCAGGGCCGCCCCCATGCTGGCCAGGATCCCGCGCTCGGGTTCGGTGCGCACATCGTGCAGCGCCACTCCCGCAAGGCCGCACATCACACGCCTCCCATCACGCCCCGCGCCCCACTGCAGGTCGCGCGCCGAACCCTGCCAATCGTCCCCGACCATCGAAGCCCCGGCCGGAGGACAGTTCGAGGACTCCCCGGCCCTCGGCGCGCTGGGGATAGCGCTCCTCGTCAGCCAGGTCGCGGCGAGCGATGAGCCCGAAGGCGATGATGATCCCGACCCAGTGGTAGAAGAGGTCGAAGTGGGCGCGATTGAGGAACATGCTCCCCACGATGTAGGCCACCAAGGAGGCCTCGAACATCGAGCAGTAGTTCTGGATCCAGCTCGTTCGATAGCGCGTGCGCGCCACGGCTCGCACCCTCCAGACGTCGATGAAGCTGAAGAGCAACAGGGAGATGTAGAGCAGCAAGGTCGGAGTTCCGCATTCCGCCCAGACTTGCAGGTAGCTGTTGTGAGCCACGTGGATCCCGTGGGCGCGTTGCAGAGCGTCCTTCGCCGCCGGGTCGAACTCGTTGTAGCGATCCTCGAAATGCCCGTAACCGACGCCAAAGATAGGGTTTCCAGCGGCCATCAGGGTCGCGGTCCGCCAGGAGGAGAGGCGCGCCATGGCCGAGGCGTCCTCACCAAAATTCGCGATCGACCCGATCCGATCACGGTAGGACTGGGGCGCCGCCAGCACTCCGGCAACCAGGACCAGCGCTCCCAGGGACAACCCCGCGACGCGATTGCGCGAGCGCCAGATCAGGATCAGGGTCGCCGCTCCCATGGCCAGGAATCCGCCGCGGGAGTAGGTCAGCATGATCGTGAGCATCGTCAGCGGCACGCAGAAGATGAGGAAGCGCCGCAGGATGTCCCGCCGTTCCGAGTGCGCCGTGTACCAGAGCATGGGCAGGGCCATGCTCATGGCCAAGGCGAAGTCGTTATTGTCCCGCAGCATCCCCCCCGGCCCCTGCAGGATGACGATCGAGCCGCCCGACAGGATTCCCGCCAGGCCGCCCTTCAGGCCGTAGAAGGCAAAGGAGAGGGTGATGATCCAGACCAGCGCCCGCAGGCGATCGCGGGTCGTGACGATGCCCGTCGTGAATAGGGCGATCACGACGATCTTCACGTACTCCGTGTAGAGCGACAGGTCCACGTTTCCGAAGTCGCCCGCGGCAAGAATGCTCACCCCCACCAGCACGACCATCACGATCATGATCACGTTGCGGAAATCGGGCGCCATGAAGCGGACTCCGCGCCGCGAGGCGAAGAAGCCCGCGAAGGTGATGATGGCGACCATGAAGGACCAGCGAACGTCCCGAGCGAATCCCCAGGTCAGGTCCTGGACGCGCATGTAGGCCAGCATCGAGAACACCAGCAACCCCACGAAGGGCTTGCGGAAGCAGGTCGGCATCAGGCCCAGGAGCATGAGGCTGACGATGATGTCTCGCATGGCGCCCAGTCAGCCCTGCTCAGCCGCTCCTAGGAGACCGCCGAAGAATGGCATCGAATGCCAGGGCGATCACATCCGCTCAGGCACGGGACCTGCAGACGCAGGCGAAGCAGTGGGTTCAGCAAGGCCTCCAGGAGCCAAGCCGCTGTGCAAGAGGTCGTCATTGCGCCGGATGACTCCTTCAACGAGCTCCTAGCGGAACAACTCTCGAAACTCCTCGATCCCATCGAGGAGCTCGGGGGCCAAGAGGTCGGGGCTGGTGGCCCAGGCCCAGGTGACGAACACGACGGCGCCGATCAGGACCAGGCTCGAGCTTGCCACGGCGGCCTGCCGCAACAGGCGGCGCCGCACCTGAGCACGAGTCACGATCCCATCCACCACGCCCAGGACCGGAATCAGCATCACGGCGCTGATGTCTGCCGCGCTCTTGAAACTCGAGCGGCTGAACTCGGCCATGATCGCCGAGCCGATCCCCAGGGCCAGGCCCGCCACCAGGGCGAAGGCCACGATCAGGAATGGGTTCGGCTCCGAGGGAGTCGATGGCGCGACCACGTCCTGCATGATCTGAAAGGGGTTGCCCGAGGAGGTCTCGATGAACTCCATCTGCTGCTTCTTCATCTGAAGCATGACGTCCAGGGCGGCCAGAGAGACGGTCAGGCGCGTGATCGCCTCGGAGTGTTCAGAGTCCTCGCGGTAGACGTCCTGCAGTTGGCGGAGGGTCTCCCGGTCCTGCTCGTACTTCGTCTCGAGTTCCATGCGCTCCTTGCGCACCAGCACAAGGCCCAACTCCGCCCCGGCCAGGCGCTCGTTCAGGGCCTGCCAGGCCTCGTTCGGCACCCAGTTCTCCTGCACCTCCCCGCGCGTAACCAGCTTCTCCAACTCCTCGATGTTGCCATCGACGGTCTCGATCAGGTGCTGCAGCTGCCTGTACGTCGAGTGCGCCGGACGATACCCCCCCGCACGCAATTCGCTCAGGTGTTCGGCGCGCTCCGCCCTCAACTCCTCCAGCTTCTCGTCGTAGGTCTGCCCCTCGACGTAGGCCACCTCCTGGACCCGTTCGTCGGTCTGCTCAAGCTGATCGGTAAGCTCCTTCACTGTCGCCTGGCCGCCTGCTACCTCTAGCTTCAGGACCTCGATGCGCGCCTCGAGCGCCATCAGTCTCAGGTAGGCGGGGTCCTCAGCTCTCCCCTGATTGGAGCGCGGAGTGGGTTGGGTAGGCGAGAGGCCGTAGCGCCCCCTGAGCTCGGTCAGCTGCCGGTGCTCCCGCTGCAGCTCTTTCTCCTTGCTGGCCTGCTCCTCGAGCAGGTTGCTGTACTCCAGCTTGATCTTGTCCCGATCGCGCTCGACCACCTGCTCGATCCAGGCAGTCCGCAGCTCGCGCAAGAACTGCTCCGCGCGCGAGGCACTGGTGTTGAGGTACTCGATCGTGACGAAGGTCGAGCCCACGTCCTTGTTCTTGCGCGGGACGGTGACCGTCAGAGAGTCCTGGATGTCCTGCAGGTACTCGTACTGTTCCTCGCGCGGCAGTGTCAGGTACTCCGCCCACTTCAGCTTCTCCACAACCCACCGGATGCGCTGCAGGGACTTGATCTGGTGTGGGGCGTTCTCCGCCTCGCGCGCGCTCAGGGACAGATCCCCGCCCGTGGCACCGCCCACGCCGGCGAGGGTCTCACGCAGCTCTACCTGAGTCGTGACCTCGTACTTCTTGGGCACGATGACCGCGAACCCCACGCCCAGAGCGACTGAGAAGAGCGTCGGCAGCACGATCTGCCAGATGCGGCGCTTGAGGATGTCCAGGAACTCCTGGAGCTGTCCCGGGGGATCGATCTGTATCGCCATGAGCAGGCAGCCGGGCTAGAAGATCCCTCCGCCACCGAACCCGCCACCGCCGAACCCGCCGCCGCCGAACCCACCGCCGCCCATGCGCCGACGCCCGCCGCGCAAACCGAACAGCGCACCACCCATGCCCTGCAGCACCTGCCGCACCGGGAACAGCAGCGTGTCGATGAAATAACCGAGCTGGGCCAACATCGTTGGCGGGACGTAGATGATGTCTAGCTCCTGGACGTGGACGTTGAAGGTCGAATCTCCACGAAACATGTCCGTCAGGTCGGCGGTGATGATCCGCGGATCACGCGGGTCGGCGCGGATCAGCTGCACGCGCCCAAGGTTGGCGGAGTCCGACTTGTAGATCGGCATGACGGCCTCGAAGAGAGTCAGGTCGCCCTTGAAGGGCTTCTCGCCCTCGTTGCTGACCTCCCCGAACACGAAGTAGTTCTTCCCCTTGGCGTTGATCCGGACCTTGATGTCCAGCAGATCGAAGTAAGGGCTGTACTTCTCCATCAGGAGAGCCTCGATCTCCGTGCGCGTCATGCCAGCGACCTGCACGGCCCCCAGCTCGACGAGCAGCACCGTACCGTCGATGTCCACCACGGCGTCCGCGCCCAACTCGTTGGAGTGGTAGGAATCGAAGATCTGGAGCGTGTCCCCAATCGTGATGTAGTTCTCCTCCTCGGCGTTGCCCGTGTAGCGCTTCCCGAAGCCGTCGGTGTTCAGGTACTGCAGCAGGCGCTTGTCCGGATAGGAACTGCACGCGCACAGGAGCGCGAGAGCCACGAGGACCAGAGCCCGCAAGCCACGGGGCCGGCCGGGCGCAACTCGCTCACGGGGGTCTTGGGCAGTGGGGAGGCTCATTCCTGGAAGACTCGGGCGCCGTCGGGCGGACGCAGAAGCGAGGGGTTCATCGGCACCATTGATCCACGGGTTGACGTCTCGCTCAACGCCCGTATTGACGGCGGTAGTAGTCCCGGTAATCCCCACTCCTAACCCCCTGCAACCAATCGACTTGTGACTGATACCAGCGAACGGTCAGGGGCAGGGCCATGTCGAAGGTGAAGCGCGGTTTCCAGCCGAGCTCGCGGGCGATCTTCCCGGCGTCGATGGCGTAGCGCCGATCGTGGCCGAGACGGTCGGCCACAAAGGTGATCAGGGACTCGGGTTTGCCGAGCTCGGCCAGCACGCGTTTGACCAGGTCCAGGTTGGCGAGCTCGTTGTTTCCGCCGATGTTGTAGACCTCGCCGGGCAGCCCGCGCTCGAGAACAGCCAGGATCGCCTCGCAGTGATCGCGGACGTAGAGCCAGTCGCGCACGTTCATCCCGTCCCCGTAGATCGGCAGGTCGCGATCCTCCTGTGCGTTGGCAATGATCAGCGGAAGGAGCTTCTCGGGAAACTGGTACGGCCCGTAGTTGTTCGAGCAACGCGTGATGCAGGCCGGAAAGCCGTGGGTGTGGAACGCCGCGCGGACCAGCAGGTCGCTGCCGGCCTTGCTCGATGAGTAAGGCGAGTTGGGTGCCAGGGGCGTCTCTTCCGTGAAGAGCCCCTCGTCCCCCAAGGAGCCGTAGACCTCATCGGTCGAGACGTGCACGAAGCGCGCTACGCCGTGGGCGCGACAGGCGTCCAGCAGCACCTGCGTGCCGACCACATTGGTGGTGACGAAAGTCTCGCCGTCGATGATCGAGCGGTCGACATGACTCTCGGCGGCCAGGTGTACGACGCCCATGGTCTCGCCCGGTCCGGCGGCCTCGAGCGCCGCGCGCACATCCTCGGACGAGCGCACGTCGCCGTGCATGAACTGTGTGCGGTCCTCGACCGCCTCCAGATTCGCAAGGTTTCCGGCGTAGGTCAGGGAGTCGAGATTGACCACGCACCACTGCGGCCGGTCCTCGCAGAGCATGTGGATGAAGTTGCTGCCGATGAAGCCCGCGCCGCCAGTCACCAGGATTGACTCCAACGCCATCTCAGGCCTCCTCTCCGCTGTCCCCGAGATAGGTCATGAGCGCCTCGCGCCAGGGCGAGAGGCTACGGCCGCGCAGCTCGGTCAGGCGCGAGCAGTCCAGCACGCTGTAGGCCGGTCGGTGTGCGGGGCGCGGGAACTCCGCGCTGGTACAGGGCACGATCCGGGCCCGTCCCGAGCGATCGGAGCAGCCCGCCTCGACCGCGGCGACGGCCAGGTCGAACCAGGTGCAGCTCCCCTCGCAGGCCGCGTGGTAGATGCCCGCCGAGCCCTGGGCCAGGACGTCCCAGAGAGCCGGCGCCAGCTCGAGCGTCGAGGTCGGCGAGCCCACCTGGTCATCGACCACCTTGAGCTCCTCGCGCTCCTCCGCCAGGGCTCGCATCGTGCCGGGGAAGTGCTTGCCCCGCGGGCCGTAAAGCCACTGCGTGCGCACGATCCGCGTCCCGAGCGGGTGAGCCTGCAGCGCGCCCTGCTCGCCCGCCAGCTTGGTGCGACCGTAGGCGCTCAGAGGATTCGTCTGATCGTCCTCGCGGTAGGGTCGGCGCGAGGTGCCGTCGAACACGAAGTCGGTGCTGACCGCCACCATCGGCACACCCGCCGCGGCGCAGGCCTGCGCCACCCGCTCGCAGCCCTGGCTGTTGATGCGCAGGGCCAGGAGCTCCTCCTCCTCGGCGCCGTCCACCGCCGTGTAGGCAGCCGTGTGGATCACGCCCGTGAAGGGGCCGTGTTCGGCGAAGAGCGCTTCCACCTGTTGCGAATCGGCCAGGTCGACCCCCACCGCCGCCACTCCGGCGGCTTCCACCAGGTCCGTCCCGACGGCCGCCGTCCCGTCCGGGGCGCTGAGGAGCACCTGGCTCCCGAGCATCCCCGCGCCGCCGGTGACGAGAACGCGCAATGACCCAGCGCCCATTCAGTCGGCCTTGTTCGCCCCGCCCCTGGCGACGAGCTCGGCCGCGCGGTGCAGAGACTGAAACGTCCCCGCGTCGGTCCACCAGCCCTCGAGCACCTCGTGGGTCATGGTTCCCTCGCGTACGTACCAGTTGTTGACGTCGGTGATCTCCAGCTCGCCGCGCTCCGAGGGCACGAGCGTCTCGATCACCTCGAACACGCGTTCGTCGTACATGTAGATCCCGATCACGGCCAGGTTGGTCTCGGGTTCAGATGGCTTCTCGATGATCTCCCCCACGACGCCGTCCTCGATGCGCGTGACACCGAAGCGCTCTGGATCGGGGACCTCCTTGACGATGATCTTGGCTCCCTTCTCCTGGGCCCGAAAATCCTCGACGGCGCCCCGGATGTTGTTCTCGATCAGGTTGTCCCCCAGGACCACGCACAGCCGATCTCCACCGGCCCAATGGCGTGCCAGGCCGAGAGCCTCAGCGATGCCGCCCTCGCCCTCCTGATAGGTGTAGTTGAGGTGCTTTAGGCCGAAATCGCTGCCGTTGCCCAACAGCCGCAGGAACTCGCCGGAGTTCTGGCCCCCGGTGACGATCATGATGTCCTCGATCCCGGCCCGCACCAGGCTCTCGATCGGGTAGTAGATCATCGGCCGGTCGTAGACCGGCAGCAGGTGCTTGTTCGTGATCTTGGTCAGGGGGAACAGACGCGTGCCCAGCCCCCCCGCGAGGATGACGCCCTTCATGAGTGAACCTGGAGGCCCTTCATGGGTGAACTTGGAGTGGATTGCCGGAAAAAAAGGAAGGCCGGAAGCCATGCGCGATGGACGCCTGACGCCCCGCAGGCGCCATCGGGCGGTAATGGTAGGGGCGGCGATCCTCCCTCGCAATGACGATCAGTGCGCTCCTTGGCGATCTCGAAACCACTTCACGAAAAGGGCCAGGCCCTCGGGTACGGAAGTCTTCGGCGCGTAGCCCAGGCCTTCGCCGGCCTTTGAGACGTCCGCGTAGGTGATCACGACATCCCCGGGCTGCATCGGCTCGCGAGAGATGATCGGCTCGCGTCCGCAGGCCTGCCCCACCAGATCCACGAGCTCTCCCAGGGAGGTCGTCTGGGAACCGCCCAGGTTGTAGATCTCGTAGCCTTCGCAGCGGTCGATGGCGCGCACGACCCCGTCGACGATGTCGTCCACAAAGGTGTAGTCACGGCGCGTCGATCCGTCCCCGAAGACCGGGATCGACTCACCCGCCAGGACCGCGCGCACGAACTTGTGGATGGCCATCTCAGGGCGCTGGCGCGGCCCGTAGACGGTGAAGAAGCGCAGGCAGGTGGTGGGGATCCCGTACAGGTGGTGGTAGGTGAAGCAATGCAGCTCTGCGGATCGCTTGGTGGCCGCGTAGGGGGAGACGGGATGATGGATGTCGTCCGACTCCTCGAAGGGGACCTTCTCGTTGCTCCCGTAGACGCTTGACGAAGAGGCGAAAATCATGCGCGTGCCCGGCGAACGCCGGAGTGCTTCCAGGAGGATCAAGGTGCCCCGCACGTTGACGTCCTCGTAGTACAGGGGGTTCTCGAGGGAGGGCCGAACGCCGGCCATGGCAGCCAGGTGCATGACGGCGTCAAAGCGAGTCTCCGTCAGCAGGCGTCCGACCACATCCGCGTCTCGGACATCCCCCTCGATCACCCGAGCTCCCGACAGACCGGCCGCGTTCGCGCGCTTGATCGAGGGGTTGTAGAAGTCATTGAAGTTGTCGAGAACGACCACCTCGTCCCCACGGGCGAGCAGGCGTTCGCAGAGATGGGAGCCGATGAAGCCGGCGCCTCCGGTGACCAGGATCTTCGCCATCGTTCACTCCACCGTCACGCTCTTGGCCAGGTTGCGGGGCTTGTCGATGTCACAGCCCCGGCGCAGAGCCACCTCGTAGGCCAGCAGCTGGAGCGGGGCCACGCTCAGGACTGGCGCGAGCCAGGGACTGGTCTCGGGGACCTCGATCGTCTCGTCGGCCAGGGCGAGGCTCTCGGGATCGGACCCGACGCAGATCACCTGGCCGCCGCGCGCCCGCACCTGCTCGAGGTTGGAGCGCACCTTCTCGGCCAGCGGACCCTTGTTTGCGATCACGACCGTGGTCATCCCCGGCTCGATCAGGGCGATCGGGCCGTGCTTCATCTCCCCCGCGGGGTATCCCTCGGCGTGCATGTAGGAGATCTCCTTGAGCTTCAGGGCGCCCTCGAGGGCGACGGGGTAGTGGATGCCGCGACCGAGAAACATGAATCCCTTGACCTGGTAGTGGCGGTCCGCGATGTCGGCGATGCGCTCGTGGGTCTCACGCGAGAGCAGCTGGGCGAGCCGCGGCCGCAAGAGCCGCAGGTCCTTGAGGAGCGCGCGCCCCTCGTCGGCGTCGAGCTCCCCGCGCGAGCAACCGATGGCCACGGCCAGCAGGTATGAGGTGACGATCTGCGACACGAAGGCCTTGGTGCTCGCGACGCCGATCTCGGGGCCCGCGCGGGTCATGAGGAAGCAGTCGGCC
This sequence comes from Planctomycetota bacterium, assembly GCA_036010965.1. Lineage (GTDB taxonomy): Bacteria > Planctomycetota > UBA1135 > UBA1135. The sequence continues at coordinate 9,421 of DASCMO010000187.1, read as the reverse complement.
TCGCGCACGAGGGTGCTCTCGGGCACGTTGCAGATCGCCCCCGCCCGCGCGCCCAGCTCGCGTGCCAGGCGCAGGGCGGCCAGGGTGTCGGCGGTCTCGCCCGACTGGGAGATGGCCAGGGCCAGGGTGCCCGGGCTGAGCCGCGGCGAGCGGTAGCGGAACTCGCTGGCGTAGTCCACATCCGCCGGAATGCCGGCCAGGCCCTCGATCTGGAAGGCCGCCACCTGGCAGGCGTAGCGCGCCGTTCCGCAGGCCAGGAGCTGCACGCGCTCGATCGCCCGCAGTCGGTCCGGGTCCCAGCCGTCCTCGCTGAAGCACACCTCGCCGCTCTCCTCGTCGATGCGGTCGAAGGCCGTGCGGGCCAGGACGTCGGGCTGTTCGTGAATCTCCTTCAGCATGAAGTGCGCGTAGGATCCGCGGCCCGCCTGCTCCTCGTCCAGATCGACGCGCACCGCCGCGCGCAGGACCTCGTTCCCCTCCTCGTCGACCACCGCGTGGAAGCCCGGCCGGAGGGTGGCGACGTCGCCGTCCTCGAGGAAGATCAGGTCCTGGGTGTGGCGCACGAGAGCGAGCGGATCGGAGGCCAGGAACGCGCCGCCCTCGACGACCCCCAGGCAGAGCGGCGGGCCCTGACGTGCGCACACCAAGGAGCGGTCGTCGGCGATGGCCAGGGCGGCGATCGCATAGTAGCCGCGCACGCGCGCCAGGGTGCGGCGCACCGCATCGACCAGGGCCGCGCCCGTCGCCAGCTCGCGGCCGACGAGCTGGGCCAACACCTCGGTGTCCGTCTCGGAGACGAACTCGACGCCCTGCTCGCACAGCTCCTCGCGCAGCTCGAGGTAGTTCTCGATGATCCCGTTGTGGACCAGGGCCACATGCCCGCCCACGTCGGTGTGGGGATGGGCGTTGATCGCCGTCGGCGGACCGTGGGTCGCCCAGCGCGTGTGGCCAATTCCTATCTGCGCGCCGTCGAGCGCGCCGTCGGCGAGCACAGCCTCGAGAGCCTCCAGCCGCCCCGCCTGGCGTCGGATCGAGACCCCGCCGTCCGCGCCGACCGCCACCCCCGCGCTGTCGTAGCCGCGGTACTCCAGGGCGCGCAGCCCCGCGAGCAGGCCGTCGAGGACCGACCCCTCGCGCAGGACGGCTCCCACGATGCCGCACACGACTAGCTCCCGCGCTCCTCGCCACTCCCGGCAGCCAGGCGCTCCGCGAAGTAGGCCATGGTCCGGCGCAAGCCCGTGGTGAGGTCGACCTTGGGCTCCCAGTCCAGCAGGGCCTTCGCCTTGGAGATGTTCGGTTGGCGCACCTTGGGGTCGTCCTCCGGCAGATCGCGGAAGACGATCTGCGAGGTAGAACCGGTGCATTCGATCACTGCCTGAGCGAACTCGAGGATCGTCATCTCGCTCGGGTTTCCGATGTTCACCGGCAGGGACTCGTCACTGTTCAGGAGCCGGAAGATGCCCTCCACCAGGTCATCCACGAAGCAGAACGAGCGCGTCTGGGATCCGTCGCCGAAAACCGTCATCGGTTCGTTCGCGAGGGCCTGCGCCATGAAGGCCGGCAGGGCGCGACCGTCGTTCAGTCGCATGCGCGGCCCGTAAGTATTGAAGATGCGCACGATGCGCGTCCGCACGCCGTGGAAGCGGTGGTAGGCCATGGTCATCGCCTCCGCGAAGCGCTTGGCCTCGTCGTACACACCGCGCGGGCCGACGGGGTTGACGTTGCCCCAGTAGTCCTCCGATTGAGGGTGCACGAGGGGATCGCCGTAACACTCCGAAGTCGACGCGAGCAGGAAACGCGCTTTCTTGGCGTGGGCCAGACCGAGGGCCTTGTGAGTCCCCAGGGAGCCAACCTTGAGGGTCTGGATCGGCAGTTCGAGGTAGTCGATCGGGCTCGCGGGCGAGGCGAAGTGCAGGATCGCGTCCAGCTCTCCGGGCACGTGCAGGTACTCGGTGACGTCGCGCTTCTCGAAGTGAAAGCGCGCGTCGGCGAAGAGGTGTTCGACGTTCTCCAGGGCGCCGGTGATCAGATTGTCGACGCAAAGCACCTCGAAGCCCTCGGCGAGGAAGCGCTCACAGAGGTGGCTTCCCAGAAATCCGGCTCCACCGGTCACCAGTATGCGCGGAGCGCTCATCGTCCTCCTCTCGCCTCGTCCTCGTCGGAATCACCACCTACGGAGGCCTCAACCCCAGCTCCAGCACCGCCGGAATCACCGCCGGAATCACCGCCGGAGACACCGTCGTCCGCTTCAGCACCGTCGGAGTCCTCGCTATCGAACTCGGGCTCCTCCCCGACGCCAGAGTCTTCCACCACGGTCTCGAGCGCCGGCTCGGGAGCCTGGGGAGCCGATTCCAGCTCGCCCTCCTCACCGCCGAAGACCTCCCCGCTCTCCTCCCGACCGACCGCCGGGATCGAGCTGAGGGCTCCCAGATTCCTCATCAGGGCGGACTCGCCGCGCCCCAGGCGGATGCGCACCCCCAGGGCGCCGACCTCGTGCTCACCGCCGCCGGCGGTCACCCGCCAGCCGTGCTGGACGGCCTGCGCCTGCACGTCGCCCTGGACCTCGAGGGAGAAACCAGCCTCCCCACCGATCGCCGTCCCCGGATTCGGCGCCACGGGCTCGCCACCGATCGAGAGCAGGGGCACGTCGATCCCCTGGCCGGGGTCGAGGCCGAAGACGCGATCCCGAAAGGCGAGCTCGCCAGACTCCTTGGACTGGTTCGTCACGCGCAGCACATCACCGCGCAGACGCTCGACCACGAACGGCCCCGAGCGCGCCACGAGCAGAGCGCCGCCAGGGAGCTCGATCTGCTCCTCGCGAGAGAGGCTGATGTCCGCGCGCTCGACCTGCAAGAAAAGGAACAGGGGCTCACCCCGGCTGGGCGAGCCCACGATCCCGGTCGTGCGACCGAAGAGCACCAGCGAGTCGCCCTCGGGCCAGATGATCTCCGCCCGACCGCCCGGCGCGGAGTGGACCCAGCTTCCGGCGGTCACGCGCCGCGACTTGTCGTAGAAGCGCAGGGGAAAGGCCGACAACTCGCCCGCCGGCCGCAACTGCACCGGATCGGCGTGGCGCACCACCAGCACCTCCTCGGGGCCGGGGAGCAGCAGCCCGCTGCTGCCGGGAGCCAGGTCCGACGCGACCGACTCCATCGGACCCGGGGGGCGCTGGGTCGGGATGTACGGCCAGCGCATGTCCCCCGCGCAGGCGGCGAACGCCTGGGCGCTCAGAACGACGGCCAGCGCTGCGCGCACACCACTCACGATACCGCCCCCAGAGAGATGGGATGGGAGAAGTAGCGCTCCATGAAACCCGTGTCGTGCGTGGCCCGCACGAAGTCCGTGTGGGCCAGCACGCTGCGATGGATAGGAATGGTCGTCGCGGGTCCCTCGATCACGAACTCTCCCAGGGCACGCAGCATGGTCCGGATGGCCTGCGGGCGCGAGGCACGGTGCGCCAGCAGCTTGCCGATCATCGAATCGTAGTTCGGCGGGATGCGATATCCACTGTAGCAGTGGCTGTCCACGCGCACCCCCGGCCCTCCAGGGGGCACGAAGGCCTTGATCAGCCCAGGAGAGGGCTGAAAATCCCGCGCCGGGTCCTCGGCGTTGATGCGGCACTCGATCGCATGGCCGCGGATCACGACCTGCTCCTGGGTGATCTCCAGCGGCGCCCCGCTCGCCAGCAGCAGCTGCTGCTGGATCAGGTCGATGCCCGTGACGAGTTCCGTCACGGTGTGCTCGACCTGGATGCGGGCGTTGACCTCGATGAAGAAGAAGTCGCCCGAGGGCCCCAGCAGGAACTCCACCGTGCCCGCGTTGTGGTAGTTGGCGGCGCGCGCCATGCGCACGGCCGCCTCGCCCAGCTGGGTACGCTGTTCCTCATTGATGGCGTGCGAGGGCGCCTCCTCGATCAGCTTCTGATGTCGACGCTGCACCGAGCAGTCGCGCTCACCGAGGTGGATCAGATGGCCGTCCTTGTCCCCGAGCACCTGCACCTCGATGTGGCGCGGGTTCTCCACGAAGTGCTCGATGTAGACCGTCTCGTCGCCGAAAGCGGCCTGGGCCTCGGAGCGCGCGGCGTGAAAGCCATTGATCAGGCTCGGCTCGTTATGGGCGACACGCATGCCGCGCCCGCCGCCCCCCGAAGAAGCCTTGACGATGACCGGATAGCCGATCTCCCGCGCGACGCGCACCGCCTCGTCCTCGTCATCGACCGGACCATCGGAACCGGGAACCACGGGGACGCCGGCCTTGAGAGCCAGCTCGCGCGCGTTGGCCTTGTTGCCCACGGCGGCGATCGTCTCCGGGTCGGGTCCGATGAAGTGGATCCGACACTCGTTGCAGACCTCGGCGAAGTGAGCGTTCTCTGCCAGGAAGCCGTAGCCGGGATGGATCGCCTCCACATCCCCCACCTCGGCAGCGGAGATGATGGCCGGGATGTTCATGTAGGAAGCGCCCCCGGCCGCCGGGCCGATGCAGATCGTCTCGTCCGCCTGGCGCAGATAGAGCGCGTCCGCGTCGGCCTCGGAGTAGACCGCGACGGTTTCGACGCCGAGTTCGCGGCAGGCCCGGATGATCCGCTGGGCAATCTCTCCGCGGCTGGCGATCAGGACGCGACCGAACATCTAGGAGGCCGTCGAAGGAGTGCTACGGAGGCCGGGGCGATCCCATCCGTGCCTGGTCGGCGCCTCGAGACGCGGCCGGTCCGGCCGTGACCTCAGGTGCCGAGCGGGTGTTGAGGAGGTCGTCATGGTGCCGAGTGGCCGGTTCACAGGGTCCCTAGGAAATCTTCATGAGGAACAGCGGTTGACCGAACTCGATCGGCTCGCCGTTCTCCACGAGGACTTCCACGACCACCCCGCGCAATTCGGCCTTGATCTCGTTCATGACCTTCATGGCCTCGATGATGCAGATGACGGACTCTTCGTCGACCGAGCTGCCCACATCGACGAAGGGATCCGAGTCGGGCGAGGCGGAGCGGTAGAAGGTGCCCACCATGGGACTCACGATCTGTTCGTGGCCAGAGGGGATCTCGGCCTCGCCGACGGCCTCAGGCGCCGCCGCGCCGGCGCCTGCCACGGGCACGGTGAGCGGCACGGCCGCGCCCGGAAGGACCTGCAGCATGGGCTGAACGACTCCACCATTGCCCTCGCCTCCGCGCTTGAGATGCACACGCACCCCGCTGGGAGCGTCATCGATCTCCAGCTCGGTGATTCCGGCTCCAGTCATGAGGCGCACGAGGCGCCGGAGCAGTTTCAGGTCGATCATCTCGGAAGGCTCGGGGCGGGAGGTCGGGGGAGGGACATCGCGGGTCGCTGAGGATAGCGCCCGGGAAGGGCCGCCGAAACCGCCGGGGCTCAGGAGCCCGGGTCGGCCAGCCAGGGCCCGCTCTTGCCGCCGCGCTTCTCGAGCAGGCGCAGCTCTTCGACCGCGATGGCCGGCGAGAGGGCCTTGGTCATGTCGATCACGGTCAGGGCGGCGATCCCGGCCCCCACCAGGCACTCCATCTCGACCCCCGTCCGACCGCTGCACACCGCCCGGCAGCGGATCAGGAGCAGGTCGGGGTCCTCGTCGGCGCGCTCGAAGCGCACATCCACCAGGTCCAGGCCCAGGGGGTGGCACATGGGGATCAGTTCCGCCGTGCGCTTGGCGGCCAGGATGCCCGCAGTTCGCGCCACCTCAGTGATCGGACCCTTGGGGCCCCCCTCGCGCAGAACGCGCTCGAGCACGCCCGCCGGGAAGCGCACCCGGGCCCCGGCCAGGGCCTCCCGCTGGCTGGGAGTCTTGGCGCTCACATCGACCATGCGCGATTCAGGCCCCTCCGGCCCGGGACGCAGGTGCCCGAGTTCTCTCTCTTCCTGGTCCGTCATGCTCCCGTGCCGCCGCGCGCCATCCTAGCAGGCCCGCGCGGCACGCCCCAGGCCAACTCCCCCCCCCGACATGGCCCCGTCCACACCGTCCACGGGTTTTTTCAACCTGGAACCGATCCCTGATCAAAGCCAGCCGTAGATTGGGCCGATAGCGCACCTGGGCGCCCCGGCCGGGGCGCCCGGTCGCACCCTGAAAAGCCACCGCCCTGGAAACCCGACCCCTCATGATCGGAATCACCTTCCTGCTCTCCCTCGCCTCACTCCTGCCCGTGTCCGTGGGCCAGGACCCCGGAGATCTCAGTTCCCTGGTCGCCGAGCGCGCCAGGGCGGCCGGCGACCTGGAAGTCCCGCGCCTGTGGGTCGAGGCCCACGCCCTCTCCATCCTGGCGGCGGACCTGCCCGAAGGGGCGCTGGCGGCGGCCCTCGACCACTTGCTCGAGGGCGACTCCCTTGCGCCCCGGGGCCTGCTGCTCCTGGCAGCCGCGCGCCTCAACCTCGACGAACCAGATTGGGACGCCGTCGCCGCGCGCCTCGGACCCCTGCTCAGCAGCGAGGACGAGGCCGTCGTGCGCGGGGCCGCGGGCCTGCTGGCTGACCCGAGCTTTCACCTGCTCGAGCCCGAGACCCGCGAGGATCTGGTGGCGCGCCTGCTGGCCGGAGCGCGCGACGCCGTGCGCGAGCCCGCCACGCGCCTCGAGCTGGCCGTAACGACCTGGCGCCTGGGGAGCGGACGCGACAAGCGCGCCGCGCGCTCCGAAATGCTCTCGTTCCTCGCTTCCTCCGACCCTGGTCTGCGCGGCCAGGCCGCCCTGGCCCTCGCTCGCGCGCGCGACCTGGAGACGGCCCGCGACGAGCTCGAACGACTGGCCCGCACACCCGGCGAGGCCGGCCTCCTGGCCGACGCCTTTCTGCAGGTGGAGCGCACCCGCGCCTACTGGGCCAGCAAGAACCGCAACCAGCGCGAGCGCCTCGACCAGGCCCTCACACAACAGGGACCGCCGCGCGACCTCGAGAAGTTCGAGCGCATGATCCAGCTCATCCAGGGCCGGCACATCGAGGGCGACCTGCCCCACGCCGAGCGCGACCCCCTGATCGACGCGGGCCTGCAAGGCATGCTGCAGAGCCTCGACAACCACTCGAACTACCTCAGCGAGGAGGTCTTCACCAAGTTCCAGCAGGAGCTCGACGGCGAGTACGGCGGGATCGGCGCCTACGTCCGGACAGACCCCGCCGACGGCCTGTTCACGATCACGCGCCCGATCTACTCCGGGCCCGCCTACAAGGGCGGACTGGTGAGCGACGACAAGGTCGTGCGCATCGACGAGTGGCCGACCATCGAGAACGGGCAGGGCAAGCCCTCTGATGAGATCATCCGCAAGCTCAAGGGCAAACCCGGCACGGACGTCAAGCTCTACATCTGGCGGCGCGGGATGGACTCGGCCCTGATAGACCGGCCGACCGAGGAGATGGCGGTCGTGATCCAGCGCGACCTGATCACCATCCCGCCCGTGCACTCAGACATCCTGCCCGGACGCATCGCCCTGGTGGAGCTGACCCAGTTCTCCGGCGTCGCCAGCCAGGAGCTGGCGCGCACCCTGATCGATCTGCTGACCGGCGAGCAGGTCGCGGGCGTCATCCTGGACCTGCGCAACAACCCCGGCGGGCTCCTGAACGAGGCGCGCGCCGTCGCCGACCTGTTCCTGCCCGCGGAACAACTGGTGGTGACAACCGAGAGCAGGGTCCGGGCCCCCGAGCGCCTGCACACCCTGCGCGAGGCGCTCGTCGGCGCCGACATCCCGGTGGTGGTGCTGATCAACCGCTTCAGCGCCTCGGCCTCGGAGATCGTCTCGGGGGCCCTCCAGGACCACGAACGCGCGGTGCTCGTGGGGCAGCGCAGCTTCGGCAAGGGATCGGTCCAGAACCTGATCCCCGTGCGCGGTGAGCGCGACGACCGCTTCGAAGACGAGAACGGCAACGGGCGCTTCGACAACTGGGAGACGATCACCCGCGACTGGAACGAAAACGGAGAGTTCGACTTCGCTCCGCGCGTCAAGCTGACCGTCGCCCGCTACCTGCTGCCCTCGGGACGCTCGATCCACCGTGAGTTTGACGAGGAGGGCAAGATCGTGAGCCCCGGCGGAGTCGTGCCCGACCACGAGGTGGATCAGCGGCGCTGGGAGCAGTGGAAGCTGGAGGAGGTCCGGGATCTGCGCGCCGAGGGCGAGATCCGCTCCTGGGTCGCCGACCACTGGGAGCTGCAGCGCGACCTGCTTGAGGAGCTGGCCTACGGCGACGGGGACGACACCTCGCGCTACCCGGGCCTCGCGGAATTCCACGCCGGCCTCGGCACACTCCTTCCGCTGCAGGACCTGCGCCTGTTGCTGCGGACCGAGATCCGCCGCCGGGTTCAGGACGAGCGCGGGGCGGCCTTCCCCTTCGGCGGCGACTACCAGGAAGATCGCCAGCTCCAGCGCGCGATCGAGGTCGTGTTCGAGGAGCTGGGCCGCTCAGCCTGGGACATCGAGGCCTACGCCAGAACCTTCGACGGCCGACTCGAGGAGGGCGAAGGGTCGAAAGCAACCGTCGCCGCGCACGCCAGAAGCGAGGAGGAGCGCCGCAGCGTGCGCGACGCCCTGGCCCTGCTGGCCGCGGCCCGAAGCGAGAACGGCAAGCTGACCGCCGAGACCCTGGAACTTCTGACGGGCATCCTCAGCCGCCTGGACCACTGAGAGCCGGCCCGCTCAGGTCTCCTCGGCCAGGTCCTCGAGGGCCGGCAGGACGAGCTCGCGCACGAGGATGATGGCCGTCGCGGCGATCGGCAGGGCGAGCAGAAAACCGAGCATCCCCAGGGCGGCGCCGCCGACGAAGACCGCCGCCAGGACGACCACCGGGTGCAGGCCCAGGCTGTCTCCGAGGATCTTCGGGATCAGGACGTAGCCCTCGATCACCTCCGCCAGACAGAAGACCAGCAGCACCCGCCAGAGGGCGCCGACGAGGTCGTGCCCCAACAGCGCCAGGAAGAAGGCCGCGATCCCGGCGATGAGCGGGCCGACGAAGGGGATCAAGGCCATAAAGCCCCCGCACAAGCCGAGCAGCAAGGCGTAGTCGACGCCCAGCAGGGCCAGCCCGATCGAAAGCAACAGGCCCTTGATCAGGCACACCAAGAGGCGACCGCGGAAGAAGTTAGCCAGCACCTCGCCGATCTGACCGCTGACGCGCACCAGGCGCGTGCGCTCGCGGCGCGGGAGGTAGTGCTGCACAAAGCGGTGGATGCGCTCGAGCTCGAAGAGCAGGAAGTAGGTGTAGATCGGCAGCAGGAGGCAGAAAGTCCCGAAGGCCAGAGCCGAGCCGAACAGGCGCCGGAAGAGGGCCAGGCCCGTGCTCCCTGCGGCCAGGCCGACCTCGGCGGTCTGGCCGGCGCGCTGCTCGCTGAAGAGCTCGTTGCCCACCCAGGCGGCGAGGGAGCGCAGGGTCAGCTCGCCATCTCCGGCGGCCTGCCCAGCGTCCACGGCATTACCGCCAGCGTCCACGGCACTACCGCCAGCGCC
>DASCMO010000186.1:0-8512 GCA_036010965.1 Planctomycetota bacterium | reverse complement strand
CGTCGGCCCCGGTCCAGGCCAGGCCGCTCGCCGTGCTCCAGTTCCCGCCCACTCCCGCGGAATCGGCGGTCGGCGTGGGGATCTCGCTCTCCCCGCCGGGGTCGCTCGACGCGCTCGCCAGGACCGGCGGGCAAGCGAGAGTCAGGAGGGCGAGGAGCGCAAAACGGAAGCGATCAGCTGTCTTGGAGTACACGTCTGGAATCTCCTTGGACTCGAGGGTGAGGAAAGGGCGCCACGGGCGGACGCCTGCGATGGGGACCAGGGTGGCGTGCGATTTTTAAGCGACGGTGAAGAGGAGCAGAGGATACCCAGGGGCCAGCGCGTCGAGGAGGGAACTCATCATCCGGCCCGCTTCCCCGCCTCGGCCTGCACCTGCTCGCGCCGGATCTCCCCCATGGGGACGCCCTCGGCGAACACGCACAGCTCGTCCACGCCCAGCTCTCCCATCAACAACAGGGCGTCCAGCACCTTCTCGCGCCCCGAGACGCCGACCATGCGCGAGCGGGGCGTCATGGCCGAGCGGAGCGGCACGAAGGGCCGGCGGCCGGGGGCCAGGGCCTCGATGTCGGAGGGAGTCAGCACGCCGATCAGCTCGCCGCCCTCGATCACGAAGACCGAAGAGCGGGTCGAGTCGGCCAGAGGGCCTTCCAGGGCGTCCGCGACGCTCGTGTAGCCCTCGGTCGTGACAAACTCGGTGCTCATCACGTCCTCCACGCGCAAGTGGTCGAGTGCAGAGCGCAATACGGTCTGGGTAGCACTCGAGCGCGCGGCGCGCAGCAAGAACCAGCCGATCAAGACCTGCCAGGCACCCATCGCATACCAGCCGGCAAAGAACACCAGGGCCAGGCCGGTGACGATCAGCACGCGGGCGAAGAAGGCCCCCACCCCGGCGGCGATGCGCGTGGCGCGCTGGAAGTCGCCGGTCGCACCCCACAGGATCGCGCGCAGGACGTGGCCGCCGTCGAGGGGGAAACCGGGGACGGCGTTGAAGCCGGCGATCAGGATGTTGAGCACGCCGAGCTGCTGGCAGAGCGAGGCGACGGTCCCGGCCCACAGATCGGCGGGCAGGACCAGCCAGGCGAGCAGGAAGCACAGACCGAGAAAGAGGCTCACGGCCGGCCCGGCCACGGCGATCATGAACGCATCGCGAGGCCGGGCGGGCTCTCCCGAGAGCTGGGCCACGCCGCCGAAAAGGAAGAGGGTGATCGCGATCACCGGCAGGCCCAGGGCCCGAGAGGTCAGGCTGTGCCCGAGCTCGTGCAGGAGCACCGAGCCGAAGAAGATCGCGCTGGCCGCGATGCCCACGGTCCATCGCAACGCCGCAGACCAGTCCTCATGGCGCGCCCCGAAGCTCTGTGCGAACGCGAGGCACAACAGCGCGAAGATCAGCGGCCAGCTCGCATCGACGCCGATGCGGATCCCAAACAACTCCCCCAGGGAAAAGACCCGGTGTCCGAGCGGCCCGGTGCGCGGCGACCCGGGGCCTGCTGAGCGGGGGGAGTCCACGGCGCCACGGTAGCAACTACCGTCGGGATCCTAGAGGTCGTTGAACTCGCTGATCGTCTCATCGATCGCCGCGCGGGCGTCCGCGAAGAGCATCAGGGCGTTGTCGCGCTCGAAGAGCTCGTTCTTGATGCCCGCGTAGCCGGGGCTCAGGGAGCGCTTGATGACCACGACCGTGCGCGAGTCCCAGACGTCGAGCACGGGCATGCCCGCGATGGCCGAGCCCTCCTCGTAGGCTCCGGGGTTGCAGACGTCGTTGGCCCCCACCACGATCGTCACATCGGTGTTCTTGAAGTCTCCGTTGATCTCGTCGAGCTCGAAGAGCCGCTCGTAGGGCACGCTGGCCTCCGCCAACAGCACGTTCATGTGCCCGGGCATGCGACCCGCGACCGGGTGGATCGCGTAGCGCACCTCGCAGCCGCGGCCCTCCAGCATGGCCGCCAACTCCTGAACCTTGTGCTGAGCCTGAGCCACCGCCAGGCCGTAGCCGGGAACGAAGATCACCGACTGGGCGGCGTCCAGCACCATCGCCAGCTCCGCGGCCGAGGTGGACTTGACCCCCGTGTACTCCTGGTCGCCGCCCGCGCTTCCCGCCTCGATGCCCGCGAAGAGTACGTTCGCCAGAGAGCGGTTCATGGCGCGGCACATGATCTTGGTCAGGATCAAGCCCGAAGCGCCGACGAGCGAACCCGCCACGATCAGCAGGTTGTTCTGCAAGACGAAGCCCGTCGCGCAGGCCGCGAGCCCCGAGTAGGAGTTCAACAGCGAGATCACGACCGGCATGTCCGCGCCGCCGATCGGGACCACCAGGCCTACGCCCAGCAGCAGGGTCAGCCCGACGAGGGCGTAGATCGCCCAGGTCACGCCCTCGGGGTCGCCGGCGAAGGCGAAGCCCACGGCCCCGGCGGCGGCCAGGGCCGCGACGAGCAAGACGGCGTTCAAGGGCCGGATCCCCAGGGGCCCGAGGCGCGCGCCGCGGATCTTCCCCGCCAGCTTCCCGTAGGCCACGAAGCTGCCCGAGAGGGTGACCGCGCCGATCAGGATCGAGAGCGCCGCCGCGATGACGAAGAGCGGGCCGTGCAGGGACACCATCGTCGATGGAAGCCAGGCAGCCGCGCTCGCGCCCGTAGGCCACGCCGCGCGGGCGCGCTCCAGCTCGGCCCAGGCGACCAGCATCGACGCCGCGCCCCCCAGTCCGTTGAAGAGCGCGACCAGCTCGGGCATGGCCGTCATCGCCACGCGCCTGGCCAGCACGAAGCCGATCACCGAACCGAGGGCCACGCCGCCGGCCAGGATCGCCCACAGGGTCTCGCGCTCGGCGTCTCCCCACAGGGCGAAGGTCGTGGCGACGACCGCCACGAACATGGCCAGGGCCGCGATGCGGTTCCCCGAGCGAGCGCTGCGCACGCGCGCCAGACGCTCGATGCCCAGGATAAACAGCAGGGCCGACGCCATGTAGGCGCCCTGGATGAGCGGGCTCTCCATCGTGAAAGTGCCCATCGGCTCAGTCGCCGCTCTTCTTGCCGCGCCCGGCGGAGCCGAACATGCCGAGCATGCGGTCGGTGACGAGGAAGCCGCCGACGACGTTGATCGTGGCGAGAGTGATGGCCAGAAAGCCGAGGACGCGGCCCGCCTGCGGAAACTCCGCCGCGGCGCAGGAGAGAGCGCCCACGAGGGTGATGCCGCTGATCGCGTTGGCTCCCGACATCAAGGGCGTGTGGAGGGTCGGCGGGACCTTGGTGATCAGCTCGATGCCGACGAAGATCGCCAGCAGGAAGACCCACAGGCCGACGATCAGGAAGCCACCGGTCCCCTCACCGAAGAGGGCTCCGACGGGCAGGGTGAAGAGCGAGATGAGCGTCACGCCCCGCCCCCGCCGCGAGTTGCTCCAAGGTCGGGGCGTGAACGATCTCGCCGCCGCGCGTCAGGAGACACCCGGCCAGGATGTCGTCTTCGAGGTCCAGGGCGAAAGCGCCCTCGCCGTCGAACATCAGCCCGAGCAGGGCAAAGACGTTCTTGGCGTAGAGCAGGCTCGCGTCGCGGGGAACGCCCGCCGGCAGGTTCCGCAGGCCGATGACCTTCACGCCAAAGCGCTCGACGATCTCGCCGGGGACCGAGAGCTCGCAGTTTCCGCCGCTCTCTACCGCCAGGTCCACGATCACGCTGCCGGGGCGCATCGAGCGCACGAGGGCCTCCCCCACGAGCCGCGGCGCGGGCCGCCCGGGGATCTGCGCGGTCGTGATCACGATGTCCGCTCCCTCGACGCGCCGCGCGACCTCCTCGCGCTGGCGCTGCAAGAACTCCTCGTCGGCCTCGCGCGCGTAGCCGCGCTCGTCTTCCATGTCCTCTGCACCGGGCACGTCGATGAAGCGCGCGCCCAAGCTCTCGACCTGCTCCTTGGCAGCCGCGCGGATGTCGGTCGCCTCGACCACGCACCCCAGGCGGCGGGCGGTCGCGATGGCCTGCAGGCCGGCGACGCCGGCGCCGAAGATGACTGCGCGGGCGGGCTTGACCGTTCCGGCGGCGGTCATCAACAGCGGGCAAAGCTTGTCGAGGTGAGCGGCCGCCAGGATGACCGCCTTGTAGCCCGCCACCGTGGCCTGGGAACTGAGGGCGTCCATGGTCTGGGCGCGGCTGGTGCGCGGAATGAGCTCCATGGCGAAGGTCGTCACCCCGCGCGCCGCGATCTGCTCCGCCCGAGCGCGGGCGGCGGTCGCGAAGATGTGGCTCACGAGCACGCTGCCCTCGTGCAGGGCCTGGATCTCCTCCTCAGAAGGCGGCTGGACGCGCGCCACCAGGGCCGCTGCAGTCGGCGCTGGAGCGTCGACGACCTCGGCCCCCGCGGTCCGGTAGGCCTCGTCGTTGAAGAACGCGCGCTCCCCGGCTCCGGCCTGCACTACGACCTTCACGCCACGCTTCACGAGGCGCGCCACGGTTTCCGGCGTCGCGGCCACGCGCGCCTCGCCCGGAAGACTCTCCTTGGGGATGAAGACCTGCATCAACGCTGTGATGTTCGGGGCGCGCTGGCGCCCCACGGACAGGAGCCTAGCAGTTCGCCCGAGGAGATGGGACCCGCCCGCGCACCGAACTCGCACCCTCGCATTATGGCGCAAGCTCAGGCGAAGCGTGCGGCCCGCCATCGGTTCTGCCAGGATGGCCCCTCGCATCGCTCTCTCAGCCAATCCCCGCCCCTCGCCGCCCGTGATCGCAACCCTCTTCGCTTCCCTCGCCCTCGTCGCCGCCGCCGACGAGACCGACGACCTCGCCGAGCGCGCCACCGAGCTGATGGTGGAGCGCTGCGTCGAATGCCACTCCCCCGGCCCGGGCAACAAGAAGGCGCGCAACTGGATCGAGGACGTACGCGACCACGAGCAGTGGGTGCCCGACTGGGTGGAAATCGAGGACTACGCCGAGAGCGACGACCTGGCCGACATCTCCCTCTGGGTGAGCCTGACCGACCCCGATCCGGACATCCGCATGCCGCCCGTGGACTCCGAAGCGGGGCCCATGAGCCTGGACGAGCTGGCCCTGATCCGCTGGTGGATCGATATCGGCGCCCCCCTGCCCGCGGCCGAGGACGGCGGCGAGGAGGACGCCGCCGAATCGCCCGCGGCCCCGTCGCCCTGGGAGCGCGGGCGATCCTGGGTGGGTCGGCTACACCCGATGGTCGCCCACTTCCCTATCGCCCTGCTGCTGGTCGCGGTCCTCGCACTCGCCCTCGGAGCCCGCAGCTCCGCGCGGTTTTGCGTGCACGTCGGCGCGGCGAGCGCCGTGGCGGCCGCCGCCCTGGGTTGGATCAACGCCCTCGACGTGCGCGCGAGCTGGATGCTCACGACCCACCGCTGGCTTGGGGTCGCCACCGCACTGCTGGCCCTCGCCCTGGCCTGGCTCCTCGAGCGCGGCCTGCGCTCCGGCGCGGCGCGCCCCGACGGATTGACGCGCACGGTCCTGTGCGTCTGCGCCCTGGCGGTCGCGGCCACGGGCTTCTTCGGCGGCTCCTTGATCCACGGCCTCGACCACCTGCTGCCCTGAGTTCAGGCCGGCGGCGGAATCGTGCGACCGTGGCCCCGATTCCCGGGCCCGCCCCGACCGGAGCGAAGAAATCAGCCGTAACACGCTTCCCGCGGTGACCTAGGAGATCGCAGCAGGCGGCCTCCCTCGGAGACCGCCCGCCCGCCCCCCCGCAGATGGCTAGCGAACCGGTAGAATGGAAGGCAAGTGACGGTCGGAGAACGGCCGCACGGGATCCCCAGTCCCCGATGCGATTCGCACATTTCGAATTCGACCCCGAGCGGGACCGGCTCGGGGAAGGCCCCCTCAGTGAGGTCTACAAGGCCAAGGACATCGACCTCGGACGCACGGTGGCCCTGAAGATCCTGCGTGCCCACGCCGAGATCGACCCGGCCGCGGACGAGCGCTTCCACCGCGAGGCGATCCACGCCAGCGGGCTCCGCCACGAGAACATCGCGACCATCTACGAGTACGGGAAGGACCAGGGGACCTCCTTCATCGTGATGGAGTACTTGCCCGGACGCACCCTGGACAAGGTCTTGAAGGACCAGATACTCGGCTACGAAGAGTGCCGGAGCATCGCGGAGCAGATCACCGAGGCCCTTGAGGGAGTACACGCGGACGGGATCATCCACCGCGACCTGAAGCCCGGCAACATCATGTTGCTCGACGACGGGAAGGTGAAGTTGCTCGACTTCGGCATCGCCCGGGCGTCGGACGAGTCCTCGATAACCCAGCACGGAATGCTGGTCGGGACCGTGCTCTACATGTCGCCCGAGCAGGTGCGTGGCGACGAATTGAACGCCGCCTCCGACATCTTCTCCCTCGGATCGGTGCTCTACCACGTGATGACGGGCGCGCTGCCGTTCCCCGGCAAGAGCTTCCCCGAGGTCTGCATGGGGATCCTCGACGGGAACCCGCGGCGTCCCTCGCACATCCGCCAGGGCTTCCCGGCCCATTTGGAGGAGTTCATCCTGCGCTGCCTGAAACCCCTTCCGGAGGACCGCTTCACCGACGGCAAGGAGGCGCGCAATGCGATCCGATCCGTGAATGCGACGGCGCGCAGTTCTGGAACGGAGTCCGAGAGCCTGGAGGCCCGGCTCCTGATCCCGCCCATTTCCTGCGGAGCGAGCGAGCGGGATTGCGCCGTGATCGCCGGAAGTCTCCGCAAGGACCTCGCATCGGAGCTGACACGCATCAAGGGAGTCGATGTCGCCCTGCGCGAGAACGACGTCATCAGCGAGGGAGAGCGCTTCGACTATGTGCTGCGAACCACGCTTGAGGTCCACGAGTCCCACGGCAAGCTGGTGTTGAATCTGGAGCGCTGCTCCCCCCATGCAGACGCACACGCCTCGCGCGAGAGCACCAGCGACCTGGTCGAGGGCTCGGACCCCAACGAATGGTCCCTGCAGGCGAACCTGGTGCGCACGGCGGTGCGGCGCGTGAAGAAGCGCCTGACCGATTTCTCCCTGACCCCCAGCAAGGGCAGCCGCAGGGATGGGGGCAAGGCCCTCGCTCTCGCCCGCAGGGCCCACGACCAGCTCCTGCGCGGCACGACCAAGCACCTGATGTCCGCGATCTACGGCTTCCGGTCCGCGATCACAGCCGACCGTTATTGCGCCAAGGCGCACGCCGGTCTCTCCGAGGCGATGGTACGCAAGTACCTCTACTGGGACGGCGACTCCGGCTTCCTCGCCGAAGCTCGCGAGCATTCGCGGCACGCCCTGGCACTCGAGCCCCACTGCGCCGAGGCCCACACCTCCCTGGGCTTCGCCTACCACCTGAGCGGCCACTCCACCGACGCCGAGCGCGAGTACCGGGTCGCCATCCAGAGCGACGAGACCGAGTGGCTCGCGCATCGCCTCCTGGGCGCCGTCCTGGCCCGCGAGGGGAATTTCGAGAACGCCGAGCCCCTCCTGCAGCGGGCGGTCAAGCTGAAGCCGAGCCACATCGGCTCCTTCGACCACCTCTACACCGTCTTGAGGCGACTCGAGCACCACGAGGACGTCGAGGCGCTGGCGGAGCGAGGGATCGCGGAGGCACGGGAGGAGATCGAGAAGAACCCGGACAACCAGGAAGCGCGCCTGCACATGGCCCTGCTGCTGGGGCGCATCGGATCCCATGCAAAGGCCCGGCGGGAAGTCGAGGCCGCCCTTGAGATCTCTCCGAAGGACGGCTACACGAGCTACCATGCCGGGTGCGTGCTCGCGGTCATCGGGAACGTGTCCGAGGCCATCGACCAGCTGGGCAAGGCGCACGCACGCGGCTTCTACATCCGCAGCGAACTGCGCAACAACACCGACCTGGAGATCCTGCGGGGGTCACCGGAGTTCGAGGCCCTCGTCGGCTGAGCGCCCCTGGCTATCGCACGGATCGCTGACCGCATTCGTTGTCGCCGACGCTGACCGTGGGTACCATGCCGGGCTGGCCATCGCCTGCCGACCATGAGTGAACCGATCGTAATCCTCGACACGGAGACCGCAAACCTCCGGGTTGCGCCGCACCTGCTGGAGCTGGGCGCCGTGCGAGTCCAGGACGGCGAGATCGTGGACCAGTTCGAGAGCCTGGTCTGCCCGGAGGTCGAGATCGACCCCGACGCCACGGCGATCCACGGGATCGAGGAAGACGACGTGCGCGACGCGCCCACGCCGGCCGAGGTCCTCGGCGAGTTCGCCGCCTGGACGGGAGAGTCCTGGATGGCGGCCCACAACGCGCCGTTCGACGCCCGGGTCCTGGCCTACGAGTACGCGCGCTGGCAGCTCGTGCCGCCGCCCGGAGCCTTCATCGACTCCCTGATCCTGGCGCGCAAGGCGCTCCCCGACGCGCCCGATCACAAGCTCGGCACGCTGGTCGAGCTGCTCGGCCTGGAAGACGGGCCGCGCCACCGCGCTCTGGCCGACGCGGTCTACTGCTGGCAGGTGATCGAGGCCTGTAGCGAGCCCGGGTCGGACGCTGGCGTCCAGCCTCTGATCGGCGCAGCGGAGGGAGGGCGCGGGCT
>DASCMO010000185.1:0-5672 GCA_036010965.1 Planctomycetota bacterium | reverse complement strand
CTCAGCTCGTTTCTTCCTCGACGTTGGTCGAGCTCTCAACCTCGACAGCGGCATTCTCTGCCCCTTCCGGGGCGACCACCGCGGATGCCTCCACGGGCGAGGACTCCGCCGCCGTAGTCTCCGCCGCCGCAGTCTCCGCCGCCGCAGTCTCCGCAGTCTCCTGATCATCACTCTGGAGGCGAACCAGGGGGGGGATCTCGCGGATCGGTCGGGTGGGCCGCGGCTCGCCGCCCTCGCCGGTAGCGGTGTCGTCGTCCTCGTGCCTCTCGGCGGAGCCGGCGGCGGCCATGCGCTCGCGGTGGTTCGCGCAGCCCTCCTCGACGGCCTCGGCGAGCTGCTCGACCAGCAGGCGCACCGCTTTCAGCGCGTCGTCGTTGCCCGGGATGACGATGTCGACCTGGCTCGGATCGCAGTCGGTGTCGAGCAGTCCGATGACCACCAGGCCCATCTTGCGCGCCTCGCGCACGGAGTTGTACTCGCGCGCTGGATCGACGACCACCATCGCACCGGGGATGGAGGTCATCTCACGGATGCCCCCCAGGTTGCGGGTGATCTTCCTGCGCTCACGCCGCAGGCTCGCGATCATCTTCTTGGAGTACTGGTCGATGGCCCCGTCCTCCTCCATGCGCTCGAGTTCCTCGAGGCGCCGCAGGCGGCTGCGGATGACGGAGAAGTTCGTCAGGGTCCCACCGATCCAGCGCTCGGTGACAGTAGGCATTCCGGTGCGCTCGCCGGTCTCGGCGATCACACCTCGGACCTGGCGCTTGGTGCCGACCCAGAGGACGCTCGAGCCCTCGGCGGCGAGGTGGTAGAGGATGTTCTGCGCTCGAACGATACCCCGTAGGGTCTGGCGCAGGTCGATGATGTGGATCAGGTTGCGCCGGCCGTAAATGAACGGCGCCATCCTCGGATTCCACCGCGACACGCGGCATCCGAAGTGCACACCTGCCTCGATCAGGCTGGTTACGCTTGCAGTCTCCATGGACGGTTAATGAATAGGAACGCGGGGACCCCGGGGATCGAGCGACTGCTCGAGGGGGAGAAGCGGGTTGAAGGGGGAGATGTAGAACGAAAAGTACACGAACAAAATCACACCAGCGGAGGCCGGGGCGTTCGTCCACAACGAAACCCCGCGCTACTGGCACGGGGTTCCTCCGAGGACGGAGTCTACCGGCGGGAGGGGCGCATGTCCAAGCCCCCCACAGGCCCTCGTGTCCCCGGGTCCTTGCCCGCCCCGCCTCAGGAGCCGAGGCGGGATATACTCCGAATGGGGCACGCCGCGCCCCGTGGGAACGCCCACAGGCGCCTCCCGGAGGCCTCCGGGCCCCATTGCACCATGATCCTCATCTGTGACCACCGCGGCGAAGGACTGCAGCAGACCCTCTCCGCCATCGCCCAAGAAGCCGAGCTGGAGATCGAGATCTCCCGCTCCCCGCGCCAGACGCGCGAGATCCTGACCGCGCGCCTGCCGGACCTGATCGTCATCGATCCCCTCTCCGCCGGAGGCCAGGTCGAGCTGGAGGAGGTCGACCGCCTGCGAGGTGAACGGGATGTCGTTCCGATCCTACTGGTGATCGACAG
The DNA here is from genome assembly GCA_036010965.1 of Planctomycetota bacterium. Taxonomy (GTDB): domain Bacteria; phylum Planctomycetota; class UBA1135; order UBA1135. The sequence continues at coordinate 4,091 of DASCMO010000185.1, read as the reverse complement.
CGGGGACCCGGTCCCGGCCATGGAAGCGGCCCGTACTCTGAACGAACCCACCTGGGATCTCATCCATCGCGATGCAGAGCCCACGGAGTTCCTCGTGCGCATCGAGCACCTCCTGATCAGGGTCAATGCCCTCGAGGAAGTGGACGACCTGCGCTATCGGGCGTCCCACGATGACCGCACGGAGCTCCTGCGTCCGCGGGTGTTCCAGGCGCGCCTAACGGAGCACTTCTCGGCGGCCCAGCGCCACGAACTGCAGCTGGCCCTGGTGATCCTCGACCTCGACGATTTCGGCCGCATCAACAAGGAGTTCGACCACACGGTCGGCGACCTGGTCATCTCGCGCGTCGGGGACGTCATCAAGCACTCCCTGCGGGCGGAGGACATCGGCGGCCGCCTGGGCGGGGACGAGTTCGCGGTCCTCTTGCCGTACACCGATCAGGTGGACGCGGCCAAGGTCGTCTCGCGCCTGCGCAGATCGATCGAGGCCCTATCGGGACACATCGGCCGCGGGGAGCGCGAGGTGATCGTCGGTGCCAGCCTCGGGTTCGAAACCTTCGACGGCTCCGACCTGGACTCGGTCGAGACCCTGCGCCAGCACTCCGAGATCGCCCTGCGGCACGCGAAGCGATCGGGTGGCAACATCGGCGTCTACTACCGCTGCCTGCTGTAGACCGGGTCCGCCACCAGCCCCCGCGCCGGAGGGGGCATGCCGTCAGCCTGTTAGGTTTTCCGCTCCTCGCAGCGACGAGAAGGGCTGCTCCTCATGACGGGCTTAGCTCGTGAAGCTGCTGACCGTCAGCGCACGAGGATCATGCGCAGCCAGTCGGCCCGGTCGGCGATGTGCAAGTCATCGGCCATCTCGACCTCCAGGGTCAGAGTCTCCACACCCGCCAGACTGAAAGGCGGGAGGGGGAGCGGCGCGTCGCCACCGCGCACGACTTCACTCCTCCAGCGCAGGTCACCATCGGTGCGCAGCACGAAACGCACGGAGCCATGCGCCGCCAGGCGCAGCACCTCGTCATCGACGGCCACCGCCCCCCGCAGCTCGCTCCACTCCCCCTCCAGGGCCCAGGTCAAGGCGCTCGGCGCGTGGACGCCGATCCCGCGCGTGTAGGTGCGCCCTCCCGCCCGCATGGGCCCGCCGCTGACCGAGGCGTCGATCCGGTGCGGCCAGCGCATGCCCAGCTCGTCCCCGAAAGGCGAGGCCGCCAGGGCCTCAATCGGTCGCAGGTCCGAGAGGAAACGCAGTCGGTCGTCCTCGACCAGGATCTCGGAAACGGTCTCGAGCGCAAGGCGCAAGGGTCGGCCCCCCGCCGTGCGCATCTGGCAGCCAGCCCCGGAGAGGCGCACCAGCGGTCCGCGCAGGCGCGAGCCGTCGAGCAGGTCGACGACGACCGTCGGGGCGGCACTGTTCCGCAGGCTCGTCGGTTCGAGCGTCTCGACGAAGAACGCCGCGACCTCGTGCCAGGGGAAGACTCGGGCGCCGAGCTCCTCCCCCTCGAACTCCACGCCCTCGCCATCGAAGGACAGGATCGTGCCGCCCACCGGGTCGAGACCGTCACCGCGCCAACGATAGAGCACGTCTCCCTCGGCGGCGCCGGCCAAGGTCCCGGCCCAGTCGGGAGGGATACGTCCAGCGAACACGGCGCTCTCGATCTCATCGACCGAGAGCTCGAGCTGGTTGCCGCCCATCAGGGCCAGGCGCAGCACCTCGCCCCTGCCCCCCACGACCCGGCCACCGACGCGCCCGCCATCCACCAGGCGGAACAGTCCGCGCGCGGGATCGGTCGCCGGCGGCGCGCTGGGCAGCAATCCCTCGAAGCGCACGAGCACCCCACCCTCGCGGGTGATGTCGAGGTCCTCGAGGTCAGCCAGGTCCACGCGCCGGACCCCGCCGTCGACGGCCTCCAGCAAGACCACCGGGGGCGGGGCGGCCTGATCCTGGGGAGCCGCGCCAAAGAGCGCTGGGACGAGGGTGAGGAGGAGCGCCGTCGGAGCCATCGGGCGCATCCTACGGCCCGCGGCGGGCGCTCGCTCCCCTCCTCACAGGGTGCGGCCAGGGGAACGCAACGGATGCTGTCAGGATGGCAGGCAGGGGAGCACGTTGCAGAACTGCCTGCCAACCTGGCAGCGCTCTGGAGGCCCTGTCCCGGCCGTCCAGCCCCCTGGAAGCCCTTCGCAGCGTCTCCCGCTGGAACGGCACCGTTCTTGCTTTCGACCGGACCCCGCGCAGGTCGAGGCGGACCCGTCGTGTCCTGCCCGGCCCTCATCCGCGCGGCCAGTCCATTCCTCCCCACTCCGACCCTCCCCGTCCGACCCTCCCTCGCAGCCCCCGAAAGCGAACCGAGCTCCCATGGCCAAGCAAATGGTTTTCGAAGCCGACGCCCGTCAGGCCATCCTGAACGGCGTCCAGAAGCTCTCCAAGGCGGTCGCCACGACCCTCGGACCCCGCGGCCGCAACGCGGTCCTCGACAAGGGCTGGGGCGCTCCGACCGTCACCAAGGACGGGGTGACCGTGGCCGAGGAGGTTCAGCTCACCGACCCCTACGAGCAGATGGGCGCCCAGCTCGTCAAGGAGGTCGCCAGCAAGACCAGTGATGTCGCAGGAGACGGCACGACGACGGCCACGGTGCTGACCGAGGCCCTCTTCAGCCGCGGCCTGCGGGCCGTGACCGCCGGCGCCGCTCCCGCGCGCCTGCTGGCAGCCCTCCGCGACGGCGCGGCGGCCGTGGCCGATGCCCTCCAGGACTCCTCGCGGCCCGTCAACGACTCCTCCGACATCCGCCAGGTCGCCACCATCTCGGCCAACAACAACCCGGCGATCGGCAAGATCATCAGCGACGCGATGGACAAGGTCGGCAAGGACGGCGTGATCACCGTCGAAGACGGCAAGACCCTCGAGACCGAGGTGGACGTCGTCGAGGGCATGCAGTTCGACCGCGGCTACCTCTCGCCCCACTTCGTCACCGACCCGGCGACCATGGAGACGGTCTTCGAGAAGCCCCTGGTGCTCATCCACGAGGCCAAGCTCTCGTCGATCCAGAAGCTCCTCCCGCTGCTCGAGATGATCAAGGAATCCAAGCGCCCCCTGGTCATCATCGCCGAGGACGTCGAATCGGAAGCCCTCGCGACCCTTGTGGTCAACAAGCTGCGCGGCATCGTCCAGTGCGTCGCCATCAAGGCGCCCGGCTACGGCGAGCGGCGCAAGGCGATGCTTGAGGACCTGGCCGCCCTGACGGGCGCCACGGCGGTCATGAAGGACCTCGGCCGCGAGGTTGACGAGGTGACCCTGGCCGATCTCGGCTCCGCGCGCCGCATCGTGATCGACAACGACAACACCACCATCGTCAGCGGCAAGGGCGACCGCGAGGACGTGCAGGCCCGCGTCACCCAGATTCGCGCGCAGATCGCCGGCACGACCTCGGACTACGACCGCGAGAAGCTCCAGGAACGCCTCGCCAAGCTGACGGGCGGCATCGCCCAGATCAACGTGGGCGGCGCGACGGACACGGAGGTCAAGGAGCGCAAGGCCCTCATCGAGGACGCCTTGCACGCCACGCGCGCCGCGGTCGAGGAAGGCATCCTGCCCGGCGGTGGCGTCGCGCTGCTGCGCGCTCGCACGGTGCTCGACGGACTCCGCACAACCAAGGACGAGGACTACGACATGGGCATCGACATCCTGTTCGACGCCCTCGGGCGCCCCATCGAGCAGATCGCCAACAATGCCGGCCAGGACGGAGCGGTGATCTCCCACCGCGTCCTGCGCGAGAAGAGCAAGTCCCACGGCTACAACGCGCTGACCGACGAGTACGGTGACCTGTTCGAAATGGGCATCGTCGACCCGACCAAGGTCACGCGTGCGGCCCTCACCAACGCCGTCAGCGTCGCCGGACTGCTGCTCAGCACGGACGCCCTGATCGCCACCCTGCCCGAACCCGCCCAACCCATGCCCGGAGGCGATGGGATGGAAGGAATGGGCGACATGGGTGGAATGGGCGGAATGGGCGGCATGGGCGGCATTGGCGGCATGGGCGGCGGCATGGGCGGCATGGGCGGCGGCATGGGCGACATGGGCATGGGCGGCATGGGTT
>DASCMO010000184.1:0-14416 GCA_036010965.1 Planctomycetota bacterium | reverse complement strand
TCGGCAGCGGCGCGCAGAGCGGGCCGGCAGTCGAGGGTCTCGATCTGCAGATCCCGGCAGTGTTGGAGCATGGTCTCGACCGGTAGGTCGGGGTTCCATTCACCGGGTTCCAGACCCAGGTAGGCGCGCCCGAAGCGCTCGGCGTGGTCGGGGTAGATCGCGCTGTGGGAGGGGAGCGGCACGACGATCAGGCGCGCCCCCAGCTCCCGGCAGCTGTCGGCCATGAACTGCAGGGCGCCGCGTGTGCGTGCTGACGCGTCTGTGATGAATCCGGGCGGATTGCCGAGGACTACGGCGAACTCGCGCTCGATCGTGCGTTCGCTGCCCTCGGGGCTGAAGCGATGGGTCTGGTCCTCGGGTTCGAGGAGCTTGCGGGCGAGGTTGCCGATGGCCGTGCCTCGAACCCACCCGCGCTCGCCGGGATCGACCAGTTCACGCTCCTCGAGCGCGCCCTGAGCGTCGAAGCGCGGCTTGTCGAAGCTGTTGTAGGCCTGCTGGCCGTTCCAGTAGATGTCGTTGTCGTAGGGGAACAGCAGCACGACGTCCGGCGCGAAGCTCCCTCCGTGCTCGGCGACCCAGACCGCCTGCTGGTCGGTCGAGTAGCCCTCGGTTCCCGCGTTGATGACATTGACGCGCCGGTTCTCGCTCTTCCACCAGCGCTCGAGCTGGTCCACGAAGAGGTTGTCGCGCTCCACCGTGTAGCCGAGGGTGAAGGAGTCGCCCAGGCACACGACGCGGAAGGCTCCCGGCGGCTTGGCCGGACTCTCCATCGGGTCGTCCCGTAGGCCGAGCTGGTTGATCTCGAAAGTGACGTCGTATTCGCGCGTCGATTTGTGGGCCGTGGCGCCGGGGCGCTTGGACCAGCCGGTGGCGGCGTCGAACTGGTTGACCGTGTGGGGCGTGGCCAGGCCGATCACGCGCAGTCCTCCTTCGAGGGTCACGATGAAGAGCAGCAGGCTGATGCCGATGGCGAGCAGAATGTTGATGGCGCGCATGATTTTCGAGCTCTCTAGCTCACCATCGCCGTGACCGAGTCGCCCTCGTGGCGCAGGTTGAATTTGGTGTCGGCGATCTTCTTCTTCGCGTCGGCGGTGATGACATAGTTGTTGAGGAACAAGAGGTCCATGCCCGACAAGCTGAAGGTGTTGAAGGCGTGGCTGGGGTGCTCGACGATCGGCTCACCCTTCAGGTTGAAGGAGGTGTTCATGACGACCGGAACGCCGGTCTTCTCGCCGAACAGCTCGATCATGCGGTGGTAGTCGGGGTTCGTGGCCTTGTAGACGGTCTGGAGCCTGCCGGAGCCATCCTCGTGGGTGATCGCCGGAAGGTCGGAGCGCTTGTCCTCGCGGACCGGCGTCACGTAGAGCATGAAGCGCGCCGGAGAGTGCCGCTGGGGCTCGGGGAACTCGAAGAAATCGTTCGCGCGCTCCTCGAGCACGGAGGGGGCGAAGGGGCGGAAGGCTTCGCGGAATTTGATCTTGGCGTTGAGCTTCTCCTTCATCTCCGCCTTGCGCGGGTCGGCGATGATCGAGCGTGCTCCCAGGGCGCGCGGGCCCCACTCGAAGCGCCCGCGGAACCAGCCGCAGACCTTGCTGTCGACCAGGGCCTGGGCAACGAACTCGAAGAACTCCTCGTCGTCGTCAATCTTCCGGAAGGGGATGTCGTTCTTGCTCAGGAAGGCCTCGATCTCCTCGTCGGAGTACTCGCTGCCGAGGAAAGCGTCCTCGACGGCCGGTCCCCGCGGCTGGTCGAGCACGTGGTTGTAGGCCCAGTAGGCAGCGCCCACGGCGCCGCCATCGTCGCCGGGAGCGGGGTGGATGTAGACGTCGTCGAAGGGGCCGTCGCGCAAGAGCTTGTAGTTGGCGACCGAGTTGAGGGCCACGCCGCCCGCCAGGCAGAGGTTCTTCGCGCCCGTCACCTCGTGCAGGTGGGTGACCATCTTGAGCAGGATCTCCTCCGTCACGCGCTGGATGCTGGCCGCCATGTCGCAGTAGAACGGGTCGAGGGACTTGTCCTGCAGCTTGGGGTCGCGCGGAGGTCGGCCGAAGTGCTCGCCGAAGGCCTTTGTCAGGGTGTTGTCGCGCGAGTAGTGGTAGGCGAAGTACTTCATGTCGTGCCAGAGGCTGCCGTCCGCCGCCACCTCGATCATCTCGTAGATCTTCTCGGTGTGCACGGGCTTGCCGTAGGGGTGCATGCCCATCAGCTTGTACTCGCCCTCGTTGATCTCGAAGCCGCAGTAGGCCGTGAAAGCCGAGTAGAGCAGGCCCAGGGAGTGGGGGAAGCGCAGCTCCTTGATGATCTCGATCTTGTTGCCGCGCCCCATGCTCATGGTCGAGGTGCTCCACTCGCCCGCACCGTCGACGGTCAGGATGGCGCTCTCCTCGAAGGGCGAGGTGAAGAAGCTCGAAGCCGCGTGCGACATGTGGTGGTCGGCGAAGAGCAGCTTCGACCCGCGGATGCCCATGCGACGGGCCATCATGGACTTGATCCACAGCTTGTCGGAGATCCAGCGCTGCATGGACTCCCTGAAGACCGCCACGGAGCGCGGGAAGGTGGCCATGGCCGAGAGCAGCATGCGCTCGAACTTGACGAAGGGCTTCTCGTAGAACACGACGTGGTCCACGTCGTCGATCGTGATGCCGCCGCGCTCGAGGACGAACTCGATCGCCAGCTCGGGGAAGCCGGAGTCGTGCTTGAGGCGGCTGAAGCGCTCTTCTTCGGCGGCGGCGATCAGCTCGCCGTCCTGCACGAGGGCGGCCGAGGAGTCGTGGTAGTAGAACGAGAGTCCGAGGACGTTCATGGTGGCGGCGGTTCAGTCTTGCCGTCGGGCGGCGCGCAGATCCTCGTTCCGCGCCTCCCAGCCCACCCAGTTGCCGCGCGGGCGGCGGCGCAAGTGCAGGGGGTCGGCGAGGAAGCGGTAGAAGAGGGCGAAGGGGCCCAGGACCCCGAAGTAGAGCACCGTCAGGAGCGCTCGAGAGAGCATGTTCCCGAACCGCTCAGTGAATTCGACGAGGGCTTTCATGGGGTCGCGGGGGGTACGGGAGGGGCGGGCCTGAGGGCCTCTCTGTCGCTGTCTTCGGCGCCGGCGCCCCGTGTCCTTGAGGGCCTGAGGCCTGTTCAGGGGTCGGTAACCGAAGATGGGGAAGCCGCTGACGCGCCTCTCCAGGCCGGCGGAGTATAGCGTCCACTCCCTGTACGGTAAGGGCTGGTCTCGGCTTGCGGGCCCGCGCCCCTTCAGTTCAGGACGAGGACTCCCTCGAGCAGCTCGCGTTCCCGGTAGACCTGCACCTCAAGGGCCGTCGAGGGCTTCAGGCGCCCCACGAGGCGTGCCAGGTCGGCGCGGGTGCTCACGCGCCAGGCGCGGGCCAGGGCATCGTCGCTATCGGGCTGGACGGCATCGACCAGATCACCGCGTTCGAGCCCGATCAGAGCCGCCGGACCGCCCTCTCGCAGGCGCTCCACCTCCAGGATGCTGCGGCGGCCGACCGAGTTCTCGCGGAAGGTCGCGCCCAGCCGCTCCCAGAGCAGGCCCTTGGCCTTCTCCCAGGTCAGGAAACTGACCTCGCGGCGCTCTCCGGCGCGGGACAGGGCGAGCCGCACGGCGCGCGCCGGGCCCAGACCCAGGCGCGCCAGGCGCCAGGCACCCAGCTCCGCGACCGCGCGCCCGTCCACCGCCAGGATGCGGTCGCCGAGTCGCACGCCGGCGTCCCCGGCCGGGCAGCCGGGAACGATCTTCGTCACCACCAGTTCGTCGTCCTCGGTGACCTGGAAACCCACCCAGGCGCTGTAGCTGCCGGGGGAGATCAGCTGCTCCTCGAGTACGCGCCGCACGCGGTCGACGGGGATCGAGAAGCCGATATTCTCCGCGGCCGTGTTGACGGCGCTGTTGATGCCGATCAGCTCGCCGTTGATGTTGAGCAGCGGGCCACCACTGTTGCCGAAGTTGATCGAGGCGTCGGTCTGGATCAGGTCCTCGAAGTGCAGGGTCTGGCGCGGATTGTTGGGGTCGCTGACCGGGACATCCCGGTGTAGCCCGGAGATGATGCCCATGCTGACGGTGTGCGTATGTCCCAGGGGGCTGCCGATGGCCAGCACGCGCTCGCCGATCATCAGGTCCGAACTCGTGCCGAGCTCGAGGGTCGGGAAGACGCGGTGGGGGCTGGCCTCAAGCTTGAGCAGGGCCAGGTCCTCCTGGGGGACCGCCGCCACGAGCTTCGCGACGTAGGGGTGGGGGTCGATCGTCTTTTCGAAATGGACGGTGATCTGGTCCGCGCCGCCAACCACGTGGTAGTTGGTGACCACGAAACCCTCGGGTCGGATCACGGCCCCCGAGCCGCTGCCGCGCCGCAGGGTCGACTGGCGCTGGCCGAAGAAGTCGCGCCACTGGACCTTCTTCCCGGTCTCGATGTAGACGACCGCGGGGATCGCCTTCTTGACCACCAGCGATTCCGCCGTGCGGCGTCGCTCGTAGAGTTCGGTCTCCGACATCCCGCGCAGGTAGTCGTCGAGGGACGGCTCCTGGGCCTCGGGCGCCAGGGCGGGCGAGAAGAGCAACGGCAACAGCAGGGTCAACATCGTGATTCTCCGGGAATGCGCCTCCCGCCGAACTCACGCGGGACCTCGACTACGGGCTGGATGGCCGGATGTGAGCGCTCAGTGTCGTGTGAGCCCCCGTTGGCCTCCACCGCAGGCCTGTCCCCCGGTCCGCGAAGTCATTCTGGCCGCGGGCGTGGGCTGGTGGGCGATACTGGACTCGAACCAGTGACCTCCACGTTGTCAACGTGGCGCTCTAACCAAGCTGAGCTAATCGCCCTCGCCGCGCGATTCGGCGGCTTCCCCCACGCGCCGGGCATGGCGCTCGACGGGGGCCAGAGCTTAGTGTCTTGGGTCAGGCCGCCCCAAGCCCAAATCCCATCCCCTTCTCCCCCGACGAGGCTCCCCGTGAAGATCGGTGTTGTCCGCGAAATCAAGGTCCACGAGAACAGGATCGCCCTGACCACCGCCGGTGCCGATCGCCTGCGTGAGGCCGGCCACGAGGTGCTCGTGGAAGCCGGCGGTGGTCTGGGGAGCGGCCTGGCCGACGAGGCCTTCGTCGAGGCCGGAGCGCGCATCCTGCCCAGCGCCGCGGCGGTCTTCGGCGAAGGCGAGCTGATCCTGAAGGTCAAGGAACCCCTCGAAATCGAGTGGCCGTTGATGCGCCCCGGTCAGACCCTCTTCACCTACTTTCACCTGGCCGCTAGCCGTGAGCTGACCGAGGCCATGCTCGCCACCGGATCGCACTGCTTCGCCTACGAGACCCTCGAGGCAGGAGGCTCCCTGCCGCTGCTCACGCCCATGAGCGAGGTCGCCGGCCGCATGGCGATTCAGGACGGGGCCAAGGCGCTCGAGAAGCACCAGGGCGGAGTCGGGATCCTGCTCGGGGGCGTGCCCGGCGTGCGCCCGGCCCAGGTCCTGATCCTCGGAGGCGGGGTCGTCGGGACCCACGCGGCGCGCATGGCCGCCGGGATGGGCGCCGACGTGACGATCATGGACATCGACCTCGAGCGCCTGCGGCAGCTCGAGGAGAGCCTCCCGAGCAACTGCAGCACCGTCTTTTCGACGCCCCTGGCGATCCGCGAGATGTTGCCGCACGTGGACCTCGTCGTGGGGGCCGTGCTGATTCCCGGGGCCGCGGCCCCGCGCCTGATCCGGCGCGACGACCTGGCCTTGATGAAACCCGGCGCGGTGATCGTGGACGTGGCCGTCGATCAGGGCGGGTGCATAGAGACCTGCCGTCCGACGACCCACGACGATCCCAGCTACGTAGTGGACGGCGTAGTCCACTACTGCGTGGCCAACATGCCCGGAGCCGTGCCGCGCACGAGCACCTACGCCCTGACCAACGCGACCCTGCCCTACACCCTCGAACTGGCCGCTCTCGGTCCGGCGCGGGCCATCCGCGAGAGCCGGCCTCTGGCCACGGCGGCCAACGTGGTCGCCGGGCAGCTGACCTGCAAGCCTGTGGCCGATGCCTTCGGACTCGACTACACGCCGGTCGAGGAGGCGGTCGCGGCGATCGAGGCGGGCGCCTGATGGAGTGGTGGGAGGCGCTCCTGCTCGGCGCCGTCGAGGGGCTGACCGAGTACCTTCCGGTGAGCTCGACGGGCCACCTGCTCCTGGCACAGCGCAGCCTGGGCCTGGAGGCCGGCGGCGCGGCCAACGCCTACGCGATCTGCATCCAGGCTGGGGCGATCCTGGCGGTGGCGGGCCTCTACCGACGGCGCGTGGCCCAGATGGCTCGCGGACTCGCGGGACGCGACGGCGAGGGCGCGCATCTACTGGCGTGCATCGCGACCGCTTTCGTCCCCGCGGCCGTCGTCGGTCTGCTCTTCGATGACTGGATCGAGGCCCGGCTCTTCGGCCTCAAGCCGGTCGTCATCTCCTGGTTCGTGGGCGGTTGCCTGATCCTCGCCTTCCGCCGTGTGCGGAACGCGCCGGCCGCGGGGGGCGTCCTGGACCTCGCGACCCTGCGCCCCTCCGCCGCGCTGCTGATCGGCCTGGCCCAGATCCTCGCCCTGTGGCCTGGGACGAGCCGCAGCCTGGTGACGATCGTGGGCGGCCTGTTGGTGGGCCTGAGCCTCACTGCAGCGGTCGAGTTCAGCTTCCTCCTGGGCCTGGCGACCTTGCTGGCCGCCACCGCCTACAAGGCCCTCGGACACGGGAGCGAGATGCTCGCGACCTTCGGCGCGGTGAATCTGGTCCTGGGCCTGCTCTCGGCCTGGCTCTTCGCCGTGCTCTCGGTGCGCTGGATGATCTCCTGGCTCGAGCGTCACGGACTGGGTTTGTTCGGCTGGTACCGGGTGGCCCTGGCCCTGGCTGTGGGCGCTGCCCTGTGGAGCGGGAACCTCGCGCCGTGATCGCGAGTCCCTCGAGCGCAGACTCGCTGCGTGGGCTGAGCTAGAATCAACAGGCGATGAACGAGACCAGCCCGGAGAACGAGCCGCGTCGGGCCCTGATCACGGGCATCACGGGGCAGGACGGCAGCTATCTGGCGGAGTTCCTACTCGAGCAGGGTTACGAGGTCTTCGGTCTGCTGCGACGCTCCTCCAGTCCGCACCTCGACCGCATCGAGCACCTGCGCGAGTCCATCCGCTTCCTGGGCGGCGACCTGCTCGATCAGTCGAGTCTCGTGCGGGCCCTGCAGGAGTCCCGTCCGCGTGAGGTCTACAACCTGGCGGCCCAGTCCTTCGTGCCAACTTCCTTCGATGAGCCGGTGCACACGGCCGAGGTCAACGCGGTCGGGGTCATGCGCCTGCTGGAAGCCATGCGCCAGGTCGCGCCCCAGGCGCGCATGTACCAGGCGTCCACTTCCGAGATGTTCGGTAAGGTCCGGGCCAGCCCCCAGGACGAGCGAACGCCGTTCCACCCGCGCAGCCCCTACGGGGTCGCGAAGGTCTACGCCCACTGGGCGACCGTCAACCACCGCGAGGCCTTCGGCCTGTTCACCTGCAGCGGGATCCTCTTCAATCACGAGTCCCCGCGACGCGGCGAGGAGTTCGTGACCCAGAAGGTCGCGCGGGCGGTGGCGCGCATCGAGCGTGGCCTGCAGAGCGTGGTCGTCCTGGGCAACCTGGAGTCGCGCCGCGACTGGGGGCACGCCGCTGACTACGTGCAGGCCATGTGGGCCATGCTGCAAGCCGACGAGCCGGACGACTACGTGATCGCGACCGGGACGACGCGCACGGTGGGTGAGCTGTGCGAGGTGGCCTTCGCCTGCGTGGGCCGCGACTGGCGCGAGCATGTGCGCAGCGACCCGAGCCTCATCCGCCCGGCGGAGGTCGAGTTGCTCGTGGGCGACCCGTCGAAGGCGCGTCAGGCCCTGGGATGGGAGCCGAAGATCGACTTCGAGACCCTGATCGGCGAGATGGTCGAGGCTCAGTTGGCGGCTATCCGCGCCTGACACTTCGCTCTCAGTGCACGACGCCGCCGCCAACGGGCGCCGCGGCCGGGCGCGCGCGCACGTTCGCGTGGCGCGGCCAGGCGCTCGCCGCGCGTCCGGCCCGGTAGGCCGTGATCCAGATCGCGAGGGCGCCGCCGGGGCAGAGGGTCTGCTTCAGGTCGCTGTGGCCACGCACGCTTCCGGCGGGGATGGTGTGCTCGGCGCGCAGGTCGTCCAGGAGGCGCGAGAGCGACGCCAGGGCCTGCGCGCTCGGCGGGCGATGCTGGAAGTCTCCCAGCAGGCAGACGCCGATGTTCTGGCGGTTCAGAGCGCCCCCGGCGTGGGCTCCCTGCCAGCGCAAGGAGCGCCCCTCGTACACGCGTCCGGCGGCGTCGACCAGGAAGTGGTAGCCGATGTCGCCGAAGGAACGGTGGGTGACGTGGGTACGCTGGATCTTGCGCAGGGCGAGGGTCGAGTCGGTGATCGAGCCGTCGAGGAGGGTGCCGGGGACCTCGGCCGAGTGGTGCACGGTGATGCGCGTCCAGGCCCCTCCGACGGGATCGAGGCGCGAGGAGATCGGCGCGGAGGCACCCCAGCGGGCGCGGGAGATCAGCTCGCCGGGATCGGGGGGCGGGGCCTCGCCCAGGTCGTCCAGACGCGCCAGACCGATCAGGGCGCGCCGGCGCTGGTCCGCGCTCGCCCCGGGGTGATCCACGACTCGTTCGAATCCGGCGCGGGCGGCCGCGTAGCGCGCAGGCGGCAGGCCGGTGGCCCGGGGGTCGTCCTCGGCGGAGATCCCCAGGCGCCCTTCCGCCAGGGTCAGTTCAGCGGTCAGGCGCCAGGAGGGGTCGGCCTGGGGGGAGTCGAGCAGCCAGTGCTCGATGGCATCCAGCTTCGACCAGGTCATGGGCTCGCCTACCCACTCCGGCACGGCCGTCGGGGGGCGCTCGTCGATGGAGGCGCGCTGGAAACCGGCGCCGCTGGCGCAGGCGCTCGCGAGCCAGCAGAGCAGCAGGGCGACCGTCCTATTCCGCCTCGCCTGGGGGACGATGGCACCATCGGCTCGCTCCTGGCGGACACTCATGACCTCGCTGCATACCCGAATCCTGGCCGCGAGGCAAAGGCGGCGGCGGGGAAGACGAGACAGGCGCCTGCCGGGGAGCGAGAATATCCCCCTATGCGGGTGTCGGATGGCCGATGATCCCCTTCTCCCCAGGCCGCGATGTTCACCGCCCTCCTCTGTACCCTGACCCTCGCGACGCCCCTCCCGGACCCCGCGTCGGCCCCCGCGGCCCAGGACGAGGTCGAGCTGGAGGCGCTGCTGGACGAGGAGCGTGCCGAGGCGGACCGCCTGCGGCGCCGCGGTGACCTGCGCGGAGCGGCCCGCATCCTCGCCCGGCACCTGCGCGACGAACCGGCCGACGCCGCCAGCCGCCTGCTGCGCGCACGCCTGGCGCGGGCGCGCGCCGATCACGAGGCAGGCCTGAAGGACGCTCGGCGAGCCCTGGAAGACGCCCCGGTCAGTGGCCCCAGTCTGCGCGCGGCCTGCGCCCGGGAACTTGCAGATCTGCTGATGGAACTGGGGCGGGCGCAGGAGGCGGACGAGGTGCTGGAGGGCGCCCGGGACTGGCTCGCTCCCGCCGAACAGGCGCCCGACGCCTGGGTCGCTGCGCGCGTGCGGATGGCCCTGGGCCAGCGCGAGGAGAGCCAGCGCTTGCTGCGCATGGGCGCCGACGCCGCGCCTGGGCGCGACTGGCGGGCGCTCCTGGCTCGCGCCCGCTGCCAGCGGCGCCTGGGCCGGCTCGAGCAGGCCCAGCGCTCCTTGATCCTGGCCGACCGCGCAGCCCGCGAGGGCGATGGTGTGGAACCCGAGGTGCTGGTCGAGCTGGGCTCCGTCTACTTCGAGGCGGATCGGGAAGTGGACGATGCCAGCGGTCGCTCCGCCGCGGATCTCTTCGACGAGGCCCTCGAATTGAACCCGATCTGCGAGGGCGCCCTGCTCGGTCTGTTCGAGCTGCACCGGGTCAACTGGCGGCGCACCAGCAAGCCGGCGGCGCACTGGTTGAACGAGGCCCTCTCCGCGCGGCCGGACTCGGTAGCGGCTCTGCTCGCGGGCCTCTCCGCCGATCTGGACGACGGACGCCTGCGCGCGGCGCGCGCGCGCCTGACCCATCTGCGAGCCCTGGCCGGCGGGCGACGCGAGGTGCGCGCCGAGCAGGCCGCCCTGGCCTGGATCGAGCATCGACGGGACGAGTGCGCCGCGCTGCTGGCGGTCCTGGCCGCGGAAGACGAGCACGACAGCAGCCCGGAGCGCGAGCTGGGTCGCCATCTGGTCGAGCTCTACCGCTTCGCGGAGGCGGTCGACTTCCTGCGCCGCGCCGTGGCTCGCGACGCTGGCGACCACGTGGCCTGGACGACCCTAGGCCGCGCTCTGGCCAACACGGGCGACGAAGAGGGGGCTCTGGAGGCTCTTGAGCGCGCGGAGGCCCAGGCCGGCCTGCGCCAGGACGCGTGGCGCGCCAACACCGCCAGGGTGCTGGCGCGCATGGAGCGCGTCGCGCGCGTGGACACCTTCGGAGAGCACTCCTTCGTCTGGCAACCGGACGCTGCAGGCGTGCTGGAGGTGTACCTGGTCCCGTTCTACCAGGCGGCCCGCGACGAGCTGGCGCAGCGCTACGGCTACACACCGGGGCCCGTGCGCATCGAGATCTTTCGCCGCCACGAGGACTTCTCGGTGCGCTCCACCGGTTTCGGCGGTTTTCCTGCCCTGGGAGTCTGCTTTGGTCCGGTCGTGACCTCCCTCTCACCCCTGTGCGAGATGCGCGGACGCTTCTCCTGGGCGCGCACCTCGTTCCACGAGTTCACGCACGTGATCCACCTGGGCCTGTCCCACAATCGCTGTCCACGCTGGATCACCGAGGGCCTGGCCACCTGGGAGGAGGCTCAGCGCGACCCGGCCTGGGCGCGCAACATGCGCCGCGAGCTGCTGGACGCTCACCACAACGGCGCGGTCATTCCGGTGCGTGAGCTCAACCGCGCCTTCCGCGGGCCGCGCATCCTGTTCGGCTACTACCAAGGTGGACTGATCTGCGAGATGCTCGTCGAGCGCCATGGCTTCACCACGACCGTGCGCCTGCTGGAGGCCTTCGATCGCGGCCTGGACCTCGACGCCGCCCTGGACGAGGTCTTCGGGATCACCCCCGAGGGCCTCGACTCGGACCTGGCGGGGTTCGTCGAGGTAGTCATCGCGCCCCTTGCGATCGAGCCGCGCTGGGCGCCCGAGCACCTGGGGCGCCTGCGCCTGGGGTTGGAGCGCGAGGTCCCCGAGGACCCCGCACGCCTGGAGCGCTGGATCGACGGCTGGTGTGCCATCGCCTGGGGACAGTGGCAGGCGGGGCGTCGTGTCGACGCCGAGGAGGCTCTGCGGCGCGTCGCGCTGACGGGTAAGAGTCCGCCGCGAGCCCTGTTCCTGCGCGGCGAGCTGGCCCTGGCCGACGGGGACGAGGCTGCCGCGCGGGAGGCCTGGGCGGGGGGGCTGGCGGCGGGCGGCGAGGACTTCCGCGTGCGCATCGCCCTGGGCGCCCTGTGCCTGGCGGCGGGGGAGGCGGAGCAGGCCGAGGAGCACCTGCTGGCGGCGGAGCGCGCCTTTCCGGGGTTCGACGAGCGCGACCTGGCGGCGGAGCTGCGCCTGGCGTCCCTCTACACCAGCCAGGGTCGGGGCGATGAGGCGATGGCGGCGCGCGAGCGCTACCTGGCCTTCGACGCCTCCGACCTCCCGACCCGCCGGCGCGTGGGGGACTGGCACATGGAAAATGAGCGCGCCGAGCGCGCCGTGCGCTTCTACCGCGAGGCCAACGAGGTCGACCCCTTCGTGCGCGGCCTGCACCTCGACTGGGGTATTGCCCTTCACGAGTGCGAGCGCTGGACCGAGGCCCTGCGCGAGTTCGAGGTGGCGGCTCTCGTCCCGCCGGCCCTGGACCTCGACCGTCCCGGTCCCCTTTCGGACACCGAGCGCGCTTCCCTCATTGGCTGGCAGGCCCTGTGCCTGGTCGAACTCGGGCGCCAGGAGGAGGCCGCCCGGCGCGCGGCGCGGGCCCTCGCCCTCGACCCAGACTGCGCTCCGGCGAGCGAGGCGGCGGCGCGCGCGGGCGGCTGAGAGGGAGCTAGCGCACAGCTTCTCGTTCGCGTAGCCGCCGCGGGAGGTGCGACAGCGTACGATGCGCCCATGGCGCAGCACTCCGAGTCCGGCCTGTTTGTCGTCCTCGACGGGGTGGACGGCTGCGGGAAGACAACCCAGGCGAAGCTCCTGGTGCGCACCCTCGACGAGCGCGAGGGGCGCGCGCCCCTGCACCTGCGCGAACCCGGCTCGACTGCGCTCGGGGAGCGCCTGCGCGAGCTGCTCTTCGATCGCGCCCTGGAGTTGGACTCCGGCGTGGAGGTGCTGCTCTTCGCCGCCGCCCGACGGCAGATGCTGGCGGAGCTAGTGACCCCGGCCCTGGCCGAGGGACGACACGTGGTCTGCGAGCGCTTCCATCCCTCGACCTGCGCCTACCAGGCCCACGCCGGTGGCCTCGACCGGGCGCGGGTGCTGGCCGTGCTCGGCGAATGGGCGGGGGATCCGCGCCCGGACCTCGAACTGGTCCTCGACCTAGGCGCGGGGGACGCCGCCGCGCGCCGGGGAGTTCCCGGTGACCGCATCGAGGACCGGGGCGACGCCTACATGGCGCGCGTGGCCGAGGGCTATCGGCGCTACGCAGCCGAGGAAGAACGCGCTGTCCTGCTGGACGGTGGAGGCACCATTGAAGCGGTCGCAGAGGCGGTGCTGGGGGAGGTGATGCGTGCCCTCAAGTGAGTTGATCGGGCAAGGTGAGGTGCTGGCCGGGCTGTGGAGCGCGGCGCAGGGCGGGCGCTTGCCGCACGCGCTTCTCTTCCACGGTCCGCGCGGCGTGGGCAAGTTCCAGGCCTCCCTGCGCCTGGCGCATGGGCTCCTGTGCGACGCGGGCCCCGGGCCTCCCTGCGGTACCTGCAAGGCCTGCGCCTGTCTGCGCGGAGGGAGCCACGCGGACCTGCACGTGCTCGATCCCGCGGCCGAGGGCCTCGAGACCATCCCCATCTGGCGCGTGACCCCGCGCCACGATCACCCGGGCGTGGTCACCGTGGAGGAGTTCCTTTCCCTGCGCGCGCGGGAGGGCGGCTGGCGTGTCGTCTGCCTGCGCGACTTCGATCGCGCCCACCACGCGACCCAGAACGCGCTCCTGAAGACCCTCGAGGAGCCGGGGAAGGCGACCTTGCTGGTAATCGAGAGCTCGCGTCCGCGCCAGCTGCTCGAGACGATTCGAAGTCGCTGCGTGGGTGTCAGCCTCGCGGCCCCGGGGACGGCGGCGGCGGCCATGGTTCTTGAGGCGGCCGGGGTCGGGAAGGCGGACGCCGCGCGCCTGGGACGCTGGAGCGGGGGGGCGCCGGGACGGGCCCACGAGCTCTTGCGCGAGGGAGCGCTGGAAATGCAGCCCTTGCTGGTGGCGGTGTTGCAGGGCACGCTCGATCCCCTGCGGGCCGCGGAGTCCCTGGGGGAGGTGCGCGGGGACTTCGCCGGCGGTACCGACTCCGCCCGCGCCCGCCAGCGCGTACGAGCGGCGGTCGTCCTGGCCCTCGAACTGGCTCGCGACCTGCTGCGCCTGGAGCACGGCATCGAACCCTCCGCCCTGGCCCACGGTCAGGCCCTGGAGGCCTGGACGCCAGTTGGGGGAGTGCCCATCGCGCGCACGGTGGACGCGCTCTTGCGGGCCCGGCAGGATGTAGAGGCCAACCTCTCACCGCCGGGCATCCTGGATCGCACGGCCCTGGCCCTGGCCGGGGCGAGCCGCTGTGCGACGCAGGCGACGGGTCGTGGCGCACGATGACCGATCCCCTGCGCAAGCTTGCCCTCAAGGACGGCCGCTACACCCCCGAGGCGTTCCAGTTCCTCTTCGAGTCCCTCGAGCACGCCGTGCGCCTGGCGGGTCGGGCTGATTCCGAGGGCGCCAATCGGCATGTCACGGGCCAGGAGCTGCTGGTCGGCATGAAGAGCTACGCCCTGAGCCTCTTCGGGCCTCTGGGGGCCCAGGTCTGGCGCTCCTGGGGCGTGCACGAGACGATCGACTGGGGCCGGATCGTCTTCCTGCTGGTGGAAGGCGGGATGCTCAACAGCCAGGAAGACGACAAGATCGAGGACTTCCGGGACGGGTTCGACTTCGATCAGGCTTTCGTGAAGGAGTACGTGCTGGAGCTGCCGGGGGAGATTCCTCCGCGCCCAACTGAGGGTCCCTGAACGGCCAGCGGCCGGGCCTGGACTCGGCCCGTTCGGCGGGGCAGGATCGTCCTCGATGCTTGAGCGCTTCTCGCCCTCCACCCGCAACGCCCTGCTCGCCGTCCTGGGGGTGGCCGTGGCATGGGGGGCGTGGGAAGTGCGCTCGATCCTCAACCCGATCATCGCCGGCTACTTCGCAGCCTATGTGGTCC
>DASCMO010000183.1:0-14331 GCA_036010965.1 Planctomycetota bacterium | reverse complement strand
TCGTAGCGGTCGAATCCGCGCGCCAGACCGAATTCGCGATTCAGCACCCAGGCCGCTACGAACGCCCCGGTGCGGTACCCGCACCCGCGCAAGGCCTCGGCCAGCGTCCTGGCCTCGTCGCTGACCGCTCCCTGGAAGTTGACGTGCAAACCGTGCGCAGCGGGGTGAACTCCCGTCAGGAGCGACGCGTGCGACGGAAGCGTCAGCGGGACCGGGCTGCGCGCCGCGTCGAAACGTGCCCCAGCTTCCGCGAGCGCGTCGATGGCCGGCGTGCGCGCGGCCGCGTACCCGTAGCACCCGAGCCGATCCGCACGCGTCGTGTCCAAGGTCACGAGCAGTACGTTCGGTCCCGTCGGCATGCCCTCGTCACCCCCGCAGGCGGAGGCGAGAACGAGGACGAGCGCGGCGCGCAGGGGGCTCATCCCACTCAGGCTAACGCCAAGACCCGGACCGATGCGCCTGCAACCGTCGACCCGCTCATCAGCACTCAACGACGCCGGCGGCCACCCTTCTTCTTTTCCGCGAGCTTGATCTCCATCGCCGCGCAGGAGCCGTCAGCCGCCACGGTCACCTCGGCCCGGACCTTGCCCAGCCGCTCGTGCCAGATAGTGGCCTTGTGGGTGCCCGCGGGCACGCCCTCGATCGTGAAGGTGCCGTCCGCCCCGCTCGTGGTGGTGAAGGGGTTGTCGGTCACATACAGCCAGCAGTTCATCCAGGGGTGGATGTCGCACTTGGCCTCGATCGCCTCGGGCTTGTCCAGCTTCTGCCTGTCCGAGCTTCCCGCACCGATGGTCCGGTTGAAAGGCGTGTTCTTGATCGCGTAGGTGTGGACGTTGTGCGAGACCCGGTCGGAGTTGCGGTACTCCACCGTCGCACCAGCGGGAATCAGAATCACGTGTGGGTCGTACCTACACTGGACCTGGTCCAGGATGATCGGTGCGTCGAGCTTCTTGTTCTCAGCACCCTTCACATCCAACTCGATCACGGCGTTCTTGATTCCGCCACCCTTCGCGATGATGACGCTCCAGTTGGTATCGACAACGGCCTGGCCCTCGGGCGTGCAACCCGCCGCAGCCTTGGCCGCGATTTCGAGCGGCTCGATCTTCGGGCGGTCCTTGCCACCGAAGAGCACCGTGCCCTTTACCGTGCCCGTCACGTCGTCCGCGGCGCGCGGGCCTGCGGGAACGAGGTAGGAAGAGCGGATCTCGACATCACCAGTGGCGCAGCAACTCGCCGCTTCAGTGGAGTGTGCGTGTTGAGTGTCGGGCGTTTCGCTGAGAGCCACCGCGATGCCAGCGGTGGTCATGAGCAACAGAACGGGGAGGAGTTTCATTTCGTGGCCCCCGTGGTAGTGAGGGTCCTGTAGTGGGTAATGGGTCCCGGAGGCGCCGCGCGCTGGACTATCTAGTTGGGCGCCGGCTCGGAAATCCGGTCGAAGTTGTACAGCCAGTCCAGTACGGCCTGGACCTGCTCGAGGTTGGTCGAATCGGGGTAGACCGTCTGGTACTGAGGAGGGTCGCCCGTGAAGTTACCCGGCATGGCCGTGAACGGATAGATCATGCCCGGGCTCCACAGCCAATCCTCTGTCCATTGCTCCCGCAGGCGCTCACGCGTGAGGGCGAGGTCCGGACCCCAGGCCAGAGGCGTGCCCTCCTGGCCGGGCGGCTGGTCCGCGTGCCAGTGGCAGTTGTAGCAGTTGACCGCCTGACTGTCGGTCGCCAGCAGAGCGCCCAGCTGGACCTCGTTCCGGCGCCCGGCCACATGGCTAGGGGCACGGCGGGAGACGAGACCCGAGCCCGGTACGACCGGCCCGTTGAGATGGAAGCCGGCACTCGCGCCCAGCGCCAGAATGTCGGCGAACTTCGCCGCCGTCTCGGGCGCCGCGCCAGCCTCGATCGCGCGCACATCCTCGGGCTTGATGGATGCGCGCCTCGCCAGGTCCTCGACGCTGACGCCCAGCCCGCCCGCACGCTGGGTCGCGAGCTCCGGCCACGGCTTGCCCTCAGCATGGAAGGTCGGCTTGGCGTCAACCCCCAAGGAAAAACGCAGCGTTCGTGTATAGCGAGCCGGCCAGTTCAGGGCTGAATCGTGAGCAAAGTAGTCGGCCACGGCCTCGGCCTCGCCCTGCTCGAAGTGGAACGAGGGCATCCGCACGCGCATCTGCCGCCGGATCGAGACCGGGTCAATCAGGAAGGCGTAGAACCAGTCGCGCTGCAGCTTGTAGCCCTCGTCGATCAGGACCGGCGGAGCGAAGGTCGAACGCACCTTGTCGTAGGGCTCGTCGAGGTAAGCCCGCAGCTCGCCATCCACATCCTCAACCTCGCCGTCTTCACCCAGGTTCCAGTAGAAGTACGGATCGTCGGGCGTCTCCTCATCGAACATCTCGATGCCGCCCATGTAGTACTCGACGATGGTCGCCACGAGATCACCGCCTCGGGGCGGCGTGATGGCGATCAGATCGTCGATGGGGACGAAGACGTTTTCCTGGGACAGGCCGACCTCGGGCACGACCTCCAGCAAGCGAAAGCCGACGTCCTCCACTTCCTCGTCCATCTCCTCCTCATAGGCGGCGATCTCCGCCAGGAGGGACTCCAGGTCCGACTGTTCGGGGGGGGCGATTTCCTCCCCGATCGGTGCCAGCTCAGCCTGCACCGTGAACTCGCGCCCCGCCTCGTCCCGGAAGGTCACCGTGCCCGGCTCCAGGACATGGCAGGCGGCGCAGTTCTTCTGCCTGATGACCCGCAGTCCGTGGTCCATCGCGACCTGTGCGGCCGTGGGCACCATCTTCGCCCGCTGGACCTCATCATCCACCAGGCCGACCACGAAGGAGGCGATGGCCTTGATCTCCCCGGGGTTGAGGTCGAACGAGGGCATGCGTAGGCGATCGAGGGGGTTGCTGATCACCTTGTGGCGGTCGAACGAACGCGGCTCATCCAGCTTGAGCTCGATCCAGTTCTCGCGGAAGTGCTTGTACTCCTCCCGCTCCTCGTGGATCCAGCCGTGACTGGCCGCCATCTCGTCAGGGATGAATCCCCAGTCGAGCTTGTCCACGGTCTTCGAGCCCCAGGCCGTCAACTCGGTGCCGATCGGCATGGTGTCCTCCAGGCCGGGAATCTCGTGGCAGGAGTAGCAGCCCTGGCTGAGGACGAACTTCTCCCCCACCGCAATCAGGAGCTGATCCGGATCATCCCAGGAGAACTCCGGATTCTCGCCGGCGAAACGCCGCGCCAGCTCCCGCCGCCCCTCGCGGCCGAAGAACCGACGCGCCTGCTCGCGCAGCACTTCAGGCTCGAAGGTCGCCTCGGCAGGCGCCCAGCCAGCAGGCACATCGTGAAAGACGCCTTCGGGATCATCCATCACGTAAGCGGTGACGTCGGCCGCGTCCTGATCGGACAGGCGCAGGTCGGGCATGCGCGTCTGATCCCAGTAGGCGTGGGGATCCTTGACCCAGTTGTACAGCCAGGGCGCGTTGATCTTGGTCGCGACACCGCGCAGGTTCGGACCGTGCTCGTTCCCCCCCTTGGGATCGAAGGCCGGGTCGTTCGTCTGGGGCTCATCGCCCTCGTACGGCGCCAGGTTGTGGCAGCCCAGGCAGCCAGAGATGCGGAACACCTCGCGCCCGCGCTCCGCGTCACCCGCGACCGGGATTGGGGCCTGCTCCCGTAGCTCCGTGCGGTCCGTCAGGAATGCCACGATCGACGCAACGGCCGTGTCGCTCCACTCCGCACCGAGGATGTCTCGGCCTGCGCCCCACTCGGAGGTGACGACGACCTCCTCGGCCGCGAAGTTCTCCAGGTGGAAGATCTGCGGCATCCAGGTCATCGGCCGGAAGGATCGGGGAGCGGCCACCCACGACGCGATGAAGTCCGGCTTCAACTTGGCCTGCATGTTCACCAGGCTCGGGCCGGGTCGACGCTTGGTCGGGAACCACTCGACCTTGTGGCAGGCGTAGCAGCCGTAGCGCTCGAACAGGCGGTAACCCTCGCTCACGTGCGGCGCGTCCTCCGCGATGAGTTCCATGGAAGTCTGGTGGCACTGTACGCAGCCCGCCTCGGTGTACTCCTTCGTGAGCATCGGCCAGTCCCAGTGGTGCTGCTTGTGCCAATGATGCTCTTCACGCCACTCCTCGAGCTCGTCCTCCACGGGCCTGTGATCGACGCGGATGAAGTCCAGGGCTTCCCCGGCGCCGCGGTGGCAGATCGTGCAGCCGACATCGCTCAGGGGATGCGGCGACTTGGCGGAGAGATACAGGTCGAGGTTCGGATGTGAGCGGAAGGGCTCCTCGACACCCTCGTCATAACCCTCGCGATCGACCGCGATGTGACACGTGTGACACATGTCGATGCGGGTCTTGAGGGTGAAGTTCAGGTTGTTGGTCAAATCATCCAGAACGACCTTCTGGACCTTGAGGTTGGGTCCGATGAAGTCCAGGCCGGGGATCTGGTCGCGCACGACGTTGGCCGCACGGTTCACCATGGACGCGGGGGTGATGGCCTCGATGCGCTTGCGCAGGAGCTCCAGGTCCTTGGCGGCGGTCTTGACCCCCGCGCCGGCCTCCTTCACGCCCGCACGCAGGGCAGCCAGCCGCGCCTCGCAGTCCGCAACCGCGAAGTCCGCGAGCTCCTTCCTGCCCTCCTCTGCGGAGAGGCGCGCGGCAGAGGCCTCGACCTTCTCCGCTTCGAAGGCATCGTCGCCCTCGTGAACGCGATGTTCCTGCACTTCGAACAGCAGGAAGCTGTGGTCCTGCTTGGCCTTCTTGGCCGTCTCGGTGGCGCGAAACTTCTCGGCCTTGGCCTGGGTCAACTCCTCCTCGAGAGCCGCGATCTCCTCACCGCTCGCCGCGAGCTCGCGCTCCGCGACCGCCAGGCCCTCGAGGGCCACGCGCTCGGCCGCGGCCGCGGCCTGCAGCTCGGGTGTGAGCAACTCCGCCTGGGCGCGCTCGACTTCCAGGACCCGGAAGTCGCGCTGATAGGCCTTCCACGGGGCGTTGAAGTCATCCAGCACCATCCAGACCGACGCTCCCAGGAGCGCGATGCTCGACACCAGAAACCAGAGGTTCAGGGTCGGCGTGTGATAGTGGGTATCGCCGCGATCAGCCATGCCGGTTCGATGAAAGGAGGACGGTACGGGGCAACTAGATGTTGAAGAACCACTCGGGGATCCCCACGAAGTACTTCAGGCTCACGGTCCAGCGCAGGAGCATCTTGAGCGGCACGAGGCCGAACCAGAGCAGCAGCTGCATGAACACGTGGTAGCGAATGAGGTGTTCGCGCTGGCCATCGTAGAAGGCCTTGAGGAGCGGGCGCTCGAGGAGCTTGGGCAGGATCATGAAGTACCCGAGGATCAAGGCGATCCCCGGCGCCTCGCGCAACAGCGGCGCCGACGGGCGGGGTTGACCGAGCAGTTCAACCCAGAAGTACGTCGACAGGTCGACGTTCACCATCGGCTCCAGCTTGTGAAGATCCCAGTACTCGAACGGGCCGAAGAATGACCAGTTGGGTCCGCGCAGGAAGGTGCCAAGGATCACGAAAGAGACCCAGAAGAGCAGGAACCCGGCCCAGAAGAACGACACGGCAAAGGGTCGCTCCTCGAAGGTGTAGTAGCCATTGCCCTTGGGGTTCACGTCCAGGTAGGGGATCGCCATCAGACCGACGACGATGAAGCTGGGCAGCAGCACCCCCGCGATCCACGGGTCGAAGTAGACCAGCAGCTCCTGCAGGCCCAGGAAGTACCAGGGAGCCTTCGAAGGGTTGGGCGTGCGCGCGGTGGCGGCGTACTCCTCGATCGGGGCCTCGATGCCCACGGACCAGGCGATCAGCCCCGCCGTGAACAGCACCATGCAGATCAGCTCGGCGTAGACCAGATCAGGCCAGGTGAACACTCTCTGCTTCGAGAGCTCGCCCTCGAGGGACGGCTGCCCGGCCTTGATGCGCTCGTCGTTCAGGTAGGCGCGCCGGAGCGACAGCCAGCTGAAGAACACCACCCCGAAGATCAGCATGATGATCGGGACGTTGTCGGGCTTGGTGATGATCCGGTTGAAGTTGGGATCATCCCAGGCCCAGACGAGGAACCCGGTCCCGACCAGGAAGAAGGCCACGATCAACAGCGGCTTCGTACTGATCTTCCTGAACTTCAGCACCAGCGCCAGGAGCACGGCACTTCCCAGGAAGTACGGCACCGGCTTGGTGATCGCGTCGATAAGGTCCTTGATCAACTGGCCCATGGAGATCCGATGTCCTCGCGAGTTCCTAGAGTGGGCCCGAAATGCCGCCGTCCTTGCGGACGCGCCAGAAGTGGACGGCCATCAGCGTGGCCGCCACGAGTGGGAAGCCGACGCAGTGCAGGACGTAGAAACGCAGCAAGGCTGCGTCGCCCACGAAGCGGCCGCCGAGCAATCCGAAGCGAACGTCGTCACCGGCATGGACGAAGTCCAGGCCTCCGAAGCTGATCAGCGCCGCACCGGGGCCCTCGTGGCCGAGGAACGGCGTCGCACGAGCCATGTTGGTACCGACCGTGATGGCCCACACCGCCAACTGGTCCCAGGGCAGGAGGTAGCCCGTGAACGAGAGCAGGAGCGTGAGCACCAGCAGGATCACTCCGATGTTCCAGTTGAACTCGCGCGGCGGTTTGTACGAACCCGTCAGGAAGACCCGGTACATGTGCAGCCAGACCGTGATCACCATCAGGTGCGCCGCCCAGCGGTGGACCTCCCGCATCACGCCGATCGGGACGTGTTCTCTCAAGGCGAAGATGTCCTGATAGGCCAGCTCGGCCGTCGGCCGGTAATAGAACATCAGCAGCAGGCCGGTGATGGTCTCCACCAGGAACAAGAAGAAGGTCAGCCCGCCCATGCACCAGGTGTAGGAGAGCTGGATCCCGCTCCTGCGCACCTTGACGGGGTGCAGGTGCAGAAACACGTTGGAGAGGACCGCGAGGGTCCGGTTCCGCGGTGTATCCGGGTAGCCGTGGCGGAAGATGGACTTCCAGACCTGGCTGTTCCGGAGTGTGTCGAGGAGCTTGTTCATCGATCGCCGGTACTACCGGTTGCAACAGGGACGGGGAGAGAGGCTGCCATCAGGCGTAGTAGAGATAGGCGCCGTCCATGGACCACTGCCCCTTCTCCTCCTGAAACTTGGTGTTCTTGTCGATCTGTATCTGGCCGTCGGAGGCCAGCTCGATCTTGTAACGCTCGAGGGGGCGCGGCGCGGGCCCCTCGATGTTGATCCCGGATCTCTCGAATCCCGAGCCGTGGCAGGGGCACTTGAACTTCTGGTCCGATGAGAGCCAGTTCGGCGTGCAACCCAGGTGAGTGCAGGTGGTCGAGAGCGCGTAGAACCCCCTCGCCTCGCGCACGACCCAGACGCCGTAGGCGGCCTTGAAGCGCAGGTCCACCTCGCCCACGGCAAACTCCTCTGGAAAGCCAGCCTTGAACTCCTGCGGCGGCTCGTAGAGGACGTTGGGGAACATGAAACGCCCCATGGCGCCGAGCAGGCCCATGGACGCAGCCGCGAAGACTCCCCAGCCCGCGCCCAGCACGGAGAAGAACCCACGGCGCGTCGTCTCGCCGCGCAAGGGAGCGCGCACAAGCGGCGCCCGGGAAGCCAGTTCGGCCTCGCGGGCCGCCTTCGCGGCATCCTTCTCGGCCTTGGTCTGCGGCCCCGCCCCAGCACCGGCTTCGGATGCGCGCTCGTCGGGTTTGCTTTCCTCGCTCACGTGGATCTCCGGGGATCAGTTAGGTGAAAGGGCTGGGTATCGCTGCCCGGGGCCCTCGTCGTCAGGGAGTCGAGACCCCAGGTGGAATTCACTCGCGTCGCCCGCGCCGTGCATCCGACGCGACCACATCCGACCCCAAAACCCGCGATACCCGAAGTCTCTATTTTGGGCTGGAAGAATGAACGAGTTTGGGCTGGAAGAATGAACGAGCAGAGCCCGATTGGCAAGCCCCTAGGGCCCATTTCCAGGGTCAGTCTCCCCGGGACCAGGAAGCCTGAACCTCCAGGGCGACGGCACGCAGATTGGGATCTGATGCCTGCGCCGCGAGATCGGCCACGCGCGGGCGATCCTCAGGAAGATCGAGGCTTGCGAGGGCCTTGAGAGCCTCCTGACGGGCCGTGCTGACCGCCTGGGCTCGACTCCAGAGGTCGGCGCGCGAGCGCCGCTCGGCCGCGTAGATCTCCGGCTCCAGGAGATCCCGCAACACCTCCGCGCCGGCCGCATCGCCCAGGACGGCCAGGCCCACGGCAGCGTTCAGGCGCATCTCGATGAACGAGTCCCCCAGAGCCTCTCTCAGCAGGGGCCGAGCCTGCTCGGGAGGCAGCTTGCGCGGCGCGACGATCGCCAGGGAGCGCAGGTCGTAGTGTTCGCTCTGAGCCAGTCGGCCCAGCACCGTCGCCAGGCGCTCATCGCCGACCGAGCCCAGGTCCGCCAGGATCAGGTTCGCCAGGACGTTGAAGCGGATCCGGGCCTCGGGATCCTCCGCTTCGGAGAGTTCGAGCATCCCGACCAGATAGGTGACGCCCTGCTCGTCGCCGAGCTGGGTCAGCAGGGAAGCGAGCACGGTGCGGATCTCGTGGTCCTCCTCCGCCGTGCGCTCCCAGGCCACGCCCAGCTTGCGGCTCATCTCCTCGGAATCGAAGGGCCAGGGCTCCTCCGCTCCGTTCTTTCTCGCGCGCAGGTTCTCGGCGAACTTCTGCGCCAGGGCGAACAGGGCCTGGGTGCGCTCGTTGGCCCCGCCCGTCTCGACCGCGTGCAGGTTGTCGGTGAGGGTGGTCGTCCCGCCCGAGATGGCTCCGAAGAGTACCGCCACCAGGATCATCACGACCACGATCAGGGCCGGGACGACCACGAGCGGGACCCACATGTTGCGGTAGGGCGAGACCCGCTCGGTGACCGCGGCCGCGGTCACCTCGGTGTTCTTCTGGGGCTGCATCTCGTCCGTCATGGTTCAGCTCTCTCGCTCGCAAGACATTCCAGTCAGCCTTCGAGGGGGAAGTCCGAGAGGTACGTCGCGCGCGGCATCTCGCCCGCCAAGGGGGCGACGTAGTCGAAAAATGCAGGGGCGATGTCGTTGTCGCCGAGGAGGAATACCTCGTCGAGGGTGCGCGTCCGCTGGGCGACGTTCTCGAGGGCAGTCACGCCGATCCGCGAGCGGTACTCCGCGCCCTCCTCCCGCTCGATGATCAACGAGCCGTGGGCGAGTTCACCTTCCGTGGCCATGCGCCCGGCGGCGCGACCGACCTCGCGCGCCTCGCGCGCGTCGACCGGCGAGGCGTATCCGGCGAACGAACGCTGCAGATAGCCGAAGGTGTCGGCGCGCACGCGCAGGTTCGAACCCAGCCGGCCCCGGATCTCGGCGGCCAGGCGGTCGCCCAGGGCTCCCGACCCCGAGAGCTGCACGTTCCCGTGCGAGTCGGTCTCCTTGCTCTCGACCAGGAGCTTCCCGTCGGCCAGGTGCACGCCCTCGGAAGCCGCCACCAGGCAGCGGCCGTGTTTCGTGAAGACGCGATCCACATCTCCCAGGAACGCGTCGAGGTCGAAGGTCCGCTCGGGCACGTAGACCAGGTGCGGGCCGTCATCCTCGTGCTGCCGGGCGAGCACGCTGGCCGCGGTCAGCCAGCCCGCGTGGCGTCCCATCACGATGTCGATCTTGATTCCCGGCAGGCTGCGGTTGTCCTGGTTGTCGCCCATGAACGCCGAGCCGACGAAACGCGCGGCGGACCCGTAGCCCGGGCAGTGATCGGTGACGCACAGGTCGTTGTCGATGGTCTTGGGGACATGGAACAGGCGCACGTCGTAGCCCTGCTCCAGCGCCAGCTCATTGAGGATGTGCGCCGTCTCGGCCGAGTCGTTGCCGCCGATGTAGAAGAAGGCGCGCACGTCGTGGCGCTGGAAGGCAGCCAGCACGCGCTCGCACTCCTCGCGGGTCGGCTTCTTGCGCACCGACCGCAGGGCGGCACAGGGAGTCGAGGCCACGCCCTCGAGGGTCTCGGCGGTCTCCCGCCCCAGGTCGATCAGGTGATCGTCGAGGATGCCCTGGATGCCGTGCACGGCACCGAGGACCTTGCGCACCGAGTCCGCTGCCCGGCAGACCTCGACCAGCCCCACGAGGCTCTGGTTGATGACGCTGGTCGGACCGCCCGACTGTCCGATCAGGACGTTGCCCGGCGGCATGGCGCCTGGCGAAACGGAGGTGGTGCTCATGGAGTGGTGTGACGCGCCGCCCGGGAGCGGAGACTCGGGCGAATGCCGTGTTCGGTCCGGAGGCAGAGACGGAGGCCGAGCACTCTAGCGCGTGCCAGGCGGGCGGTCGACCTCGCGGCCAGATCTCCGCCGCAGGCCCCCATCCTCGGGGTTGTCTCCTCGGCCCAGCCTGCATACACTTCCGCGCCTTCATGGCCAGCGACCGTCCAGGGTGCCCGGGTGGCGGAATTGGCAGACGCGCTAGACTAAGGATCTAGTGGGATAATATCCCGTGCTGGTTCGACTCCAGTTCCGGGCACCATTCATTCGGGACCGGTGTCGCCACGACGCCGGTCCCGTTGCTGCTCGCCCTGGATTCTTCGCCCGAGTCTCGTCGCAGGGAGCCGGATCGCTCGCGGCCACCAGGGCTCCCCTATGGAAGCGGCGCGGCGAGCCGCATGGAGATGTCGATGCGCTTGGGGTCGAGGCCCACCAAGAGCAGCGCCGCCGTCACGCTCTCGGAGTAGACGATACGGCGCTCGAAGGCAGCCATCACCTGCGGGACCTGCTCGCGAGCGACGCGCTCGGCGATGGCCTCGATTTCGGGGTCCACCTCGCGATCGATGCGGGCCTGTTCCTCCTCGCTCAGCCGCCCACGGCGCTTGCCCTGGCCCGCGAAGACCTCGTTGATGGCCTGCTGTTCGAGGCGGGCGCGCTCGAGGTTCCAATCAACCACGATCGAGTCCTCGGCCCAGCGGCGCGCCTGGCGTCGCAGGGTGGACTGGGCGCTCTGCGGGTCGCACCACAGGACGATGTTCGCCTTCGGCACGGAGGTGGAGAGCAGCGTGCGGAAATCACCCCGCCCGGAGAGGCGTGGATGGGTGGGCGCCCCCTGGGAGCGAGTCTTGAGGACGTGGTCGAGCATCCCGATGCAGTTGGCGACGACGCAGATCTGGTCCTCGTCCCCAATGCGCGCATTGGCCGTCGCGACCATGCCGGTCCCGGGCACGAGCGGCGCCCAGAACTCGCGGATCTCGTAGCCGCCGACCTGATTGCGATAGTAGCCCGAGTCGTTCTCCGCCTTGCCCTGCAGACCAAAGCGCCTGCCCTGGCGGCCGATCGTGTCTCGCAAGTCCACGATCACCCCTGCGCGGTCCTTTTTGATCCAGGTGACGAGCGCCATCGCGAACACCGGCTGCCCGTCGAGTTGCGGCCCGTCGGGATCCTCCGGGTAGTCGTTCGGCCGAAGGATGATCGCCAGACGATCGCGCAAGCTCGAGCGCAGCTCGTCGATCAACTGCTGCAAGCTGCGGTACTGCCCGGTGGACTGCAGGGACTCCTCGAGCAACTGCACCATGTCCGGCTCGAGCGAGACCACGACCTGCTCGAGCAGGTCACCGATGTCTCCCTTCAGGTACAGGAAGAAGCTCGCGTCCTCCGGCGCAAGGGATGCCGCCTCCTCGATGATCTCGGTGCGGTCAGCTCCCATGCGCCGGTACATGCGCGTCTGCAGCGGTGTCATCAACTCCGAGGAGAGCTGCGCCCGAGCGTCCAGTGACAGGCCTTCGTCCAGGCCCATCTTCCCCACCACGAGATTGACCGTGTTGAGCTGAAAGAAGCGCCCGAAGAAGGCGGGTAGGAAATCGACCGAGGACACTTCCGGCCAGGCGCCCGCCGTCTGGGTGGTATCGAGCAGGTCGCTCACCTTCAGGAAGAACTCGAGCTCGTCACGCGCCGGCGAGCGCTCCACGTTCTTGATGTGGTCGCAGTACTCCGCCCGCAAGAGCATCGAGTCCTCGTAGGCGACGGTCTCCAGCCGGTGGGCGTCCTCGATGAACTCGCGGCTGGTGGCGATGATGGCCACGTCGCGGATGCGCGTGATGAACAGCTCGCGCCCGAGCGCGCCGCCGGCGATGCGCACGTGGTCCCCTTCCACGGCCACCGAGAGTCCCTGGGATTCGAGCCCCAGCAGGCCAGGGTATCGCAGGAGAGAGACGGCGAGTTTGCCCGACCAGTGCAGGGTCCCGTAGACGGCCCAGTCCGCCTCCTCCAGGCCCGTGCCGCGGAAGCGCGCCGCCAGGGCCAGATCGCGCCCTCCGAATACGGTCAGAGGGTCCAGCCCCATCGGCAGGCGCGCTCCGAACGCCGCCAGCTCTTCCTGGACGCGATCGATGTCGAAGCGCTCGGAGAAGTCGGCGCACTCCTGCGAGGCCGTCCACTCCTTCCAGGAAGGGTGTCCCTCGAGGCGCTCCGCCGCGCTCAGGCGCGGAAAGCCGTCGAAGGCCCATCCCAGCTGGCCGCGCGCCACGAAGAGGTCCACCTCACGCGGGACCACTCCGGCGACATCGACTCCCAGCCCTCCTTGGAAGGGGCTGAAGAGGAAAGTCGAGAACGCGAAGTACCCGGCGAACAAGAAGACGGCCAGGACACTCGTCAGGATCCGAAACAGGCGCTTTCTCTTCATCGACGGCGGGCTCTGAGGCGTGCGGGGGCCCAAGGGTGCCCGGCGGAGGTCGCCCAGGCAATCGTCATGTCTGGACGCCCGGGCCGGGTTTTCCTTCCCGGGACTCCACGCGACGCACGCGCGGTACTTGACCCCGCCGCCATCCGTACCATGATCGTGCACGATATGCGGCCCAACCAGCGCGTCTCCAGCATCCCCCTCTCGCAGACCCTCGCCCTCGACGCCCGCGCCAAGCGGATGATCGCCGAGGGGCGCGACGTCATCAATCTCTCGGTCGGCGAGCCAGACTTCAACTCCCCCGCCGCGGTGCGCGAGGCCGGCAAAGCCCTGATCGACTCCGGTGGAGTGCGCTACACGCCGGCCGGTGGCACGACGACTTTGCGCGCCGCCGTGGCCGAGCACTTGTCGCGCACGCGCGCGACGGCCTTCACTCCCGCCGAGGTCACGGTCTGCCACAGCGCCAAGCACGCCCTCTCGGGGGTGCTGCTGACCCTGACCGAACCCGGCGACGAGGTGCTTCTGTTGCTGCCGGCATGGGTCAGCTACTTCGAGATGGTGCGCTTCGCCGCCGGCACTCCGGTGGCCGTCAAATCACGCGCGGACCTGGGGCCCGACCTCGACGCCCTGCGCCGCGCGATCACGCCGCGCACGCGCGGGCTCATGATCAACTCGCCCTGCAACCCCAGCGGCTACGTCCTCACTCCCGAGGAGGTCGCGGCCCTCTGCGACCTGGCCGCGGAGCACGACCTGTGGATCCTCTCCGACGAGATCTACTCGCGCCTGGTCTACGACGGAGCGACCTTCGCCAGCCCCGTACAGGTCAGCGACGACGCCCGCGCTCGAACCATCCTGGTCGACGGAGCCAGCAAGGCCTTCGCCATGACCGGCTACCGAATCGGCTACCTCGCGGCCCCCGAGGAGATCGCCTCGGCCGTCGCCCGTCTCCACAGCCAGCTCGCGGGCTCTCCCAACGCCGTCGGCCAGCACGCCTTCGAGGCAGCCCTGGGCACCGAACCACCTGAGGTCTCCACCATGGCGCAGGAGTTCGAGGAGCGCCGCACGCGCCTCGTCGCCGACCTGCGCTCTCTGGGCATGGAGACGCCCATGCCCGGCGGCGCGTTCTACGTCTTCTCCGATGTGCGTCCCTGGCTCGACGAGCGCGGCAGCGAGGGGTTTTGCGAGGACCTGCTGGAGGCCGAGGGCGTGGCCGCGGTCCCCGGATCGGCTTTTGGCGTGGAGGGGCGCGTGCGCTTCAGCTACGCCGCCTCGCGCGAGGCCCTGCAGGCCGCGGTGGAGCGCCTCGGCCGCTTCCTGGCGAGCCGACCGCGCGCGGACCAGCTCCAGGACAGTGCATCGTCCTGAACCGCGGGCCGAGCAGACTCCAGGCCGGAACACGGGGTACGGGCAATAAGCGCTCCCAGAACTCCTGGACTGCAGGCCCGGGACGGAAAGAGGGACGGCCGACGTTTATTGATTCACCCGCTTCGAGCGATCCGCCCGTCCTCTGCCGGGGTCGCGAGGAAGGAGATTAAACCTCGCAGACGGCAAGATCGGGCGGTTCGTTCCAGGCCGACCGTCCCATCTGAGATGATCGACCGACACTGAGCCCGACGCTCTCCAGATCCCCTAGAAAACTGCTCGGCCATGGCGAACGAGACTCGATTCCGAGAGCTGGTACTCGGCGGCGG
>DASCMO010000182.1:0-42380 GCA_036010965.1 Planctomycetota bacterium | reverse complement strand
AGAGCGCCCAGGACCAGGGTCAGGGGGCCCACGAGCTCGACCGTCGAGCCGCTCGCCACGCGCAGAGCGTCGTAGCGGACCTCGCACGCTGTCAGTACGAGGGGTGTCAAGCCTGAGTGCACGAGCTCGCCCTCGGACTCCAGGGCGGGCACACCGATCGGCGGCACGGCGACCGCGCTCCGGGCCGGAGCCGTGGAACCGGTCACCGACGCACCGCCGCTCATGAGCACTGCACCCTCCGGCCCTGGGCGAAGGTCGCCGAAGACGGCCGTCTCATCGACGCCTTGCTTCAGGAACCCACCGCCCTCGAGGACGATGTCCCCGTTCGAGCGGAGCCGGGCACCGGCGCCCGTCGTGGCCGCTCCCAGGGCGCCAACCACCTGGGATTCGAACGGCCCCTGATCGGAGTCGAAACCGTCGACCTGAACGCCCACCTCGATCACCAGCTCACTGTCCGCAAAGACGCCCAGGGAGGCGAGGGGTGTCGTCCGAGGCCGGATCACCGCCGAGAGCGAGAAGCGCCCTGTCCCGCACAGACCAGTGCTGAAGAGCGCCACGTCGCCGCCGGCGAGCTCCTCGGCATCGACCCAGTACAGGCCCCTTCCGAAGGAAGCCGGAACGGCCTCCGAGCCGACATTGCCGCTCTTTCCCTGCGAGACCGCCAGGAAGGCCTCGCTCAAGCCGGCCTCGGCCACGTAGAAGGCGCGCCGCTTGTCGATCGCCTGCACCTGCTTCTTGGTGACGGCCGAATGGAGCTGGACCATCACGACTCCTAGCCCCGAGATCACGACCACGATCATCAGCGACGCCATCAGCGCGCTCCCGATCCGATCCCGTTCCGCCTTCGCTCTCACTCTGATTCTCATCGCACTCTCTTCATTCTTGTCGCTGTTCCCGGCAAGTCCGCCCGTCAGTTCCTGCAAGTCACGCGTGACTCGATCATGCGCGTGTAGACCCTCGACTTGGAGTCCTCGCGCTGGAGGGTGAGTCGAATGGAGACCTGCCTCCCCTCCATGTCGAACGAGAGCCCGCTCTCGTCCACCAGTCCGTTGTCGTTGTCGTCCGCCGCGTTCGGCAGCTCGTCCTGCATGTACTCCGGAACATGGCGGGTCCAGACGACCTTGCGCTCCTCCGCGGTCTGCGGATTCTGCAGCCAGGTCACCTGCCCCAGGCCGAGCTCCAGCTCGATGCGCTCGGGATCATCGAAGATCATCTGACCATCCTCGACGCCCAGACTCCGCTCGTAGTCGATGGCGGAGGCGAACAACGGCGGTGCCGGGGCCAGATCGGCGTGTTCGGAGGACATGACCGCCATCTCGATGCGATCCATTGTCTGTTCCGCCTGCTCCTCGAGGACTCCCATGAAGGCGCCCGTGCGGTAGGCCTCCTGGCTGGTCCGCGACACCATCGTCACGTTCGCCAGCACGAGGCCGAAGATGGCAGTCGCGATCAGGATCTCCAGCAGGGTGAATCCCGCCCTTCCGGTGCGGATACACCTTCCCTGGCGAGACTCGAGCGAAGGGGTCCTCGGCGTCCTCATCGGCTACAGCTTCGAGAGGTCCGCAAACATGGTCGTGAGTTCGAAGGTGCGCGCACCGCCGCGGCCGGTCCATTGCAGGCGGACGCTGACGGGCAGGACGATGTAGTCCTGGGCGTGGTCCTCGCCGTCGATCAGAGCGTCCCCGTTCAGATCCCTGGGGAGACCGAGTTCGGCCACGACGACGTTCTCAAGCAAGATGGCTCCCTCGGCAGGCAGGATCACCTCACCGACGAATCCGTCGGCGTCGCCCGCCTGCGGGGTCAGCATGGGTACGTCGATCCCGGGGCCCGGCGCAGTGCCCGACCCTTCAGGGTCATCGGACGGGTCGGCGTTGTAGCGGGCGAAGATCTCGGCGAACTCGACGTTGTGCATGTCTTCCAGCACGTTCTTCGCCACCTCGACCGCGATCGCCTTCTCGCGCTTGGCTGCCGTGTGGACCGCCGTCGATGAGATGGTGCGGGAGAGCAAGGACACACACAGGGTCATGATCGCGACGGCGATCATCACCTCGGCCATCGTCATTCCCCTGCGGCCTCGGCCGCGGGAGCGCTGGTTCGCGGGTTTGGGTGCGGTTTGCATCTCAGGCATCGGGACGATTCGGTCGCGTGCGCCGCGGCGGAGGTGCCGGGAGCACATGACGGTTCTTTCGGCCGGAGCGGGGGGCTGCACCTGAATCGGATGGGCGGAAAATCCTTCCATGGCGCCTCATCGAGCGAGGAAGCGCCTCCCCCCCCCCGTCGGGACCACTCCCCACGCACCGGCGCCACACCAGAGGGCCGGTTGTCGGCCGGCGCGTGCTGGTGCAATATCCGGGCGCCATGAGCTCTCCCGTCCTGGTCGAAGTCTGCGTCGATTCCCTCTCCGGGGCGCTCTGCGCCGTCGAGGGGGGCGCCGGACGGCTCGAGCTGTGCGCCGGACTCGTCGAGGGCGGTACGACCCCGAGCCTGGGGATGATCGAGGCGGTACGAAGCGCCACGGAGGTGGAGATCGTGGTGCTCCTGCGCCCCCGCGCGGGGGACTTCCTCTACAGCGACGACGAGCTGGAGCTCATGCTGCGTGACATCGAACACGCCCGCGCGGCGGGCGCCGATGGGATCGCCCTCGGAGTCCTGCATCCCGACGGCCGCATCGACCGTGACCGGACGCGCACGCTGGTCGAAGCCGCCGCTCCCTTGCCGGCCACCTTCCATCGCGCCTTTGACCTCACGCGCGATGCAGGCGAGGCCCTCGAGAGTGTCCTCGCCAGCGGCTGTCGGCGCCTGCTCACCTCCGGCCAGGCTCCTTCCGCCGTCGAGGGGATCGCCTGCTTGCGGGCTCTGGTCGAAACCGCCGGCGACAAGCTGTCCGTCATGCCTGGCGGGGGCCTGCGTCCCGACAACGCCGCACGAGTCGCCCGCGAATCAGGCGCGCATGAACTCCACTTCTCCGCCGGAGCGCTGATGGAGAGCGCCATGGAGTACCGCCGCGAGGGGCTTCAACTGGGAGGATCGAACCGCACCGGTGAGTACGGGCGTCGAGTGGCCAGCGCCGAGCTCGTGCGCGGGGTGGTCGATTCCCTGGCCGGGCTCGACGGCGCCTGAACGATCGCGCCCCCCTGCGGGCCAGACGATCAGAGATCGCGATCAGCGAGGCCCGGGTGGGTGATGGGAATCCGCGTTGCGCGAAAGAGGCCCTTGATGTCCATGCCGGGCCCGGGCCCGCGCCCGCCATCCCTGGGCGGCCCGCGGCGGCCGCGACCGTCGGGAGGACCGCGGCGACCGTCGGGAGGCCCGCCGCGTCCCCCGGGGGGTCCTCCGCGACCGTCGGGGGGCCCGCCGCGTCCACCCAGGTTCACCTCGCCGCCAAAGGGATTGAGGTACTCCCAGACGATCTCCCCCGCCGCCGTGACCTCGAACACCCGTCCTTGAGCCCCCGAGCAGATCAGGGTGTTCTCGTTCGCGAGGCGCTGAGCGCCGGAGATGAAGCCCGAGAAGAAGCTCTCCCGATCCTCGGCCTGGTAGGTCCAGGTCAGCTCCGCGGGACCGAAAGCCCGGCCCTCCTCGCGCAGGAAGCCGCGCTCGGAGTCGAAGGGCAGCTCGACCTCGTCCACCGAAGAGAAATTGCCGTCTGGCCGCCCCTCGCCGTTGTTGAACACCGTCAGGCGGGGCGGATCTGCGCCCGGGATCCAGCGCGCGTCATGCTGGGCGAAGAGGACGCGTCGAGATCCTTCCCCCATCCCGTAATTCCGCGGATTGCCCCAGCGATAGAGCAGGTCGCCTCCCTTGCCGCGGCGGCCACCCTCCCTACCGGCCGCCTCCTCGCTGGTGGTCGAATGGTCGATGACCCAGACCTCGCTCAGAGTGCGCAAGCTGAGGACGATCAGATCGAGCTCGGCGTTGTAGTCGATGCCGTTGGTGTGGAGCCAGTCCTGGCGGGGGCCACGCCGGCCGCGGCGCTGAGGAGGACCCCCACCACCGGCGACACGCCCGTCGTCTGCGTCCTCGTCCTCGTCCTCGTCTCCGATGTAGCCCAGCTTGCGCATCTGCTCTTCCAGCTCCGCCTGGCGCTTGCGCTGTGCCTCGCTCTGGGGCGGCGCGGAGCGATGATCGATGTTCACATCGATGCGCTCGGGGTGGACGGTGACATCGCCGTAGTTCTCCTTGGCCGGGTCGCGGTCCTGGATCAGGTGGTCCCAGGCGTGCCACTCCCAGACGATCTTCCCACCATCCGGGCGGACCGGTTCGATCTCGATCAGGCAGTCGGGCCAGATCCCTCCCTCCTGCACCTGTGCCGGGTCGCGTCCCGCGGCGATCGCCTCCTCGCGCGACCTCCTCTCCCAGGAGATCAGCAGCACATTCCCGCCCGGCAGCGGCTCGATGTCGTGGTGCTGCAGGTGGTCCTCGTCGGACCACAGGAAGTCCCACAGAACCTCACCGTCCCACGCGAACTCCTGGATGCGTCCGCCCTCGCCTCCGCCGCTGAAGAGGGGGTTGCCCTCGCGAGCCGTGCGCAGGAGGTTGCCCTCGTCCAGCAGGTAGACCGACTGGCCGGGAGGATGGTCGCTCTCCCAGCGGTGGACGACCTCGCCGTCCATGCCCACCAGGTAGGTGGTCGTCGAGCGGATCGGAGTGAAAAGGGTGAATCCCTCCTGAGCGCCCTCCTCATTGCTGACGAGTCCGCGCTCCACCTCGGGTCCCTCATCACCGCGCGTGGGTCCGGCCTGGGACGCTGCGCTGGCCGAGGAAGTGAGAGCGGTGCAGAGAACGAAAGAAAGAAACGAGAATGCGCGACGATACGGAGCCTGGGCCTGGGTCATGCGGGCCCCCAACCGTTGGTCCTCGCACAGGTTTCGTGGCGTCGATGTGCCGCGCAGGGCTTGCTTCATGGCCGTAGCTTGCCCGCGAGCGCCCCTGGGCGCCTCCCCGCTCGTCCTCCTTTTCCCACACACGCCCCCCGCACGTACTTCTGGGGGGTCCCGATGGTGGATGGAATATGGCGGCCCTTCGCGCGTACTGGCGGTGAACTCGCCTAGCCGTGGAAAAAAACGCCGCGCGACTCAGTTCGGATTTCCGTGGTAAGTCGTTTTCTGCAGACGGAGCGGGGGCCCAGGGATCGAATCGAGAAGGAGGAATTGTATGCAATGTTTCAGATCGGGAACCGCCCTTGCACTCACCCTATGCGCGCTCTCATCGGGCGCGCTGGGATCCCCGCGCCAGATGGACCACGGCGCCGTCGCTCAGGGTCTCATCGCCCGCGACGGCCACACGGCCGAGGAACCCGGGTCGGCCGATCCCCTGGCATACATCCGCGCGCGCTCCCTGACCGCATCCCTGGGGGCCTTCCAGATTTCGATCTCCAGGACAGCCCTCGATGACCAGCAAGCCGCCAGGGACTACCGCGACGCCTGCGTCAGCCTGCTGGATGTGCAGGAACGATGGCTCGAATGGACCGGTTCGGACGAGAAGAGCGACTCGACCCTCGCCGACCTTGAGAGCCTGCGCTCGTGGGTCTCGAAGTGGAACCTGCGCAAACTGCGCAGGGCCGCGAAGGAGGGGCACGCGCAGGCCGCGGCCCTGATGGGCGTGCGCGAGGAGGTCGCGAGCGCCGCCCGCCGCCTCGAGGCGCGGGCGCGCGAATCCCGGGGCCATCCCGTAAAGCTCGTCCTCGCTCCCTCCCGTGATGAGTTCGTGGGCTTGTGCTGCCTGGCCGGCCTGATGCGCCCCTCGCTCCGATCCTTCCTGTGGGTCGATGGCATCGAGAAGTGGACCTGGTTCTTCGTGGACGATGTGCGCTTCATCGCCTTCGAATACGCCAGGAGCGATGCTTCGGGCGCCGACTTCTCCCGCGGCAACAGGATCGACGATCGCAACCCCTCCGGACTGCAGCAGCACATCTCACAGCTCGCTCTGAACGAGATGCTGCGGGCCAGGTACGGCGACGAGGTGCCCGCCGCCTTCGTGAGCGGGATCGCGATGAATCTCGTCATCGATCTCTTCGGCGAGGTGGACACACGCATCGATGGAGACCTACGGGGCCGGATGACCCAGGCGCGCGAGGTGTTCATCCCCGGCGGCAACCCTACGGGCGGGGTGCTGCCCAAGATGAGCGCGGAGAGCCGCTGGCGCGTCAACCAGGGCAAGTTCCACTTCGTGCGGATCCTGCGCCAGGCCCAGAAGGCCGGTGGGAAGAGGAAGCGCGGCATGGACCGGATGTGCACCTTCCTGTTGCAGAACGACAGCGGAAAGCTCGAGTACGCCATGCGAGCCCCGATACTCGGCCAGTCGGCGGTGCAGACGGTCACGCCGCCCTCCTGGGTCGAAGCCGACCGCCTGGAGTTCATTCGCGCCTACAAGAGCGCGTTCCTGCACTGGCTGCGGGAACACGGCACACCGGATGCCGACGATGCGCCGGAAGCCTTCGAGCGCCTGCTCGCCGCGCTCGAGGGCGCGGGGGTCGGTGACGAGTTCGGCACGACGGTTGAGTCGATCTACGGCGTCCCCCTCAGCCAACCGGAGCTCGGCGAGGGCTGCCTCGAAGGTCGTTTCCTCCAGTGGCTCTCCAGGCAGCGCAGTTAGTTTCGGGCACTTCCCTCACGTCTCATCGCGCGACCGACCGATGAGGCCCGCATGCGGGGCCAGGCACCGGACGCGCCCCTCGATAGCAAAGGGGCGGGAAATTCCTCGCCCACCGAGGGGAATGGCGGAGCGTGGCCCGCAGGACCTCAAGAGGAGAAAGGGAGACCGAGGATGATCGCACTGATACTGATGGCGGGGGTCACGATGGCCGTGCAGGGGGAATCTGCGATCCCGGCCTCCGCGCCTCGCGGCAACCTCTCCTACGAGGAGATCGCCCGTCGCTTCCTCGTCGATCACGGCCTGGCGGGAGCACGGCGTGAGGACGTCAGCCTGCCGGAGATCCTCCGCACCGATTT
The DNA here is from genome assembly GCA_036010965.1 of Planctomycetota bacterium. Taxonomy (GTDB): domain Bacteria; phylum Planctomycetota; class UBA1135; order UBA1135. The sequence continues at coordinate 35,430 of DASCMO010000182.1, read as the reverse complement.
CATCCGCGCCGACGTCGGCCTCTTCGAACTCCGGATGCCCGCGCTGGATCTCGAGCGTAGGGAGAGCGCGGGCGCGTTCCGTGACATCTGCGAATCCCTCTTCTCAGCCCAACGGCTCTGGCTGGAGTGGATCGATCCGACCGGCACGGAAACCGCGCAGATAGAGAAGGACCTCGACACACTGGAGCGCTGGGCCGGAAGGTGGAAGGTCTCCGCCTTTGCCGAACCCGACGGGCGCGGGGTGTACGACATCCACGACGCTTCCGACAAGGTGCGGGCGGCCCAACAGCGGGTGCGCGCAGGGCTCCTGGCTGGTGACGGCCTCGGCGGGACGCTCAGCGGCTCCAAGCCCATCTCCCTGGTGCTCATGCCCACACGCTCCCAGTTTGTCGAGTTCCTGAACTTCGTCGGCTGGCTGCGACCTGAGCTCGCCTCGCACTATTGGGTCGCGGGCACGGACCGCTGGATGCACTTCTTCCTGGACGAGATGCTCGTGTACGCCCTCGAGTTCAAGGCGTCGGGGAACGTCGGAAACGACTACACGCGGGGCGAGAGTATGAACGCACGCAATCCACGCGGGATGGTGGAGCAGATCACCCACCTCGCCCTCGGGGCCTTGCTCGACCGGCAGTACGACGGAGCGCTCCCATCCGCCTTCGCCTCGGGACTCTCCATGAACCTGGTCATCGACCAGTTCGGGGAAGTCGACACGCGCATTGACGGCGACCTGAGCGGAAATCAGACCGAGCGACGCGAGGTCTTCGTGCCGGGGGGAAGATCGGAAGGCGGGCGCCTGCCTCGCCATGACGCCGACAGCCGCTGGCGCGTCGATCAGGGCAAGCACCACTTTCGCCGGGTACTCCGAGCGGCCCAGAAGGCCGGAGCGAGTGAACGCAGGCGGTCGGGCAACAGGTTCGCGCACTTCCTGCTCGAGTCGCGCTCGGGGCACGCCACCCACGTGGTGACGGCGCCCGTGCTCGGCTCCCACGCCGCCGACCGCATCGGCCCTCCGAGCCGACTTGAGGGTGACTACCTGGAGTTCCTGCGCAGCTACAAGAGCGCGTTTCTGTACTGGCTGAGGGAAGACGGCTCTGGCTCCAGGCGAGATTCGAACGCGGCCTTCGCGGGGCTCCTCCGGGCGATGGCCGACACCTCGAACGAGAGAGACTTCGAGGCCACGGTCGAGGAGATCTACGGCAGCGCCCTCAGCAACTCCGACGCGGACGAGGACTGCCTGGAGGGTCGATTCCTGAAGTGGCTTTCCCGGCGCTGAGACGAGCTCCGCACGGGGTACGGTACGGCCATGCTGAACCACACCCTGCTCGCCGCATGTATCGCATTCGCGTCTCTGCCCACGGCCCAGCCGCTCGGTGATCGAATCACGGGCCGGCCGTTCGCCACGCGCTCCGAGGTGATCGCACGGCACGGGATGGCCGCGACCAGCCAACCCCTTGCGACCCAGGCAGCGGTCGAGATCCTGCGCAGCGGGGGGAGTGCGGTGGATGCTGCGATCGCCGCCAACGCCGTGCTGGCCCTCGTCGAGCCGACCGGTTGCGGGCTGGGCGGCGACCTGTTCGCCATCGTCTGGGACGCCGGCGGCGAGCGACTGCACGGACTGAACGGGAGCGGCCGATCTCCTCGATCACTCGGCATCGAGCACTTTCGTAACCTCGGGCTCGAGCGCATCCCCAGCCACGGTCCCCTCCCGGTCTCGGTTCCCGGCGTCGTCGACGGGTGGTTCGAGTTGCACGGGCGCTTCGGGAGGCTCCCGATGAAAGAGGTGCTGGCCCCGGCGATCCGCCTGGCGCGCGAGGGGTTCGGCGTGAGCGAGTTGATCGCGCACTACTGGGGCATCAGCGTGCCGATCCTCTCACGCTGGCCCGGATTCGCGGAGCAGTTCACGATCGACGGCCGGGCGCCCGCCAAGGGCGAGATCTTCTCGAACCCTAACCTGGCCGACACCCTCGAGCTGCTCGCAGAGGAAGGCCGGGACGCCTTCTACCGTGGAGACATCGCGCGCAAGATCGACGCCTACATGAAACGGGTCGGTGGATTCCTCTCCTTCGAAGACCTCGCCCGCCACCGCTCCGAGTGGGTGGAGCCGGTCTCCGTCTCGTACCGGGGCGTGGAGTTGTGGGAGCTGCCGCCCAACGGCCAGGGCATCGCCGCCCTGCAGATCCTGAACATCCTCGAAGGGTTCGATCTCGCGGGCGCGGGGTTCGGGAGCGTCGAGCACATCCACACCTTCACCGAGGCCAAGAAGCTCGCCTTCGAGGACCGCGCACGCTGGTACGCCGATCCCGAGTTCACCAAGTTGCCCGTCGAGGAGCTGATCTCCAAGGAGTACGCCGCCCGGCGCCGCGCCCTGATTGACGCCGATCGGGCGGCCCCGAGCTACCCGGGCTTCAAGGCCCTCGCGGAGGGCGACACGATCTACCTCTGCACGGCGGACGAGACCGGCAACATGGTCTCCCTGATCCAGAGCAACTACCGCGGGATGGGCTCGGGGATGGCCCCGCCCGGCCTGGGTTTCGTGCTCCAAGATCGCGGAGAGCTGTTCGATCTGACCCCGGGACGGCCCAACACCTATGCGCCCGGCAAGCGCCCCTTCCACACGATCATCCCCGCCTTCCTGACCCGGGACGGCAAGCCCTGGGTGGCCTTCGGCGTGATGGGCGGCGCCACCCAACCCCAGGGTCACGCGCAGATCGTCCTCAACCTGGTGGACTTCGGCATGAACCTGCAGGAGGCCGGTGACGCGCCGCGCATCCTCCATTCGGGTTCATCCCAGCCGACGGGTGAGCGCATGCGCGACGGCGGCACCCTGACCCTCGAGACGGGCTTCGACTACGAGGTCATCCGAGCCCTGGTGACCAGGCGCCATCGGGTGGGCTGGAACGTAGGCAGCTACGGCGGTTACCAAGCCATCCTTCGCGACCCCGCGACGGGGATCTACTTCGGCGCCTCCGAATCGCGCAAGGACGGTCAGGCCGCAGGCTGGTGACCGACGACGACGAGGCGCCCTGGGATCCGGGGCCGGTCAGTCCTTGCGGACGCCGGTCTCCAGAGCCCACTGCTTCCACAGCACCGCCAGTCGCTCGACCGTTGCCGGATGCTCTTCGGCCAGGTCGTGCATCTCCGTGCGGTCCACGGCGAGGTCGTAGAGCTCCCAGCGCTTCAGCCTGCGCTCCCAGACGAGCTTCGAGTCGCCCGCGCGGACCGCGCGATTGCCTGCCCACTCCCAGAAGAGCGGAGCGCGATCCTCGCTCTGCTCGCCTCGCAGCACGCCCGCCAGGCTGCGACCCTCGACGGCCAGAAGTTCCACCTCGCCGCGCCGCGCGGGGTGCTCCGCGCCCGCCAGCTCCGCCAGGGTTGGCAGCAGGTCGATGACATGGCCCACCTGGTCCGTCATGGTCCCGGCCTCGATCCCCGCCGGCCAGCGCGCCACGAGGGGAGTCGCGATGCCGCCTTCATGGGCCCAGGTCTTGTAGCGGCGAAACGGTGTATTCTGCGCGAAGGCCCAGCCCGGCCCGCAGGTGGTGTAGTACTCCTTTGGCCCCGGGATGCGCCCGGGATCTTCTCCGCCCGGGATCTCCGCGCAGCCCCCGTTGTCCGAGAGGAAGATCACCAGGGTGTCGTCGTCGACGCCCTCCTCCTCCAGCGCGTCGAGGATGCGGCCGATGCCCTGGTCCATGCGATCGACCATCGCCGCGTAGACCTCCATGCGGTCAGCCTGCCACCCCTTGTCGGGCGCGTCGGCCCACGGCCGGACTCCCGGCTCCAGGGGCGGCAGGTCCCAGCGCGGGTCGACGAGACCCATCTCGACCTGGCGCCCGTGACGCTCACGGCGCAGGGCTTCCCAACCCGCGTCGTAGCGGCCCTCGTAGGTCGCGATGTCCTCAGGGCGCGCGTGAAGAGGGTAGTGCGGAGCCGTGTAGCACACATGCACGAAGAAGGGAGCCTCTGTCTGCGCGAAGGCCCGGATCGTCTCGACGGCGTGCTCGGTGAAATCGTCGGTCGTGTAGAAGTCATCGGGAAATTCGACGACGCGCCGCTCGCCGTGGACGAACACGCGCTCGCGCCCTCCCTTGAACTCGGGGTCGGGCTGCGCCGGATCGAAGTAGTTGCAGCAACCATCGAGCAGCCCGTGGAAGACGTCGAACCCGCGGTCGATGGGACGGCGTGGCGCTCTCGAACCCAGATGCCACTTCCCGCTCAGCGCCGTCGAGTAACCGGCCCTTCCGAGGACTTCGCCCACCGTCGCCATGTTCTCCTTCAGGAGTGCTCCGCGACGCCGCGGGTACAGCCCCGTCACCAGTGAGGCGCGGGTCGTCGTGCACTTGGCGTTGTTGTAGAAGCGAGTGAACCGCAGTCCCTCCGCAGCGATCCTGTCGATGCTGGGCGTGCGGATCTCGCCGCCGAAGCAGCCGATGTCCGACCAACCCATGTCGTCGCAGAGGATCAGGACGATGTTCGGGCGCGGCGCCTGTACATCCTGCCCGCTCGGCGCCGCGGATGCGGGAGCGTGGAGAATGAGCGCCGCGAATATCGCGGTCAAGGTGGCGATCGGGAGCCGATTCATGGTGGAGCGGCTGAGTGTACTCCGAGCCTGGCGTGTGTGCATGGACGGGTTACGCGCCTTGCCGCGGGGCTATCGGGTTGTTCTGATCCTCGCGCATGAATACCGCTCGCCGCCGCCGACGCCTCCGAGGGGCGCTGCTCTCCCTCGGCGTGCTGCTGGTCTGCTTCCTCCTCGCCGAGGTCGGGGCCCGTTCAATCTACAGCGCACCGTGGTACGAGCAGCTCGCTGAGGAGCAAGCCGAGCACCGCGAACTCTCCTACGAACGCAACCACCACAACCTGCGCGGCCCCGCTCACGACCACGCCAAGCCCGCCGGTGTGCAGCGCGTCCTGTTCCTCGGTGATTCCTTCACCTTCGGCATGGGCGTCCCGCGCGACGAGGACACCTTCGTGCGGATCTTGGAGCGCGATCTCACCGACCAACTGTCCTCCGCGGGGGTCGAGCGCGTCGAGGCATTCAACGGCGCGATCATCGGCAGCCTGACGGACATGTGGGTCCAGGTCTGGGACGAGATGAAGGCCCGCTTCGACCCCGATCTGGTCGTGATCGTTTTCTTCCTGCGGGACGGAACGCTCTCGGGATCGATCCCGGAGTTCTTCGAGGAGATCCGTGACGAAGTCGCCAAGCGAAATCGCGATTCGCGGCCATACCGCGCCTCGTATCTCTACCGCTTCTACCGTGACTCGCGAGACCGTGCCCTCATCCGCGAGCACCACACAGCCCGCTTCGTCGATGCCTACCTGGGGACCCCGGAGCAGACCGTCGAGTGGAGCCGGGCCCAGGAGCGCCTGCTCCTCATCCGCGACGACGCACGGTCGCGCTCCGTTCGCACGGCTTTCGTCGTCTTTCCGGTCCTCGCCGGTCTCGACGAGGACTATCACTTCGAGCCCATCTGCTCCCTGCTCGAGGAGTTCGCCACCGAGGCAGGCATGCCCGTGCATTCCTTGCTGGAGGCGTTCCGCGGCAAGCGCGGGCCTGACTTGTGGGTCTCCCCCCACGACCAGCACGCCAACGAGAGTGCGCACGCTATTGCCGCGGAGTCTTTACTGGGTTTCCTCGCTGACCTGCTCGACCCGCGCTAGGCAAGTTGGCCGCGATCGCAGCCACCTTGTCTAGTCACACAGGACCAGCTCGGGATCGACGACCTCGTCGCGTTCCAGGGTCCGGATAGCGCTGCGGTAGTCTGGCCAGAGGGATGCGCCGGCCCATTCTCCGGCCGGAGAGAGGGCGATCATCCCCACCTGATCATCCGGGGTCAGGTCGTGCTCGTCACGGATTCGCGCGAGGGCCCCGGCGAGCGCCTCGAGGGGGCTCGCGCCCGCTCGCATGCGCTCGACAGCGTCAAAGGAGCTGCACAACCCCATCACAAGCTCACCCTTCCCTGTCGCGGCCGCGGCGCCGTGGACGGGATGGACATAGAGGCCGTGGCCGATGATGGGCGAGTCGCCCACGCGCCCGGGGAGCTTCCAAGCCATGCCGCTGGTGGAACAGCCTCCGCTCAGGCGCCCGGCGGTGTCGAGGGCGAGGACGGCCACAGTGTCGTGGGAGCGGGAGGCGTCTCCGGTCTGGTCGGGATTCCCCTCGGGCCGAGCGCTACCGTCGGGAGTGCGGAGCGGTCCTCCCAGGGTGGAGGGGGCGGTAGGTGGAAAGGGACCTGGGGAACCGGAGCGGCGCTCAGCCCAGCACTCGCGCGCCCTATCCGACAGCACCGCACCCCCATCGAAACCCTCCGCCTCGGCGAAGGCGTCCGCGCCGGCTCCCGCCAGCATCACATGCTCGGTCGCATCCATCACGCGCCTCGCGACCGAAACCGGGTGCGGGCAGAACGACAGGCAGCACACGCTCCCGCAGCGTGCGGGCCCCTGCATCACGCAGCCGTCCAAGGTCACCGCGCCTGCAGCATCCGGCATGCCTCCAAGGCCCACGGACTCGACGGCGGCGTCCAGCTCCACGTAGCGACAGACCGCCTCGACGGCATCCAGCCCGTCGCCTCCCCCGGCCAGGCCAGGCCAGGCGGCGGCGTTGGCGGCCTGCCCAAAGGACCAGGTGGTCAACAGGATCGGGTCGGACATCACGGTTCCTCAGCGTTCTCCTCGGATCATCTCGATCATGCGGTCGAGGATGCGCTCGCCCTCCGCGCGCAAGCCGTTGTGCTCGTACTCATTCGTGATCCAGACCCGAAGACCACCGATGGCTCGCGCGGTCTCCAGGGAGAAAGACCGCTCGACATACATGTCGTCCTCGTAGACCGTGGCCACGCACGGGACTTCGTTCTGTGCGAGGCGTTCAAGGTCGTAGAGGCGCGGCCACTCCACGCGCTCAGCCAGCGTCAGCGCCGCCTCTTCGAGCGGTCTCAGCTGGTCGTATTCCGAGAACATCCAGGGGTAGACCATCTCGCCCGTGAAGTACACGCGTCCACCGGTCGCAGCGTCGAACTCCGGATGCTCTGCACGTACGCGCTCGGCCGCCCATGCCGTGGCACCCCCCTGGGCATAGCACGCCTCGTGCAGGACGGCGTAGAGGGGGTTGGCGTCGAAGGGCTGAGCCCGCTCCACGGCGCCCAGGAAGGCGTGCGAGAGCTCCGGTCCCTCACGCCCGGGCACGAACCCATCCTCCACGAGGTAGTGCACCTGCTCCAGCCCGTCGCTCTGGCCGAAAGCCAAGCCCAGCTGCTGAAACCTGCGAGGCGAGAGGCACGCGCCACTCGGCAAGCGAACATCGTGGGCATCGAGATGATCGACGATGCGTCGGACGCGCTCGACATCCGCGGGGTAACGGTCGTAGTACCGGCGATTGCGGTCCAGCACACGTCGGTAGGTCGCGCGGTAGATCTCCTCCGCGGGCCTCACTAGAGAGGGCAAGCCTCCTGTGATGAACACCTCCCGCAGACCTTCGGGGAACGCCGAGAGGTAGTGAACGGCGCAGAAGCCGCCGAAGCTCTGGCCCAGAAGGCTCCAGCGCCCCGTTGGACCGACCAGTTCCCGCCGAATGTGCTCCGCGTCACGGACGATCGAGTCCGCGCGAAAGTGGGTCAGGTACTCAACCTGATCACGGGGTGCCTCGAAGCGCGAGAGAGACTGGACGCAGACGCGACTGCTGCGTCCGGTACCACGCTGGTCGAGCAACAGAACCCGGTAGTTGGCGACAGCCCGCCCGAGCCAGCCGCTCCTAGACGGAGGCCTGGGAGATTCGAAGCCGGGGCCGCCCTGCAGGAAGACGAGCCAGGGTCGGTCCTCGGCTCCGCGGCTGCGCGAGACGACCTCGCGCGCGAAGAGCGAGAGTTCCCCCCGCTCGGGCGCATCGTGATCCAGGGGCACCCGAAACTCGTGCTCGACCACATGCAGGCCCGGAAGGAACGTATCTCTCTCGCCCATGCGAGGAGAATACGCATCCTCGCTGGATCGTCACCTCCGATCCTGGCTCCGTGGCCCCCGCGCCATCGAGATCGGTGGATCGTGGCGGCCCGCGGCCGGGCCTCACGCCCCATGACCCGCCAGTACGCCTGACCGCCGGCAGGAGAGCAGATACGGGCTCCTGACTCGTGAGAGGGGGTGCGGTGCGGAAAAATGCGCCTCCAGGCCGGATTCACGGAACCCCACAGAGGGCCCCTCCGTCCATCCTGTGGACTCGGAACCCTCGCGGGCGGTCCCAGGCAACCGGCGGCGGCAACCCTGCGGGCTCTCTATCGAGATGCTTACCAGGCGTCATATCTGCCCGCGAGGCCGAGTCCTTATTCGCCTCCACCTCCGATGGCATCCGGAGAGTGGAGGCGATCCTCATGGTGTGAGCGCGCGCCAGGCGCTGCCTCTTCGCCCGCGATCGACGCGCGAGCCCTGCCCTCCTCCCCCTCGGCGACACCCCATCGGGGCGGTGCTATGATCCCGCGCCCATGAGCATCCCCGGCGAAACTGAGGAGGGTGCGGCCCCTACCGAACGCCGTAACTTCATCCAGGCGGTGATCGACGAGGACGTCGCCGCGGGTCGGAACGAAGGCCGGGTCGTGACGCGCTTTCCACCCGAGCCCAACGGGTACCTCCACATCGGGCATGCCAAGGCGATCTGCCTCAACTTCGCGATCGCAGCGGAGTATGGCGGAAAGTGCAACCTGCGCTTCGACGACACCAACCCCGTGCGGGAGGACGTCGAATACGTCGACTCCATGAAGGAGGACATCAGCTGGCTCGGATTCGACTGGGCCGGAGAGGACCGCTACGCCTCGGATTACTTCGAGCGCCTCTTCGAGTTCGCGCTCGATCTGATCGGGCAGGGGCTCGCCTACGTGGACGATCTGGACGCGGAACAGACACGGGCCTACCGCGGCACGGTGACCGAGCCTGGGCGCAACAGCCCCCACCGCGAGCGATCCGTCGAGGACAACCTCGACCTGTTCCGCCGCATGCGTGCGGGCGAGTTCGCCGACGGGGCACGCACCCTGCGCGCGAAGATCGACATGGCCTCGCCCAACATGAACCTGCGAGACCCGGTGCTGTACCGCATCATGCACGTGCACCACCTGCGGACAGGCGATGCGTGGTGCATCTACCCCATGTACGACTGGGCGCACGGACAATCGGACGCCATCGAGGGAGTGACCCACTCCCTCTGCAGCCTGGAATTCGAGAACCACCGCGCCCTGTACGACTGGTGCTTGGACCACCTCACGACGCAACACAGACCGCGGCAGTACGAGTTCGCACGCTTGAACCTCACCTACACCCTGACGAGCAAGCGCAAGCTCATCCGATTGGTGGAAGAAGGCCTGGTCAGCGGCTGGGATGACCCGCGCATGCCGACCCTGTGCGGGTTGCGGCGGCGCGGGTACACACCCGCATCGATTCGGGACTTCTGCACGGAGATCGGGGTTGCAAAGTTCAACAGCACGATCGACATGGTGAAGCTCGAGAACTCCCTGCGGAGCGAGCTCAACCGCAGCGCACAGCGGCGCATGGCCGTACTGCGGCCCCTACGGGTCGTGATCGATAACTACCCCGAGGGCGAGGCCGAGGAGATCGAGGCCGTCAACAACCCCGAGGATGAGGGGGCCGGCACGCGCAAGCTGCCCTTCTCACGGGTCCTCTACATTGACCGCGACGATTTCCGCGAGGATGCGCCGCGCAAGTTCTTCCGCCTCGCCCCAGGACGCGAGGTGCGACTGCGCTACGCCTACTGCATCACCTGCAACGAGGTCGTGAAGGACCCGGAGAGCGGGGAAGTCACCGAGTTGCGCTGCACCTTTGACCCACTGTCCGCGCGCGGCCAGACAGCGGACGGACGCAAGGTCAAGGGCATCATCCACTGGGTCAGCGCCGAACACGCCTTCGACGCCGAGGTTCGTCTCTACGATCACCTGTTCGCCGTCCCTGATCCGTCAGAGGTCGAGGAGGGGTCCGACTTCCTCTCCAACCTCAACCCAAGATCGCTGCAAGCCCTGGTGGACTGCAAGCTGGAGCCCAGCCTGGCGAGCGCCGCGGCGGGTGAGACGTTCCAGTTCGAGCGCTTGGGCTACTTCTGCGTCGACAACACCGACTCGGTCGCCGGCCGACCGGTCTTCAACCGCTCCGTCTCCCTGCGAGACGCCTGGGCGCGCATCGAGAAGCAAGCGGCTCAGAGGTAGAGGTCGGGAATCAGAGCTCCGCCCGGCACCAGGGCGTAGGCGTCGAGATCGGTGACACCGGCGGCCGTCAGGACCTCATCGTCGATGAAGAAGTTCCCCGTGCACTCGCGACTGGGCCGGGTCAGGATCGCGTGAGCGGCATCGGCCATGATCCGTGGACTGCGGCAGTTCTCGGGCTTGATCCCCGCGCCGACCATGGCCAAGGCGGCGGTCTGAATGACCGTCCGCGGCCAGAGAGCGTTGACCGCGACGCCCTGCTCGCGGAACTCCTCGGCCATCCCCAGGACGCACATGCTCATGCCGTACTTGGACATGGTGTAGGCCACGTGACCGGCAAACCAGCGGGGCTCCATGGAGAGCGGCGGCGACAGATTGAGGATGTGGGGGTTCTCCGCTTCCAGGAGCGCCGGGAGGCATGCCTTTGAGGTGGTGAAGGTGCCGCGCACATTGACCGAGGTCATCAGGTCGTAGCGCTTCATCGGAGTGTCGAGCGTCCCCTTCAGGAAGATCGCGCTGGCGTTGTTCACGAGCACGTCGATACCCCCGAAGGTCTCCAGGGCCAGGGCGACGCCGGCGGCCACCTGCTCCTCGTCCCGGATGTCACAGACCACCGGCAAGGCGCGTCCGCCCGCCGCCTCCACTGCCTCGGCGGCGGTGTGGATGGTCCCCGGAAGGACTCGGTGCGGCCGATCAGTCTTGGCGGCGATGACCACATTGGCGCCGTCCTCCCCCGCGCGAACCGCGATGGCCTCACCGATCCCCCGACTGCCGCCGGTGATGAACAGAGTCTTGCCCCGCAGTGTGCTCCTGCCCGCCATTCCCTCTGCCTTCCAGGTTCTCAGAATTTCTCGGCGTAGAACGCGTCCAGCACAGCCTGGTGTTTCTCGATCACGACTCGCCGCCTGAGCTTGAGCGAGGGAGTGAGCTCGCCGGATTCGATGCTGAAGTCTCGGTCGAGGATGGAGAAGCACTTGATCGTCTCATAGGAGGCCAACCCACCGTTGATGCGCTCCACATCGCCCTCGATCAGTGCCTGGATCTGCGAGCTACGTGCCAGCTCGGCGATGCTGGTGCCGCCGACGTCGTGTTCGGCCGCGTAGGCCTTCACATTCCCCTCGTCCAGCGTGATCAAGGCCGAGAGAAACTTCCGTCGGTCTCCGTAGACAGCTACCTGGCTGATGTAGGGCGACCCCTTGATCGCGTTCTCGATATTCTGAGGCGCGACGTTCTTTCCCCCAGCAGTGACGATGATGTCCTTCTTGCGATCCGTGATGGAGAGGAACCCCTCTGCGTCGATGGTCCCGATGTCACCCGTGTGGAACCAGCCATCCTCGTCGATGACCTCCGCGGTCGCCTGCGGGTCCCCGTGGTAGCACTTCATCACATTCTTGCCGCGCACCAGCACCTCTCCGTCCTCGGCGATGCACGCCTCGACACCGACGAGTGGTTGCCCTACCGAGTCCAGGCGAGTGCGCCCGATACGAGTCACGTGCGTGGCGGCGGTCGTCTCCGTCAGTCCGTAGCCTTCCAGCAGGTAGAAACCGGCGCTGTGGAAGAACCTGGCGATCTCCGGCGCCAGGGGCGCTCCGGCGGTGATCAGGAAGCGGATGCGCCCCCCCAGCATCTCATGCAGCTTCCCGAATACGAGCTTTCTGGCCAGCCGAAAGCGGAGGTCTAGAAACACGCCCGGAGAGCGGCCCGCCATGAGCGCGGTCGCACGTTGCCACCCCACGGCCATGGACCAGTCGAAGATCGCGCGCTTGAGGCCGGTCGCCTTCTGTGCGTTCGCCATGACGCTGGTGTAGATCTTCTCGTATATGCGGGGGACACTCCCAAAGAAGGTTGGGTGCACTTCGCCCAGGTTCTCCATCAGCTTCGGGATGCTCTCGGCGAATGCGACGGGGACGCCCATCGCGACCGAGGCGAACATCATGATCTTCCCGAAGATGTGGGCCATCGGGAGATATAGCAGCTGCAGGTCACCCTCCTGGAAAGGCAGGGAGATCGACGCCGACTCGGACTCGAAGACGAAGTTCCCGTGGGTCAGGACCACGCCCTTTGGCGGGCCGGTGGTCCCGGAGGTGTAGACGATCGTGCACAGGCTCTCCGAGTCGAGGGCCGCCGCGCGCTCGTCGAGCAGGGAGCGGCCGACGTCGTCGATCGCATCAGAGCCGCAAAACTCCTCGAAGGTGCACACGAGATCGGAACCGGGCCCTCCCAGCACATCCGCGAGCGCCAACTCGGACCGTCCGCTCGCGTCAGGTTCCTCGAGATTGACATGGTCATCTAAACAGATGATCCGCTGTATGCCCTTGATGCGTTCGATGACCGAGAGCAGCTTCGCGACCTGGCCGGGGTGCTCGGCGAAGACCATCCGGGAGCCGGAGTTCTCGAGGATGTAGGCGCTGCGGTCGGCGGTGTCCGATGAGTACACGGGAACGGTCACTGCTCCCGCCTTGATGATCGCAACGTCGCACCAGAACCACTCCACCCTCGAATCGGCCAGAATGGCTACTCGTTCCCCCAGCTCGATGCCTGCGCGAGCAACGGCCACGGCGATGCGGTCGGTGGTCACGCCCACCTCGCGCCAGGTGCGGTCGGTCCACACGCCATCGACCTTGTGGCACAGCGCGGTGCTCTCCGCGCTCGATGCGATGCGCGAGGACAGAAGTTCGAGAACGGTCTGGGTTTCCTTCATGGGGCATCTGGATTGGGTCGGCGCAGCAGGTAGCCGTGCCGCGACCCAGTGCGAAGATAATAGACAGGGACCGAGGCAACACGTCCCGCGAGAGCCGTGGATTTTCCGCCACGACAAGCGAGGATGGAGAGATCGGCTAAGATCGAGGAATGAGGGCCTCGCGGAGCCCTGAGAACCACCTCCACCCACCTGGCTTGCCCACCGCGCGCGCCCCCATGAAAAAGTGCCTGATCATCACCTACCACTTCGCGCCCGGAGCGCAGGTAGGAGCCATCCGGCCGGCCAAGTTTGCCAAGTACCTCCCGGCACACGGCTGGGAGACCCACATCCTGACCGTGGCGGAAAAGTACCACCGACTGACCAACGAACGGCTCATCGAGGACCTGCCGGAGCGCGAGAAGGTCCACCGAACGGGGATGTGGATCCACCCGAATGATGTCTACCTGACTCTCAAGCGCCTGCTCGGACGCACCGGCCGACGAGACTCGCAGTCCGGGACGATCCCGAACCCGAGCGCCTCGCAGGACTGGATCCCCCGCAACACTCCGGTCCGCAACTTCATCAACTCCCTCCTCGTGCTTCCCGATGACAAGCTCCCGTGGCTCCCAGTCGGCCTGTCCCGGGCACTGCGCCTGATCCGACGACACCGGATGGACGCCGTGCTCACGACCGGCCCGCCCCACAGCACACACCTGATCGGTCTGGCCGTGAAGCGACTGCTCGGGATCTCCTGGTTCGTGGACCTGCGCGACCCCTGGCTCAGGAACGTCACGAAGTCGCTGATACCGCGCACGCGGCTCTCCGTGGCCATGGACCGGCGCATGGAGCGCGCGGTGATCCGCGGAGCCGATCGGGTGATCATCACCAACGATTTCGTGCGGGAGGAGTATCTGAAGGCCTACCCCGACGTCCCCGCGGACCGATTCGTCATCATTCCCAACGGCTTCGACAAGCCGGACTTCGTGGACGCGGAACTTGCAGAGCGGCCCGAGGAGTTCACCCTCGTCCACACCGGCAATCTCTACAACCGTCGCTCGCCGCGCGCCTTTTTGAAAGCGATCTCAATCCTGATCGAGAGCGGCAGGATTTCTGCCTCGCGCCTGCGCGTGCAGTTCATCGGACGCATGATTGGCGAGGCGCGACCAGGCCCGATCATCGAGGAGCTGGGACTCAAGGAGATCGTGACCGTCTCGGATCCCGTACCTCACTTGGAGGCCATCGGCCTGGCGCGCCGGGCGGATCTGCTGCTGATCTTCGCGCAGGGAGAGCCCAACCAGACCCCCGCCAAGGCCTTCGAGTACCTCGCCTCGGGAAACCCCATTCTGGTCATTCCCGACGACGGCTCCGCCGCGGACCTGGTGCGCGTTCGTTCCTGTGGATGGGCTGTTGCGGACGATCCCGAGCGGATCGCTGCGGCAATCGAGGAGTGCTACCGCCGCTTCGAACGCGATGGTCGAGGTGCAGAGCGCGAGCAGCCGTGGCTCGACCCCTCCGTACGCCCCTTCGATCGCGAGGTCCTGGCCGGCGCCCTGGCGGACGTGATGGACCACGCGCTGGCGATCGCGAATGGCCCCGCGAAGGAGTGACTTCGGACCCACAGAGGGATACTCGGTAGCGCCAAGAGGAGGACTCATGACGCTTTCCGCTCTGCTCTGCCCGTTCCTGCTCGCACTCCCCGCCGAGGACGTGGTGCACACGACTCGCCACTACCGGTTGGTGGTGGACGGTACGCCCGAGGAAGCGGAACAGGCGGGCGTGGTGCTCGAACTCGCCCGAGAGCAACTGAAGAAGATCTTCCGAGCCGAGCCCCCCAGGAACAGAGACGGGCTCCCCACGGTTAGGTTCCTGCAGGACCGGGAGACCTGGCTCGCGTGCATCCGCGCGTGCGGGGTCGAGCCGCCCGCCGGGGCAGATCTCGTCCACTACCTCCCCGAGCAGGACATCGTCTTCATCCACGGGGGAGAGAGCGCCTACGCGCGACGTGCTCTCCTCCTGCACGGCGCGACCCAGCAGTTCCACTGCAAGGCCAAGCCAAAGAACCGCGACCTCGTCCGAACCTGGCTCACGATGGGCCTCGCTGACCACCTCTCCATGCACACCTGGGACGGGAAAGTCCTGACGCTCGGAGTGCTGCCGACCGTTTGCGATGATGACATCTTCGGGCGTGCGCGCGATGTGCTCACGGCGGCGGACTTTGATCCACGGGCACTGTTCGTGGACGGCATCGCTCAGCCCGAGATCTGCATGGTCCTGGTGCGATACCTCCTGGACGAGACCAAGCCCTCGCGCCGGAAGAAGTTCACGAAGCTGGGCCTGGGCTACACAGGGTCGAAGCTGCATCCAGAAACCTACGCCCGAATGCTCGGTGCCCCCGAGAAGTTGAGCGGCGAACTGATCGAGTGGATCGACGATCACCAACTCACCCTGCAGACCCTCTCGGGGCTCTGGGAAGACCGCGGTCACGGCGGCCTGCTCGCCGATGCCCTGGGGGGAGCCAGGGCGCGCGCCCAGTTCAAGTCAACGCCCGTCCAGCTCTCCGTGGCGCTGAGGCCCGACGAGTCCCTCGGCGCCACCCCCGGCCTGACCTTTACGGAAGCGGCGACGGGAAACGAGTGGTCGTTGCTGCTGCTACCCGAGGAATTGCTCGTCATCGGAGTATTGGCGGAGGGGAGGCCCTACGAGCGCGCCATCCCTCACAGCACTCGCGACGGACGATCCGTGCGCATTGATCTGAAGCGCGAGGGCGGAGAACTCACGATCCTCGCGAATCGAGAGGAGATCGAGCGCCTGGAGCTGGACATCACCTCCATCAGCCTCGTCGTCCAAGGAGGGTCCGCGCTCTTCGAGGGCCTCCACTGGCGCTGAAGATCGCCGAGGGTAACTGCAGGGTGCGTCACGAAGCACGGGCGGCGCGTCACGGCGCGGCTTATACTCCCGATGCTCGAGCCATGTTTGCAGTCCGCAGAATCGACCTCGCCGGATTAGCCCTCGCCCTCGCCGCCGGCTGCAGCGAGTCTCCGCCCACGGGCACATCGGAGGGCTCACGGCGCATCGTGCTGAATGCCGCGCCCACCGACGAGCCACTGCGTGTGGAGCGGATCGAGATCCCCGAGGATATCGGGGACTGGAAGATCAGCCGAGGACAGGCCCGGATCGCACGGGACGTCGAACGCGGGGACGGAACGCGGGCGTATTGCGTGGGCCTGCTCGGGGAGGGTCCCAAGGAGCTGCACATCCCGGTCCACTTTGACGCGAGCGCGTTCAATCGCGTGGTCCTCGCCGTCTCGACACCCTCAGCGGAGCGGATGTGGCTGCAACTTGGATGGGCGAACGGCAGCGCGCGCAGCTCTGCGGTCGCCACCCTAACGGAGTCCGCCAAACCTCAACTGGTCCGCTTCTACATGCCCCGCAAGAGGCTCGACAACGAGCCCTTTGAAGAGCTCGTAATCGTCGCCGCGGGAATCTCCGACTATGTGATCATCCACAGCATCGAGCTCTCCTACGAGCCGCTGGCCCACTGGGCCTTCGGGACGGACGGCGGAGGAGAGCGGGTGGTGATCCGCAATCAGGCACGCCCGGCGAAGCTCGTCGCCTCCTCCGCACCCCTCTCGGGCACGGTCGAGGTCGGACCCGACGACCAACTCGCGTTCTCCATCGGTGTACCGCGCGTCTTCCGCAACCCGGCCGTCACTCCGGCCACCTTGCGCCTGAAGGCCACCGCCGAGGACGGCACAAGGCGAGAGTGGAACTTCAGAATCGAGGAACTCGCCGCCACGCCCGGCTGGCGCTCGGAACGGGTTGCGCTGGCCGGCCTTGAGACAGGACAGCTCGAGATTGAGTTCGCCCTGGATGTCCCCCAAGGCGTCGATCTCGCGTGCTTCGTCGCGGAAGCCCGTGTCGTCTCCCCCCGGCTCGACCCGCCGACCGTGCTGTTGATCACCTCCGACACCCATCGCGGGGATCACCTGGGAGTGGCCGCGAGAGGAGTGGAGGTGAGCACCCCGGTGCTCGACAACCTCGCCGCACGCGGCGTCCTGTTCGAGGACTGCTTCACAAGCACCAACACGACCAACCCCTCCCACATCGCGCTGATGACCTCCTTCCATCCGCGCGACACGGGCATCCTGACCAATAACACGCCCCTCGCAGAGGCGGCGCCAACCCTGGCCGAGGTGTTCCGAAAGGCCGGCTATCGGACCTTCGCCGCCATCAGCACGCGACACCTCGGTGACCCGACGAGCGGCCTTGGACAGGGGTTCGATCGGATGAGCTGGCCGGGAGCCAGTGAGCGGTCCGCAGCTGAAAGCGTCGAGGTGATCGCCAACTGGATCCCAGATGCACAGGAGCAACCTCTGTTCCTGTGGCTGCACCTCTTTGACGCCCACATCCCCTACGAGCCGCCGAGCGAGTTCTCGGATCGCTACTACCCCGCCGGGCGCGATGCCTTCGACCCCGCGCTAGCAGAGCTCACGATGCCCCCCGCGCGCGTCCTGCACGAGTCTCTGGCCGGGCTCAAGGACCCCGAGTACCCCTCGGCCATGTACCGCGCGGAGATCTCCGCTCTCGACGACGCTCTGGCCGCAGTGCTCGCCCAACCTCGCCTATCCGAGGCGATCGTCGCGTTCACCGCCGACCACGGTGAGTCACTCGGCCAGCACGGCATCTTCTACAGCCACGGCGATCTGTACCCGGACTCGATCCACGTTCCCCTGATCCTTGCCTACCCCGGAGCTGCCGGGGGAACGCGAGTGGGTAGCCCGACTTCCCAGACGGATGTCGGACGCACACTGCTCGATCTGGCCGGAGAGGAGCGCGCTGACTTCCCGGGACGCAACCTGCTGTCGGCCACCGAGGGCAGCGTGGCGGCAACAGCTCCACGCTTCGCCCTCGCGGGAAACGCCACCTCCGCATCTCTCACACATGACGGCTGGCACCTGATGCTGCACCTCCGGCCGCACTTCGAGCCGCCGCGGCTACGGGGTGCCGAATGGCATCAGGTAGAGCTCTACAAGCTGGACGAGGATCCAGGATGTACCGTGGACGTCGCAGATCGACGGCATGAAAAGGCGAGCGTACTGCGGGCGAGGCTAGTGCGCTGGCTGACCTCCGCCCGCGATCTGGGATGGGCACGAGAGCGAAACACGGACCCGCAACTGCTCGCAGAACTCGCACGCCTCGGCTACACCGGTCAGCAGAGCCAAGCGTCCGGGAGAGAACTGTTCGATCCTGACTGCGAGTGCGAACGCTGCGGAGCGTTCGACTGACGGAGAATTCTCGCCCGTCTGACTCGGCTCCCGCGAGCTAGGCCGGCGCGCTCGCGGTCAGGCGAAGCGCAGGCCGCACTCGGGACAGCGCTCGCTGCCCGAGGGGATCGCACCCTGACAGGCAGGGCAGGTCGCCTCGTCGGCGTCGAGGTCGATCGCCGCAGAGGCCGGGTCTGCAGAGTCCTCGCCCTCGGCGCCCCAGGCCTCTGCGAGCAGTGCACGCGCCTTCTCCAGGGCCTTGGTGGGCACGTAGAGGTTCGAGCCCCGGAGCTCCGCATGGGCGGCGAAGCCGAGCTCGGCCACATCGAAGTCGGGACCGTGGATGAGACACGGCAGACCGGCTTGTTCGAGCAGGTTGCGCGCGAGGTCAAGCCGGACCGAGTTCCCTCCTTCGACCAGCAGGGCGAAATCGTCTTCGGGCTTGCTCATGGTCGGTGGTGGCGGTGATCTCCCGCGGATCGCGGCACGGACTGGGGAGACATCGCGAGCCTCCCACAGGGGCTCATTCTAGTGCACGACTGTCCGGGCTAGAACGCCCTCCCATTCACGACAAAGCGGCGCTACATCTTGCAGCGACAACCTTTTCCAGGAGCGTTCATTGAGAATAGGGGGGACTCAAGCGATCAGAAGGGAGGCATGAGTAGGACGTTGCAAAGATTTGCAGCATCGTTCTCGGCGCCCGCCGACGGTCCCAAGGATGTACGCCGCAACCGATTAGGCGCGCGGGCTTGCGGGGAGAATGCCGCTCCAGCGGCGCCCCTTCGAACCCGGTCCGCCGCTCCTGCAAGGGGGGCCTACAATCACTGATGAAGGACGGGGAAGCGCCATGGGCCGAAGGGGTCCCAAGGTGCGGAGATCGCGGCCGACACCCTCGGCCCACCGTGATCCGCACGCCGGCGGCCTCGAACAGGACCGAGGACGCACAGGCAAGGAAGGAGAGGACCATGAGGTGCAAACCGCTCATCGGAGTGGTGGCTGGCGGCGCGTGCTTGGCGCTCGCCGCAGCCTGCGACAGGACATTTTCTAATCCGGTGTCGGCCGCGGCGCGGGAGGGATCGGACCCGGTCCCCTGCGTGCGAGAGGCCGTCATCGATGACGGGGAAGACGGAGACAACCAGGTCGTCGCCCACGACGGGCGCGGAGGACACCTCTACACCTACAGCGACGGCCAGGGGACGCTGGTCACGCCGCCACCGGGGGCCCAGGGCGGCCGCTTCGCGATGACCGTCGGAGGCGCCAACGGCTCCCTGTTCTCTGCGCGGATGCATGGCGTGACGGGTGGCGACCGCGTCTCCTACGCGGGTTTGGGCTTTGGGCTGCTCGACCCTCCCGGGCCCTTCGACGCCTCGAGATACGAGGGCATCGCCTTCTTCGCGCGCTGCGGACCGACCTCGACGAACGCTCTGCGGGTCAATGTGCCCGATGTGACCACAGTCCCCGCGGGGGACATCTGCTCGGAGTGCTTCAACGACTTCGGCATGACCATCGCCCTGACGGAGGAATGGCAGGAGTACCGGATCCCCTTCGGCTCCATGGAGCAGATGCCCGGCTGGGGAAGCCCTCGCTCCGATGCCATCACCCACGCGAGCATCTTCTCTGTCCAGTTCCAGGTCTCCGGGCCCGAACGAGAGTTCGATGTCTGGATCGACGACCTGACTTTCATGGGCTGTCCCTGATCGCAGGGAACAGAGACAAGATGGGTTCGACTGCACTGTCCGCCACCGTGACCGTGGCCGTGGTCGCCGCGGGTCTCGCTCCGATCTGGCTGCAAGAGTCGATCGAAACCTCCTCACGCCCATGGCAGAAGGTCACCGCCGAGGTGATCCTCGGCGCGTCCTCACTCGATTCAAACGACGCCGCGCTGAGCGCCCCGTGGATCTTCTCTCTGGCGCCGCGAGCCGAGGCCAGGACCGAACAGCTCGGAGACACCCTCTGCGTCGATGTCCAGAGCCCGGGTAAGCAACCGCTCGATGTGCGGGTCCGCAAGCGCTATGTCCGACTGGTGCGCGACTGCTGGTACGAGATCGCCTTCAATGCCCACGCCTCCAGCCCCGTGACGATCAGGCCGGGGCTGCGCATGACCGGCCCTCCCTACCGGACCTACTGGGAGGAAGAGGCAGAGCTGACCCTCACTCCCAAGCGGCACGCATGGCGCTTCCGGATGCGCTCGAAGGACGACCCTGAGGCCGAGCTCGTCCTCGATCTCGGCGGCGGCGAGCACTCGCCATTCAAGGTCTTCATCGGAAGCGTGAGCCTGGCGGGCCCCGATGCACAGGCCTCTCCCACTGGAGAGCCCACGCCAATGATCGGCGTCAACCAGATCGGCTACTTCGCGGACGGGACGAAGCACGCGGTCCTTGCGCACTCCTCCCGTTCCCCCCTCGCCTGGACGGTGCACGACGCAACCGGTCGGCAGCTGCTCCAAGGGCTGACGAGCGTTCACGGGCACGACCGCGCAGCGGGTGAACACCTCCATCAGATCGATTTCAGCGCGCTCACCCAGCCGGGAGCGGGCTACTCGATCCAGGTGGACGAGATGAAGAGCCCCAGGTTCAGGGTCGGAGTCGGACTCTATGCACAACTGAAGGTCGACGCCCTGGCGTTCTTCTATCACAGCCGCAGTGGCACGCCGATCGAGATGCCGTTCGCGGGTAGCGAGGAGTACACGCGCCCCGCAGGGCACCTCAACGACGCCAGGGCACGCTACGTCGACAGCACGGGAACGGCCTACACCCTGGATTTGACCGGCGGCTGGTACGACGCCGGAGACCACGGAAAGTACGTCGTGAGCGGCGCCATCGCGGTCTGGACGCTCTTCAACCTCCACGAACGAACACGACTAGTGGGCACCTCCAGCGGGGACTTTGCTGACGGCGCCCTCGCGATCCCCGAGCGTTACAACCGCGTCCCCGACCTCCTGGACGAAACGCGTTGGGAGCTGGAATGGATGCTTCGAATGCAGGTGCCGCCGCATGCCGAACACGCCGGCATGGTGCACCACAAGATCCACGGCAAGGACTGGACGCCCATTCCCCAGCTCCCTCATGAGGACGGACAGGGCCGAGTGCTCCACCCGCCGACCACCGCCGCAACCCTCGGCATGGCGGCCTGCGCGGCACAGGGCGCGCGCATCTTCCGCTCCTACGACTCGGCCTTCGCCCGTCGATGCCTGGAGGCGGCCGAGACAGCCTGGCTCGCGGCCCTCGAGGAGCCGAGGTTGTTCAATCCCCCGGGCAGGTTTCAGCGTTCGGGCGGTGGCGACTACGGAGACGCCGACGTCAGCGATGAGTTCTACTGGGCGGCGGCAGAGCTATTCATCACCACGGGCGAGGAGACCTATCTCGACCACGCGCGCGCATCGCGTCACTTCTTGAGTCTGCCCTCGCCCCGGACCGGCAAGCAGAGTTCCATCAGCTGGCAGGAGGTCGCCGGTCTGGGAACCGTCTCTCTCGCCCTGGTCCCCAGCGAACTCGATTCGAAGGAACGGGAGATCGCGCGCGAGGAGATCGTCGCCGTCGCCCGGGAGTACGCCGCGCGCTGCGAAGCGGAAGGCTACCGCCTGCCCCTGACGCCCACGGTCGCCGGTCGCTATCCATGGGGCTCCAACGCCTACATCCTCAACAACATGATCCTGCTCGGCCTCGCCCATGACTTCAGCGGTGAAGACGAACTCCTGGCGGCCATGATCGATGGCATGGACTACCTGCTGGGGCGCAACCCGCTAGCGCAGTGCTACGTGACCGGCTACGGCGACATGCCCCTGCGCAATCCACACCATCGCTTCTGGGCGAACCAGAAGGACGCCTCCTTCCCCAAGGCGCCACCGGGCGTCATGGTGGGTGGACCGAACTCCTCCGCGCGCGATCCGATCGCACGTGAGGCCAGCCTGCGAGGGCGCCCTGCCCAGCGCTGCTTCGTCGACCACATCGACTCCTGGGCCACCAACGAAGTCGCGATCAACTGGAACGCACCCCTGGCGTGGGTCGCAGCTTTTCTGGATGAATAGCGCCCGCCGAGCGAACCGTCTCGGTGCTGTAGACTCGGGGCCGTGACCACGGCCCCATACGCTTTCCTGGCCCTCGTCGTCGCGCTCGTGAGCACGAGCGCCAGCGCGAGCGCCAAGGGTGACTCCCTGCTCGCCCTCGACCTCGAACGACGGGTCGGAGCCGACACCTGGCAGGCGATCGGCGCCGACGAGGACGGTGCAGCCTTCCTCGATACCCTGACGGGCAACGAGCAGTGGCTGGAGGATCTGCTCGACAACGGTCCCCTTAGACGCCCCGATCGCGTGCTCTCGTTCCTCTTGCGAGTGTGGAGCGCCGACCGAGAACTCGCCGAGCGTCCGGTTGAGCGCGCCACGGCCACCGCCTTCGCCCTGATGACAGGCATGACCGACCGCGACGAGGAGAAGACGGTGGCGCGCTATTCGTACTACCGCGACAGCTTCCGGGCCGGACTCCTCAACAGCGCCTTCGAAGGGCTCCAGACCTGGGAGCGGCGCTTCATCGCCCGCGGCGCGCAGTGGACAAACTTCTCCAACCCCGAGGCCCTCGTCTACCTCCGTGACCGGATCTGCTGGCCCCGTGGCCAGTACGTGAGCGCTTGCTGGCAGGCTCCCTACCGCGGCCACAACTGCCTCGCCGACAGCGTTCAGGGATCGATGTACTACTTCCCCTTCCGCGAGTCGTTCTCCTGCGATCCGCAGATGGCGATCAAGGTCGGCGGCGTGTGCGGGGCCCTGTCCAACCTCGGAGCGGCGGCCGCCATGGCCAACGGCATCCCCGCGGCGACGATGGGCGAGCCCGGCCATTGCGCGTACACGGTCAAGGTGAACGACACGACCTGGAAGCCGGCATACTCCCTGAGCTGGAAGCGCAGCCTGCACACGAGCTTCCACGGCTCGAGCTGGCAGGCTCTGATGCTGACCCAGGCCTGCTTCGCGGATCGCGAGGGCGTCTCGCGCGCGGGCGATATCGCGCGGCGAGCCCACAAGGCGGAGAGCGACGGACGCTTGAAGGCCGCCGACGACCTGTTCGAACGCGCGCTCTCCGCGCACCCCGTGCACTACGGTCTGTGGCTCGAGTGGGCCGCATTCGGCGAGCGCCTCGAAAAGGACGAGAAGTGGTGGCGCCACTGGCACGAACGCATCCTGCGTGGTCTCGGAGAGCATGAGGAGCCGGCCTGGACTCTGCTCAAGCAGCACGCGTGGCCGAAGTTGATCGAGACCCTCGACGACGCGCAGCGCACCCAGCTCTTCCTCGAGTACATCGACCTCCTCGATGAGTGGGGAGCGGGACGCTGGAACGTCGAAAGCGCGTGGACCTGGATGGCGGACCGCGTGGGAGAGCCCGCCTCCGAGGACCGCTTGCTGAGTGCGATGGCCACGCGCCTCGTGGACTCGACGGCCTTCGGCCCGGCCTACATCTCCTGGCTTCACGCCCGCGTCGGCGCGGACGAGCAACGTTGGGAGCGAGCGCTGCGCTCCGTCTTGACGGCTGTCCGCCACCCGGGAGATGGGACGGACACCGTGCTGCGCCGCCTCGGTCGAGACCTGCTGCCGACCGCGGCGGCGGACGATGACGTTGCGACCTTTCAGAAGGTCGGGAAGATCGTCTCGCGCCTCTACGAGCCGATATCGATGGAGGGTCTGAAGCCGTTCCCTGGCAAGCAGCTCTCAGAACACGGTGCCTTGCGCGTGTGCGGCACGGGCAATCGCTACGACACACCCGAGAAACACTGGGGCGTCCTCGGCCCCCATGGAGGATGGTTCCACACCTCCACGACCGAGACGCCTTGGGTGGAGGTCATCCTCCCCCATCACGCGCGCCTGACGGGCATCGTGCTTCACAATCGCAGCGGCGGCTACGCCCACCGCATTCGGGGATCACGCGTGTTGGTGAGCGACGACGGCGAGAGCTGGGAGCAGGTCGCGACAGTCGAGGGGGTGCATGAGATCTACCGCATCGACCTGCGGCCGGCGAAGCCTCGCTGCCGGTACGTGCGCATCGAGCGTGACGGTGATTGCCTGCACCTCAAGCGCATCCTCGTCTACGGGCACAGGAGCAGTTGATGCGCTCGCGTCGCGCCACGCGCTTCGACCTGCGAGGAGTCATCGCGCTGCTCTGCGTCCACGCGCTCTCGATGGGCCTCGCCATCTCTCAGTCCCTCTCGTTCGCGGACGGTGCAGCCCTCGCGCGAGAGCGCGCCGAGACGCACCTCGTGTTCGTCCACGGCAGCGACTGGAACCCCTACGGGGAGCTCTTGATGGGCGAAGTCTGGCGAACGGACCTCGTCAACGACATGGCCGCGAACGCGGGCCTGGTCCTCTCCGACGTCGATGTCCTCCAGGGCGCGGACGACGACGCCCGGGTCGCGAACGAGCGCCGCAACGCGGACTGGAAGGGCACGGGCCTCTCGACCCATCCAGCCTTCATCGCCTTCGACTCCCAGGGCAGACTGCTGGGCTCGAGACAGGGGCTCGACCTGCCGCGGAACGCGGCTCAGGCCAGGATCTGCGTACTTGAGTTCATAGCCTGCCTGCGCTTGCGTGCCGAGCTCGACGAGAGTCTGGCCAAGGTGCACGCGGAGGGCGACGTCGAACGCGAGCTGGAGTTGCTCCTCTCGCGCGACAGCCTGCCCCTCGAGAGAGCGCCCGATCTGCTCGAGCGGATCCGAGCGATCGACACTGACGAGGCCCGGCGCGCCGCGACCCGCATCGGGTTCCCCGATTGGTTCGGGCTGGTCCGGCAGGCCACCAGCGAGGCAACCGGCGGCGAGGGAGCGCAAACCGAGGAGCGCCTGCGGGCCATGCTCGAAGAGCCCGCCTACACCGACGATCAGCGCGCGACGGTGTGGTTCGCCCTGGGGAGCGCATACCGACGCTGGGAGGGGCACGCCGAGCAGGCGGGGAGAGCTTTTCGCGCCGCGTGGAAGGCGCATCCCGACGGTCTGACGGGGACAGCCGGAAGGCGCATGTACCTCAACCTCTACGCTGGGCCATCCCTGGCTTTCGGCTGGGTCGAGCGCCACGCCGGCGAGGCAAGCAAGCCCTGGATCATCGAGGATCTGCCGCCGACCCTGGCACCCGGAACGTGGCGACTGAAGTGGACCCCCACCGCCGGCGACGCGCCACCGATCGTGGGTGCACGACTGCTCGGTGGAGAGGAGGTCATCGACTCCGCGGCCGCGGCGGATGATGGAGCGCAGTTCCTGTTCATGGTGGACACTCTCCTGCGTGAACCCACCCTCCACATCGACCGCAAGGGAGAGAACCCTCCGCGCTCCAAGGGGAAGTTCGAGTGGGCGAAGACCCACTGACGAGCTGCCGCGCACCAGGCCGCCGTCCTGACCCCGATATCCAGAGCGCCCCTCGTGAACGCCGGCTCCCGAACCTCCCCATGGTGTGGATCCGGCGGTGCTCCACCGCGCACGGTTTCGGCTAGGGTGTCTCCATGACCACTGACCGAAGAAGCCGTCGTCTCTCCACCCTCTCTCTCGCAGCCCTCCTCGGCACGGCGCTGCTCGCCGGCTGGCCGGCCGCGGCCAAGACCTCGCCCGAGGTGAACTCGAGACCGCGCCTGACCCTGGCGGCGGACGCTCTGGACGGGATGTGCGCTCTCGGCGAGACGATCACCTTCACCGCAGAGGTCCGCAACACATCCCGCGAGGCGATGCGCTGCGAGCTGCGCTGGTCGATGGAGACGGCCGCCTTCGAGCCGCCCGCCATCGAGCCCGAGATGATCGAGGTCGCCGAGCGGGAGACGGACAGCTTCCAGTACGAACTGAAGATGGCGGTACCCGGGTTCGTCCGCATGACGTGCACGGTGGTCGAGGAGGGGAGCGGACGAGACGCGAGTCGCTCCAGGCGAGTGGGGTGCTCGCCGCGGCAGGTCCTCTCCGAGCTCACCGCCGAGCCCGACCTGGGGGAATTCTGGGCGGAGTCCATAGCGGCGCTCGCGAAGGTAGAGCCGGAGTACGAGTTGACCCCTATCGAGCGCGAGGATGTGGCAGACAGCCTGCTATACGGGCTCGTCATGCGCAGCCACGGCGGCGTGCGGGTGAGAGGCTGGCTCGAGGTGCCTCGGGCCGAGGGGCCGCACCCCGCGCTGCTGCGGGTACCGGGCTACACGCAGAACATGCAGCCGGTGGGGAACACTAACGGTGCGGTGGTGCTCTCTTTCAACATTCGAGGCCACGGCAACAGCACGGACGACGTCCCCGGGAGGCCGGTCGACTTCTGGATCCGCGGCCTGGATGCCAAGGAAACCTACTTCTACCGCGGCGCCTACCTCGACTGCCTGCGCGCGGTGGACTACCTGGCGTCGAGGGAGGACGTCGACATGGACCGGCTCGTCGTGTGGGGCGCCAGCCAGGGCGGCGGGCTGGCCTTTGCCACGGCGGCGCTGGATCCGCGGGTCGACCTGTGCGTGGCCGACATCCCCTGGCTCTGCGACTGGAAGAACTACCTGGAGCTGGCCGGCAAGACCGACGACGAGGAGATCAAGACCTGGCTGGCCGCCTCACAGACCCGCACCCCGGAGTCCACGCTGAAGACGCTCAGCTACTTCGACACGATGAACCTCGCCGACCGCGTCCACTGTCCGACGCTGATGGGAATCGGCCTCCAGGATTCGATCTGTCCTCCCGCCACGAGCTTCGCGACCTTCAACCGCATCTCTGGCACCACGGGCTATCGGATCTACGAGAACAGCGGACACGGCCTCGGAGCAGAACACTATGAGTGGATCTTGCGCGAGCTGGAGGAGCGCCTCCGCCGCGAGGACAGCTAGGCGGGGTTGGCAACGGGCAGGTGGCCGAAGCACCTCGCTCCAAGGTGGGGGTTCCGCTCGCGTCAGCCCCTCGTCTGCTCGGACGACTGGGTCAGCCCGCCGAGCCGCAGGTCAGGCAGTGTGGCAACAGGCGGTGGCGGCTCGTGGAGCACGATCCGCAGGGCTCGAACAGGCCGGTGCCGCATGAGGGACAGAAGTAGGTCTCTCCGTGCCCCTCGGGGAAAGGAAAGGCGCACTCGGGGCACTGCTTCTTGAAGTAGGACTCACGCCGGCGTCTGAGGAGCAGCGCGGGCTGCGGTTGCGCCGCCGAGCGTAGGACCCTCACGAGGAAGGCGAGCACGGCGATGATGCCGACGCTGAGGGCGATGTACTTGAAGTACTCCGCGGGGAAGGTGTCGTTCATCACCAGGGCGAGGTGCAGGAACGAGGCGAGCATGAAGGACAGGAGGATCGGCTGGTGACGAGACCCGCGCGACCTGCTGAACAGCCACACCGCGAGCGCGAAGACCGGCACGATGAAGCCGAGCTTCCACCCGGCCACCGTCAGCCGGTGCTGCCTCAGCGCCTGCGAATAGGCCTCATTCGCGGGCTCGCGCTGCTCGTTGATCTGTTTCTGGGCGGCCTCGAGTTCGCCCGAGACACGGTATGCCTCGGCGTTCAGCTCACCGATGCGAGCGTTGGCCTGCTCGAAGGCATCCTGGGAGGCGAAGCTACTCGTCGTGGCGTCGGAGAGGGCCGACTCCAGTTCCGCTGAAATCGCTTTGCCCTGCTCCTCTCTCAATCGATGCAGACCCACTATCTCCTGAAAGGTCTCGCGAGCGAACTCCGCGCCCGACCGCAGGGTGGCCTGCACCTCCTCCTGGCGCTCGATCTCCGCGCGACTACTGCGAAGAGCGCCCTTCAGGTTCCGCTCCCGCTGCAGGAGTTCGGCGTCCAGATACTGTTCCTCAAAGCCTGCGTATGCGGGAGGGCGCAGGTCTCCGATGTCGTCCAGGGCGAACTGCAGCAACCAGGCAAGGAGGACGAACAGGGACAGAGAGAGCAAGCGGATGATCCACTTCAGTCCCGTGGGGATGACCTTTGACATGGCACCAATCCTCGCCGGACACGGGGATCGATCAAGTCCTACCCTGAGCTGGCGGCAACCGAGAGGGTCGGGCTTGGAATGAGAATTCCTGGTAATGGTAGGATAATTGGGTGGATTCGATCCCTGAACTGCCGGCTACCCAGGCATCGCCGCGCACGGCGGGACGGCCCATGAACCTGATGCGGCTGGCTGCCCTGCAGGCCGCGGTCGATCAGGCCCTCCTTGAAGGCATCGACCTCCACGACCGGTCCGACGGGCCAGCCTGGAAGCGATCTCTCCGGGAGCACGTTCGCGAGCGCCTCCCGATCCTGCTCCGTGAGCAGGGACGGCTGGTGCGCGGCATGGCCCGCAGCGATGTCGTGGCCGAGATGGGAGAGCAGCTGCGCGTCGCCCGGGAAGATCGCGACCGCCTCGCGGGCGAGCTGGAGGAGCTGACGCACAAGCTGGCACACCTGCGACGGACAGGGGCGATCCAGCGGCGAGCCATCGCCCGCGCACTCGCCAACGGCGGCAATGAGCGCGCCGAGGGGATGCGCCTCAGGTTGCGAGCCCTCCTCCAGGAGTCCTTCGGAGAAGACGCCCCGCGAGCGGAGCTCTGCGAGGATCTGGAGGCGTTGGTGCTGGAAGCCTGGCACGACGGACGGCACTGGGTCGAGGAGGTCGTGGGCGATGAGGGCGACCGGCGCATCGAGCAGTTCGATCGGCGCATCATGAAGCTGAACAGGCAGCTGGCCGAGAAGGAGCAAGCCCTCGAGCGTGCGCGGCAATCCGATCCCGGGCTGCCGTCGGGATATCGCAGCCTGCAGGGCCTCTCGGCCGATGACCTGCAACTCTCGATCAAGCGCCGGCTGCTCGAGGGCATCCTCGAGCAGAACCTTGTCCTGAAGTCCTCCTGAGGTCCTGCACCCAGCGGGCGGAGCCAGCGCCCTTCTCTGCCCAGCTTCCTCGCGAGCAATGATGCCATCCGGCGTGAGCACGCGACCGGCGATGCGTTCGCGAGCGAGCATGGATCGGTAACCGATCCCCACAGATCGGTAGGATGAGGCCGGGATGTCGGCTCCACCGCCCTCCGATTTCGCTCGAGATGACGAGATCACCACTCATCTTCCTCGCACTCGCCGCCCTCTGTTTCCTGGGCGCCCTGCTCTGGAGCGGGCGTGGCGCCGGCGGGTACGCACGGCCCGTGGCCGCGGAGGAGGCGTTAGGCGCTCCCGCTGACGCTCTCCCCCATCCGCCGGCCCCGCCCGGAGCGGCTCAGGATTCGCCAGAGGCGGCAGCTTCCGATCTCTCCGCCGTCCGGGAGGCCGTCGCCCACGAGACCGCCACCGCCGCGCTCTCAATCACCCTGCAAGGGACAGCAGTGGCACACACCGCCGATGGCGCGGAGTACGCCCGCGAGGACGGCAACTTCTGGATCTCCTTCGACCTGACGGGGCGCGCACAGGCCGTCGCGGTACGCAACGGGCGATGGGAGACCATGATGGAACTGCCCGAGCAAACAGCCGTCACCTCACTCGGACGCGCCTCGATCTCTCGCGTGATCCTGCGCTCGCGGCGTGGCGATCCGTTCCCCGAGACGATCGTCCTGGCCGTCGACCGTGAACTGGTTGTCGGCTGTCGCTGGTCCGCGAACAACCTGCTGCACGTCCTGGACGCGGAGAGCGGAGCACATCTCGCGGGAGTTCGCCTGCTCCCCGCCTCTGCCGGTCGGCTGCCGCCGGCGAGCGCTGAAGGTCGGGAGCCAGGCGAGACCTCACCCTTCGTCTTCGAACCCGGCCTGGGCTCTCTGGGCGGCAATGACGTGCGGGCCTGGTGGGTAGGAGCTCCCGGACACGAGTGGGCGCGGATCGCCCTCGATCACCGACGCGGGGGTGATCGCACGCTGACCCTGCGCCCGGCTGGTGAGCTGCAGATCACCTGGACCGGCGAGCCCCCCTCCGGGCCGGTGCTCGAAATCCAGCCCCTCGATGGCCCCCTCGCCGGCCAGCGGGTCGGCCAACAGTTGCTGTCGGGAGGCCCACCGATGCTCTTCAGCGGCCTCGCTCCGGGCCGCTACGAGGTAAACCTGCGCCGCATGCGGCGCAGTGGGCGACTCCTGCTGAGCCGGGAGGCCGCCGTACGAGCAGGCGAGCGAACCGCTCTGCGCCTGAACCTCGAGCCCCTCGCCCACGCGCCGGAACCGGTGCCGCTGGGCGGCACGATCCAGGTTCACTCGGGGTGGCGAGGCATGGGGAAGCTGTCCCTCGAGGTGCGTCGCGATGACCCCACCGGCGCCCTGGCCTGGGGCACGGCGACGACCGACAGGCACACCCACGCTCTGGGCGAGGTGACCGCCGAAGAGGGCGCCGGCGATGTTCGTCCCTGGAAGGCCGAGGACGTGCTTCCCGGCAGGGTCCGGATCGACGTCCTCGGTCCAGGGGGATCCCTGCTCCTGCGCGAACCGGTCGACGTGGGCCGCGCTGGAGCAGAGGGCGTTGTCCTGCGCGTGGACGAGCCCGCGCTCGTCGCCATCGACGTGCGCGAGGGCTCGACGGGTCGCCGCTTCCTGAGAGGAGCGAGCTCTCCAGGCCAACGGGGCCTGAACATCTCCTGTCGCCCAGCCGGTTCGAGCGCATCCTACGAGGAGGTCTGCGGCGAGGTCGACGAAGACACGGGCGTCTTCCAGGCCCGGCTGCCGCGCGGGGAATGGGAGCTCTCGATCTTCCACCAGGACTTCGCCTGGATCCGAGAGCGGCTCTCGCTCGGCTCCTCCTCGAAGAGCCTGACGGTGACCCTCCAGGGAAGCTGCACCATCGATCTGCGCCTGATGTCCGAGGGCTGGACGGTCCCGGTGGAGTTGAAGTACTGGCGCGCCATCGAGGTCACCGATGCCGACAGCGAGGAACTGCCCTTCGGAATCGAGATGGTCGGCAATCGCCCCGGACACGCCCGACTCACGATGGAAGACCGCGGTCGATGCCGTCTGATCCTCCCCCAGGTGAACGGCTTCTCGCCGAGCCCACCGATCCATGTCACGCTCTCGCCCGGAGAGCCGACGGTGGTCGAGGTCGAATTCGAGCGGCTCTTTTCCAGGCCCTCCGGCCAACCCGAACGGCGCTGAGGGCGTACCGCGCGCTCAGGGAACGATGAAACCGAAGTCGATGGTCTCGTCCCGGGCAGTATCGTCCAGCAGCTCGACCGGGACCCGACCACACTCGCTGTCGACCGCCGGATCCGGCCCCGCGTTGCAGATCGTCTCGACGGAGCCGGGCGGGAGGCTCGTGGGGTCGACCTCCACGAAGTAGTTCCCGGCGCAGAGGCCGCCGAAGAAGTAGCGGCCGTCGCCGTCCGTGGTCACCTCGGATAGGAGCTGGCCCAGCTCGTCCTCAAGGGTCACCTTCACGTTCTCCATCCCCGGTTCAGCGGGCCCCTGGGTGCCGTCGCCGTCGATGTCATTCCAGACGAAGTCCCCGATGGTCCCGTCGCAGATCGAGCAGAACCCGAAGTCCAGACCGGTGACCACCTGGTCGGGGTCATCGATCACCAGCAGGTAGGGGCTGCACTCGCTGTCCAGCTCGTCGTCCGGGCCGACGTCGCAATCCGATGCGATGTAGTCAGGCGGCAGATAGGACGTGTCGATCGTCACGATGTAGTCACCGGGACAGACGTAGACGAACTCGTACCAGCCGGTCGAGTCCGTGATTCCGCGCTGCAAGACGTTGCCGTCACCGTCGTGAAGGATGACCCGAATGTTCTCCAGACCGGGTTCTCCCAAATCCTGGAGACCGTCGCAGTTTGAGTCGAACCAGACGAAGTCACCTACTGTCGCGCGACAGGGAGATTCGCTCGTGAACCCGAAGTCGATGCTCAGGTCGATCGTATCTCCATCAGGCAAGGAGACCGCGGCCGGACTGCACTCGCTGTCAATCTCGTCGTCCTCGCCGAAGTCGCACAGGGTCGGGACCAGAGCGCCGGGCACGCTTTCCTCCCGCACCGTGACGGTGTAGTTCCCCTGATCGAGACCGACGAACAAGTAGCGGCCTGCTTCATCCGCCGTCACCTTCTGGATCTTGATGCCCAGCTCGTCGAAGAGCTGCAAGCGGACAAAGGGCAGACCCAACTCCTCGGCGTCCTGGATTCCGTCCTCGTCCAGGTCGTTCCAGACGAAGTCGCCGATCTGGCCCTCGAAGGAAGACTGGTAGCCGAAGTCGATCGTCGGGTCGGCGGGCGCCTCCTCGCTGAGCACCACGAGCGCGGGCAGGCAATTGGAATCCTGCGACTCGTCGCCGCCGACTTCACAGTCGGTGACGAAGAAGCCCAGGGGCACGGTCTCGATGTCGATGTCCACCACGTACACGCCCGATGCGAGTCCCTGGAAGGAGTAGGCGCCGTCCTCACCGCTCGTGGTCGTCTGCACGACCTCTCCCGTCGCGTCGTCGCGCAGGACGATCCCGATCATCTCGATCCCCGGCTCCCCGGCATCCTGCACTCCGTTGCGGTCATGGTCGAACCAGACCCGATCACCGATCTGGCCTATCTCGAGGGAGTAGTAGCCGAAGTCGACGTTCGCGATCTCTGTGTCGTCCTCGGGAAGGACCACCGTGACGGGGCTGCAGTCGCTGTCGAGGGAGTCGTTGCCGCCCACGTCGCAAGGAGATGCGACAAAGTCGGGAGGTAGGCGGCTCTCGTCCACGCGCACCGTGTAGGTGCCGGCCTCGACACCCTCGAAGAGGTAGGCGCCACCGGGCCCGGTAAGGGTCTCTGCGAGGAGTTCGCCACCCGAGGCCTCCAGCGAGATTCGAACCGCCTCGATGCCCGGCTCACCCGTATCGATCAGGCCGTCCTGGTTCAGGTCGTTCCAGACCAGATCACCGATCGATCCGGTCGCCGGGAGAGGCTCCCCAGGCGACCCGCTGCCAGGGGTGATATTCGAAACCGATTCGCCGCAAGCCGTCAGGGAGAGGAGCAGGGCGCACATGAGCATCGCCACCGATCCGTTGTCCGTTTCGTGGACCATGTCCGTTGCCCTCTCGCCGGTCGTGCGGTGTGTGTTGCGGAGGAGAGACATCACATTTCGTGGTGGAAGCCGATGGTGAAGAGGTGCACATCGTCCTCGTCGAGGAGGTACTGCTCCCATTCGAGGCGGATGGTCGTGCGGTCGCTCGCGCGGTACTGCAGCCCCAGACCGAAGAACACGTCGAAGCCGTCGTCCTCGACAACCAGGCGCGTGTCATTGATGTTCACCTCGAGGTTGGAGCGCCAGGCCCATACTCCAAGACGGGCGGCAGCCGCAAACCCGGCACGCTCGGGGGTCGTCGCCCGAACAGCCAGGGCGAAGCCCTCACCGGTGATCGGGTGGGACGCGGCTACATCTTCGGCCAGCCCCGGTTGGGGTGGCCCGGACTCGATGATCTCTGAATCGTGGCCTTCCAGACCGGTGTAGCCGAATTCGAGAGCCCAGCGCTCGCCCAGGCGGCGCCCGGCGAAGACCTTCAGCCCACCGTGGGAGTCATCGACGGTGACCAGGGCGTCGTTGCCGAAACCCCCGAGGTCGTCTTCCAGATCCCCCGCCGAGAGACCCGAGGTCGTCCATCCCGCGCCGACACCGACATACCACAGGCGCGGACGCTCTCCAGGAGCTTCGAAGACCGTCGGCAAGGGCTCGATCACGGGGTCGGGCGGCGGAGCGAGGGACGGGAGTAGGGTGTCGAGCCCGCGCAAGCAGCAGATCAGGGCGAGTTCGACCGGGCCGTGACTCGTCCAGCCCTCCACGTGCTCGGAGGCGAGGGTGACGTCCGCATAGGGAACGGCGGAAACCGGACGGGGAGCGACCTCGGGCTCGGACCGCGGCTCAAAACCCAGTCCCTGGAGTTCAGGTGCCGCAGTGGGCGGGGTACCGCCGTCCTGGAATCCGTGCGTCGGCGCGCTCGCGCAGGCAACGGATCCCAGTCCGGCAAACAGTGCCAGGGCGCGGCACAAGAGCGCCCACGACGGTTTGCCGACCCTATCCAGGCAGGGAGATTCCATGGCGAAGGGTACCCCCAACCGCTCGCGGGAGCGTGGGGCGCGGGAAAATAGAGGCCTGCGGGCGACCGCTGCCGTGATGGCGTACCGGCGACTGGAGAAGCGAGAGATGCGATCAAGATCTTCACAGGGAGGGACCGATTGACGGCTAGACCAGGAGACCCCGCCTACGGCTAGCGGCCCGGCCCTCTCGGGAACGGGGCCTTCTCCCGGAACTCGCGGAAGAGTCATGGATGAGGTACTGCATGTCCTGGGAGGGTCCTTCCTCGGAGCCACCTTGAGCCCCGGCAGGCAAGCGGGCCTGTGCGTCGGGTTCGCGCTGCTCTTCGCGTGGGAGACCTGGCAGGGGAGCACGGCGACGGGCGTGATCGAGGCGACGGATGTGCTGGCGGGAGCGGTCGGGCTCACCTCCAGCTGGGTCCTGTTCCAACGAAACCCTCGCCGTAGAACGCTCGCGGGGTCGCACGCCCTCGTCGATCCTGCGGCATGGGATAGGGTGCCCGGCACCGTCGGACCGGGCTCGGCCGAGGGCGCCGCCCCTGTACCGGTACCCGACCGGTTCGACCTCGCAGCTTGATCGTCATCCCTTCGCATCGCGGTGGTTCTCATCTCCTGGGTGGCGCCCCCCACCGGCTCCAGCTCGATGGCCGCGGCCACCTCACCCTCGCCGGTTGTCCCTGGAAGGAATCCGTCTCTCCCGGATCCGAGAGAGGGACTCCGTCAAACTCTGTCTGGAACAAATAGGCCTCGCAAAGAAGCCTGGAATACTATTGATCGTAGCATATCGTATTTGCACCCCTCCAGTAGTCCAGGACCCCCGAGACCTCTCTAGCAGGCTCCTGCGGGGTACTCCAGGCCTCATCGGCTAGGGCCGACCGGAAACGGGTTCAGTGCGTCAGCCCTTCAGGTCGATCCCTCAACACTTCTGAAATCCCGCCCCCCCCCCACCACGGGAGGATCTTCGGCATGTCCCTGCGAACCCTGACCACCACCATCCTGGCGCTGACCGCCGCGCTCACCGCCTGCCGTCCGCCCGCCCCCGTTCCCCGGCCCCTGCCCGGGTTCGCGAACCTCTCGGCGGAGTCCGGTGCCCCAGGGGTCACGGCCACGCAGACCGGGAGCCCCACGGTTTCAGAGCGATTCGGGGTGCAAGATCCTTCCACGCCCCGCCTGCCGCTCTCGGACCCGAGAGACAACCTGGAGCGCAACGCCGAGCAGGAGCTGCTGCTGCGTTCCGCGCGCAACTCCGTGGCTCTCGAGGACTGGAGAGAGGGCATCAGCCTGTTCGAGGCCTACCTGCTCCAGCGCCCCACCGACCACGCCGTGCGCATGGAGTACGCCGGCCTGCTGGTCCGTGAGGGAGCGCTCGGCAAGGCCCGCGAAGCCTTCGAGA
>DASCMO010000181.1:0-1992 GCA_036010965.1 Planctomycetota bacterium | reverse complement strand
TGAGGGCGCGCGCGAGTTCGAGTTCGTCGCGCAGGGCCATCCAGTGCACCGCCGCCAGGAGTCCGCCGACGGTGGCGTTGACGGCGATGCCGACCAGCAGCAGGGTGGGCACGGAGATGCGACCGCCGGTGGTGGCCAGTGCGGTCACGAGCCAGGCGATTCCCATGGCAAAGGTGAAGGCGCAAGCGGTCACCAGCAAGGGCGAGAAGCCGGTGGTCGCCTCGAGTCCGAAGACCGTCGCGTAGCCGCCGAGGATCAGGATGCCGAGGGAGGCGCCCAGGCTGGCGCCCGCGGAGACGCCGATGATCGACGGCGAGGCGAGGTCGTTCTGGAAGACGCCCTGCAGCAGGCCGCCGGAGAGTGCCAGGGCCGCGCCCACGCCGAGGGCGGTCAGGACGCGCACGGCGCGCCATTCGACGATGGTCTGCTCGGCCCCGGCCAGAGGCTCGCCCAGGCCCAGCATGGCGACGAGGCCGCGGGCGATTCGGCCGAGGTCGGAGATCTCGCTCGTGCCGACGCGCAGGGAGGCGACGGCGATCGCCGCCAGGGCCAGACCCATGACGACGGCCACGGGTCCGGGCGCCAGGCGTCTCTTGGGCGCCGAAGGGTCGCGCGGACGGGGCGCTCTGGAGGGCGGAGAGGACATGGCGCTGGGCGTCGGGAGCGTGGGCGAGCCGCCCTGGAGCCGCAAGGAAAAACCACCCGCGCGGGAACGTGGTGCGGGATAGGGTGTGCGCGCCGTGCACCTTCCGCGCCCCGTCCCCCTCGCCGCATGCCTGGCGGCCGCGCTGCTCGCCGGCTGCGACCATGCGGCGGGCCCTGCGACGCGAGACGCGCAGGAGGCACGCCGGCATCTCGAAGCGCTGAACGCCGACCTGCCCGAGTTCTCCACTCCTCCGCAGCGGGTCGTGCCGACCAACTCCAGCGCCGTCGATTTCCTGCTGGCCCTGGTCGGTCCCGAGCGCATCGCTGCGCTCCCGGCCCAGGCCTTCACCTACTCGCGCCTCGATCCGCGCCTGGAGGACTGGGATCGGGCGCGGACCTTCCATACCTACCGCGCGGAGGACGTCCTGTCCCTCGAGCCCGACCTCGTCCTGACCCACGCCTGGCAGAGCCACGACACGACGGCGCTCTTGCGCGAGGCGGGCGTGGCGGTGATCAGCATCCCGACCGTGCGCTCCTTCGAGGACATCCTGGAGACGATCACCTTCCTCGGTCGGGTGCTCGATGTGTCGCAGGGTGCGGCCGAGTTCCGGGCCGGGTTGGAGCGTCGGCGCGACGCCCTGGCCGCCGCCGACCGTCCTCCCCTGCGCGTCCTCTCCTACACCAACATCGGCGTCGGTGGCTGGACCGCGGGACCGGGGACCACGGCTCACCTGGTGATCGAGCTGGCCGGTCTCAAGAACGCGGCCGCCGAGGCCGACGGGCACTCCCACTATCGCCTGGACGTCGAGCGCCTGCTAGAGCTCGACCCCGACCTGATCGTCGTGGGAGTCGGTGACGAGGTGATGAGCCCGGCGGCTCGCTACCTGCGCAGCGAGCCCGCCTTCCGCCACCTGAAAGCCCTGCGCAACGAGCGCGTGGTGGAGTTGCCGGTCGAGCTGTTCTCCACCAACTCCCACCACCTGCTGAGCGCCGCCGAGCACCTGGCGGCGTACGTGGACGCGCTCGACTAGGAGGCCCCGCGGGACTTCGCCGACTCCGCGCGCTTCACCGTGAGCCTGGCGCGCCGCCTGCTGGCCGAGGGCCCCCAGTCGGTGGTCGTCGCTCCCATGGGCGGGCGCTTTCTGCAGGTCGAACGCGTGCGCACCTCCACAGAGGCAGGCGGCCGGCGTACCTTCCGCGCGGTCCTGGGCTTCGACAGCGAGGCGCCCGAGGGCAGCGACACCCAGGCCTTCCTGTCGGGCGCGATCACGGTCACGCCCCTGCGCTTCGACTGGACCGACGAGGCCGCCCTCCAGCGCCTGCGAGGCTGGGAACTCGGGGAGCAGC
>DASCMO010000180.1:0-8557 GCA_036010965.1 Planctomycetota bacterium | reverse complement strand
GAGGGCGGTCGCGTGCGCGTCGTGGTGGACGGCCAAGAGGTGCGCGGCGGTCTGCGCAAGGTGCCGGGAGATCCGCGCGGCAAGAGCCTGTCGATCCGCTCCCTGGAGCCGGTCAGGTTGATCGAGGTGACCGTCGAGGGTGGGCGCTGAGCTCGAGCCTCGTGGTGCGTGGCGGGCGTGGCGGGTGCTCGCCAGGCCGATTCAGGACGTGAAGTGCGCGATGACGGCGCGGGCACGTTCGAGGTCGTCGGGGGTGAGCAGGTCGCTCACACACTCGATGGCCTCGGCGACCTCTGCCGGCTCGGCTCCACAGCGCAGGCTACCCCGAGTGTGCGAGGCGAGCTGCCGTCCCTGGCCGAGGGCCGCCAGAGCGCAGACCGCCAGCAGCTCGCGGCGGTCGGCGGAGAGTCCGGGGCGCGAGAGGACGCGCGCGTAGGCGTACTCGGCGATCCAGGTCGCGAAGAGCGGATCGGTCCCGGCCAGGAGGGCGCGCACATCACCGGCGTCGTCGGCGTAGATGCGGTCGAAGAGTGCCCGCCCGCGGGCGGAGGGATCGTCCTCGACCTCCTTCTCGCCCGGCTCGGTTGCGCCCAGTCCACCGACGGCCGCCAGCTCCTGGTAGGCCTCCACCAGGCGCGGGAAGCCGGCAAAGACGTGCGTCTGCAGGACTGCCTCGCGCCAGGCGCGGTCGGGTTCGTCCGGTCCGGCCCCGGCTCGCAGGCGGCGCAGTTCGTCCCAGCGGCCGAGGACGATGGCTGTCGAGAGGCGCAGCAGGGTGCGATCGTGGTCGGTCAGGGTCATGGCAGGTAGCGGCCGATGGCCTCTCCCATCCGGACGGCCTGCGCTTCGCTCAGGCTCTCGGCGGGCTCGGCGAGGCCCGGCGGCGCGACGACGACCACCGTCGAGCCCATCTCGAAGCGCGCCAGCTCCTGTCCGCGCTCGAGGTCGCGCGGGCGCTCGAGGGGGCCGTCGTGATCGGCGGGCACGCCGACGACCCGGATGCGCCCCACGTTCAGGGCGCCGACGAGCACCAGCAGCAGCGGCCCGCGCGGGGTCTCGATGCGCAGCACGACCCGTTCGTTGACCGCCAGCACCTTGCGTCGCGCGAGGACGCGGGGGGCGACGGAGAAGCGGCAGCCGCCGACGCGCCGTACCTCGATCAGGCGCCCGCCCTCGGGGCTGTGGATGCGGTGGTAGTCGCGCGGCGAGAGGTAGAGCGTCCAGACCGCCGCGTCTTCCAGGTCGAGGTCCTCTCCCACGCCGGCCAGGAGCTCGCGCAGGGGGTAGGCGCGGCCCTTGGCCTGCAGGACGTCTCCCTCCTGCACGCGGCAGAGGGTCTGCACAGTCCCGTCCACCGGCGAGGGCAGGAGTGCGGTATCGGCGCAGATCGGCCGCGCTCCGTCGCGCAGGCGCCGGACGAAGAAGGCTCCCAGGCTGGCGTGGGCGTGCAGGGGCGGGAGGGCGTCGGAGAGATCTGCGCCGGTGAGGCGTGCGTACAGGTGGTAGACCGGCTCGCGCAGGGGGCCGGGGATGCGGCGGTCCGCGAGCCAGCCCACGAGGTGCGAGAGAGCGTTGCGCAAGGGGGTCGTCACGACCGCAGGCTAACCTGGATCCGTCACCATCCTCCACGCCAGAACGCGCAAACGGGAGTGGTGGAGCTGGCGCTGTGTGCGGTCTTCGACGGCCTCGCGCCAGCACGCGCTCTTGTCCGTCGGGGTTTGCGGGCTAGCCGGCACGGTATCGGTGCCGCACGAGCCGCTGCCGACCGAGGCGAAAAGTACGCAGGGGACGGTACAGGATCTCAGGAGGAGCCGCTCGGCCATGGGCGCCCATCCTGGCGGGCGCTGAACCGGCGCGGTGTCGGCAGCGGGAGGCAGTGACTGAAATGAGGTCTGTCAGATGTGCCTCGTCGCTCATCCTGAGCGTTGGGTCGAACCCCGCTTCCCTCTCTAGCTGGCTGGCTAATGGAATTCGAGGCGCAGCCCGTCTGAAGTGTTGAAGCCCGGGGGCCCGGGTCTTTTCTTCGCGGGTCCTGGAGCGCAGAACATCCCATTCGGCAACGGAACGCTGTGTGTCATCCCGCCCTTCGAGCGCCTGGGCACGGTCTTCGCCGACTCGTCAGGCCCGACGGCCGGACAGGCGGCATTGAGTTTGGATTTGAGCTCCCCTGGTTCGCCCTTCCATGCGGGAGAGACGTGGAACTTTCAGTTCTGGTACCGGGACCCGCAGGGCGGAGGCTGGGGCTACAACCTCTCCAACGGTCTCGAGGTGACGTTCTGCCCGTAGGGGCGTAGCGCGCGGGGGCCTGGGGCGGGGCTGGCCCCGCGGTCGTGGCGGCGGCGCCGGATCGGGTATTCTGTCTTCCATGAGCGATCCTGGAGGAGAACGTTTCACTGCCGAGGAAATCCTGGCTGCCTTCCTTGAGGAGTACGCCGAGCCGTCGGCCGCTGATGTCGAGGCCCTCTGCAGTGAGCACGCGGAGATCGCCGATGAGCTGCGGCCGCTGATCAAAACCGCCCTCGAACTGCGCGAGCTACTGGAAGAACAGTGGAACATCGCAGGCATCCTGAATCCCGCCGAGGACGGCGAGAGAGCCGGTCTGCACCGGAGGTTGCGTTTCACCGAGGAAGCGGGCGCGAGCGCGTTCCGCGCGGTCGAGGGGGAGACGGTGGGGGATTTCCGACTCCTGCGCCTCTTGGGACGCGGCGGCATGGGAGAGGTGTGGGAGGCCGAGCAGCTCTCGCTCTCGCGGCGTGTCGCCCTGAAGCTGCTCCTGCCGGAGCGCGTAGACCAGCGGGGCCTCGACTTCTTTGCCCGCGAAGCACGGGCGGGTGGACGGCTCGCGCACCCGGGAATCGTGTCGGTCTTCGGCAAGGGCGAGGACGACGGGTTGCACTGGATCGCCATGGAGCTGGTCGAGGACGCCTGCGACCTGCGCCGGTCAATGGAGGGACTGCGAGAAGAAGAGGAGTTGTCCGACGGGTACTACCGGCAGGTGGCGGAGTTCGTGGCGGAGGTGGCGGACGCGCTGGAGGCGGCGCACAGCGCGTCGGTGATCCACCGCGACCTGAAGCCGGGGAATATCCTGGTCACGAAGGACGACCGGCCGAAGGTGTTGGACTTCGGGCTGGCCAAATTGACCGACGAGCTCTCGATCTCGTTGGCAGGGCAGTTGGTGGGGACCTACGCCTACATGAGCCCGGAGCAGGTGGCGGCGAAGCATGCAGGGATCGATCACCGCACGGACGTGTTCAGCCTGGGGGTGGTCTTGTACGAGATGCTGACCCTGGTGCGGCCCTTCGACGGGGACACGACCGAGCAGGTGGCGCACAAGATCCTGTGGGAGGAGCCCGTCGATCCGCGCACGATCCGCTCGAGGGTGCCACGGGACCTGGCGGTGATCTGCGGTATGGCGATGGAGAAGGATCCGAACCGACGTTACAGCTCGATGGTGGGGTTCGCGGCGGATCTGCGGCGCCATCTCGCCCATGAGCTAATCCAGGCCACGCCGCCGACTCTCGTGCAGCGGATGGGCAAGTGGATGCAACGTAACCCCATGAAGTCGGCGGTCGGCGCGGTGGCGGCTCTGGCTTTCCTGCTGGTGAGCGTTCTCCTGGCCGACAATGTCGAAAAGCGCAGCGGCCTTGCAGAGGCACTCAACGACCGAACCGCTGCACTGGAGCTCGCCGAGGAGGCGCGGGAAGCAGCCGCCGAGGCCGCGGAGAAGGCGAAGCAGGAGACGTCGGCGGCCAGAGAGGTGCAGGAGTTCATGGTGAGTCTCTTTCAGGGCTCCGACCCCTCGGAAGCCAGAGGGGCGACGATCACTGCCAGGGAGATCCTGGATAGGGGGGCAGAGCGAATTGATCAGGAACTCGAGGATCAACCAGTGCTCCGGGCGAGGCTACAGATAGTGATGGGAGACGTTTACACCTCTCTGAGTCTCTACGGCAGTGCGGAGTCGCTTCTCGAGCAGGCCCTCGCTGCACGGCGTGAGGCCCTGGGGGGATCTCATCCCGACACACTAGAGGCAATCGGTGCGCTCGGGCATCTGCGGGTGTTGCAGGGCCGGTACAAGGACGGCGCCGCGCTCTTCGACGAGACCCTCGCGGCTTGCGAAGAGACGGGGATAGGGGACACCTTCTTTTCGATGAAGATGCTGATGGAGAAGGCCCGTGCGCTCTGCAAGGTCGAGCAGTTTGTGGAGGCCGAGGAGGCCTTCTTGCGTGCGCTGGAACTTGCCGAGGGGATGGGCGAAGAGAAGTTGCTTGCATCAGGTCGTGGTGGACTGGGACTGGTGTACTGGCACATGAAACGCTACGAGGAGGCCGAGTCCCTCTTCGAGGAGAGCCTCGCAGCCGCTCGGAAGCACTACGGAGAAGATGATCCGAGGACGCTTGCCGCGCTTGGTAACTTCATCTTGCTCTACAAATCGACCGGCCGGGGGGCCGAGGCCGAGCCGTTGCTTACGGAACTCATAGAGATGAAAACACGGGTCCTCGGCAGGGGCCATCCGAGCACGGTCGTCTCACTGAACAACCTGGCCTACTGGTACCAGGACGAGGAGCGTTTCGCGGAGGCCGAAGCGCTCTTCTTGGAGTGCATCGAGTTGACACGGGCGAAGTTCGGAGCGGACCACGAGAAGGTCCTCTTCTT
This sequence comes from Planctomycetota bacterium, assembly GCA_036010965.1. Taxonomy (GTDB): domain Bacteria; phylum Planctomycetota; class UBA1135; order UBA1135. The sequence goes on along the minus strand of DASCMO010000180.1, from coordinate 3,904 downwards.
CGATGTTCAGGTTGGCAACCTGTACACCATCTCCCACCAGCTTGAGAAGGCTGAGGCTCGCTACCAGGACGCCATCGAGAAGACGTGGCGTATTCGAGGGAAGGAGAACGGGGTTCTGCTGCATAACCTAGCCGACCTCTACCGCATCTGGGGGCGCTTCGAAGAAGCTGAGGAACATCAGTTGAGAGCCGTAGAATTCATGCGCCAGCGCTGGGGCGATGACGGCCCGAGGACCATCACGGCGCTCTCACTCCTCGGCCAGGTCTACGCGCACTGGGGGCGACTTGAGGACGCGGAAGACCACTTCCTGGAGGCCCTAGAGAGAAGCGTTCGCGTACATGGCGCGGAGAACGCAAATACCTTGTCGATCCTGGAGCGGATCAACGCGTGCGTCTGGCCGGTCGTAGACCCGGATGGAGAACCCGGGGGAGACGTGGGAGTTGCCCTGCGGCTCGCGAGGGCTGCCGCCGGGATCGCGAGGCAGGATGCTGCTCTGAGAGACACCCTGGCCTGGGCCCTCCTGGTGAACGGCCTCCACGACGAGGCTCTGGTGGAATTCGAGAAAGCCCTCGTGCTCTTCCCCGAAGATGGGAAGAAGGAATACAGGGAACTCATCGACCGAGCGCGACGGATGATCGAAGAGAATTCGGCCGCCGAGGCCCCACCCGAAGACGATGGCTAGCGATCTCACGCTCCCGGCAGAGGTTTTCGATGTCACCGGAGCTCAAGGGGACTCTCCAGTGTTCATCTGCATGGCCAGGGACGCCATCGCCCGCGAGTAACTCTTGCGCACGACGTCGTCGCTCTTGCCCAGGAGCTTGGCCACCTCCTTGCTGGAGAGCCCGTCGAAGTTGCGCATGAGTAGTACCTCGCGCTGCTCCTCCGGCAGGATCCTGATCGCTCGTTCAAGTCGATCGAACCGGCCTCTCTCGTCCCTGTAAGGGACCTCGGTACCCTGGAGGGGGAGATGTTCCAGGCGCGTCTTGGATAGGTTCTCGCCTCCTCCTCGCTTGGCGGCCTCAAAGTAGCGCGCCTTGTCGCGGATCTCGTTGAGGACCAGTTGATTGAGGTATGCTCGAAAGCTCCCTTCATGCTGGGGCGTGAATCGTTCGAGGTCACGAAACGCCCGCATGGCGACGCTTTGAAAGATGTCTGCGCTCTCCAGAACTGAGCGCAGACGTCGTCCCAGTCGTAGCCGCACGGCAAGGAGAAGGTGATCGTGATAGCGCTCGAAGAGCTGGATCCACGCCACCTCCTCACCCTGCTGGGCGCGGCAGACGAGGTCCATGGTGGTCTCCTCGTCGGGTACCTCGGGAAAGAGTTTCGCGGTCAAGGTGAAGTTCATTCTAGCCCTCCGAGGCCCCGGTGGCGCCTGAAGGCAGCCCGCGGCACTTTTTTTCGCGGCGCGGTCACATTTGATGACTCCTTGGCGCTGGTTCCAGACAGAAGCGAGATCCCCGTCTTCCAGTCCCGAACCAAGCGAGATAAGACCCATGCAACGACTTGATCATCAGAACATCCTGCGGCTCAGCGTCCTCCTGGCTGGCCTCGCAGGCCTGCAGACGACCAGTACCGCTCAGGTTACCGAGCGAGCCTCTGTGGACAGCGCTTACAGGGAAGGGGAACAAGGAGCCCTCGACGGAGGCGTTCTGTCCTCCGACGGACGGCACGTTGCCTTCGCCAGCCGCTCCACTAACCTCGTCGATGGCGATACGAATGCCAAGGCCGACGTGTTCGTCCGTGACCGTCTACTGGCCGTCACGGTGCGGGTGAGCATCAGCTCGGATGGGGTGGAGGGAAACTGGGACTCCGGCGAAAGCGCGCTCGTCGATATCTCGGCCGACGGTCGGTGGGTAGTCTTCAACAGCCCAGCGACGAACCTCGTGTCGGGGGACAACAACGGGTGGTCGGATGTCTTCATTCACGATCGTGACCCGGACTCGAACGGCGTCTTCGACGAAGGCAACGGCACGACGGTGCTCGTCAGCCGAACACCTTCCGGACACTCCGGGAACGAGAGGAGCGGAGAGGGCGGCATCGCCATCTCCGGCAACGGCGACAAGGTTGCCTTCCAGACCTACGCTTCCGACCTGACGCCTACCCACGGTGGCTGGCCCTATAATGGACAACTTCTCGTCTGGGACCGCATCACAGGTGCAATGACCAACGTGTCCATTGGCTTCAGTAATGGCAGCCCTTCGACTGACGCGAACGATGTCCTGTACAACCCGGACCTGAGCGATGACGGTTCACTCGTCACTTTCGATACCGAAGCCAGCAACCTGCTTGACTACACCAACCCGACTACCGATAGCGACACCAACGGCAAGTGGGATGTCTATCGCGCAGATACCAGCCCGGGCAGCGCCCTGACCCGCGTTCGCGCGAGCCTGGGGCACCTGGGACAGCTGGGCGCGGGTGGGGACTTCGGTAGGCTCTCCGGAGACGGCAGCCAGGTCCTTTTCAGGAGCTCTGGGCAGAGCGTCACTCCCGGGACCTCGAGCGGTCGGAATAACGTCTACGTGCGTGACATTTCGGCAGGCGTCACGACTCGCCTGAGCGCGCATTCCGATGGCAGTGAGGGCAATGACGATAGCTACCTCGGTCGGATCTCCAGTACGGGGCGCTTCGTCTCGTTCATCACGGAGGCAACCGATCTGTTCGACGGCGACACCAGCAGCTCCCCTTACCGGGATCTCGTGCTCGTCGATCGGGACCCGGACGGGGACGGCGTCTTAGACCCCCTGAACGCCGCGCTCTCTCTGGGCTCAGTGACCCACATCGGAGATCAGTTTGTGGGGTATGTGGGCGGGGGAGATCTGTCCTCGGACGGCCGCGTAGCCTCATTCGAGACCAACTCACACACAGTGGTTGCTCACGATGAGAATGGGGCCTATGACGTTTTCATCCGCGACCTCGACTCCTCCTGCGAGCAGCCCGCCGCCTACTGCAGTCCCACGGCAAACTCGACCGGCGCGGCTTCCTACATGGACCTGGGGGGCAGCACCAGCGTCACGGCAAACGACCTGGTCCTCCAGGCCTTCGACTTGCCCACCAGCCAGTTCGGGATCTTCTTCTACGGTCCGGCAGCGGCGAGCGTTCCGTTCGGTGACGGGATTCGCTGCGTCGGCAGCGGCGGCGGCATCGGGCTCTTTCGTTTGAGCGTCGTCAACTCGGGTCCGAGCGGCGAGGTCATCCAGGCGCTGGATATGACCGATCCGCCCCAATCCAGCGGTCAGATCATCGCGGGCAGCACCTGGAACGCCCAGTTCTGGTACCGCGATCCCAGCGGCGGGCCGGTGGGCTTCAACTTCTCCAACGCCCTGCGCATCAGCTTCTGCGAGTGACCAGAACGCGAGGGCGGCGGGGTCATCCCGTCGCCCCGCTCCGAACACCCCGGCGCGTCTCTATTGGGCGGCTAGGAGAAGAGAGCCCGACCGGGTGAACGGCTGCCTCTCACTAGCTCCCACCTGGCTCTGAAGGAGTCCCATCAACGCGAAGTTCTCCGCTGAAGTTGGAGGTTGGTAGGCTTTGGCTCCGCCACCACATTCACCGGGAGGACAAGAATGAAAACTTACATTTACATAAAGGCTTGTCTGATCGCGATGGGCATGGCCGCAGTATTTTTCTTCGTCGACGAGGTCTACTCCGCGTGGTCTGGAGACCCTGCATCGCTTTCGAAGGCTGCCGTCATTTTAATGATCGTGTTCTTTGCATTTCAGATCGCGAACAAGTCAGACGATCAACCGCCTGAAGAAGACCCATCGGATTAGGAATCCGATGCTCGTTGCATTGGGGCCGGTGATTGGCGCAGCAGCCAGGGGCAAGACCCTGCGGTGAGTTCGTCGCTCAGTCAGCGAGAGGCACCAGTTCGATCTTTCTGAACTCACACGAAGCGCCCTCG
>DASCMO010000179.1:0-1671 GCA_036010965.1 Planctomycetota bacterium | reverse complement strand
CCCGCGCCTTGCGCGTCGCCGCCCTCTCCCTCGCCCTCGGCGCGGGTTGCAGCGACGGCGGCGGCGACGGGTTCATCGACGGGCTCGTGGCCAGCGAGGCGGACCCGACGGGCGTCTACGACGCCACCTACTCGGTCCTGACGTCCAACGGCTGCAGCCTCTCCCCCGGCGACACGGGCAGCATCGTCGTCGTCATCACGCCGTCGCAAGGGGAGACCTTCCGGATCCACATCCGCCTCGACGGCGCGATCGACATCGGCCCCTTCACGGGTTCGATTTCGGCCGTGTCCATCGGTGAGGTTGAGCTGGCCGTGACCGGCGTTGGCGCTCTCAACGAGGGGACGTCCAACGAGATCCTCTACGACCTCGACGGAACCACCCTGATCGCAGGCGGCGGCCTGATCTCCGGCACCCTGGCCGAGGTCGCCAGCGGCGCGGCGAACTGCACGGTCACGCGCTCGCTGGAGGGCACTACTGGCAGCGGCTCGAATGACCTCCCGGACTTTTTCTGGGCCTTTGAGGTCGCGACGATCGAGGCCGGTAGCGGCTGCCCGAGCGCTCTCCTGGAGCCTGCTGAGGAGCTGACGGGCGTCTTCACCGACCTGGGAAGCGACAGCTTCCTGCTGAGCCTCGAGGACGACTTGGGCGACGTGGACGAGCTGGACGTGATCTCCAGCGGGGACGAGCTCATCGTCAGCGGCAGCTACGTCGAACACGACGGCGCCCAGCAGTGGACCGTCACCATCGACGCCTCGGCGGTCACGGTCTTCGAGGATTTCATCACCGGCAGCCTGAACGTGACCCTGACCGGCGACATCGAGTGCGAACAGGTTCTCGGAATCTACGCCTTGCGCACCTCCACGCCCGCCCTGGTGGGCGACGGCCTCTTCGAGGGTTCCTGGCTGTCGGCGGACGACGGGCGGCTGCGGCCCGTGAACCTGCGCCTGAACGCTCTTCCGCTCGGCGATCGCAGGACCTTCGCCGCCGTCCTGGCCGACGGCGAGCGCCGGCTGCTGCTCTCGGGGAGGCTGCGCACTCCCTGGGAGGTCGTCGGCAGCGTCACCCTCTGTCGCGTCGGCGAAGAGCGCGTCGACGCCGGTCCCTTGCACATGTGGCGCGTCGCGCGTTGATGAGGAGCATGGCGATCGTCGACTTGCAGCGCGCCCTATCCGTCCTCCGCAGGTTGGCGGTCCTCGCCCTGGTCGCCGCCTTGTCGGGCTGCGTCGAGATGCCGATCCGCAACTACACCCTGCACCTCGGCCAGCGCGCCCTGGACCAGGACGGCTGGGAACCGGTCGCCGACCAGTTCACCGTCGGCGTCGAGACCGATACCTACCGGCCGGAGGATGGCTGGGGGATGGAGATGGGTGCGTTCTTCTCGCGTGACGAGGGCTCGCTGCCGATCGAGGGCCTCAGCTCGGTCGATGCCAAGGGGACGTCCTGGGAGGTCTACCTGGGCGCCCGCAAGACGATGCGGCCGCTCGTCGGGGGCGCGCGCCCATACCTCGGCGGGGGTCTGACCTGGATCTGGTCGGACTTCGAGGCCTCCTCGACCGACCTGACATTCTCGGGCAGCGACAACTCGCCGGCCGTCTATCTGCACGGCGGGGTGATGTGGCGCGTCAGCGCGTCGCTGAACGTCGGCCTCGACCTGCGCGTGGTGACCGGGGC
>DASCMO010000178.1:0-2623 GCA_036010965.1 Planctomycetota bacterium | reverse complement strand
CCTGTGGCCTACGGTGCCCTCTTCCTGGCCGCGGAAGAAGCCATCCATGCTGTCGACCCCGAGGCACAAGTCCTCGTCGGGGGCACCTTCTTTCACGAACAGATCATTCCCGGCACCATCTCCTTCATCTCCGAGATGTTGGCCGCCCATCCAGAGATCCCAAGCCGCGCAGATGGCGTGGCTGTCCATCCCTACACGTTCTACCCCCCGCGGGTGCCTCCAGAAGAGGACGGTGACGGTGAAGTGCCCATCTGGGAGATGTACAGCCAACTGCGCGAGCTGACAGGCGACCTCCCAATCGTGGTGACCGAGATGGGTTGGCCCACCTGGAGCCCGCTAAGCGAGGAAGACCAGGCGGCCTGGCTCACCCGGGGAATGCTGTTGTCGCAGGCCGCGGGTATCACCGACCTCTGCTGGTACACCCTGTACGACGACGAAGAACCAGCAAACCAGGAGGGCAGCTTTGGGCTGACCCGGTGGGACGAGAGCTGGAAGCCGTCCGGGGACGCATTCGCGGCCTTGGCCGAGCGAGCAGCCTTGGCCGAAGGCGTTGCGGCCGTCCCGGACCTGGCCGAGGGTGCTTGGGGCGTGTCCTATGGTGCGGCCGGGGCAGCCTATTGGGGTGAGGGTGAAGTCTGCGGAGAAGTGCTGGGCGATGTGCCCACCTGGATCGAGGAGCCTTGAGCCTGCCCGCAAGTAAACCCGTCGTCGACCTGCACCGTGACGCGCACCGCGGGGTAGCTGAGCTGGCCGGTGAACGGCTCGGCGTCGCGGATCGCGCAGGACCCGTTCTGCACCGAGCTCGGTCGGCTGATGTCCTGGGGTTGTAAGCCGAGGGGAGTTGGGGCGTTGTTCGGTTCGCTGGGTGAAATTGGTGGTTTTGGGGGTGGTTTTGGGTGCTTCTTCGGAGACGCGGAGCTGGTTTTGGGTCGCTGAGTCCAGAGATGTGGAGGAATTGACGTGGTGGAGGCTCTGGAAAAGGCGCTAATGTTTCCTATCCACTTCATGGATCCGGAACGAGTGGGCTATCCTTGGAGTGTGAGGATGAGGTTCTGATCTCAAATGTGTGAGAGATTGACCGTCGTGGCGACGCTAGTGGGGGAGTTCGTGGTTCCCATCAGCAGGGGAGGTGACCTTGAACCGTGGTCTTAGCCTGGCCTTCGTCTTCCTCTTCGCTTGCAGTAGGCCCACCGGACCCGATGCAGGCCCCCCGCCCGACGGAGGGCTCGGAATCGAGACATGCGGCGTCGATGTTCACCAGCACTTCGCGCACAACAGTTCCTTCGACGTCGGCGCCTCGTCGATGATCGAGGGGATGGAAGCGGTGGGCTACGCGCACTCGCTGGTGATGCCGCCTCCCATCGCCGACCCCGGCACCGCGCCGGAGGGTGCCGCGAACTGGATCTATACAGAGAGGTCTCGGGACGGCGGACCCAGCCTGCTCGAGACGGTGCAAGCGGACCCGGAGCACTTCTCGCTCGTCGCTGGGGGCGGCATCCTCAACCGTTGGATCCACGGAGCGGTGGTTTCGGGCATCGAACCCGACGAAGCTGACCTCTACGCCTTCGAACGCGCGGCTGAGGACATCCTCGACGACGGGGCGGTCGGCTTTGGAGAGATGGCGGCCCTTCATCTCTCCATCGAAGCCACCCACCCTTTCATCATGATCCCGGCAGACCACGCTTACTTTCTCCGGCTGGCCGAGGTCGCGGGACGGCGCGGCGTTCCGATCGACATCCACGCAGAGATGGTCGATGGCGTCACGATCGCGATCCCCGACGATCTGCCGCGCAACGCCCTAGGCCGATCCTGCTTCCGCAGCACAGCGAATGAAACGAACCCCGGAAACAACCCGGTCGAGATCGCCGATATGATGGTTGGTTTCGAGCGCCTTCTCGCGCACGACCCCTCCGCGGCAATCATCTGGTCGCACGTCGGCTGGGACAACATCGGCCATATGACGACCGAACGGCTGCGCGAGCTCATGAACGCATATCCGAACCTCTATCTGAGCCTCAAGATGCTCGATGACCCCTCTCCCGGCTGTCAGCTCATCGCCAACCGGCCCCTCGACCCGACCGACGGCTCGCTGCGCCCGGAGTGGGAGGCGCTGATCGAGGACTTCGCTGAGCGCGTCGTCATCGGAGCCGACACCTTCTTCGGTGACCCGAGTACGGAGCCCGCGTCGGTTGCAGCTCCCAACACGCGCGGTACGTGGGCCCTCGTGGACCGACTCGCCCCCGAGACGGCCACGATGGTGGCTTGCGAGAACCCGCGACGACTCTTCGGGCTCTGAGCTCCGGGGCGGCGTGGACCGCTGACTGGAAGTGCTCGTCGGACTCCGAGGGTGTCCACGCAAACGCGTTCCACTCGGTCATCTATTTTGATGTGCTGCCCAATGCGGACCCGAGCGCCCGGCCCATTCATCGACCCCCATTGGCCTATTTTGCAGAGGCACTGGCCGAATCGCTGGTCGATCGCGGCATCGAATCCGATTGGAAATCGGCTCTGGCCGAAGTGGATGCAGACAATTCTGGCAGCAGAACCGGGCAACGCCTCAACGCTTTTCTGGAGAGACACGGCGTAGACGGTCGCCTCGTCCAGCAATTCGAACTGGACCTGC
>DASCMO010000177.1:0-2397 GCA_036010965.1 Planctomycetota bacterium | reverse complement strand
ACGACTACTTCCGGGGGATGAAGGCGGACGTGGCCTATGTGAACAACCGGTTCATCCAGAATCCGCGGCTTGCGATGGAGCCCATGCTCGTCATCGCGCAGGTGCTGCTCGATGATCTAGACGTCGAACTGTTGGACGGCACACCCGGTGGGGCGCTCCGGTTCATCGAGAAGGTCGACTTAGAGGAAGCGCTCGGCGGCGTATGACCGCGGACACTGGCCCGGACTTTCTTCTCATCGGTGCGCAACGCTCCGGGACCACCTCCATGGTCAGGGCGCTCCAGGACGTGCCTGGCGTCGTCATGTGTCCCGACAAGGAATGCGGCTTCTTCGCGTATGAGGGGAACCGTCGGGACTTTCGGGGGCCGGGTGACTACCGGGCCTCGCGTAACCTTGTCACCGAGCACGCCCACTATGCGGCCCTCTTCGAAGGTGCAGGTCACCCACGTGGGGAGGCGTCCGTTGTGTACTTGTACGACGAGTCCGCCGCGGCCCGCATCCACGAGTGGAGCCCCGACATGCGGCTGATCGCGATCCTCAGGGATCCCGTCGAGCGCGCCTACTCGGCGTTCAGCCTTCTCAGGAGTCAGGGGCGGGAGCCGATCGACTGCTTCAGACGGGCGTTGGAGGAAGAAGACCGGCGCGTTGCCGAAGGGTGGGAGCCGCTTTGGCACTACCGGCGCGTCGGTATGTACGGCCAGCAGCTCGCGCGGTACCGATCGGTCTTTCCCACGGATCAGATCCTCCTGATCGGGTTCGAGGAATGGGTACGACGACCCGAGGCAGTCCTGCGCCGGGTCTTGGATTTCGTCGGCGCTGTCTCTCCGGAGCCCCTCCCTCGACCGCCCCACCTGAATGCCTCGGCCTCCCCCCGCTCGTTCGGGGCCATGCGCGCCCTGGAGCACGAGGGCGGGCTCTTCGATATGGCTCGGCGGCTTCTGCCCCGCGCGATCCGCTCCCGACTGGGGACGACCGCCCGAAGGGTCCTGCTGAGGGAGCGTGCGCCGGCGGACGAAGAAGCCCGATCGTACCTCGGGCGGGCGTATAGAGAGGATCGGGAGAGGCTGAAGACCTTCGGAGTCGATACCACCTCCTGGGTCGGCAATTGACTGGGCCGCGGGTCTTGCTCTGCGTGGCGGTCCCCGATGGCAGCGGCGTGCCTACGATGGCGTTGATGTACGCGATCGCGTTGAGAGAGGCCGGCTGGCGACCGATCCTCGTCCTCGGCGGGGGGGCGGCGGGCAGCGACGAGGAAGCCGGCTATATAGAGCGGGTCAAGAGCCTGGGCATCGAGTACTGCGTGGAGCCCCGCCTCGGGACCGGGCTGGTCCGTAGTGCCGCCTCGCTCGCGAGGACGGCTTCGGGACGAGATGCCGCCGCACTTCTCGCATTCCATCCGAGAGATCACTTCGCGGTCGCGCTGACGGGTCTCTTCGGCCTTCGAGTGCCGAGGATGCCGGTGGTCGGTTTTCGACATCACTTCGACCGCCCGCCTCTCTCGAGTCGGCTCAAGCGTGGGGCGCTCGGGTGGTCGTACCGACACTCGGCACGGATTCTCGCCGCGTCCCCCAAGGTCGCTACGGAAATCGAGACCGGCTTTTCGATCGCGCGCGAGCACTTGTCGGTCGTGCCCAACTGCATTGATGGGGAGCGCGAGGAGTCTATTAAGCGTGCCCAGGTTCGACCAGGCGTGCGCTTCGTGAATGTAGCGCGGGTCACGTGGGAGAAGGGTCATGACGTGCTCCTCGAAGCGTGGGATCGGGCGGGAATCGACGGCGCTGAGTTGATGTGCGTCGGCGGCGTCCCCTTCGCGCGAGACCGGGAGGCGATGCTGGAGAAGTCAGCCGAACTGGTCCGGCGTTCGGGCTCCTTCGGCCCGTCCCGACCGGTCCGGTTCCTGGGGTGGCGCGGTGACGTCGCGTCTCTGCTCGCGGACTCCGACGTGTACGTGCACGCATCGATTTCGGAAGGACCGTCGTTGTGTGTGGCGATCCTCGAGGCGATGGCGGTCGGCCTCCCCGTCATCTGCACGGACTGTGCGGGATGGCCGGACGGCTTCGAGAACGGGCGACACGGCTACGTCGTGCCGGCCGGAGATCCGGAGGCGCTCGGCAAAACGATCCGTGCCATGTCGGAGCTGAGTCCGGCTCGACGGGCCGAGATGGGACGGAATGCGCGGAACTTGCAGAGAACGCGGTATTCGATCGACTCCTTGTCCAGGCGGTTGGACGAGGTGTTGCGAGACCTCGTCGGGCAGCCGAGGTCCTAGTGTGAAGGTGCTTCACGTCGTCGAGGTGGCCTTCGCCGGAGTGGGACGGCACGCCCTGGACCTCGTCGAGGGGCTCCGCGACCACGACGTCGAGAGTGTGGTGACCTACCCGGCCGCCCAAGCGGACAG
>DASCMO010000176.1:0-1716 GCA_036010965.1 Planctomycetota bacterium | reverse complement strand
GGAGCCGAGGTGAGCGGTGCCTGGCCTCTGGAACTGACCGGGTACACGCGCGCGACCGAACCGGCTCTCTTTGCCTGGCTCGAAGAGGACCCGCTCGTGACCCTCGAGACCGTGGACGTGCCGGGAGACGGACGCTTCTTCGTCGCCAGCCGGGCGACCGATAACGGTGACGGCACCTGGCACTTCGAGATCGCCGTCCACAACCTCTCCTCCGCGCGCGCCGCCGACGCGTTGAGCGTGCTGCTGCCCGCCGGAGCGAATGTCACCGGCGCCGAATACCACGGCGTGCCGCACCACTCTGGAGAACCCTACGACACGCAGGACTGGGAGATCGACGACCAGGGAACGGAGATCACCTGGAGCGCCGCCGACCCGCTCGGAGCGGACGAGCCCAACGCCCTGCGTTGGGGTACGACCTTCACCTTCCGCTTCGACAGCGACGCGGCGCCCACGCTCGGGACGGTTGAGCTGCACCTGTACGCCAGCGGCAGCGCCGGTGATCCTGACGAGCTGTACATTCCCGCCCAGGTCCCCGACACCGGTTGCGCCCTCGGCACCTACTGCACGGCCCTCGCGAACTCGACAGGCTCGCCCGCGGCGATCTCCTACGCCGGTTCGGCCTCGATCGCGGCCAACGACCTCTCGTTGCAAGCGCGCGCCCTGCCGGTGAACCAGCCCGGAATCTTCTACTACGGCGCGGGACAGACCAAGGTCCCCTTCGGCAACGGCAACCGTTGCGTGAGCCCGGGCGGCGTCGGACTCTTCCGCCTGCCGCCGCTCAACTCCGGCCCGGCGGGACAGGTCGCCTACGCGATCGACAACACCAACATTCCGCAACCGGCAGGCCAGCTCAACGCAGGCGACACCCGCCACTTCCAGTTCTGGTTTAGAGACCCGAACGCCGGCGGCGCGGGCTTCAACCTGTCCGACGCACTGACGGTGTCCTTCTGTCCCTAGTGGACCAGGTCCTCGACCGCGAGGGTCAGCTCTGCCATCGCGGCTTGGAGCGGTCTCGCCAGGAGAGGCCGCCACCAAGCTGCGCGGCGACTCCAGGTGCAAGCCGCAGCCATGTACGGTTCATTCTCCACTAGACTCTCGCAGGAGTCCTTCCTGCGACCTTCTCTTCAACCTGTTACTTGACGATGCCCAGCAAGATCCAGCGCCGCGACTTCGTCGTCGGCTCATTCGCCGGAGCCACGGCCCTGACGGGTTCTGCCGCCGCCTCGGCGAGCTCCCCTTCAGACGATGGCGATACTCGAGAGCTGATCGAGATCCGGGCCTTTCGCAACACCGACCCGGCAAAACAGGCGGCGGTCCTCGCCCACGTCGAGGCCGCTCTGCTCCCGGCCCTCGATCGCCAGGGGCTGGAGCGGGTGGGCGTCTTCACCTCGGTGGAGGCGGCGGACGCGTCGGTCTACCTCGTGATCCCCTACGCCACGCCGGAGCAGTTGCTCCATCACAACGACTTGCTGGAGTCGGACGAGGCCTACCAGTCCGTCGCTGCCGATCACCTCGCCGTTTCGATGGAGGATCCGCCCTACACGCGCATCGAGAGCCGCCTGACGCGCGCCTTCTCGGGCATGCCGCGGCTAGAGGTCCCTGCGCGCGAGAGCGCCGAGCGCATCCTCGAGCTGCGCATCTACGAGAGCCACAACGAGCATAAGGCTCGCCTGAAGGTCGAGATGTTCGACGACGGCGAGATCGACCTGATGCGCG
>DASCMO010000175.1:0-12986 GCA_036010965.1 Planctomycetota bacterium | reverse complement strand
CTCGCTTGCCCGCCGGTCCTGGCGAGCGCGTCGAGCGACCCCGGCGGGGAGAGCGAGATCCCCACGCCGACCGCCGATTCCGCGGGAGTGGGCGGGAACTGGAGCACGGCGAGCGGCCTGGCCTGGACCGGGGCCGACGGCGACGTGAGCGTGAAGTTCTTCGGTCGCCTGCAGAACGACTGGGCCCTCAACTCCTCGGGGCCCGGAATGGAAGATGGAACGGAGTTCCGTCGTGCCCGCCTGGGGGTCAAGGGCACCCTCTACGAGAACGTCTTCTTCAAGGTGCAGTACGACTTCGCCGGCGGTGACGCCGACTTCAAGGACACCTACCTCGGCTTCACCGACGTGGTCGGCGACGCGGACGTGAAGGTGGGGCACTTCAAGGAGCCCTTCAGTCTGGAGGAGCTCACCAGCGGCAATTACCTGACCTTCCTCGAGCGCTCGCTCCCGAATGCCTTCTCTCCCGGCCGCAACACGGGCGTGGGCATCTCCGACGCGTCAGGTGACGTGACCTGGTCGCTGGGCATGTTTCGGACTTCCGGCAGTGACGGCAACGACGTGGGTGGTCCCAGCCAGGAGTACAGCACGACGGCGCGGGTGACCTTCAACCCCCTCTACGCCGACGGGGGCACTGACGTCCTGCACTTCGGCCTGGCCTACAGCGACCGCAGCGCCGACGACGGCCTGATCTCCTTCGATTCGGGGCCCGAGAACCACCAGGCGCCAGACGTCGTGGACACTCTCGAGATCCCCGCTGACGGTTACAGTCTGCTCGGTCTCGAGGGCGCCTGGGTCCACGGTCCCTTCTCGCTCCAGGCCGAGCTCGTCGAGGCCTCGGTCGACGCCGACGACGGCTCCGACCCGGAGTTCGAGGGACACTACCTCTACGGTGGCTGGTTTCTGACCGACGGAGATCACCGCAACTACGATCGCAAGGCGGCCGCCTTCGGCCGCGTGAAGCCTACTGCCAACTACGGCACCGAGGGCAACGGCGCCCTGGAGCTGACTGCGCGCCTCTCCGCCCTCGACCTCGACGGCGCCGGAGTCCCGGGCGGCAAGCTCGACGACTTCACCCTCGGGCTCAACTGGTACTTGAACCCCAACACGCGGGTGATGCTCAACTACGTTTCGGGCGAGGTGGACGAGATTGACCACGAGGCCCTCCTGGCACGCTTCCAGATCGACTTCTGAGCATCGCCGGAGTCTCGTCCCGCCTCCTGCGCTCGACGAGAGGGGAGGAGGTCGGCGCGACGGCCAGGCTCATCGACAGCGACTCGTCCATCAAGTTGCGTCGTCTGGCCTGTCCCGTCGTGCGGTCCTGCATCAGTCGCCGAGGACGGCGTGCCAGTCGGTGATGAACTCCGACCAGGTCGCACCGAGGCGGGCGACGTCCCCGGTCAGAAGGGGGCTCAACAGCGCCTGCATGTCCGCCGGTCGCCCCAGGCAGGTGGCGCGGAAGCGCACGAAGAGGTCGGGTGACTCGGGGAGCGGCAGCTCGGCGAAGCGCGCGGGCTCGTTTCTTAGCGGGTAGAGGCGGCGGGCGTCTTCCACGAGCGCTGCCCGCAAGGACCGCCAGACGAACTCCTCGCCATCACGGTCACCGAGAGCCGGCAACACTCCCGCATCGAGACCGCGCCCGTCCCCGTCCTCCCCCAACATCTCGCTCAGCAGGAGATGGTCGCGGCAGAGGGCCTCGAAAAGCTCGGCGGGGCGCGGGGGCGGCGCGGCGATCTCGATCGGGATCAGGGTCGCGTCCTCGCGACAACGCGCCAGGACGTCGGTCGCCAGGGAGGTTCCGATGAAGAAGGTCAGCAAGTGGCCGCGCCGCTGCATTCCGCGCGCGAGGACCAGCAGGTGGCCCGTGCGGCCCTCGTCGGCGTCCGGCGCCTCGATGGCGCGCCGAGCGAGCTCGATCAGTGGCAGCATCGCCTGCCCGTTGATGGGCGCCCTGTGCTCCGGATCGGCCAGGGCGTCCTTGAATCGCTCGAGAATCTCCGACTGCTCGCTCTCGCTGGCCGCCTCCTTCCAACCCCTCGCGATCCGCTCCAGCGCTCCCTCGTCGGGCGGACCACTCTCCTCGATCCGCGCCCACTCGCGGAGCTCTGTCCAACCCCGCTCCAGCTCTGCCAGCTCGGCGGGTGAGAACCCCACCCGGAACCACCCCGCCCATAGGCCGAGGGCTGCGAGCGAGAACAGTGCGAGGAACGGGAGCCAGCGGCTGGGTCTCATGCCGCCCGATACCGTACTCCGCCGCCCCTCGAATCCAGCAATTGTGACACGCCCCGCGCTTGCGAGCGGTGTGCTCTGCGGTGCCGCGTGCTATGGGGCGCATCGCGGGGAGGGGGCGAGGTCTCTCGAGGAAAACGACCCTCGGACGCGGAGAGCGCGTCTCAGGGCCGGCGGGCCACCGGGTACTCGGAGTCGGGGTTCCGCTCGCAGAACTGGATCAGGTTCGAGAGGGAAGTCTCTCGCACTCGCTCGAGGAAGTCCTCCGAGGTCCTCTTCCAGAACTCGTGCAGGGGACAGGCGCGCTCGTCGGTGCAGTCGGCCTGCCCGAGGAGGCACTCGCGGTCCTCGCTGATGTTGTCCAGCACCTCGAGGATTCGCGTCAAGCGGACCTCTTCCGGCGGGTGAGCGAGGCGAAAGCCGCCATTGCGGCCGCGCTGGCTCTCCAGCAGGCCGGCAGCCGCCAGGGACTGCAGGATCTTGCCCAGGAAGGGGGCCGGGATGTCGAGCTCGTCGGCGAGTTCGCGGGCGAGCTGGTAGGTGTGTCCGTCCGCCTGCTGGGCGAGCCGGGTCAGGGTGCGGATCGCATACTCGCTGGATTTGGAGAAGGCGCGCATTGCGGGGTGTCGGCAGTACCGAGCCGAGAGAGCTATAGCGCTTTTTCCTGGTCGTGTCGATGGGGCACGTTCCAGGACTCGGCGAGCTCCAGGAAGCGCGCCACCAGCCGTCGGCCGAGGTTCCGGCGGTCGGTGGCATCGGCCAGGATCGGCTCGGGATCCTCGCCCCTGTAGGCGTGACGGGCGAGGTTCCGGCGCAGGAGCCTCTCGGACTCCTCGGGAGGCATCTCGGGATGGAACTGCACGGCCCAGATCGGCTTGCCGGTGACGCGAAACCCCTGCATCGGGCAGCGCTCGGAGCGGGCGAGGAGGTCCAGGCCCTCGACGCCCGGTATGACCTCGTCGAAGTGGGATACGAAGCACACGAAGCGCCGCTCGATACCCTCCAGCAAGGGGTCGTCTCCCAGGAGTTCGATCTCGGTCCAGCCGATCTCGGAGAGCGGCGCCGAGCGAACCGCCGCGGGACCGTACAGGGCGCGCGCGATGGCCTGGTGCCCGAAGCAGATTCCGAACACCGGGACATCCCGCTCTGCGGCGTCCCGCAATAGCGCCAGGACGGGTTCTATCCACGGCAGGGGATCGAGGATGGAGGCCGCCGAGCCGGTGAGGAGGATGCCCGCGTATTCCGATGCCTTTGGCGGTACGGGCTCGAAGGCCGCTCGCACGACGATCGAAGGTCGGTCCCCCAGCAGCGGCACCAGGTTCTGCGCGGCCCCGAGCTCGTCGAGGTAGCTGTCGACGATCAGGTAGGGGCGCGGGTCTCCGAGATTCATCGGCCAGCCTCTCCAGAGAGTGGACTCGCGCTCATGGCGGCGAGCAGTGGAGCGGCCTGGTCGCGGGGGCGTGCTGTCTCGCCGGTCATTCAAACCTCTCGCACCAACCGCAGCTGCAGTCATCATCCACCCACTGACCGGAGCGCGCGGTCCGCCGAGCCACGTAGCCGATCCCGCGCAGGGCTTCCAGGGCCGCGTCAGACAGCTGGGTATCCATGGCCAGGTCAGTCTCCTCCGCGCCGGCGAGCCACTCGAGGAGCAGTTCGCGAAGGCGGCCCGCAATGGCCGTTTCGCTGTCGACGAGGTTCACCTCGCAACCGCGGTCCTCGATGATGTTGTAGAGCTCCGTCTGGTGCAGTTCCTTGGTCTGCGCGTACTCCGCGTTTCCCGCTTGGTGGGTCTGCAGGTGGAGGATCAGGTGCCAGCGCTCGATGGTCACCGAGGCCGAGCGGCCCCCGTAGGAGAGGGCGAAGTTCGGCTCTCCTTGGCGCTGTTCGCCGATCAGTGACCGACCCGGGAACTCCTGGCCCTCGAGGCCCGCGAGGTCCAGCAAGGTGCGCCCCAAGTCGTGGTTCTGGACCGGCTCGGAGATCCGCACGGCCGGTGGACAGCCCGGCCAGGTGAGGATCAGCGGGACGTGGAGTGTGTCGGTGTAGAGCTCCGCGTGCTCGAAGAAGATGTTGTGCTGGCCGAGGCACTCGCCGTGGTCGGAAGTGAGGGCGATGATGCCATCGCGGATGCGCGTGACTCGCAGCAGAGGGCCGAGTTCGGTGTCGAGGTAGGAGACTTCTCCACGGTAGCGCTCCTGCTCGTAGTCCATCATCTCCCGCGTATCGGCGATGCCCTCGCGCGGTTGGGCGTCGAAGGGCGCGGGCGCCTCGTAGGGATAGTGAGCGTCGAAGAAGTGTAGCCACATGAACACGGGTTCCCGTTGGGAATCCAGGAGCCAGCGCTCCACCAGCTCGCGCGTCTCGCGCGCCGGGCGCTCATTAGTACGCGGGACGGCCATGCGGTCGAAACCCTGCCCGAGCCCGCTCAAGGCGTCGCTGAGGTGGCGCGTGCTGACGGCGGCGTAGGTGCGGTAGCCGTTGGCCCGGAAGGCCTCTGCCAGGGTCGAGGCGCTGCGCGCGAGGGAGGTGACGTTGTCGACGATGCGCGTGTCCCGCGGATGGCGCCCGGTGAGGATCGCGACGTGCGAGGGGATGGTGATGTTGCTGGTCGAGTAGCAGCGCTCGAACAGGAGCCCGCGCCGGGCCAGGCCGTTGATGTTGGGCGTCTGGACCAGCGGATCGAGGCCGGAGCTCCCGACGTGGTCCGCGCGGTGCGTGTCCGATGTGATCAACACGACCGTGGGCGGAGCCGGTTTGGACGTCACGAGCCTCGGAGTCTCGATGGCCGCGAAGGCCTCGTGTGGCCCCATGATCTTCAGCTCGAAGGACAGATCGATCCACTCTCCGGCCCAGCGCTCGAGGGGCAACTGCTCGTCGTGCCAGCGGGCGTGCTCTCGGATGTCGGATTCCAGGCGTATGCGCGTCTCGCTGCTGTTGCCGCCGGAGTGCACGGTGGCGACCAGGGTTGGTGATTGGTCCGGGAAGCGCAGGTTCGGAGGCAGGGCGCACGAGAAGGCCAGGGTCGCGTCCTCGGGGCACAGGAAGCGCTCTCCCACCGCGATCTCGCGCGAGACGATGCTGGCCACGCGCTCCTCGCCGTCGACATCGAAGGGTCCGGGAGCGCTGCCCGGCAGGGGCAGCCAGCTCTGGAGATCCTTCCAGATGAGCTCCACCGACTCGACGCAGACCGGGCCCGCGTGCGCACCGATCGAGAAGCGAATCGAGTCGGTCGGGCGCTTGTGGTAGCGCGTCAAGGCGAACTCGCCGACGATCCGCTGACGGAAGTTGGAAGACCAGACGTCGAGCTGGCTGCTGCCCTGGAAGGGGGCCCCGTCGCGGACGAGCAGCACGCGCATGCGGGTGTTGCTCTGGATCCAGACGTTGACGGCGACGCGGTTGAAGGTCGTCGAGTCGATGGGTCCTGGGATCTCGAAGGACTTCTCCATCGCGCCGTAGAGGTAGAGGCCCTCCGTTCCCTCGGGACGTACACCGTCCTGGTCGGGCGGCAGGGGGGCGATCTCGCTGCGAGCCGAGACGTTGGTCCAGATCGGCTCGTCACGCGAGGGCACGAAGCGCGCGATGATGCGGTCGGGTTGGGGCGCGGCTGGCGTCGTCAGCGCCCTCAAGAGCAAGGGACCGACCCCTGATGCCGCGCGATCCTCGGGTCTGGGCTCACGGTCGGCGCCGCTGGGGCCGGGCTCGCTGGGCTGATCGCCGCCGCAACCGCTCACCAGCCCCATCAGGGCGAGCGCGCAGGTGGTGATCGGCGCGCTGAAGCGGAGGTGCAGCGCTCGGGACGGGCGGGCGTCCATGGCGCCCGGCACTCTACCACGGGCCAGGGCCGGCAAGCCCGCTCCGATCGCGCTCGAGGGCCAGGGCCGAGGCCCTTGGGGAACGCCTCGTTCTTGCGCAGTGCTCGCCCCCCGACTCAGCCTCTTGCGCGAGGCCGCGTAGCGGCCCGCGATTCAGGCGTCGATCATCGGGATGGACGCGAGGTCTGCCCCGGGCTGGGTCTGGCCGGTGCTGCGCACGTAGACATCGAACAGCTTTTGCTCGAGCGGGAAGCGGTACTCCCCGCGCCGTAGGCGCCAGCCGGCGACCCGTGCCAGGAGCTTGCGCATCCAGAGCGGGCCCTCTCGCACGTGCTCGTCGTAGATCGCCGCCGTGTTGTTGTAGCGCTGCCAGGTGTTTCGCACGCCTTCAGGGATGGGCGTGTTGTGCGAGTTGTACTTGTACTCGAAGCACGCACCCCAGCTGTGGAAGTCACTCGGCGGCTCGTAGCCGAGGTCGATCGCGGCCTTGAAGTCCTCGGTGCCGGGGATCGGCCGGAAGGGATAGACCTCCGAGCCCGCCAGGGGGAAGGCGTGCTTGACCGCGGCCGCCTGGCGCAGGGTCTCCTCCATCGAGGAGCGGGTCTCGCCGGGGTAGCCGATGATCCAGAAGGTCCCGGGCACGATGTTGCGCTTGGCGAGCTCGCTGATCGCCTTGGGGATGTTCTCGATCCCGATGTTTTTCTTGATGCGCTCCTGCATCTCCTTCGTGCCGGCCTCGGCGCCGAGCCACAGCAGGTGGCACTGCGAGGTTTCGAGCAGGTCGAGGCTCTCCTTCCGGTAGCGCATGATCGTCTCGATCTCGATCGTGCCGTTCCAGTGGATCGGCACCTCGAGATCGATGAGTCCTCGGCAGAAAGCTGCCGTGCGCTTCTCGGCCACTCCGAAGTTCGCGTCCTGGAAGCGCAGCACATCGAACTTGAAGCGCTGCTGCAGCTCGGCGATCTCTTCGGCCAGTCGCCCGCCCTCGATCGCCTTCCAGCGCCGTCCCGTGATGAGCGGGCTGCAGCAGAAGGTGCACGGTTCGGGGCAGCCGAAGCTCGAGAAGTGACTGAACGCTCGCGGCGGATTGCTCGGCGTCCAGTCTCCGGGCAGGGGGAAGCGGTGGCGGACCTTGAGGTGGGTGGGCTTGATCTGCAGCTCCGCGTAGCGCTCGAAGTCCAGCAGGTGCCAGGGGACGGAGCCGAACTTGTCGAACCCGACCACCGGCTGATTGGCCGTGTAGACAATCTGGCCGTCGCGCTCGATCGCCAGACCGGGGACCTGTTCGAGGTCCGCGCCGCTCTCGAGTGCCTCGACGATCTGCTGGAAGGTGATCTCTCCCTGGCCGATGCAGACCGCGTCGGCGATACCCTCACGCAGGTACATCTCGGGGATCACGCTGGGGAACCAGCCGCCCCAGATGATCGGCAGGTCGGGGAAGCGCTCGCGCACGGCGCGCGCGGTCACGTAGCCGTCGTAGACCTGGTAGCCGAGGATGCACGAGCTGGCGAACAGCAACGCACCCTCGCAGGCCTCGAGCACCTTCTCCATATAGTCGGCGTCCACCATCGCGTCGATTAGCACGATCTCGTGCCCTGCGGCGGCGGGTCCGATGGCGATCTGGAGCAGCTCCAGGGGCAGTAGGTCCGCGCTGAACATCTCGCCGCGCTCCGGATCGGCCCGGTGCGGGAGGAACAGGACCAGCTTGCTCTTCTTGGTCTGGATCACGGTCGGTGGGGGACGCGGGGAGTTCAGGCGGGAGCGTGGGGGGTGACGCCGGAGGTCTGGTCGACTTGGATCACGTCTTCCTGCGTCTTCTGGCCGGTCATGCGCACGAAGACGTGGAAGAGCTTCTGCTCGATCGGCGCGTGGAAGTTGTTGTGCTTCAAGCGCCAACCCGAGATGTGCCGCATCGCGTTGCGCACGAACCCGACCCCTTCCTTCGCCAGGCCGTCATAGAAGGTCGAGGTGACCCCGTAGCGCTTCCAGCGCCGGATGACGTCGGCCGGGAGGCTGGTGTCATTGATCTCGTACTTGTATTCGAGGCAGCCTCCCCAATCCTCGAGGCTGTGCGGAGGCTCGTAGCCCGCCGCGACGGCAGTGTCGAAGTCCTCGCTCCCGGGGATCGCGCGGAAGGGGAAGATGTCGCTGGGCGAGTTGGGGAAGAGGTGCTTGATCTTGGCCGCGAGGGTGATCGTGGCGTTCATGGACTCCTCGCTCTCGCCCGGGTAGCCGATGATCCAGGAGACGCCTGACTGGATGCCGCGCTCGTTCAGGCGCTGGAGCGACTTGACGAGGTCGCGCTCGAGCTGGATCGCCTTCTTGATCCTGGTCTGCTGCTCCTGGCTGCCCGCCTCGGCTCCGAGGGCTGCCATGTGGAAGCGTGACTCGGCCAACAGGTCCACCGATGCGGGTTTGTAGCGGGCGATGGTCTCGATCTCGTAGGTCCCGTTCCACCAGAACGGGCTGCCCGCCTCGATCAGCGCCGAGCAGAACTCGTTGGAGCGCTTCTCGGCCACTCCGAAGTTCGCGTCCTGGAAGCGCAGCACATTGAAGTCGAAGCGCTCGTGGCACTCGAGTACGCGTTCCGCCAGGAGGTCGCCGGGGATGGCCTTCCAGCGTCTGTTCGTCACTCCCGGGCTGCAGCAGAACGTGCAAGGTTCGGGGCACCCGAAGCTCGAGTAGTAGCTGAAGCCGCGCACTTGCGTCCCCGGCTCCATGCCCCACGGATCGGCGTACTTGTGGCGGACCTTCCAGTCTCCGGGGTCGTTCTGCAAGGCGACGTAGGCCTCGAAGTCGATCAGGTGCCAGGGGCAGTCGGGGATCTTGTCGAAGCCGACGACCGGGCGGTGCGGCGTGTAGACGGGGTGACCGTCGCGCTGGACGACCAGGCCCGGGACATCGGCCAGGTCCTCGCCGCTGTCGAGTGCCGCCACCACGTCCCGGAAAGTCAGCTCGCCTTGGCCGAGGGCGACCGCGTCGGCGATGCCCTCCTCGAGGTAGCGCTCGGGAAGGACGCTGGGGAACCAGCCGCCCCAGAGGATCGGGAGGTCGGGGAAGCGCTCGCGCACTGCGCGCGCCACCTGGGCTCCGTGGGTGACCTGATAGCCGAGGATGCAGGAGCTCGCGAAGCACAGGGCGCCATCGCACAGCTCCATCAAACGCTCCATGTAGTCGGGATGGACCATCGCGTCCACGATCACGCACTCGTAGCCGTCCCGGTCGGGGAAGGCGGCGATCTGCAGCAGCTCGAGGGGTAGCAGGTCCGCACTCACCCGCACGCCCTGGGCCGGATCGGCCCGGTGGGGGAGGAACAGGACGATGCGCTTGGTCCGCTGGATCATTGAGGGGGGACGGGAGGCTCGAGCGTCGCGTGGAGTGCCCCCGTGTCCGCCGGAGCGGCCGCAGGGGAGAGGAAACCTGACGCGAACGTTATATCACCACCGGGGCCGATGCTGTGGGGAAGGGTGCCCCTCCCTTATCGTCCCCGTGGGGCCGGAGGATGATTCCTTTCGGGCCCCCTGTGGAGTAGGCCCGAAAGCGGTATCGCCCCAGGGAAAACCCCGTCAAGCCTGCAGTATACCCATACCCGATCGGCGTTGGCGGAGCGGGCCCGGTCAGTAGGTCGCCTTGGCCCAGACCCGCCAGGCCGCATCGAACCCGGCGTAGGACAGGCCGAAGAGCTCCTTGAACAGGCGCCGGTGGTGCCTGGGGAGGTCGCTGCCGTCGGGGAGCCCCTCTCCGTCGCGGAAGCCCTTGAGGGCCCCGAGCAGGCTTGCGAAGCCCTCAGGCTCGGTCTGTACCAGGAAATCGACCATCGACCAGGTGGCGTAGTGGTCCGCCAGCTCCATCTGGCCGAAGTTGTCGAGGCTCATCAGCTCCGCCATGCGTGGCGCGTCGTCGGCCGCGATGATCTTCTTGACCTCCAGCCCCCAGCGAGCCTTGCGCGACATCTCGGGCACGGCGCCCTCGCTGCCGTCGAAGGTGTTGTGGCGCGGGTTGATCTCTCGCTCGACCAGATGGGCCAGCCCCTCGTGGAGCCAGATGGGCGTGTCGTAGCTGTAGTGCTTGTAGCCGTCGAGTAGGTTGTGGACGAGGTTGAAGGCCACGTGCCCGTGCAGGGCGATGTCCTCGGTCAACCGTCCCTGGCGCGTGTGGGTGACCAGCACCAGGGCGTCGCGGTCGATCACGTTCCAGCGCTGGGTGCGCTTGATCTTCAGGCCGAAGTGGCGCTGGAGGAACATGACGCTCGCTCCCTCGCTGGGGAGGATCAGGACCTCGTACTTTCCCTTCTGTCCGAGGTGTTCCCCGATGCCCCAGTACTCGCCGTCGGGGGTCCAGTGCGCCTCGCCGACGGGGAACACTGAGGCGTCCACGCGGATCAGTTCCAGGAAGCGATCCCACACGCGCTCCGCGCGCTGGGCGTACATGTGGGCGCGCAGCCACGGATCGAGGGTGGACGCCTTGGGTTCGATTCCGGGGAGCTTCTCCTGCAGGGCGCTGAGCTCGGCGACGATGGCCTTCTTCTCCTTCTGAGGGACCCGGTAGGGACCGAGGGCGCAGCCGATCTTGAAGTGGGCGCTCTCGATCCACTTGATGTCCGAGACGCCCATGAAGTCGTCGATCTCAGCTGTGTCGGTCGTCCCGAACGCGAAGCCTCCCAGGGAGACCAGGCCTGCGCGTTCGAGGGCTTCGGCCTCGCCGTGGGTGTAGGGGTCCGCGCGCGGGTCGTTGCGCGGGAGGCTGCCGGAGCGTTGGGGAAGCGCGGCGGCGGGCAGACACAGACCGAGGGCGAGGGCGAGGGCGGGCGCGCGTCGCGCGCAGGCGGTTCGCAGCGTGACGCCGTTCATTCCCGCGCGCCTTCCATCGGGTACTTCCAGCGTTCGGGCACGATCGCGCGGAAAGCCGGGTCGACGATCTCGAGGCTCAGTGTGAATACCGCCAGGGGTAGGTCTTCGCGCTCGTCCATCCAGGGGAACTCGACCACTTCGAGGCGGAACTCCTCGCGTACGGCGGGCGGCCCTCCCTCGCGCTCGAGGACGCGGGCCGCGAAGAACAGGCCGGCTCCCTCGCTGACCGGGGACCAGGTGCCCGATTCGAGATCGCGCACGCCGAGCCACAGATCGAGTCCCAGCTCGTTCCAGTCGCCTCGGTGCTCGCGGGGGATCGCGGCCCCCTCGCCGCCCGTGCGCCAGGCGTCCGCCGCTTCTCGCGCGGTGTCCCGCTCGCTCGCGCGGCCCACCCGTCCCGCGGCGCGCGGGAACAGGACGTGGGTCAGGGCCTGGCGGCGCAGCATGGGCGTCGTGTAGGAGGGCTTGAGAGTGGCCAGTGCATCGGCCACCTGGTCGATCTCGGCCAGTCCAAGCACCTCGCCTCCGACGACGACCGCCGTGCCCGTGGGCCAGGTGCGCGCCCGGGGACCCGAGTCACCGCCACAGGCGCTCGTGATCGCGAGGGCCAGGATTCCCAGCGTACGGGTCATGCTTCGCCCTGGCGCCAGAGGTCGCGCCCGTTTCGCGGCGTGGTCACCGCGCGCCTCACGGCTGGTCGGTGGACGTGGGCTGGTCGAAAGCCTGGACGAAGCGCAGCGCCCGCTCCACGAGGAAGCGGTAGGTCTCGGTCACGTTCGCCTCCACCTTCAAGTCGGGAAGCAGTTCTCGCAGGTCACCCTCGGACGGCAGCGCGCGAAAGGTGCCCTGGTTCTCGACGTACAGCGAGCGCGAGTCCTGGTGGAAGGACTCGATGCGCAGGGCGTTCGCGGTCGTGCTCTCCGCGTCGGGGGGGAACACGAGCCGCAGGCCGAGGATGTGCGGGTCGCGACCGAAGCACTCGACTTGCTCGGCGACGCCCAGGATTCCGCTCTTCATGAACTCGATCGAATCGGGGTAGTTGCGCGGGTTGACCAGGGTGCGGATGGTGACCTGTTGAGCCAGGATCTTGCTCACCCCGCAACTCTCGGTGGCCATGGTTGCGATGGTCCGCACGCGCTCGGCGAAGGCGTCGCAGGTCAGGCCGCCGTACTCCTCGCGGAACTGGATTCGATCGGGCAGGAACACGACCTGGGAGACGACCCCCGGCCGCGCGGCGGGGTTCGTCAGGAGCGGGCCCATCGGGGTCACGGCGAAGCTCGAGTAGGGCGGGTCTCCCTGGCCGAACAGCTCGTTGTGGAGCTGCTGTACCGCCTGGTTGTCGGGCGCCTTTTGAGGGTGGAGGAGATCGCACAGGTAGGCGATTGTTCGGGGGGTGTAGCTGTGGGTGGCCATGATTCGACTGCGTCAGCAGGGCTGGGGTCAGGATAACGCCTGCGCTGGCGGGGTGTGCGGGCGAGTTCTCGGTGCGCGGCGACCCCGAGATGGGACGGCTGCCGCGGCTCTCCTAATGGCCCCCCCCCCTCGTAGCCGAAAAAACTCCGTCAGCCCTCACCGCCTCGGACCCGCAGCCGTAGGCTCCCTGCCCCAGAATACGCTCCGGAGGTCGTCTCGCCTCGCCGAGACAGCACCCGGAAGGCCGCTTCGAACCGCAGAAACCAAAGTCATGCAGCTCTTCCTCGCTCACTCCGTCCTGTGCGCCCTCGCTCCCCTTGCCGCCGGTGAGCCCACCGCGCTCTCCGTCGAGGACGTCGACGTCGGCGGACCGATCCGCGTCCGCTATGGCCCGCCCGTTCCCGAGGGTGAGCAACCCGTCGTGCTCGAGGAGGTCGTGATTCCCGAAGACGAGGTCAAGCGCTTCCTGATCTACGGCACCTATCGCCCCGCTCTTGAGTGGCGTCGCATCCATGCGTTGATCGAGGACGAGATCCGCCTGCGCGAGGATGAGGGCAAGGACGTATCCCACCTATCGGTCTCCGATGAGGTGTTTCAGGCTCACTACGACAAGAAGATCGGGGAGTTCGTCGAGAAGTACCCGATGCTCGACGTCGAGACGGAGATCTCGCGCGCGTATCGGTCC
>DASCMO010000174.1:0-18813 GCA_036010965.1 Planctomycetota bacterium | reverse complement strand
GTGTCCTCAAGGATGAGCAGCTTGTCGTTCATCGGCAGGTCCGGCTGCCAGTGCGGGTAGGTCGGCCAGGCAGCGACCCACAGGCGGTCGCGCGTGTCCCAGGCCATCTGCACCGGATTGACGAGCTCGGGGAAGCGGCTCTCGTCGGCGAACAGGTCGACCCGCATGTGGGGGGCCATGGTCATCAACTTGCGCGCCTCGTCGCCATCGATGAATGCGTGCGCGCCGCCAGGGCCAGGGCCGGGCTTGTTGGTCTGGACCTCGGTAACCGGCGGCACGACCACCTCGTCGCCGCGCGGGGCACCACCCGCCGCCGCGGACCAGATCAGCCGGTCGTCTCGGTCAGCCATCGCGTCGAGGACCACCATCTCCTGTTGCATGACCTCGTAGTTCGTCAGACGCGGAACTTCGGGCAGGCTGTTCCCGCGCGGGTAGCGCTCGCGCGATCGGCCGCCGTAGACGTTGTAGCCATCGGTGGCGCGGTAGTGATTGAACCAGAGCAGGTTCTTGGCGATCACCGCCGGGCGGACTTGTGCTTCCCGAGGCGCGTTGCGGCTAGCTGGTGCCGCGGGAGCGATGTGCTCAGTGATCACCTCGGCCAGCGCCTCGTTGCCGTGGGCCGTCAGGTGCATGCCGTTGATGGTGAGCGGCTCCTCGCTCGCCGCGTAGCGAGCGTTCATGGGGCCGTAGAGGTCCACGAACCGCACGCCGCGCTCGGCGGCGACCGCCGCGGTGACTGCGTTGTAGAGCCTCAGCCGGCGGTTGTGTTCGTTGCCGTCGGGCAGACTGGCGTCATGCAGGTCCTCGAAGGGGATCGACGAGAAGAGCACCAGGTCGGGCGCGTCGCTTCCGTTGTAGCGCTGGGCGGCGATGTGGTCGACGAAGCTCTCGAGGTCCGCGCGGTAGCGCTCTAATCCCGCCTCCCCTGCGAAGGACTCGTTGAAGCCGAAGAAGGCGAACAGCACATCGGCGCTGCAGTGGGCGAGGAATCGGTCCCAGACCAGGAAGCGGTCCTTGGGCAGGTTGAGCCCCAGCTTGTCATCGGGGAGCTTTCCGAAGTTCACCATGCGCTGGTGGACGGACAGCTCGTCGCCCGAGAAGCCGAGGTTGCGGAAGGTGAGCTCGCGGTCGGGCAGACGCACCTGGAGGAGCGTCTCCAGCCAGCCGTCGTGCTGCATGCGCTCTGCGAGCGCGTTGCCCAGAAGGCAGACGCGGTCGCCCTGCTCGAGTTCGAGGACCGCTGTCTCGGAGTCGGCGGCGGCGTGCGGGGCGAGGGCCAGGATCAGGATGGGCAGCGAGGGCGTCAGCATGGGCGGGGCGGCGGTAGGGGAGTGCGACGGGGTGCGCTCTGCGGTGCAGGGTAGCGCTTTTCTCCGACGCGTGAACGTCGGGAGGCCCTCCATACCTCAGGGTCGCCCGAAGCAGAACAGCCGCGTCCTGGTGCGCAGCCAGATACGGCCGTCCTCGAGGGCTGGCGTCGCGTAGCAGGCTTCGCCGAACTCGGCCCGATGCAGGGTCTGCAGGTCGCCGCCGCTCTTCAGCACGGTCAGGATTCCCGACTCGCTCAGGAGGTAGACCTTGCCGTCTCCGGCCACCGGCGAGGCGTAGTATTGGTCGACCGCTTCGTCGAGCCGCCCGCGCTCGATCCGCGCGCCCGTGTCAGGATCGAGGATCGTCAGCAATCCGCCCTGGTCGCTCAGCATGTAGTAGGCGCCGCCGTCGATCAGAGGCGAGGGGAGCTGGGGCACGGAGCGATAGGCCCGCCAGCGCACGTTGCTGTCGGTCAGGTCTCCGAGTCCCCCGAGCTGGATCGCCATGGCACAGTTGGCGGAGGCGAAGAAGGCGCGTGTGAGGTCCCACTCGTGCGCGTCTAGCCCTCCGTCCCCGTCGAGATCGATGAAGCGGAAGGAGTCCGCCACCTTCGGTTCGCGGATCTCCCCGGCCGAGAGGCGTCCGTCGCCGTCGCCGTCCATTTCCTCGGTGGCTCGCTCGAAGGTCGGTAGCTCGATCTGATTGCCGTGGTCGTTGAGCGGTAGGGAGTAGCCTTGGATCCAGACCGTGTCTCCCCGGAGCACCGGGATCGACTTCATCTCGGCCGGCAAGCCGTTCACCCACCAGCGCCGCTCGCCGCTCATGAGGTCATGTGCGTCGAGCTGGAAGGACCCCGCCACCAGCACTTCCGCGCTCCCTTCGCTCATGTCGCGTATCACCGGCGTGCAGTGCCCGCTGACCGCGCGCGGTCGGCTGCTTCGCCACAGCTCCCGACCGTCCTCCTCGGCCAGGGCCACAACGAAGGAGTCCCGGGTCTGGTCGCAGGCCAGGACGACGACGCCGTCATGGAGCACCGGCGAGGCGCCCATTCCGTAGATGTTGTTGAAGGGCCCCAGGGGAACGCGCCAGCGCTCGGCGCCGTCGTGGTCATAGGCCAGCAGTCCGTACTCGTCGAAGAAGACGACGATCGTGCGCTGTCCGGCCGCCGCGCTGGCGGCCGCCGGGCCGTTCTTCGGATGAAATGTAGTGCGCCGCGGGCGAGGGGCCTCGCGTCGCCAGCGCGTCTCGCCCGTTTCCCGGTCGAGGGCGTAGGTGAACAGTCGCCCCTCATCGACACCGGTCAGCACCACCAGGTCGGAGGTCAGGACGGGGGAGGAGCGTCCCGAGGAGAGCGCGCGCTCCCAGACCACGTTCTTCTTCGGGCCGATCTCGGCGGGGTAGCTTCCCGAGGGGGCGACGCCAGTTCCGTTGGGACCTCGGAAGCTGCTCCACACGGCCCCCCGCGGCCTTCGCTCAAGCCGTGCGATGCGCCCTTTGGAACCTGAAGCCCAGGTGGCGCCGTCAGGGGCACAGGAGACGGTGTGGAATCCCAGCTCGGTGAAGCGTCGCCAGGAGTGACCGCCGTCGGTCGACAGGTCGCTCCCGCTCGGCCCGACGGCGATCAGAGTCGGTCCCGGGCGTCCGGCGATGACCTCCACGCACGATCGGTATCCACTCGGCGCCGCGCCCTCGGGAGCGCTCCAGCTCATACCTTCGTCGCTGGTGACGGCGCAGTTCGCCGTCTCGAGCGTCTCGCGGGTGTAGTCGCCGCCGACCGCGACCGCGCGCCCGTCGGGGAGCAGCGCCAGGGAGAAGATGCCCGTGGCGCCCGATTCCGAGAGGACGGGCGTGTCCGCGACCTGCCACCGTGCTCCACCGTCGGTCGTGCGGAAGACCCGCGCGCCTCGTGAGCCACCCAGGCCGATCCACGCCTCTGCGGTGTCGCGCACGCGGAGACAGCTGCCGCTGGCCGCGAACCCGGCCTCCCCCTCCGGCGAGGGCGGCAGGAAATCCGAGGGGAGGGCGCGCCAGGTGCGTCCGCCGTCATCGGTGGTGATGACCAGGAGGTGTCCGTCGATGGGGTCGCTGAAGGCGATGCCCCGCCGGTCGTCCCAGAAGTCCATGGCGTCGAAGAACGCGGCGGAGTCGTCGTGCTCGTATGAGAGGCTCCAGCTCTCACCGCCGTCCTCGGTGAGGTAGACCCTCGCCGGCTGTCCGGCGCTGATGACCACGGCGCGCTCGGCGTCGAAGGCGTGGATGTCCCGCAGGTCGATGCCAAACCCACCGGCGGGCGTGCTGCGCTCCCAGTGCTGCCCATCGGTCGTGCGCAGGACCGTGCCCGCCATGCCGCTGGCCCAGCACACGGTCTCGCTCACGGCGCACAGACCGCGCAGACTGGCGTCAGTCCCACTCTCCTGGGAAGTCCAGACCATGGACTCGCCGGGGGCGGCAAAGGGCAGTGCCAGCAGCAGAGCTCGGAGCGTCATGGGTGCGCCGATTCAATCGTCCTGGAGAGGGTCGTGTCTGCGTTGAAATCGAACTTTTCGATAGGCCGTCTCCGCAGCCACGAAGTGGTCATAGAATACGCTATAGCCTGTATTTGGAACTGTACGCCAACCTGACAAGTCTCATGAACACCCTCGTCCGCCGTCTACTTCCCGGCTTTCTCCTCGCGGGTCTCACTCCGCTCGCAGCCTCTGACATCATCGAGGTGTGGGCGCAAGGTATGGGTTTCAACCCCAATAACCTGACCATCAATGTCGGAGACACCGTCCGCTGGGTCTGGATCAATGATTTCCATACGGTCACGGAGGGCGCTGATCCGATCATCGACGGGACCGAGGCGTTCAACGAGCTCCTGCACTTCGGGAATCAGATCGTCGACATCACCTTCGACGCGGCGTTCCTTGCGCAGTGGCCTCGCCCGGGCAACCGCTACGACTATGTTTGCATCCCGCACTTTACCTCCGGCATGGTGGGTGTGGTCACCGTGGAGGACGGGCCGGGATCGACCTACTGCTATTGCGACGGGACCAGCTCCATGGCGCCGCCTTGTGGGAACTACGGTCAAGGTGGTGCTGGCTGCCGAAACTCGACCATTCTGTACGGAGGCCTCCTGCTCTCGGACGGATCGAGTAGCGCCTCAGCCGATGACCTCAGCTTCCAGGCCGTGCACCTGATCCCGAGCCAGCCTGCATTGCTCTTCGCCGGTACCACTGCGATCAACGGTGGTGACGGGGTCCACTTCGGAGACGGTTTGCGCTGCGCCGGTGGGACGGTCGTGCGCCTGGGCGTTCAGGTGCCCAACGCGGCCGGGGTGGCGTCCTGGGGAATGGGTCTGGGGGCGTCCGGTAGCTGGTCTTCGGGGGATACGCGAATGTTCCAGGCCTGGTACCGCGACCCCAACGGTGGCTTCTGTGGCAGCGGGTTCAACCTGACGAACGGGAGTCAGGTCACCTTCACTCCCTGATCGCCGTTCTTGTCTCGCACACCTTTGTTGATGTACGAGGGGGGGGCGCCCGCTCCGTGTGCGGCCACCCGCACTTTAGGCTAGAGGTGCTCGTGACGGCTGCCAACCAGAAGTCGGCCTGCACACCGTTCGACAGGTTGGAGGTGGACCCAGCGCGGCCGCGGACAGGCCTCTGCGCCGGCTTACAGGCCCGAAGAAGAGAGATGGCATCGCTCGCGAAGGAGCGACGCCATCTTGTTTGTCAGGTCCAGAGAAGGTCAGGCGACCCTCCGAACACGAGGTAGGGATCTACCAGGTGATCGACACGGCGCTGGACAGGTTGAATCCCGCGCCGCAGGGGGATCCGTTGGGGTTGCGATACCAGTACTGGTAGCACCTCGTGTCACCAGAGCTGGCGCCGCCGCCGTTCTGCACATCGCCGATCGACGCGGTGCCGTTCGCGTCGGGGACGACAACTCCCAGACGAATGACGCCCGCGCCGCAGCACCGGAGACCGTCACCGAAGGAGATCCCGCTGCCTCCGCCGATGCTGTTGTCGCCCTGGAAGAACAGACCCGGCTGGCCAGGAATGGCGTTGCCGGCGCTCAGGGTACCGCCGCCGGCGGCCACAGCGTTGAGGGTGCAGCCATCGCCAGTCGAGTTGGCGCAACCGCCGTTCGCAGCCGGATTGCCGCAGGGGCAGGTCGTACCGGAGCCGTCACCGAAGCACTGGTTGGTCCCGATGCCTCCACCGGCCTCCGCCTTGACCGCAATCTCCATCTCGGCGTTCAGGGAGGTCGTGTCCTCGAGGATGTTCCCCGCGCCCGTCAAGAGGTCGAAGGTGGCGAAGACGCCCGTTCCCCCGCCAGTGTAGATCGTTGCGTAGAGGGTGTTGTCCGACCAGTCGAAGTCCATCCCCTGGGCGAAGTTCGCCGCGTGTCCCGTCGGACCGATCAGTGTGCCGCCGCCGCTGATGGTGTCGATGGACAGGAGCGAGTCGATCGAGATGCTGTGGCCGTACAGGTTGCCCAGGCTGTCGATGGCGATGTCGATGATGATCCCGGTCCAGATCGTACCGAGCAGAGTGAAGGTCCCGGTCGTGATGTCACCCTCCCAGAGCTTCGAGATGCCGACCGCAGAGTCGTACTCGCAGATGTACCAGGTCACTCCGTCGGCGGACGCAGTCAGGCCAGTCACCGCGGCGGTCGGGCCGCTTACGATCCCGAGCGAGGAGAACACACCGGTCGTTAGATCGAATGTGCCGTAGCCCAGGGTGGCGTAGTCCACCCCCCACAAGGTCGTCGCCGTGGAGTCGAAGTCGATCGCGTAGATCGGGTCCTGATTCGTGGCGATCTGGGTGTAGTTGGTGACAAAGCTACCTGTGTCGGACGTGAAGAAGAAACTGGTCCGAACGTCCAGGCCGTAGATGGTGGACTGGGCTCGAGCGCTCGTCGCGGCGAGGGCGAGTGACGCCATGGAGAGGAGGAACGCGCGTTTCATGGTCAGCTCCATTGGGGGAATGTGGGTCGGGTGCTCGCGTCGTTTCGGGTGCGAGGGTGGTTGATTGTCGGCTCCGGCGTCCATTCTGGCAAGCCGACCCTCGCACGGGGCCCTGCGCGAGGGGTGGGGCGTCCTCGGACTCGGGAGCGTCGGGAGGCGCCGCGTCCCACTGGCGAGGGTGTGCCGCGCCGCCGACCGTCAGCGGTTATCCTGCGTGCAACCCCGTTCTTCCCCAACGCCACCGAAGCTGATGAAGACCCTCGACACCCTCCTGCTCCTGGCCCTGCCCGCTTCGGGAAAGTCGGAGGTACGCCGCTACCTGGCGAGCCTCTCGATGGAGGAGTGCCGCCGCTCCTTCGGCCTGGGGCCCACGGTCCAGCTCGACGACTTTCCCTATGTGCACTTCATGCGGCGCGTGGACGGCGTCCTCGAGGAGGCCGGTCATGCGCGGCTCTTCTATGACTCCGACGAGAGTACCTTCAGCGACCCGCGGGACTGGGGGACCTTGATCGAACTCATCAATCAGGACCACGCCGCCCTCACCGCGATAGGGGCCGCATCTGTGCCCGAGGCCGCATCGCACCTCTTCGGCCGCATCGACGACGCGGCCGGTCGGCTGGGCATCCCCGCGCGCATCGCCGGCCTTGAAGATGGCGTGCGCGCTGCGGCCGCCGATGCCCTGGAGGGCGAGGCGCGAGAGTTGCTGGGCGAACTGGAAGCGGCGCGCGTCGTCGACCTTTCGGACAAGACGATCGTGGTCGAGTTCGCCCGCGGCGGTCCGCAGGGCGCCGAGATGCCCCTGCCTGCGCCGCTCGGCTACCGGCACTCCCTCGCGTGTCTCTCCGATGAACTGCTCGAGAGCGCGGTGATCCTCTACGTTTGGGTGACCCCCGAGGAGTCGCGGCGGCGGAACGATGCGCGCACCGATCCCGACGACCCGGGATCGATCCTGCACCATGGCGTGCCGATACAGGTGATGCTCGGGGACTACGGGACGGACGACATGGTCTGGCTGGAGGCGGAATCGGCGCGGGAGCGGACCGTGACGGTCAAGACGCGCGGGAGGACCTTCCACATTCCGGTTGCGCGCTTCGACAACCGCGAGGACAAGACCTCTTTCCTGCGCGGTGATCCCGCGGAGTGGGATCCGGCCGCCGTGGCTGCCGTGCATGAGGGGCTGCGCGACGCCATCGAGCGCGCCCGGGCTGCCGCGGGCGTCAGCTAGGCTTCGCGCGCGGAGCGGTCTCGGCCTCGATGAAGACGCGCTGCACTTCGGGCAGGGCGGCCTTGATCTGGGCGTCGATCGTCGCGACGGCCTCCTCGATGGTCTCGGTCGACTCCCCGTCCCGAAACTCGACGCTCAAGTTGACCAGGACGAAGTCCGGTCCCATGTGCATGGTGAGGACTTCGTTGAGGCGTAGAACTCCCGGGCGCCCTGTGGCGATGCGGCGGATCTCCGCCCGTACCTCCTCGTCGGCGGCCTCCCCGATCAACAGGCTCTTGGTCTCAAAGGCCAGCCAGGCGGCCGTTGCCGCCAGGATCAGGCCGATCACGACGGCGGCCGCTCCGTCGATCCAGGCCAGTCCCGTGGCGTGGCTGAGGGCGATGCCGGCGAAGGCCACGACCAGGCCGAGCATGGCGGCCGAGTCCTCGAACAGGACGACGAAGAGGGACGGGTCCTTCCCGCGCCGGACGGCCTCGAACACTCCGAGCGTGCCCCGCGCACGGGAGAACTCCCGCCACGCGAAGAGCCAGGCGGCGCCCTCGAAGGCCATCGCCACTCCCAGGACGACGTAGCTGACGGTCGGGTCCTCGATCGGGCGCGGGTGGAGGATGTGCACGACGCCTTCGTAGATGGAGACGCCGGCTCCCACGGCGAAGACCGAGAGCGCCACGACGAAGCTCCAAAAGTAGATCTCCTTGCCGTGACCGAAGGGGAACTCAGCGTCGGGTGGTCGGCGGGCGCGGCGTAGACCGTGCAGGAGCAGGATCTGGTTGCCCGTGTCGACGACCGAGTGAACCGCCTCGGACAGCATGGCCGACGAGCCTGTCATCGACGCCGCCACGAACTTGATTACCGCGATGGCCGAGTTTCCGAGCAGCGCCGCGTAGATGACCTTCTTGGGGCCTGATGTCACGGGATCCTGGTCCTGTTCTCTCCCCGGCGCTCAACGGGCCGCCGGTGTGGCTCACCGTACAGGTTCGTTCTGCTTCCTAGCAGCATCGAACCGCTTGAAAGCGTGCCGCCGGTGTGCGCGGAACCGTGGTCTTCGCCGTTGGAAAACAAGGTACTGGGCTCTCACTGGCCGCCCGGAGACCAGTCGTCACGCACGATCGAGCACCTGCAGGTCTCGATGGCGAGGGCCGCCGAGACGTCTTTGGCGAGTGAAAGGTCCGCCAGGGTCCAGCTCCTGGCGGCCTCGCTGTCACCGTGGATCGAGAGCAGCGCGGCGTCGCGTGGCGCTGTGCGCACCTCGAACTCGTCGAGGGGAAAGGAGAGGCCGTCACCGACGGCCTTGATGAAGGCCTCCTTGCGCGTCCAGCAATCAAAGAAGCCGCGCATTCTCCTGGAGGCATCCATGGCCTTGATCGTGGTTCGTTCTCCGGGGGCGAAGTAGTGCTCCATGAGTTCCTCGGTCGCGCGCCGAGGATCATGGATCTCAACATCCACACCCACCTCGCCCACGGCGCTGATCGCCAGCAGAGCGAGATCTCCTGAGTGGGTGAGGTTGAACCACGGCCCATCGTCCTTTTCCTCCGCGAGGAACGGTTTGCCATGGGGGCCCGCTGCAAAGTTCAGGCGCGCCGGGTCGCGGCCCAGGGTCTGCCCCAGGATTGAGCGCATGGCGCCGCGGCCCATGGTCCAGCGCACACGATGCACCTCGAACACGAAGCGCGCGGCTCGTTCGAGCTCGTCGGGAGCGAGGAGTGCCCGCATCGCTTCCAGCTCCCCGGGCTGGGGCCGCAGGTCCACGCGCCACACGCGCACCTCGCCGTCGGCGGGCGCGGGCAGGCGCGAGTTCGGTGTGGGAGAGGCCATGGGCAGGAGGCAGTCGGCGTTGGGCCGGGCGCTCGATTCTACTCCGCAGGCATTCCCTGATCGTGACGGCTCTCGGGCAGGATCCTGGCTACCATGCGCGCTCCCGTGCTGCTCGGTGGTGCGGGCGACCCGCGACCCCCTGAGCAGGCTTCGATCGTGAACATTCCTCGGCTGCGCGGACCCTCCCTCGCGCTCGTCCGGGCCCTGGCGTCCACCGGCGTCGGGGCACGCTGCATCCTGTCGCGGATGGGCCGCGCCTATGGCCTGCACGAGCTGCGCTCCCTCCCGAGCGAGGCGCGCGCCGATGTTGATCTCGAACCGCGACCGATCCGCGGCGGCCCTCCTCGCCGATGGACGGACGCGAACTTGGGGGCGCCCGCCACGGCCCGTAGCGTCGGCGCCGAGCTGCGCCGGGCCTACGCCTCGGGGGCGCTCTCGCCGGTCGAGATCCTAGATGGTCTCGCTGCGCGCGTGCAGGCAGCGGACTTCGGCCGTGCCCTGCACAGCCCCTTCGTGTGCACCGACTGGGAGACGGCCCGCGCGGCGGCGCGCGAGAGCGAGGCTCGTCATCGCGCGGGCCAGCCGCTCTCGCCCCTCGACGGCCTGCCCCTGCCCATCAAGGATGAACACGACATGGCGGGGCTAGTGACCGGTGGGGGGACCGCCTACCGCAAGACGCCGGCGGAGTGCGACAGCACCCTCGTGCGTTGCCTGCGCGAGGGCGGAGCGCTGCTCTTCGCGAAGACGCACGCGACGGAGTGGGGGATGAACCCCTGGGGTATGAACCCGCACCACGACATGCCGCGCAACGTGTACGACTCGGGGCACGGGGCGGGCGGCTCCTCCACCGGTGCTGGAGTCGCCGTGGGGCTCGGCCTGGCGGCGGTCGCGGCGGGCTCGGACGGCGGTGGGTCGATCCGTATACCCAGCAGTTTCAACGGAGTCTTCGGGCTGAAGCCGACCTTCGGGCGCGTTGGCCGCGGAGGGAGCGCCTTCGGCCGGGGATCCGTCAGCCACATCGGCCCACTCGGGCCGTCCACCGCCGACCTGGTCGATTTCCTCTGTCACACCACCGGGGTCCTGGACCCCGTGGACCCTCCGACGAACTACGCGAGCGATGGGGACGAGGCGCCGACGGCCTGGCGTGGCGCTCTCGGTCGGGGTGTGCGTGGCTGCCGTATCGGTGTTCCGCTCGCTGAGTTTGAAGTGGCCACGGAGTCGATTCAGCGCGCCTGTCGCGCGGCTCTGGCGGCGCTGGAAGCAGAGGGCGCCACGCTCGTGGACCTGGACCTGCCCCTGGCCGATCAGGCTCTGGCCGTGGGAGTGCTGAC
This sequence comes from Planctomycetota bacterium, assembly GCA_036010965.1. Lineage (GTDB taxonomy): Bacteria > Planctomycetota > UBA1135 > UBA1135. The sequence goes on along the minus strand of DASCMO010000174.1, from coordinate 8,183 downwards.
CATCGCGGTCGAGTGCATGGGCGCTCTCTCGGACGACCTCGTCCGCTTCGGAGAGCAGATGGGCGACGATCTGCGGCTCACCTTGCGCCTGATGGGGCAGCTCTCGGCGCGCGACTACCTTGGAGGTTGCCGGACGCGGGCCGCCTTGCGCCGTTGCGTGGCTCGCGCCATCGCCGGCGTCGATGTGCTCGCCCTGCCCACCACGGCGATCCAGCCTCCCGCTTACTCGCCTGGGGACGACGGAGTGGCCCTGGCCGACGCCGGAGCTGTCGGCGGTGCTTGCCGCCTGGCCTTCCTCGCGAACCTGACGGGTCTGCCCGCAGGATCGGTGCCCGTCGCCATGAGCGACGGCCTGCCGATCGGGTTGCAGATCGTTGGCGACGCCTGGGACGAGGCCAGCGTGCTGGCCGTCATGGCCCATCTCGAGCGCATCGAGGTCAGCGCGATTCCGGCACCGGAATCGTGGAAGAAACTGACTGGGTGAAGGGCGCGGACTCCTGGAGAGTCGCAGCTCGGGTGCTGATCAGCGGTTTTCCCGCCGTTGCCTTGCTTCGGCGCCCTGCGAACCCCCGTCCTCCTCGTCCTCCTCTACCACTTCCTCCTCGCCGGTCCAGCGCAGCCCCTCGTCGTCATCCCCTTCGAGCTTCTGGAGATCATCATCGGGAGCGTCCCCGCTCTCCTTGGTTTGCTTCTTCTCGGCGCTGCGTTCATAGCGCCGCTCAAGCTTCTCCTTGCGCTTCATCTGCTTGCGCCGCTCGCGTTGGCGTTTTTCGAAGGACTGGGGTGACTTCGCCAATGGGCTACCTCGGGTCGGAGAGGGGAGAGAAGGTTAGGGGGCCGAACTTGCAGGCGGTCGGCCCCCCGTTGAATCAGTGAGACGAGCCGCCTGTGGGCGGCTCGTCGTCGAGCTCTACCAGCGACCACCTCCGCCGCCGCCGCCGCCGTAGCCGCCGCCGCCACCGCCACCGCCGCCGCCGCCGCCGCCGCCGGTGCGGGGCTGGCGCTCGCGGGCCTCGTTGACCTTGATGTTGCGTCCGTCGACTTCAGCGCCGTCGAGAGCCGTAATGGCGGCCTGAGCGTCCTCGTCGGAGCTCATTTCCACGAAGCCGAAGCCGCGCGAGCGGCCGGTGTCGCGGTCGGTCAGGATCTGGACGTCCTTGACTTCACGGTCGTCCTGCGAGAATGCCATGCGGAGGGATTCCTCGTTGGTTTCCCAGGAGAGGTTTCCTACGTAGAGTCTGTTACCCATCTGTCTGTCTATCTTTGGAAAAAATGCTCGTCTGACAGCTGCCCGGGGATCCATCGGGGATCGGAACGGGAAGCACGCAAGCGGAGAAAAGAGAACTAAAGAGAACTAACCGTCTCTCGAGGCAACCGTTTGGAGCGGGCGACGGGATTCGAACCCGCGACATCAAGCTTGGGAAGCTTGCACTCTACCAACTGAGTTACGCCCGCAGGGGTCACCCTGAGAGGACGGGCCGAATAGCGTACAGGCAAGACTGCCTCCCATCAATGTGTCAGCGAGGTATCCTGCCTGCTCGCTTCCTCCGCACACCCCTTGGATGTCTCCAGATGATGATCGCATCCGTTCTGCTGGTCAGCACCGCCCTCTGCATGCCCCTCCAGGAGCCGAACACCCTCAGCGAGGCTGAGCGCGCCGACGGCTGGACCCTGGCCTTCGACGGGGAGACCGGCGCCGGTTGGCGCCGCTTCCGGGGCGAGGATTTTCCCGCCCGCGGCTGGGTCGTGGAACAGGGCACCCTGCACAAGGTGGCGGGGGCGGGCGGTGGAGACCTGGTGAGTGAAATCGCCTACCAGGACTTCGAGTTCGCATTCGAATGGAAGGTCGCCGCCGGCGCCAACAGCGGGATCATGTACCGCGTCAGCGAGCAGCGCGGCAACACCTGGGAGACGGGGCCCGAGTACCAGATCCTCGACGATGCCGGGCACCGCGACGGTCGCAGCGCGAAGACCGCGGCGGCCTCTCTCTACGCCATGATCGCCGCCGAGCCCAAGACGCTCAATCCCATCGGCGAGTGGAACAGCGGCCGCATCCTGGTCGTGGGGAACCACGTCGAGCACTGGCTCAACGGGGTGCGCGTCGTCTCCTTCGAGTTGCACGACGATGCCTGGGTGAAGCTCATCGAGGGCTGCAAGTTCAAGAACATGCCCGGCTTCGGCAAGGAGCTGCGCGGACACATCGCGCTCCAGGACCACGGCGACGACGTGTGGTTTCGCAGCTTGAAGATTCGCAACCTCGACTTTCAAGGCGATCGCTCAAAGACCTTGTTCAACGGCCGTGATCTCGCAGGCTGGACGCATCTCCTGCGGAAGGAGGTCGATGCGGCCGAAGTGTGGAGCGTCACGGACGAGGGGGTGCTGGTCTGCCAGGGGCGGCCAATCGGCTACCTGCGCACGGAGGACGACCACGAGAACTTCGTGCTGCAACTGGAGTGGCGCTTCAATCCAGTCACGAAGAAGGCCGGCAACAGCGGTGTGCTCCTGCGACAGATCGGTCCCGACAAGGTCTGGCCCAGGAGCATCGAGGCGCAGCTCCAGAGCGGCGCGGCCGGGGACTTCTGGAACATCGACGCCTTCCCGATGAAGGTCGTCGAGGCGCGCACGAACGGACGCAACACCCGCCGCACCGGGACCAACGAACTTCCGATCGGAGAGTGGAACCGCTACGAGATCACGGTCTGGAAGGGCCACGTCATCCTGCGCGTGAACGACGCGGTTCTCAACCAGGCCTGGGGGTGTCTGGAGACGCCCGGCAAGATCTGTCTACAGTCAGAAGGGGCGGAGATCCATTTCCGCGGGATCGCGCTCACGCCCCTGGGGTCCTGACGCACGCGATCAGGGCAACCAGAAGATCTCCATCCCGTTGGTCAGGTTGAAGGTCGTGCCGCACATGCTGCTCTGCGGGTCGCGGTACCAGAGCTGGTAGCGCCTGGCGGCGCCGGCCGTGACGCTGCCCTCCAGGCCGATGTCCACGCTGGTGTTCGAGGAGCCGCCTGCATCGGCGGCCCGCACCTGCAGGCGAACCACGTTGCCGCCCGCGCAGCGCAGGCCGTCGCCGAAGGTGACCCCGGCGCCGCCGTTGACCGCGTTGTCGCCCTGGAAGTAGAGCCCGGGTTGGCCGGGGACAAGCTGCGAGCCGTGCAGGACAAGGTCGCCGTCAGAGATGCTCGTTCCGCCGCTCGTGCTGAGGACGGCGCCCTGGAGCGTGCCGTTCATGCAGCCCGCGCCCGAGCCGCCGAAGTTTCCGCAGGGACAGCCGGTTCCCGTCCCGTCGCCGAAGCAGAAGGCCTGCACACGGATGATTGAGTCCGCTATCACGTCGCCCCAGAAGTCGAGCGTGAAGGTGATGCCAGTGCTGGGTTCGGTGGCGACTGCGTGGTGGCTCTGGAAGGAATCGAGGTGAATGGTCCCGCTCGGGGCGACGGTGAACTGGCCGAAGACCACCTGGGAGTTCGTCGATTGCCCCGATAGATCGAAGTCGTAGGGGAAGCCCCCCAGGATGACCAGGTGGATGACCCCGCTCGTGAACTGATAGACCGAGTCGCCCTGGAAGCTCCCGTCGGAGGTTGTGGGGTCTCCGAAGTCGAGAGGGAAGGACTGTGCGGAGAGCACGACATCTTCGATGTGGAAATCGACGAGGTTGGGCAGGCCCGGGATCGGGTTGGGGAAGTAGCCCTGAATGTCGGGCGAGATGGTGATCTCGGAGTCAATGAACTGCCCCGTGCTCACGTTGCCGTTGGCGTTCATGCCCAGATCCAGGTAGATGGGCCCATACAGGTCGAACTCGTTGGTCGCCAGCGGCACTGCGTTGGTGTTGAGGGCGAAGGCGTCCCATTCCCAGTTGGACACTGGGGAGTCGATCCACATGGTCGTGTTCTGTGCGAGCGAGAAGGGGGCGCTCGCGGCGAACAGCATGGCTGAGAGTGCGATCGTGGTTTTCATTGCGTTCGTGTTGGCTGAAGCTGCGCCTCGCCAGGGAGGACTGTGCACGATGGCTGCGATGAGGAGCTCCTTACACTGGATCAGGATTGTAGCGTGGATTCCAGCGGACGGCGGGACGGCACCCTGGAGCGGCCTCAACCCACGAAAACCGCCTCTCGTGAGACCAGGGGCCTGAATACGGGTCAGCGCCCCCGCGCCCGATGCGAGAACGCCGCGGCATCGGTAGCAACCGGGGCCTCAGGCGTTGCCACGTGACGAGAGGGATATCGGGCCTGAACAAACCGGGAAACAACCAGGCACGAAGAGCCGGTTAGACTTCGAAGCGATCGCTAACCCGCCCGTGGACCTGCTCGCGGGCGTTCGAAGAGGACACCCCGATGAATATCTACCGCCGCGTCGTTTCGCTCTTGGGTGCGCTGGGGCTGACCATGGTCCTCGCCTGTCCGCTCGCCATCGCGGCCCCCGCGCTCCAGGAGAGCGGCGACGAGATCGAGGAGGCCCTGCGCAAGCTGGAGACGGAGGCCGACTCCGTCTGGGAGTACATGACGAGCGTCTACGACGCTAACCACGACGGCGAGATCACCTTCGCCGAGTACGCGCGCACGAAGGAGGCCTTCGAGCGGTTGGACGTGGACCGCAGCGGGACGCTCACCCGAGAGGACTTCTCGCGCGGTGGGGCACAGGGTGGCGGCGGCCGCAGAGGCGCCGGGCGGCGCGGCGGCGGTAGGGGTCGAGAGGACCGTTCGGGGCGCGAGGGCGGCGAGGGCCGTGCGGGCCGTGAAGGGCGCAGGTCCGCGCGGGCCCGGAGCCCGAAAGTGGGCGCGAGCGCCCCGGACTTCGATCTCCTGGTGCTCGAGAGATACGCCGATCCGGCCGATGCAGGCGAGCAGGAAGCGGAGGGTGGCGAGCAGAAGAGACCCGCGCAGAAGCCGGCGGTCGACGCAGAGACGAAGAAACCCGACAAGGTCAAACTCTCCTCCTTCAGGGGCAAGAGAGCGGTCGCGCTGGTCTTCGGCAGCTACACATGACCTCCCTTCCGTCGCTCGGTCGGGCGACTGAAGGAGCTGCAGGCGACCTACGGCGAGAAGGTGGAGTTCCTCGTCGTCTACATCAGCGAGGCCCACGCCTTCGACGGCGCCTCGCCCCGCGGAGGCCGGGACGGAAATCCGATCGTCGAGGAGCCGCTCACGATCGACGAGCGCCTCGCCGTCGCCACGGTCTGCCAGGAGCGGCTGGACCTTGCTCCGATGACCGTGCTGATCGACGACATGAAGAACACGGCCGACAAGGCCTACGCGGGCTTCCCGGACCGGCTCTACCTCGTCGGAAAGAATGGCAGGATCGCCTACGCGGGCGCCCCTGGGCCGCTCGGTTTTCATCCCGATGAGCTTGAGGCTGCCGTGCGCGTCGAACTCGGCTTGCCCCCTCTGCCGAAGCCCCCGGCCGAGGACGGCGAGGAATCCGGGGAGCGCCGGCGCGGCGACGGGGAAGACGCGCCCTGACCCTCAGTACCGATCCCCTCGGCACCTTCGGGGCCGCCATGGCGCGTCTGGAGGAGGAGCTGGACTGGGAGCTGCTCGGGCGCTGTCACTGCAGCGAGGGCGGTGACGCATTCTTCCCTCCCGCCCAGCGTGAGGCCGTGCGTGACGCGAGCCTGCAGCTAGCGTCCGACCTCGCCGTCGCCCTCGCGCCTGCTGGCGCGCCCCCTGGCGACGGGTGCGGACGCAGCGTGTACGTGGGCGCTGCCCTGGCGGAGCTCGCGCCGTTGCTCACCGAGCGTATCGTCCTCGGCCGCGAGGTCCGCGCGTTGAACCTCGCGAACGACGAGACGAGGGAGCTCAATCGGGCCTTGGGCGCCGTCTCCCGCTCCCTCGGCCTGGACCTGGGCGCGATCGAGACCTGCGGTCTCCCTTCCCTGCCGAGCGAGGATTTCGATCACGCCTGGCTAGTGAGCGTCCTGACCGACCCGGAGTCGTTCCCCGCTCTGCATGACGAACTCTACGGACGAGAGGGCACCGACCTCGCCACGGGCCGCGGCGACCTCGGCCAGGATCGTCGGCGCGTGGAGTCCCTGCTCGACGCGCTGCTCGACACCCTCGCGCCGTCGTTCGTCCTGACCACCACCGATGAGGAGCTCGCCCTCGTGCTCCCCGCCTGCGAGCGCCGTGGGTTCCGCCTGTCAGTTCCCGATCGCGCGCGCCTGTCGGCGGTGGTCGGGGATCCGGTCCGCATCTGCCGCGGCGAGAGAGCTTGAGGCGACTGCGATCAGCGCGCCGCGCGCGCGAGTTTCTTGCGCTGATCGGCGCCCAGCACGCGCTTGCGCAGGCGCAGGTCGCGGGGCGTCACCTCGAGCAGCTCGTCGTCCTCGATGTACTCGAGGAACTCCTCGAGGGACATTTCCCGCGCTGTCGTGAGCTGGACGGCGATGTCCTTGCTGGAGGAGCGGATGTTGGTGAGCTTCTTCGTGCGGCAGGCGTTGACGGGCAGATCGTCCAGCTTGCCGTTGGCGCCCACGATCATCCCTTCGTAGACCTTCACGCCCGGCCCGACGAAGAATGTGCCGCGATCGGAGAGGGAGTCGAGCGCGTGGGCTACGGATGAACCCGCGCGGTCCGATACGAGCACGCCGGTCGAGCGGCGCGGAATCCGCCCGCCGTCCGGCTTCCATTGATCGAACACGTGACTCAGGATCGCCTCGCCGCGGCTGAGGCTCAACAGCGAGGTGCGCGCACCGATCAGGCTGCGCGCGGGCAGGGAGAACTCCAGGCGCGTCATATTGCCGCGCGTGTCCATGTTCAAGAGCTCGCCGCGCCGTTGACCGAGGTACTCGATCACCCGCCCTGAGTAGTCGGCCGGAAGCTCGACCGTCGCCCGCTCGTAGGGTTCGTGATCGCGCCCGTCGATCTCTCGGATGATCACGCGCGGCTTGCCCACGGCGAACTCAAAACCCTCGCGGCGCATGTTCTCGATCAGCACGCCGATGTGCATCAGGCCGCGCCCCTTGACCACGAAGCGGTCTCCGGCGCTGCCGGGGCTCACCGACAGGGCCACATCGCGCACCTGCGCGCGGTCGAGGCGCTCGAGCAGGTGCCGGCTGGTGACGTAGCGGCCTTCCTGCCCGGCGAAGGGCGAGTCGTTCACCAGGAACTCCATGGTGATCGTCGGCTCGTCGATCGTGATCGCCGGCAGCGGTTCGATGTGCTCGGGATCGCAGAGCGTGTCGCCAATGGATAGGTCGTCGATCCCGGCCACGACCGCCACGTCTCCGGCTTCCACCGACTCGACGGCGACGCGCTGCAGGCCCTGGTGCCGGAAGAGGCCCTTGATCGACACCAGCGCACTCGTCTCGCGATCGGGGTGGGAGAGCCGCAGGCGCGCTCCCATCTTCAGTACGCCCCTCTCCACGCGGCCGATCGCGATGCGTCCCACGAAGTCGTCGTGCTCGAGGGTCGTGGCCTGGAAGCGCACCGGAGCCCCGGCATCGTTGCTCGGGGTGGGAACCTGCTCCAAGACCATCTTGAACAGCGCGCCGAGGTCCTGGCGCTCCCCGTCGGGCTCCAGGGTGGCGTAGCCGTCGCGCCCGGACCCGTAGACGACGGGAAAGTCGAGCTGCTCCTCGGCGGCGCCGAGCTCGACGAACAGGTCGAAGATCTCGGTCAGCACATCGTCGGGGCGGGCGTCCGGGCGGTCGATCTTGTTGATCATCACCAGCACCCGCAGCCCCTTCTCGAGGGCCTTGCGAAGCACGAAGCGCGTCTGGGGCATCGGCCCCTCGAAGGCATCGACCAGAAGCAGCACTGCGTCCGCCAGGGAGAGCGTGCGCTCTACCTGGCCGCCGAAGTCGGCGTGCCCGGGCGTGTCGACGATGTTGATGCGTGTGCCCTCGTAGTCGATGGCGGTGTTCTTGGCCAGGATCGTGATGCCACGCTCGCGCTCCTGTGCGTCGGTGTCGAGGGCGCGCTCACGCAGCTGCTGGTTGGCGCGGACGGTTCCGGCGTGGCGAAACATGGCGTCGACCAGGGTGGTCTTCCCGTGGTCGACGTGGGCGACGATGGCTATGTTGCGGATGCTCACGGCGAGCTCGTGGTCTGGGGGAGGATGCAGCGGATACGATCGAGTCGGTAGGTTCTGAGCCCTCCCGACCAGCGGCTTTCGGCTTCCATGTAGTCCCGTTTTTGGCTGCGGTACAGGAAGCGCGGCAGGAGGGTGATCCGCGCGGG
>DASCMO010000173.1:0-24471 GCA_036010965.1 Planctomycetota bacterium | reverse complement strand
CGCCGGCGGCGGGGAGCGAGGGTCGCCAGAACACGCCCGCGCAGGGCCGGCGGCGGCGGCGGCGTGGCGGCGGCGAGGTCCGCTCGCAGGGTGCGTTCGACGGTCTCGAGCGCGTCACTTGAGACCGGTGAGGGATCGTGCTGGTCAAAACTCACGGCTTGCCTCCGGCTACATGGCGTAGAGGGTGGGGAGGGGAATCGGAATCGGGGGACGCGGCGTTCGGCGGATCCGCCGCGGGGTGTTCGAGGTGGCGCGCGAGAGCCTGGCGAGCGCGGAAGAGGTGTACGCGCACCGTGGCCTCGGGGCGGCCGAGGACGGCGCCGATCTCCGCTGCGGAGAAGTCTTCCGCATAGCGCATCCACAGAGCGTCCACCTGTTCGGCCGGCAAGACGCGCGCGGCCACGCGCCACAGGTTCTCGCGTGCGTCGCTCTCCCCCAGGATGCTGGCCGGGTCCCGGTCGTGACCCATGCTCGCGAGGGTCTCCTCGCTCGCGAGCCCCGGGCGGCGGCGGCGGTAGCGGGTCACCGCCAGACGGCGTGCGAGGGTGAAGAGCCAGGTCGAGAAACGGTAGCGAGGGTCGAAGCGATCGAGCTTCTCCCAGGCCCGCAAGAACGTGTCCTGAGCCAGTTCTTCGGCATCCTCAGGCGCTGCGCTGCGCAGTCGCAAGAACGCGTGCAGGGGGCCCTCGAAGCGCTCGACGAGTTCCCCGAACGACTCGACGCAGCCCTCCTGCGCCCGACGGGCGAGCTCTTCAGCGGTCCACTTGGACGGGATCGTGGGGGTCAACGGTCTCCTAGAAGCCTGTCGGGGCGGGACCGCGGATGGCCTCGGCCGTCTCGTGCATGATCTCCACCAGGAGGCGCGATTCGAAGTGCAGCTCGGCGCCGACTTGCCCTCCCGCCACGAAGAGCTTCAGGCCGCCGAGCACTTCCTGCATCTCGAACAGGCGGTCGTCGTTCTCGAGGGCCATGTTGGCCAGGGCCAGGGCACCCGTCGCGAGCCCGTGGATTCTGAGGGCGTCCTCGGGGGTCTCGGTCTCTACCGCCAGGGCGATGCCCAGGAGACCGTCGCGTTCGCTGATGTCCAACCGCATGCCGACGGCCTTGTCCGCGACGGTGGAGGCGGGCTGGATACCGTCCAGGCCGGGGATGGCGCCGGTGGCCTCCGCGTAGAAGAACGACCCCGCCACCGGCCGCGCATCGAGCACGGGACCGGAGGCCTCGCGCAGGCTGGGCGCGGCGCCCTCGATCACCCTCAGCCCGCGCAGCAACTCGGTGGCGTCGCCGGAGAGCACGAGCAGCAAGTCACTGGATTCCCGCGCGGCAACGGTCTGGCAGAACACCTGGTCCGCACCTCCCGCGTCCCATGAGTGGAGGACGCGGCCCTCGAGTTGCACCGACCGGTACTCCGCCCGCGCCACCAGGCGGTCCATGACCGTCGAGGCCTCCGCGGTGACGCGCAGCACGGCCACGCCTTGTTCGTGGGCGCGCGCGACGCCGCCGTTCAGCTCCCCACCGAATACCGTCACGGAGCGCAACAGGATGAACGGATCGACGCCCAGGAAGCCCTTGACTAACTCGAGCTGGTCGAGCTCGGCGCGCAGGTCCAGTCGCTCGGCCAGGGTCAGGGCGGCGCGGACGAGTTGCGTGTTGCGCGCGCCCTCCACATCGACGTGCACCAGCCACTCGGCGTCGGCGGGCACCAGGCTGCGGTCGGGTTCACCGCCGAGTCCCCCGGCGATCGCCGCGGACGCGAGGAGGGGAAGGGTCGCCACCCAGGCGGCGACGCGACGAGAGAATTGTGCTGTCTTGATCAATGGAATCTCCAGGGAGATGGGCCTGCTCCGTCGGGGGCTGCCGGCAAGCGCAGGAGCGTGGTCATGGCTCGCCAGGAGACCCACTCGGGCGTGGGCCGGCGAGCCGCTGCCACCCGATGGGCCCCTATACGATCCACCGCAGTGGGCCGTTTCGGAAGCCCCGGGCCTTTTGAGGCCCCTGGAAGGGGTCGTCGGGCGCTCTGGCGGGCCAGACCATCAGCGTCCCCGAGGCCGGGTCGGCCTCAGGCCACCGTCGCCTTGGCGGGCCGCTTGCCAATCCGCTGCAGCGGCTGTAGCGGGTGCAACTTCGGCTCGTCCTGCTCGCCGGCCACCGCCGCCTTCTCGGGCACGGGCTCAGGGAGCCCATGGGCCGCTACGTACGCGTGGTTGAAGGCGCAGGTGAAGCACTTGTGGTAGAGCTTGCGCTGCCTGGCCGTGCACTGCGCCGTCGAGAGACGGTGCGCGAACAGGGTCGCCGCTCCATCGACGCGCGTCGGGCACGAGCGCGACTCACTCTGCTTGTCGGTCGGGTTCGCCATGTGAACAGGTCGGGGTCCGAGACACGGTCCTCGGAGCGGGGAACCGCCGCGCAACGCCTGCCAGAACGCTCGCCGGGGCCCGCCCTCCCCCTCAAGGCGCAAGATGATGCGCCCGCCATCGACGCAGGGTCAAGCCCTCGGCGCCAGAATAGCCCTGATATGGGACAGAGCCTCGTGGGCAGCCTGCGCTCCGCGGTGGCTGTCGCGGCTCAACTCCACCGCCGCCATACCTTCGTAATCTACTTCCGACAAGGCACTTAGAACCTCTTCCAGATCAAGGTCCCCCTCGCCGAAGGGCCGGTGACGGTGGACGCCATCGCGGATGTCCGCCAGGTGGACGTGGACGAGGTGTGCACCGACCTCGCGGATCATGCGCCCCACCGGCAAGTCGTCCGTGCACAGCAAGTGTCCCACGTCCAGGGTCAGGCCGAGGTCGTCGCCGGCCGTTCCAAGGCGCCGGCGCAGTTCCAGATAGCCGGCGGGTCGTTCGATGAACATCCCCGGTTCGGGCTCGAAGCCGATCCGAACGCCGCGCTCGCGAGCGGCGGCCAGCAGATCGACGACGCCCTCGCACAGCCGATCCCAGAGCTCCTGCGGCGCGGCCTCGTCCCCGGCCCCGTCAGCGCACTCCCCGCCCGGCGCGGCGCCAGCGAAGATCGAGACCACCTCTGCCCCGAGCGTGCTGGCCATCTCCGTCGCCTGGACCAGGGACTGCCGGCGCCGGGCACGGTCGGCGGAATCCTCCTCCAGGAGGCTAGGGAAGTGCTTGCGCCGCGGATCGAGCAGGAACCGGGCGCCGGTCTCGATCGCGAGAGTGAGGCCCAGGTTGCGGGCGCGCTCGCCGATCTCCTTCAGCTCGCGCCTTTCGGTGCGCGCCGGGTCGATCTGCCCCACGTCGGGTGTGATCGCGACACCCTCGTACCCCAGCTCGGCGAGCAGGCTCAGGGCGTCCCCCAGGCGATGATGGGCCAGGCCGTTGGTGTTGTAGCCGAGGCGGTACACGGTTGCGTCCGGGCTCAGGAGTCCGTGGGGGCTTCGGTCCGCTCCTCGGGCCCGCCTTGCGCCGCCTGGGAGTGGTCCTGGCGACCGGCCTCGCCAGTGGGTTCGTCGGGGAGGCCGCTCTCCTCCTCTGTTGTGGACACATCGACGGGATCGTCCGCGGCCTCATCCGAAGAGCTTCCGAGCTCTCCGTCGGCGCCCGTCGCCGCTTCCCCGTCCTCAGGGGAACCGAGGTGGAAGGCTCGCTCGACCTCTTCGCTCGACTTGCGCGCGTCCGCCACGAGCTCCTCGCTCCGGGGAAGCTGGCGGTGGAGGTCGCGCCTGGCCTTGTCGAGCTCACGCTGCAGCTTGCGAATCTCCTCGGACATCCCGCTCTCGCGCCAGACCTGACTCACCGAGCGCCGCAATTTCTGCACCTGGATGAAGGCCTTGGCCGCGACCTGCGGCAGGTCCTTGCCGAATAAGATCACCGCCACGGCGGCCACCAGCAGGATCTCGACCGCGGCGATGTCGCCGAAGAAGGCCAGGGGTGTGGGGATGGTCGCCATGATCTATCGAGCCTCAGTCGTTCTCGTCCTTCCAGCGCTCCAGCAGGCCGCCGCGCGTGGGCCTCCAGCCCAGCAGGGGCTTGACGGAGATGCCGAAGGAGCTGCCGCCCTCGCCCGACCGTAGGCCGTACTGCAGTTCAAAGATGAGGTCATGACCGATGCGGCGCAAGACCAACCGTGAGTTCAGGTTCGCGTCATCGGCCAGGCTGACCGTCTGGCGCCCTTCGATCTCCCACTTCTCATCGGCCCGCCACAGGGCACGCACGGACGCGGCCTCGAAGGCTGCCCCTGAATCGGTGCGCGCACCGCGGTGGTGGCCCAGGCGCAGATGCAGGCGATCGTGCGGCTGGATGCCGAACAGGGTCCGCGAGTAGACGGTGCCCTCGGCCTCCACGTCGTAGCGCCCGTCGTGCACGAGGGCCACGGGGAATCCTGCGATGCGCGAGGTGTACTCCGAGAGGAAGGCCACGGGCAGGACCTCCACCTCGCCTTCCTCCGCCTCGGGCAACCACGAGCCCCGCAGGTCGAAAGTCAGCTCCCCTTCGCCCCCGGGGGTCCACCAGCGGCTGCGCAGTCCGGCGTCGGCCACCAGACCTCCGAACGGCTCCTCCACGCCGTCAAAGGAGACCGGCGCGCCGCCGTCCTCGAAGCTGGCGAGGTCCGAGCGCAAGCCGATACGCGGCGTGAAGCTGTGGGTCAGGCCGCTCGCTTGGCGGGTGAAGTAGACCGACGCCAGGCGCACGCCGGCGAAGAGCCCGCCGCGCGAGGCCGGCCCCTGTTCGGCGGCGTCCTCGCTCCAGGCGGTCGCGCGCGCGCTCGCGAAAGGCGTCGCCTTCCAGCCCCCCACGCCTAGCTCGAAGGGCAGCTCCAGGCGCTGTTCGGTATCGAAGCGCGCGACCTCTCGCTCCCCGAGACCGTCGTCGAAGCTCGGATCGAAGGGCGAGACGACCTCGGAGTTCCCCTCCCGGCGCCGCAGGTAGGCCAGATCCGCGTGGGCGGCAAAGAGCAACGGCGTGCCCCACCACTGGCCGACGGGTGTGAGGCCGCGGTAGTACCCGAGCGCCGGCTGCTCCTCCACGGCATCGCGAAAGTCATCCAGCCGCACGCCGACGGTGGCGCTCATGTAGTGCTGGTCGTCGGCCTTGCGCCAGTGCAGGTAGGTGTCCTTCTCCTCGTAGCGCAGGAACTCGCGCTCGAGGAACTCCGACTGCACACCCTCGTCACTCTGCTTGCTGACCACCAGGTCGAGCCATTCATGCTCGGTGAACAGGTAACGCGCGCGGCCGCGCAGGAAGTGGCGGAAATCCCGCCGACCCTCGGGGTCGGAGCGGACGATCCCCCGATCCCGCCCGCCGTCGTCGATGGCGTCCACGTAGAGGTTGGCCCAGAAACGGCCCTCCACCGAGGCCTCCATCCCGGCCCCCAGGAGTAGCCCGCGAGAACCAGAGTAGGAGGCGTGCAGGTGTGTGCGGCCCTCGACCTGCTCGCGCTCGACATCGGCGGCGCGGGCGATGCCGGCTCCCATGACCCCCAAGCCGGCGGTCAGGGAAGTACGCACGAACTGCCCCAGGCGCGCCGAGTCGCCCAGGTCCAGGCGCGTCAGCAGCGGCCGGCCGCTGGAGTCGGCTCGGTAGCGGATCGGGGGCAGGGGGAAGGAGAGACCGTTGTCGAAGCGCAGGGAGTTCTTGCGCGTCGAGACCCGCCAGCCCACCTCACCCTCGTCGCTCGGCACCAGGCGCAGGTCCTCGGTGCTCACGTAGTAGTGCGGCTTCTCGTGCAGACAGGAGGTGATGACCGCCTGGTCGGCCTGCAAGGAACCGTCGGCTGAATGCCGCAGCCAGTCGGCGCGCACGGCGAGGCGCTGCGGCTCACCACGCACGCTGGTGTCGATGAAGACCTCGGCCTTCTCCAGCCAACCGTGGCCATCGACGAGGTCGATGTAGGCGGAGTCCATGCGCGCCACGCGCTGACCCGCCGAGGACACTTCGATGTCTCCGTGGAGGAAGGCCTCGGTGACGAGGTGAGAGATGCTGCGCGTGTCGAAGCGGCCGAAGAGGCTGATCTCGCCGTCGCCCGGGACCGGCGTGTTGCCGTCGTCGCCGGGCAGGGCGGTGTCGGGGTCGGCCTCGCGCCCGAGCCAGCCCGCGGTGCTGCGGCGCCACTCCGCCCGGTCGATCCAGATCAGCGCCCAGGCGGCGCGCGCCCCCGACTCTCCCCCGCGGAAGCGGGGATTGCGCATGACCAGGATCGTGGCGTCAGGCCCGGGGTACGGGCGCAGGTAATCGTAGGTCACCGTCCAGGCCTCCTGCCCCGGACCCTCGGTGGAACTGACCGACCCCCGCTCGGTGCGAACCAGGGTGTCGATCAGGTCGTGGTCGATCCGCGCGGACTCCCAGACGAACCCCAGGACTTCGAGTCGAGCAGGATCGCCGGTCAACTGCAGGGAGCGGGGATCGGCCACGAGCCGCTCGCCTGAGGCGGCGAAGTCCGGGCCGGCCGCGAGGGTGAACCCGCCCCTGGCCTCAAGGCGTTCCACGCGTCCGCTGGCTAGGCCCACCGCCGGCTCGTTCTGCTGTTCATCGCCGAACACGACCTCGATCGACTCGGCAGCTATCGACCAGGGGCGCCCGGAGGCCAGGCGGCCCGACAGGTGCGCGTCGCCCTCGAAGCGCGCCCCGTCGCGCTCCGCCAGCATGTGCTCCGCGCTCGCCTCGCCGAGGGCCGCGACGGTCGGATCGCCCTCTTCCGGATCGAGGATCAGTCGCGGGCGATGGGCTTCGAGGCGGTCGGTGCCGAAGGCCACCCAGTCCGCAGTGAGCTGGTAGGGCTGATCGGTGGCCGAGAGCCTGCCGCGGGCGTGCACGGGGATCGGCGGTGCGCCCGCGGGCTCACCCTCGAGGCGTCCGCCGCGCTCCGCACTCCAGGAGAAGCGCGCCCCGCTGCCGGCGAACTCGGCCTCGCCGATCAACTCGACCTCCACTGCCCCCCTGGCTCGGATCGAGGTCAGCGTCGTCTGTGAGCCGTCGCTCTCTTGCGGCGCGCCCTGCGCCGTGGCGAACAGGTGCTCGGTCGAGAGCTCGACGACTCCGAAGCGGCCCGCCAGGCGGGCGCGACGCACGCCTTCGGCCTCGATCGAGAGCGGGCGAGGAGCGGCGGCCCCGTTCCCTGACCGCTCCTCGGCCCAGGACAGCACCTCGACCCGGTCGCAGTCGAGCAGGCTGGGGCCCTCGGGGCTCTCGAGTTCCAGGTGTACCGCACCGTCGGCGAGGACCGCATCGGGCGCGAGCAAGATGTGCAATCCGCGCGCCACGCCGCTCTCCACGCCCGCCAGCACGTCCGACCCAAGGGTCAACTCGGCCGGAGCTCCCGCCAGGCCGAAGACCTCGGTCCGGCCCGCCCCGTCGGAGCGGACGCTCTCGCCTCGCGCCTGGACGGAACCGGAGATGTAGGTAACGCCCTGATCCGCCTGGAAGGCCCGGGTCTCTCCGTCGAACTCCACAAGCAACCCCGCCTGGGCCTCGAACCCGCCCTCACCCCCCAGGTCGAGGTGCACATCGCGCGCGCGGGAGATGGAGACGCCCTGTTCGCGCACGACGAGGTCGAGGGCTCCACCGCTCTCGACGGTGAACGGCCGGCCGCGCACGTCCGACCCTTCCAGGCGCGAGGGCTCGGGGCTGGTCGCCGTCAGTTCGACGGCTCCCTCGTGGTCGCGGCGCGCTTCGAGGCGCAGCTCGCTGCCGCGGAAGCGAGCACCCTCGAACAGGCCTTCGACCTCTCCCGAGAGCGCGATGATCCCCGCGCCCCCATCCCCTTCCGCGCTCCCTTCCACTGCCCGCGACGCGCGCACGTCCACGCCCAGAGCCTCGAGGCGTACGCGCGCCGGCCCTCCCAGGGCAAAGGCGACCTCCGGCTCGAAGCGGACCGTAAGGAGCCCCTGACCCTCGAGGTCCACTCGCCGGGAGGGCTGCTCGGCGTCGACCTCGAGCCAGAAGGCCGCCTGGGGCGCGCCCTCCAGGGTCGCCGCGCTGAACTCGCCCTCGGGGTCGAAGGAGAAGCGGCCCGTCTCCCCACGGAACTCGTCCACGCCGCGCGTGATGCGAACCTCGCCCTGGGCGTCGGCCGAGCGGGCGAAGAAGCGGCGACCCGCGGGGCCTTCACGCTCGATCCCCTCGATGGTGATCTCGTCGGCCGAGAGTTGCAGGCCCTCGGCGCCCTCGAATTCGAGCAGCGCGCCGCCGCGCACGCTGACGATGGCCTCGCGCCCCTCTTCCGCCTGCATGCGGTGAAGGTCCAGCGGACCGTCACCCGTGGCGGAGAGGCGCCAGACGCTCCCGGCTCCGGTTTGCACCTCGATCGTCCCCGCGCGTTCCAGGCGCACCAGCCCCTCTGCGGGCCGAGCGTCCAGGCCCGTGCCCGAAGCGGACAGGCCCTCGCCCTCGATCGCCACCGCCGCGTCGGAGGTGAAGCGGCCCTGCCCCAGGTCCATGTCCAGGCTCGGCGAGCGCAGGGTGAGGGGCGCGAGGGGTGTCCCCGCGAGCAAGGCCAGGTCGACGTCTTCGAGGGAAATCGGTTCCTCGCGTCCGACGCGCGGCTCGTTCCCTTCCAGGCTCACCCGCGCCCGACCTCGGGGGGACCGAACCGTGGCCCGCAGGAGGCCCGTTTCCGCCTCGAAGAGCTCGGCCTCGAGCCCCCTCAGGGCGTGCAGCCCGCGCTCGGCGAGGGGAACGACTTCTGCGATCTTGAGCTGGAAGCTCCGCGGACGCCCGGGGAGGTGGATGTCGTGGCCCGTGTACTCGAGGTACCCGTGGATCTGCGCGCCGGCGGTCACCTGGGGCTGGTCGCCGGGGGGATCAAGCCGCAACACGGCCCGCTCGTCACCGGGGGGCGGGAGGGTCGTCTCGTCGACCTGGACATCTTCCGCGCGCCGCCGGTCGCGCTGCCGGGCGACCTCGAAGAGGATCAGCAGCCCACCGCCCAGGACGAGCACAAAGAGCAGGAAGCGCCTCACCGCGACGCCTCGAGGATCGCCGACCAGCGTCCCCGCGCGCGCAGGATGTGCTCGGCCAGCTCTCGCACCGCCCCGTCACCGCCGCGCTGGGCGCACACCAGGTCGGCGCGCCGCTGCAACTCCCCCCGCCCGTCGGCCGGCGTGGCGAAGAAGGCCGCGCGCTCCGCCAGGGCCAGGTCGGGCAGGTCGTCGCCCATGGCGACCGTCTCTTCCTGCGCGATGCCGAGCTGGGCCTGCAGGCGCTCCAGCACCGGACCCTTGGGGCCGGAGTGGGTGATCAGGTGCTCGACGCCGCAGTCCTGCGCGCGGCGGCGGGTGGCCTCGCAGCCACGGCCGGTGATCCACGCCAGGACCACGCCGGCCTCGCGCAACCAGGCCAGGCCCTGGCCGTCGCGGATGCAAAAGCGTTGGAGTTCACCCTCTTCGACGTAGACGACGCGCCCGTCGGTCAGGGTGCCGTCGACGTCGAGTACGAGCAGGCGCGCGCGCGCCAGCGCATCCCGCTGCCCCTCACTCAGCTCCGTGGGTGATGCGTTCAAGTGCGGATATCCAGAAGGTCCTGCACGTCGAGCAACCCGACGGGTCGGCCTTCGTCGTTCAGCACGGGGATCTGATCGACGCGGTGGGCCTGCAACAGGCGCTGGGCGCCCTCGACCGGCTCGTCGGGACTGATGGTCTTGGGATCGTGCCCCATGAACTCGTCCACCGGGGCGCCGAGCTGGTCAACCCGGCCGCTCTCGAGCATTCGGCGCAGGTTGCCGTCGGTGAAGATCCCCACCAGTAAACCGTCGCCGTCGACCACCAGGGCCGCGCCCGGTCGGCCGGGAGTACTCGACATGGTGATGATGACCTCGCGCACCTCTGTTCCGCAGGGCACGAGAGGGAGCTCATCGCCCTTGCGCATGATCTCGCTGACGGGCATCAGACGCCTTCCGAGGTTGCCGGCGGGGTGGTAGCGCGCGTAGTCCTCGCGATCGAACCCGCGCTCGGAGAGCACGACCATCGCCAGGGCGTCGCCCAGGGCCAGCATGGCCGAAGTCGATGCGGTGGGCGCCAGGCGCAGAGGACACGCCTCCTGCACGCGGCCGATGTCGAGCACACAGTCGGCTAGCTTCGCCATGGCCGAGTCGGTGCGTCCGGTCATGGCGATGACGCCCGCGCCGAGGCGCGTGGCCGAAGGCAGGGTCGCGTTGACCTCGGCGGTCTCGCCGGAGTTGGAGAGGGCCAGCAGGACATCCGCCTCCCGCACGCGGCCGAGATCGCCGTGCAGCGCCTCGGCGGGGTGCAGGAAGAGCGAGGGCGTTCCGGTACTGGCGAAGGTGGCCGAGATCTTCTGGCCCACGAGGCCGGCCTTGCCCATGCCCGTGACGACCAGCAGGCCCTCGCAGGCGAGGGTCATGTCCACGGCGCGAGCGAAACTCTCGTCGAGCAGGCCCTCCAGCTCTGCGATCGCTCGGGCCTCGGCCTGGATCACCTCTGCAGCGCGGGCGAGGCGTTCTCGCGTACTCTCGGAGCTACCTTGCAAAACTCTGCACACCTCCCCCTTTCCCTGCCGGCGGGAGTGCGGGATTCTAGGCGCGAGCGTCTGGGCGGGCAAGCGGGCCCCAAGCTGACGAGAGAGCGCGCCCTGGAAGCCCGATACAAGGCCTTTTCCGCCCCCCGCACCCCTCTCCACGGAGCACGCCATCTTCACACCCATCCTCATGCTGGCCACGAACCAGACCGAGCTGCTCGTCGGAGGCCTGGTGATCGCGCTGGTCATCCTCTCCCTCGGCCTGCACGAATTCGGCCACGCATTCGTCGCCAACCTGTGCGGCGACTCGACGGCCAAGGACATGGGGCGCATGACCCCCGATCCCCGGCCGCACATCGATCCGATCTGGACCATCCTGGTGCCGTGCGTCCTGTACATGGCCGGCGGCATCATCTTCGGCGGCGCGCGGCCGGTGCCGGTCAACTACCACCGCCTGCGGCGGCCGGCCCGCGACATGATGCTGGTCGCCCTGGCGGGCCCGCTGATGAACGTGCTGATCGCGGTGATGCTGATGGCCGTGACCAAGCTCCTGCTCGCCGAGGGCGGGATGGGGCGACCGGGGGACACGGCCCTGGGCTACATCGTCAACGCCCACCGGCCGACCCAGATCGCGACCCTGGTCTTGACCTACGCGACGCGCATCAACATCGTCCTGGCGATCTTCAACATGCTCCCCATCCCACCCCTGGACGGCTCGCGCGTCCTGGCCTTCCTTCTGCCCAGCCCGGTGCGCGAGACCTACATGCGACTCGACCGCTTCGCGATGCTGTTCGTCTTCCTGATCCTCTTCAGCGGCGCCCTGTACCCGATCATCCTGACCGTCTACTCCCCCCTGGCCCAGCTGGTCGATGTCTTGACCGGTGGCACTTGGTGATGGCCTCGGACTTCACGATCACCCTCGAGCGGGTCTTCCAGGGCCCGATGGACCTCCTGCTGCACCTGGTGCGAGAGCAGGAGGTGGAGATCCACGAGGTGGAGCTCTCGAAGGTGATCAGCGCCTACCTCGCCTACCTCGAGGCCCTGCGCGAACTCGATATCGAATTGGCGGGCGACTTCCTGGTCATGGCGTCCACCCTGATGTCCATCAAGTCGCGCTCCCTGCTGCCGCGCGAGGAGATCGACCTGGCCGAGGAGCTCGACCCACGCGACGAGCTGATCCAGCGCCTGCTCGAGTACCGGCGCTTCAAGGAGACCTCCGACACCCTCGCGGCGCGCGAGGCCGAGCGCGCGCGGCTCCATTCCCGGGGCGCCTTCCCAGAGCTGCGGGAGGCCGCGGAAGAACCGATGCTCGATCTGGGCTCGATCAGTCGCTGGGACCTGCTCGGCACCTTCTCGCGCCTGATGCGCGAGACCCTCGCTGATCGGCCCCACCACATCTCCGGCGAGGCGCGGCCCCTGCGCTTCTACGTCGAGTGCCTCGCAAGGGCAGTGCGGGCCACCCCCCGTATCGGGCTCAGGGAGCTCCTGCTCGAGATCAACCCCGAGCCCTCGCGAGAGACCCTCGTGGGGTCGTTCTGTGCCATCCTGGAGCTGATCAAGCTGGGGGTGATCTCCGCCTCCCAGGACGGCCATCAGGGAGAGATCCGGGTCGAGTTCATGGCGGACGTGGACGCCGATCTCGATCACCTGCTCGACGCCGCGCGCTTCGAGGACGAGGACAGCGAGGCGCAGAGCGAGGAAACCGAGGGCGAGCGGGGCCCCTGACCCCAAGTCGCCTGCCTTCGGCCGGAATCTACCCGCCGCGCATTGGAAGGGCGCGTGTCGAGGCCCATACTCTCCGGCTCTTGATCGACCCCTTTCCGCTGGAGCATCGCTGATGAGCAACGCGCTGGATGTGACCGATAGCATGTGGGAGACCGCGGTGCTGCAGAGCGAAACCCCCGTCCTGATCGACTTCTGGGCGGAGTGGTGCGGTCCCTGCAAGGCCATGGGCCCCTACGTCGACAAGCTCGCCGAGGAGTTTGGTGATCGCCTGAAGGTCGTCAAGCTGAACACCCAGGACAACGCCGAGGTCCCCGCCCGCTACGGCATCGTCTCGATCCCGACCTTCCTGCTGGTGAAGGGCGGCGAGGTGACCCATCAGATCGTGGGCTCCCTGCCCTACGAGCGGTTCAAGGCGCAGGTCGAAGAGCACCTCTAGGGGGGCGCCATGCGGCTGGCCTTCTTCGGGTCGCCCCCTTTCGCCTCGCCGATCCTCGAGCGTTGCCTGGCGAGTTCGCATGAGGTCTGCGCTCTGGTGACCGGGCCGGATCGACCCAAGGGACGCGGGCGCGCCCTCGAGGTGTCGCCCCTCGTCGCACGCGCACGCGAGCGCGGCCTCGAGATCGCCCAGCCCCACAACGCCAGGGACGAGGAGTTCGAAGCGTCCCTGCGGGCCCTCGCTCCCGACGCCCTGCTGGTGGCCAGCTACGGGCAGATCCTGGGCCGGGACACGCTCTCGCTCGCACCCTTGGGCGCCTTCAACGTCCACGCGTCGCTCTTGCCGCGCCATCGCGGCGCCTCCCCGGTCCAGGCCGCCGTCCGCGCCGGTGACGAGCGGACCGGCGTCTGCGTCCAGCGCATGGTCTGGGCTCTCGACCGAGGCGATGTGCTGCTCGCGCGCTCCACGCCCATCGGGGAGCGGGAGACGGCGGGCGAGCTGCTCGTTCGGCTGGCCGAGATGGGGGCGGAGATCGCCGTCGAGGCCCTCGATGTCATCGAGTCCGGCCGGGGCGAGTTCACGCCGCAGGATGAGGCGCAGGCAACCTACGCGCCCAAGCTCACCAAGGCCGACGGACTCCTCGACTGGAGCCGGCCGGCCGACGAGATTGACCGCCACGTGCGGTCGGTGACCCCCTGGCCCGGCGCCCGCACGCACCTGGACGATGGCCGGCCGCTCGGGATCGCGCGCGCGCTCCCTGTCGAACTCGAGCGGCTCACCGACGCCGAGCGCGCCCTGGCCGAGGGGGGCGAGCCGGGTACCCTCCTGCGCACCGAAGGCAGTCTGGTGGTGCGAGCGGGTGAGGGCGCGCTCGAGGTGCTGGAGTTGACGCCCGCGGGCAAGCGCACGATGCCCGCCGCGGCCTGGTTGCGGGGCGCGCGCCTGGCCGAGGGAGCCGTGCTGGGAGGGGCGCCGTGACCCGCCGCCTGGCCTGGGAGATCCTGCGCTCGGGCGATCCGATCCCGACCCGGCGGGTCGCCGCCCTCGCTGCCCAGCACGGGCTAGAGGACCGCGACCGCGCCCTGCTGCGCCATCTGGTGGGCACGGAAGTGCGCCGGCGCGGCACCCTGGCAGCTATCGTGCGCCACCTGGCCCACGGCCGGATCCACTCCGCCCTGGCGACACACCTGCGCCTGGGGCTGGTCCAACTCTTCTTCTCCGACCAGATCCCCGACCACGCCGCCCTGGCAGAAACCGTCCAGGCCACTTTCGAGACGCTCGGCCAATCCAAGGGCCGCACGGTCAACGCGATCCTGCGCGCGGCCCTGGAGCTACGCCGGGAAGGCCACTGCCAGGACGCGCAGCGCGACCTGGTCGGCCGCGACCTGCACCTGGCCGTACCCGTGTTTCGCGACCCCGAAGCTCACCCCCTGCTGTGGGCCGAGGACGCGCTCTCGATGCCCGCGGCCTTCATGAAGCCCTGGACCCGCCGCTTCGGACTGGACGGCGCTCGGGAACTCGCGCGCTCGTTCCTCCAGGAGCCGCCGCTCTCGGTGCGCTCCGTGGACGGCGCCCGCGAAGAGCTGGCCGCCGAGCTGGAGGGTGCCGTCCCCGCGGCACATCCCGCCATCCTGCTGGTCCCCGCGAACGCTACGGCGCACGTGATCTCCTCGGAAGCATTCCGCGCCGGGCGCCTCTCGATCCAGGGCGAGGCCGCCTTGCGGGCCGCAGAGCTGTGCGGGGCCCGCGAGGGCGAGGCCTGGCTCGACCTGTGCGCCGCGCCGGGAGGCAAAACCGCCGTGCTGGCAGCCGCCGGCGCGCGCGTCACCGCCTGCGACCTGTCAGCCGAACGCATCGATCAGGCGCGCGACACCCTCGCGCGCCTCGGTCTCGGCGAGCGGGTGGAGTGGATCGTCCTCGTCGACGGCCAGCCGCCCGAGGTCGGTGAGATGCACGGGGTCCTGGTGGACGCCCCGTGCAGCAACAGCGCCGTGCTGGGTGGGAGGCCCGACGCTCGCTGGCGCCACGGGCCCGCGGCACGGGCCGGGCTGACTCTCCTGCAGACAGCCCTGCTCGCGGCCGGAGCCGAGCGAACTGCGATCGGCGGACGCCTGGTCTACTCGACCTGCAGCATCGAGCCCGAGGAGAACGAGCAGCGGGTGCGAGCCTTCCTCGCGGACCGCCCGCAGTGGGAACTGGACGAGGAGATCGCGACCCACCCCCGACCCTTGGAGCCCCGCGGGCCGGGCGATGGAGGTTTCGCCGCACGCCTGCTGCGCATGGGCTGACCCGGCGGGGCTGGGCGAGACCCGCCAGAGCGTCGCCGTCAGTCTCCCGAAGACGCCTGGACCGGGCACTGGATGTGCTCGAGGTCCTCGGTGTAGCAGCGTTGCGCCTCGGCCGAGAATCCAGCCCATCGCTCGCGGTCCCAGAAGCGCAGGTCCTCGAAGTGGCCGACCACCATCACCCCCCGCTCGTCCTCCTCGCCGCGAGTGATGCCCGCCCGACGCAGAAGCCGCTCGGGAAAACGCAGGCGGTGCTGGCGATCGAAGTGGACCTCCACCGCAGTGGCGGCCAGTAGCATCGAGAGCCGCCGGCTGGGTGCGTCCGCCAGCCCCGCCTCCCGGACACGCGCCAGATGCCGCTTCCACTGATCGACGGTCCGCACGCACACACAGCCCTCCGGCTCCAGGTTGGCCATCAAGGGCTGCCAGCCCTCGCTCTCTTCCTGGGCCCTGCGCAGGGGAGCGGGGAGCAGGATCCGGCTCTCTGGATCGAGGCTGGCGGGGTACTCACCGGTGAAGTGGGGGCTCATGGACGATCAAGGCCGTGAGAGCGGGCTCGCAGCGCCGGAGGAGATTACCAGCAGCCCACCATTGGCCATCCACCAAAGCGACCTTTCATGTTGAAACAGCCGCACTCCGACCATGCACGCCACCAACGATAGAGGCCTTTCAACAGTTTCTCAACGCGTGCGCCACATGCTCACCATTTTCATCGATCGTCGCTCCAGGACATTTCCGGCCCCCATCGGGCTCGGGCGCGCCCAATCCTCCCCCGCGTTCTCCACAGGGGCCCGGGGCGTTCGTATCCTGTGCGGCGTGGCACATCGCAGACGCAACGCTGGCAGGGAACGTCCGGCCGAGGAGGAGTCTCCCGGGGGCCTCCGGCGCACTCGCGCTTCGGGGCCCTCGCTGCTGCCTATCGCCGGCCTGGGGGCACTGATTGCGGCCGCCATCCTTTTCGCGCGCATGCTCCCCGATGACGGCGAGAGCACCACCGCCGCGCCGAACGAGCCCGCCCACCAGCCCTTCTCGTCCGTCGCGGAGGAGGCCCCGCCCAGCGCCGGAGGTGGCGCCGGGCGCCTCTACAATCGGGCCCCCTCCGATCTCGCGGCCTCCTACCCTCCCTGGATGGAAGCGCTGGAACTGGCGCGCAAGGCGGACGGGATCTTCAGCGAAGCTCAGGAGGCCAAGCGCACGACAGACCACGCCGGCTTCCAGGCCAAGGGCAGGGCTGCCAAGGAGGCCTACGACAAGGCCTTCACGATGACGGCCTTGTGGGAGGAACAACTGCTCGAGTCCTACGGCGACCGCGACCGGCAAGTGCGCGTGATCGTGCGCGAGCGCAACCGCTGGATCGACCGCGTTCGGGTCCTTCACAAGACCACCGGGCGGTGACGCGCGCCGGCCGTCGCGCCCTGGTTTCCGGCGCTTCTTCGGGCATCGGCGAGGCCACTGCCCGCCTGCTGGCTGCAGAGGGATACTCCGTCGCCCTCCTCGCTCGCCGGGCGCCCGAGCTCGAAGCGGTCCGCGCTGACCTGGCGCAGGTCTCCGGCCCCCAACACCTGGCCCTGGTCGCCGACGTGCGCTGCCCCGCCGAGGTGCGGGAGGCCGTGGACGCCGTCGCCGCGGCTTACGGCGCCCTGGACCTGCTCGTGAACTGTGCCGGCGTCGGGTACCGGGCGCGTGTCGCGGAGCTCGAGCCCGAGCCCCTGCGCGGCCTGTTCGAGACCAACGTCGAGGGCCTGCTGCTCCTGTGCCGCCAGGCCCTGCCCTTGTTGCGGCGCGGCGAACGGGCGGTGGTGGTGAACGTCTCCTCGGTCGTCGGCCGGCGCGGCATCCCCGGGCAGGTGGCCTACGCGGCGAGCAAGGCCGCCGTGCACTCGATCGGCGAAGGCTTGCGTATCGAGTGGGCGGCCGAGGGCATCGCGGTCTGCACCCTGGCTCCGGCCCTGACTGCCACGGGCTTCTTCCAGGCCCAGCCCAACCCCTCCGAACTGGCCGCGCCCGATCTCTCGGGAGCGGACGAGCCCGCGCGGGTGGCCCGTGGCGTGCTCGCGCTCGATCGGCGGCCGGCGCCGGAGCGCAGCCTGCGGTACAAGTGGCACGCCCTGGGCCTGCTGTCGCTTCTCGCCCCGCGCCTAGCGGATCGGATCCTCGTCCGCCGGCTCGGTGGTTCCTGGCGCGCCCCCTCCCGCTAGGAAGAGCGAGTCCTCGGTCAGGTCGGGAGCCTCGATGTCGTTGAGGACGGCGGCGTCGGCAGCGTCGAAGAGCTCCGACCAGTTAGTCTCCGCCTCCTGGTCCGGATCCAGGGTCAGGGAGGGCACTTCGTCCGGCTCAGGACGAGTCGTGTGCGCCTCGATCCAGCGCCGGTTGCTGCGCACGGTCCCCACCACCGGCAGCACCGTGCAGCCGCTACGATCGGCGAGGGCGGCCAGGACCTCGGCGGGGACCAGGGCGGGCATGCTGACGGTCAGGACCCGGCCGTGGCGGCCCACGACGATCAGCCCGTGCTCGGCGAGGAACTCGGCGTCGACGCCCTCGGCAGCCTCGGGGTCGGGATCGAGCTGCTCGATGGGCAAGAAGGGCAGGTGAAAGAGCTCGCACACCGCGCGCGAGAGCTCCCAGTCCGCCAGCTGGCTGGCGCCCACCAGCACCTCAGGAAAGGGCACGCCGTCGTTGGCGCCGGCCTGCAGGGCCTCGCGCGCCACCGAGGACTCCACCAGACCCCGCTCGACGAGGGCCTCGGCGAGTCGCTGGTAGCCGAGTCGTTGGTTGTGATTCACGCTGGTGGGTCGCGGGGAGAAGGGGGGCACCGCCAGCCCTTTCTATCGGGCCGCAGAGCCCTGCTTCTGGAGGCCCTGGAAGAGATTTCCACCCGCCCTGCGTCAGGGCCGCCCCCCGCGCCCACGCCAGCCCGGATAGGGCAGCAGGCATTGCCATAGAGCGTGCCCGCCACGTGCCCGCTCTCGCGTGAAGATCGGGGACGAGCCCGGGCTAGACGTCGAGGTTGGTGGCCTCGAGCGCGTGCCGCTCGATGTACTCACGCCGCTGCTCGACCCCATCGCTCATGAGTACGGTGAAGATGTGGTCGGCAGCCACGGCGTCCTCGAGCTCGACCCGGAAAAGCGTGCGCCGGGAGGGGTCCATGGTCGACTCCCACAGCTGCTCCGCGTCCATCTCGCCCAGGCCCTTGTAACGCTGGAGCTCGCTGCCCACCTGGGACGCCTGGCGGATGGCGGCGGCCAGCCCGGACAGGCCGGCAACAACCTCCGCGCCCTTCTCCGTGCGGACCTCCCAGCTGCCTCCGCCTCGGATCGTGAGGCCGCGCGCCTCGATCGCGGCCAGGATGATCACGATCTCCTCGTGATGGGCGATGTGGCAGGTGACCAGGTCGGCGCTCTCGCGCGAGACGCCCGACCCGGGTCCGTCGTAGACGGCGAGTTCGCCTCCAGCGACCTCGCCCTGGAGGTCAATGAAAGCTCGCAGCTCGCTCAGGTCGCTGAAGAAGTGGTCGCGGCCGTCGAAGCGCGCCCAGTGGGTCGACAAGGTCTCGCCGTCCCAGGCCGCGAGCAGCTCGGCGGTCGGCATCTGCGCCCAGGCCGGGACGGCCCGGCCGACGAGGCTCTCCAACTGGCGTAGGTCCTCGCACAGCTCGCGCAACTCCGCGCCTTCCCACGTTCGATCGGCGGTCGCCTCGTAGATCGACAGGCTCGCAGCTCCGATCTCGATCAGGTGTCGAGCCAGGTCTACCTCGGAGGTCAGGTAGACCTCGGAGCGCTTGGTCTTGACCTTGAACAGCGGCGGCTGGGCGATGAAGAGTCGGCCGGCCTCGATCAGGGCGGGCATGTGGCGGAAGAAGAAGGTCAACAGCAAGGTTCGGATGTGGGAGCCGTCCACATCGGCGTCGGTCATGATGATCGTCTTGCCGTAGCGGATCTTCTCCAGATCGAACTCCTCGGCGATCCCGCAGCCCAGGGCCGCGATGATGAGCTGGATCTCGGAGTGCCCGAGCATCTTGTCGAGGCGGGCACGCTCGACGTTCAGGATCTTGCCCTTGAGGGGCAGGATGGCCTGGTACTTCCGGTCGCGGCCCATCTTGGCCGAGCCCCCGGCCGAGTCACCCTCGACCAGGAAGATCTCGGACTCCGCCAGATCGGAACTCTGACAGTCCGAAAGCTTGCCGGGCAGGTTACCGCTGGCGAGGGCAGACTTGCGCCGAACCAGCTCGCGCGCCTTGCGCGCCGCCTCGCGTGCCTGCATGGCGCGCAGGGCCTTTCCGACGATCGTCTTGGCCTCGGCCGGGTGCTCTTCGAGGTAGGAGCCGAAGAGCTCGCCGACGACCGACTCCACCAGCCCCTGGACCTCGCGGTTGCCCAGCTTGTCCTTCGTCTGTCCCTCGAACTGGGGCTCGGGAACCTTGATCGAGAGGATCGCCGTCAGGCCCTCGCGGAAGTCGTCCCCCGAGGGCAGCTTGTCCCCGCCCTTGGCGAGCTTTTGCCGCTTGGCGTAGCTGTTGAGCGTTCGGGTCAGCCCGGCCTTCAACCCGGCGAGGTGCGTGCCTCCGCCGTGGGTGTTGATGTTGTTGGCGAAGGTGAAGATCGTCTCCTGGTAGGCGTCGGTGTATTGCAGCGCGAGCTCCACCTCCAGCATCTCCCCGCCGCTCTCGGGCGAGGGGACGGACTTGACGAAATGCACGATGTCGTCATGCAGCACGGCCTTGGCCCGGTTGACGTCCTCGACAAAGGTCAACAGGCCATCGGGAAACTCCAGGTGCTCCTTGGTTCCCGTGCGGTGGTCCTCCAGGTCGATGATCGCTCCGCGCGTGCCCATCAGGTAGGCGAGCTCCCGCAGGCGCTTGGACACGAGGTCGTACTCGAACTCCACGGTCGAGAAGATCTTCGCATCAGGCTTGAAGCGCACGGTCGTGCCCGAGCGGTCGGCGTCCCCGGTGATCTTGAGCCCTCCGACACTCTCGCCACGCTCGAAACGCATCTGGTGCACCTTGCCGTGGCGCATGACATCCACTTCCAGCCACTCAGCGAGAGCGTTGACGCAGGAGACTCCAACCCCGTGCAGGCCGCCCGAGACCTTGTAGGCGCCATCGTCGAACTTCCCGCCGGCGTGCAGCGTCGTGAGGACGATCTCGAGGGCTGGCTTGCCGTATTCCTCCTTGATCTCGACCGGAATACCGCGCCCGTCGTCACTGACGGTCACCGAACCATCGGCGTTCAACTCGACCGAACAGCGCGTGGCGTGACCGGCGAGGGCCTCGTCGATCGCGTTGTCGACAACCTCCCAGATCAGGTGGTGCAGGCCGCGCGTCGCCGTGTCTCCGATGTACATCGCCGGCCGTACGCGCACCGGATCCAGGCCCTCGAGGACCGTGATGGACTGGGCGTCGTAGCCACCCGTTTCTCGCTGTTCTTCCGTCATGCTCATCGCTTCAATCTCAACGCAAGGCTCAGGATTCGCGCCTCGCCCAGGCGCCGGTTGGCCGCCTCTCTGTACTGCTCTCCGGTGTAGTTACGCAGTTCGTGCAAGTGCGCGGCCGATTCCACCTCCACACACAACTCGCCGCGTTTGAAGCCGACGGCTTGCGCGTGATCGGCAAGGTCGTCTCCCAGCACGTCGCGCCACGCCTGGTAGACAGCGGCGTCCTTTAGCCTCCGGTGCAGCCCGCTCTCTCGCAAGTACGAGTTCAGGGCTTCGCTGAGCGCGGTCGGTCCGCGCCGTGGATTCCTCGTCGCGGCCACCGATCACGCATCCACCGTGATCGGCATCACGATGTAGATGTAGTTCTCGCCGAGAGTGAACTTGCCCGGACTCGTCTTGTCTTCAAACTCCAGGCGGACGGTGTCCTTCTCGCAGTTCTTGATCCCCTCGACCACAAAGTCAGGGTTGAATGCGATCTCGGCCTCATTCCCCTTGTAGTCGACCTCCATGTGAGCGTGGGCTTCCCCGCGCCCGGCGAACTGCCCGGAGATCTCCAACTCGTTCTTCTTCAATTGCAGGCGGGCCGCGCGCGCCTCGGCGCCCGTCACGTTGGCCACCAGGCGTAGCTTGCGACCCAGCACCTCGGCGTCGGCCTCCATCGCGTTTTTTGCCTTCTTGGGAATCACCGCGCTGTAAGCGGGAAACTCGCCGTCGATCAGGCGCGCAAAGATCTCCGCGTTGGCGGTCTTCATGCCGATCTGGTTCTCGCTGAACTGGAAGCGAACCTGCTCCAGAGGGTCGTTGATAACGCGGCAAAACAGGTTCATGCCCTTGGTCGGCACGATCGCCGAGGGCCGCTCCGCGCTGCCGGTGTCGACCGGCGAGCCCGAAAGGGCCAGGCGCCTACCATCGGTGGCGATCAGGTTCATCATGCCGTCCTTGAACTCGACCAGAACCCCATGCATCGCGTAGCGACCGCCCTCGCGGGCCGCAGCGAAGGCTGTCTGGTTCACGAGGCGGCTGAAGGTCCCGGCCTGAATCGTGAAGGCCCCGTCTCCGTCAAAGTGCGAGATGACCGGGAATTCATCCGCCTCGGCGGTGACGAGTTCACAGGTGTCAGCGCCGGCGGTGATGTGGCATGTGTTGCCCTTGGTGGACAGCTCGACCGTCTCGCCGGTCAGGTCCCGAATGAAGTCGAGGGCGACCCGAGCTGGGATGACCACCGGGCCGGGTTCGGCGACCTTGACGTCCTCGATCCGGTACCGAACGGCCACCTCAAGGTCGGTGCCGACGAGTTCGAGAGCGTCGTCGGTAGCGACCATGCAGATGTTCTCGAGGATGGGCTTGGGGCTGCGCGGAGGAACGACGTTGTTGACGATCGCCAGGCCTTCACGCAACTTCTCGCGATCACAGAGGACCTTCATGTGAGGATCTCCACCACTGGAGCGGGTTCAGGGGTCTGTCCGCTCATTCGTATAAAGAAGTTCATCGTAGTAATAAGGGCAGCCCCAAATCGTGGAGAGGGGCTGCGGCGAGGCGGGCAAGGTGCTGCGAATGTTGCACTTGCGGCGCCCGGCGGTCTCTTGGGAAACCACCGTCGGCGGTGGAGAGACCGTCAGCGATCGCGGGCGACTCCACGCGCGTCCACAGGGCCGGAGAGGGGGGCGATGAGGAGTGAGCAAGGGTTGTTGAGAGAGCACGAGATCTCCACAGCTCGTTCACCGGCTGCGCCGGGCTCGTCCGGAAATTGTCCACGTCCAGTTGCCTTTGCGGTATGGGGCAGGAGCACGTCCAGCCTCCCTCCTGAGAGGGCAAAACGCGGCTCTCCAGACCCCCCAGAGGGTAGGCAATCCAGGCCCGGTTGTACACGCTCGCGAGCTCCCAGCCGTGGCCTGAAAAGCCCGCCAATTCAAGCGCTGTGGCCTGTCCTTGGGGCCCCGGGCAGCGGGGCTCGAGCCGGGAGCGACCGGGATCCGCGGGAAGGCTCTGCGAGGGGGTCGGGGGCGTCAACGGGATGGCGCCCGCAGGTCGTCGAGCAGTCCGCCGACCACTTCCCGGCAGCGCTCGTCCTCGGCGCACAGGCGCTTGATCTTGTCCACGGCGTAGAGGACTGTCGAGTGGTCGCGGCCTCCGAAGTAGCCGCCGATCTCCTCGAGGGAGTGGCGCGTGATGCTGCGCGCGAGGTACATGGCGATCTGGCGCGGGTAGGCCACTGCGTTGGTCCGCTTTCGGGACTGCAGGTCGGTGACCTTGACGTTGTAGTGCGCTGTGATGACCGAGAGGATCTCCTCCATCGTGGGTTCGCCGCGCCGGACGGTGAACACGTCATCGAGGGCCTCGCGGGCCAGCTCGGGAGTGATGGGCTCGCCGCTCAGGCTGGCGTAGCCGAGCAGCTTGGTCGTGGCCCCCTCAAGTTCACGGATGT
This sequence comes from Planctomycetota bacterium, assembly GCA_036010965.1. Classification (GTDB taxonomy): domain Bacteria; phylum Planctomycetota; class UBA1135; order UBA1135. The sequence continues at coordinate 1,743 of DASCMO010000173.1, read as the reverse complement.
TCGTGTCGATGCGCTCGGCGAGCAGGCGCGCCACGTCATCGGGCAGCTCCTGGCCTCGCGCACGGCTCTTGCGCTTGAGGATCGCCATTCGCGTCTCGTAGCAGGGTGTGACCATCTCGGTCACCAGGCCCCACTTGAAGCGCGAGACCAGCCGCTCCTGGAGGGTCGGGATCTCCTTGGGCGGGCTGTCCGACGAGAGGATGATCTGCTTCCCGGCGTTGTAGAGCGTGTTGAAGGTGTGGAAGAACTCCTCCTGGGTGCGCTCTTTGTTCGCGAGCAGGTGGATGTCGTCCACGACCAGGACGTCCACGTTGCGGTACTTGTTGCGGAACTTCTGGATGTCGCCGTTCTCCAGGGCCCCGATGAAGTGGTTGACGAAGGTCTCGCAGCTAAGGAAGAGGATCCGAAGGTCCTCCCAGGTCTCGAGCATTGCGTGGCAGGTCGACTGCAACAGGTGCGTCTTCCCCAGCCCCACGTTGCCGTGCAGGAAAAGCGGGTTGTAGGCCTTGCCCGGCGACTCCGCCGTGCCCATCGCCGCGGCGTGCGCGAAGCGGTTGCAGGGGCCGACGACGAAGTTGTCGAAGGTGTATTTGGGATTCAGGCCGATGTCGCTGCCCTGCACGAGACGGTCTGTGCCGAGGGCGCCGATGCGCCGCGGGCCGGGAGCGGCGGGCGCCGCGCGGCCAGGCCCGCCGTTTGGGGAGGGGGGCGCGGTCGCGGCGACCTCGGCGGCGGGCGGGGGCGCGGCCGCGAGGACGCGTTCGGGATCGACCTCGATCAGCACCCGGCGCGGGCTTCCCAGGGCCGATCGTGCCGCGCTCTCGAGTGCCGACAGGTAGTAGTTGCGCATCCAGTCGCGTGAGAAGCTGTTCTGGACGGCAAGCACGAGGTCCTTGTCGTCGCAGCGCACCACGGCCGAGCGCCGGAACCAGGTCTCGTACTGCTCGGCCTGGACGGTCTCCCGAAGCGCCGCGAGGATCTTCTGCCAGGCCTTGTCGTCCTCGCTCTCGAGAGCGGCGCCCTCGGCGACCTGTGACGGCGCGACCGACTCCACGGTCCCCGGCTTCCCCGCATCACTGCGTTGGGCGGTCTCCCCCATGTTCGGCACCTCGCGGGTTCCTTCTGCTCTCGGGCGGGCTGTTCGGGGGCGAGTCGCCGGGGAGCGCGCATCTCGCAGATGCAGGCTCGGCGGCCTCGCCGGGCGGTTTCGGGGCGCGGTATCGACGGCGGGCGACCGGCAGGGCCGCGCGAGCGTCACTTGGAGAAAAAAGGAAGCGCGAGCGGGGAAGGGGGCGCGGCGCCGGGGGGGGCGGCGGCGGCGCGGAAATCGCTCGGGCATTAGAGGCCCGACGATGCGATAGGTCAACGCCGGGGACGCCAAAGTCTTGGGCGAGCGTTCACTTCTCTCGCCGCCCCTCCGCGAGGGAGAGAGTTGCGGCAGTTCTCCGCAGGATCTCCACAGCGCGTCGTGCCTCTTGTGGAGAAGTCTCGCGCCCGAGGGACAGGCGCAGGGTCGCGCGCGCGTCCTCTTCCTCGAGGCCCATGGCGGTCAGTACATGGGAGGGCTCGATCGAGCCGCTCGCACAGGCCGAACCGGCGCTGACCGCGATCCCTTCCAGGTCCAGGCGCGCGACGAGCAGTTGCTGGCCGGCGCCGGGCAGGAGCACGGCGAGGGTGTTGGGGAGGCGCTCGCTGGCGTCGATCGGGGGTCCGATGAGGCGTGCGCCCGGGAGGGCGCGGGAG
>DASCMO010000172.1:0-36332 GCA_036010965.1 Planctomycetota bacterium | reverse complement strand
CTGCCTGACTGCCAGCCTCGTCGAGCAGGACTTGCATGTGGATCGTCAGGCCTTGCAGGGCGGGGTTGGGCGGGATGCGCAGGGGGAGTTCGGTCATGCCGGTGCCGGCTGACGTCCCGGTCCGCAGGGTGCGGATGTTCCCCGTCAGGTAGAGCCGCCCGTCCACGCCTGGGATCGTCTGCCCCGAGCCGGAAGTAAAGGACCATTGGATGCGGTAGGAGACGCCCGGAGGGCCGTCCACGAACATCCGCTGGTCCTCGCCGAGCGCCGTCGCCCCCCACAGGCCAAGGGTCGGCAGCGTACTGGTGGTCCACAGGCGCAGATCATCGAGCAGCCCCTCGGTCAGGTCGTTGTTGGGCTCGTCGGCGACAGTGAAGCGCAGGCGCAGGTCGTCCGTGAGGGTCGTGTGGTCCTCGAGGGAAAAGCTCACCGTGCGCCACTGGTTGTCGTTGGGGGTGGACTCCAACAGCGCCCAGCTCCCGCCGCCGTCGTCGGAGACCTCGACCGTCAGCACGTCATCGAGTGCCGAGCCGGGAAGGTTGGCGAACCAGCGCGCGAACTCGAGCTCGAGGTGATCGAAGCCCGAGGCGCGGAAGCGCGGCGAGGTGAGGACAGTGGTCCCGTCAACATCGTTCGTGCCCGCGCTCGAACCGGCCGCCGCTCCCGTCACCCAGCAGCGCGAGCCGCTCCCGGCGGGGTTGTCGCTGCCGGGCTGCACGGTCTGGCCGCCGCTGGTGGTCTGCTGGGGGATCGTCCGCTCGAAGGAGTAGTTGGTCGCGTCGGCCACGGTCCAGCCGAAGTCATCGCTCTCCATGTCGTCGTGGGCCAACAGTCGCGGCTGGCCGACGACGAGGGAGAAAGGCTCGACGGAGGTCTCTCCCTCCCAGGTGAGGCCGATCTCGAGGACGTAGGCCGCGCTCGGCGCGGCGGCGGCGACGGTCAGGCGCAAGGGACCAGCCGAGCCCTGGGCTCCCGGGGCGAGGTCGAAGGGCGCGTCGGAGAGGTCGACTGTGATCTCGGGCGCCGTGGAGGCGAGACTCACGGTCCCCGCGGCCTGGGCCACACCGCCATTGGCGAGCGTCAGGGTCAGATCCCAGGTCTCGCCGGCCTCGATGTGCTCGTCGCCGTCACCGACGACCTCCGTCAGGTTCGCGCCGACCCGCTCGACCCAGGCGCCGGCGGCCAGGGCCGTCTGCAGGTAGCCGGGCCGCACATCTTCGAAGAGGGCCGAGATGCGCGAGGGCTGGGGCCAGAACCCGTCCGCGTCGCCGCCGATCTCGGGCGTGAAGGAGATCGCTCCATGCTGGCCGTAGGTCCAGTCGACGCTCACGCCGTTGGCGATGTAGAGCACCTGCGAGGCGGGGCCGTGGATCCAACCGTTGACCGCTGTGGCCTGTTCGCCGAGCTCATGGTAGAGCGCGATGTCGGGCGGGTCGGGCGTGTCGTAGCCCCAGGGGTAGAGCCACAGGTCCGAGAATGTGTGAGCCGAGACCGACGTGGCGGGCACGCGCGCCTCGAAGCCGGCCCGGACCGCCTGGCACTCCGGTTCGGAGAAGGGCGCCGGTCCGCGGTAGGTCTCGCTGTCGGGGTCGCCGCTCGAACCGGGCCAGCCCGGACCCCACTCGAAGGAGTAGTTGCGGTTCAGGTCCACGCCGAAGCTGCCGCCGCCGTTGATGCGCCGGTTCTTGCGCCACATCCCGCCGCCGCCAGGGTTCGTCTGTCGGTTGTACTCGTAGCCGTCGGGGTTGACGCAGGGCACCAGCAGCAGGCTGCGCGTGTTCAGCACGCGCGTGGCTTGGGGGTCGACGCCATAGCCCTCGCAGAGCCAGTTCGTGAGCTGCAGCAGCGACTCGCCGGACATGGGTTCGCGCGCGTGATGCAGGGCGTCGAACCAGGCCACCGGTTCGGCGGGCTCGTCCACGCCGGGGTTGTCAGAGACGCGCATGGCCCAGATCTCGCGGCCCTCGTGGGAGGTCCCGAGGGACCAGCGGGGCGAGACGAGCCCGGGAAAATCCCCTGCGAGGCGGTCCATCTCCTGCTCGATCTCCGCCAGGGTGCGAAAGCCCCCCATGGACCCGACGGCGCCGCCGGCCCAGTCCGCCGCGGCGCGCGCAGCGTAGGCCGTGGCGAGGTCCTCCACGCGCACGTCGAGCTCGAAGCCCAGGCTGCGCAGGTGGACCTGCTCGAGGTCGTCGGCGAAGATGCGTGCCGTCTCCCCGCGGGCGCCGTGGTCGTCCACATCGCTCGCCAGCAGGTGCAAGCGCTCCAGCTCACCGCGGCCCGCGAGACGCACTTCCACCAGATCGAGGACGGGCGACTCAGACTGGGACCAGCACGCGAGAGCGAGCGTGAGCAGGGCGAGTGACGACATGGCGGAGACCTCCGGAGGATGGGGGGAGCGGTACGTATTCCAGTCTAGACGCGTTGGAGACCCACGCATCCACTGAGTCACGGGGAGCGCCGAGCGCAGCTGCAAATACCTGCTGCGCATCCCCCAGCGGGGTCTCTTCTCTCATTTCTGCCGCCCGACCCTTCCCTGCCGCGCTCCCGACACCGCTCGCTCCCCTGCAGCCACCTCGATCGTCTCGGCGCGTGCGGCCCTGTCTCGTGGAGGGAGGGATGGTGGGTGCGCGGTCCTGTGGGACTAGCCCCTGCGCCAGACCGTGCCGGCGGAGGTGTCCTCGAGCAAAATCCCACGCTCGAGCAGCTCGTCGCGCAGGCGGTCGCTCTCGGCGAAGTCCTTGCGTGCGCGGGCTTCGCGGCGGGCATCCACGAGGGCCTGCACGGCCGCGTCGTCTTCGGTGGCACCGGCGGCGGCGCCGAGTTCGACGATGCCCAGGGCGGCGTCGGCGGCCGCGAGGAGGTCGAGGGCGCGCTCGGCACAGCGCGCGCCGACACGACCCTCACGCACCGGCGCGCCCAGGCCGAAGATCGCCGCGAGGGCGCGTGGGACGTTCAGGTCGTCGTTCATCGCGGCCTCGAACTCCGCCGCGGCCGCCGCGACCAACTCCTCGCCGGCTCCCTCCTGCGCACCGGCGCCACGACCCTCCCGCACGCCCCGCAAACGCTCGACGAGATCATCGAGACCCTCGAGGGCCTTCTGCGAATCCGCCATGATCTCCCAGGTGAAGTTGAGCGGCTGGCGGTAGTGGCCGCGCAGCAGGGTGTAGCGCAACACGCGCGGCTCGAACCCGCGCTCGGCCACGTCGTCGATCGAATAGACGTTGCCCAGACTCTTGCTCATCTTCCCGCCGTCGATCTGCAGGAACTTGGTGTGCATCCAGTAGGTGGCGAAGGCCTCACCCGTGAAACACTCGCTCTGGGCGATCTCGCACTCGTGGTGCGGGAAGATGTTGTCCTCCCCACCGGTGTGGATGTCGATGCGGTCGCCGAGATGCTTGCGCGCCATCGCCGAGCACTCGATGTGCCAGCCGGGAAACCCATCGGGCCCGAAGCGACTCTCCCACTTCATCAGGTGGCGCGGATCGCTCTTCCAGAGGGCGAAGTCGGCGGGATGGCGCTTCTCCTCGTTGACGGCGATGCGAGCGCCCGCGTCCAGGTCCTCGATCCGGTTGCCAGAGAGCCGTCCGTACCGCGCGAAGCGCGTGATGTCGAAGTAGACGTTGCCACCTTTCTGGTAGGCATGACCCGTCTCGACCAGTCCGTCGATCATCTCGAGCATCTCGACGATGTGATCGGTGGCGCGCGGGTACACCGCCGCCTGCAGGCAACCGAGCCGCCCCAGATCCTCGAAGAAGACGCGTGTGTACTCCTCGCTGATCTTCCAGGGATCGACGCCCTCGCGACGCGCGCGCGCCTCGAGCTTGTCCTCGCCTTCGTCCTCGTCGTCGTCGGTGAAGTGCCCGACGTCGGTGATGTTCATCACCTGGGTCACCTCCAGCCCGATGTGCTCCATCCAGCGCCGCAGGGTGTCCGCGAAGAGATAGGCCCGGAAGTTCCCGATGTGGGCGCGGTTGTAGACCGTGGGCCCGCAGTTGTACATCCGCACGCGGCCGGGCTCGAGGGGCTCGAAGGGCTCCTTTTGCCCGGTCAACGAGTTGTAGACGAAGAAGCTCAACGTACGCCTTTCGATCCCGCGCGCATCGGTCGCGCGGCCGCGGCCCGCTCGCAGCGGCCCAGGCGGCGGGATTGTACACGGCGCGATTCCCTCTCCCAACGCCTCCCGTCCTGTGCGATGCTGCCCGTTCGCGTCCCCGCTCCACCGCCGACCCCGCCTCCTCCCTTGAACCGCTCCGAACCCCGATTCCGACTGGAAGAGGAGATCGGCGAGGGCGCGTCGAGCCGCGTCTGGCGCGCTCGTCTGGAACAGGCCTGGGGAGGGCGGCCCGCGGGCACGACCGTGGCCGTCAAGCGCCTGCGCCCCGAGTGGCACGACGACGCTGACGCCCGCGCGGCTTTCGAGCGCGAGGCGCTCATCGGGCTCTCCGTGCGCGCCCCCGGGCTCCTCGCGGTGCTCGGCCACGGCGAGGGCGACGAGGGCCCCTGGATCGCGAGCGATCTCGTCGGGGGCCGGGATCTGGGAGAGGTTCTGGCCGACACCGGCGCCCTGCCCGAGCCCCTCGTGCGCCGCATCGCCCTGCGTCTGGCCGGCGCCCTCGAGGCCCTCCACGGCGCCGGCTTCCTGCACGGGGACCTCAAGCCCGAGAACGTGCGCCTCGACGGCGAGGGGAACGCGGTGCTGGTCGATCTGGGCTTCGCCCAGCCCTTGAAGGCGCAGGACGCGGACGCGTCACGGCGGCCGGGGACGATCGCCTACCTCTCCCCGGAACAGGCCCGCGGCGCACGCGCCGACGAGCGCAGCGAGGTCTTCTCCCTGGGCGTGCTGCTGTATGAGATCGCCACGGGAACGCACCCCTTCCTGGCTCCCGGGACCACCGCCGACGAATCGCCCGCGCTCCTGGCCGCTGCCGCCTTCCAACGCCCCTCCCTGCGCGCCCCGACCCTCACGCCCTTTTTCGACCTGCTGCTAGAGGAGTGGCTGCAAGCCGAGCCGAGCGCCCGTCCCGACCTCGCCGAGCTCGCGCGCCGCCTGGGTCAGGAGGAGCGCGGCGAGTGGTGGCGCACGCAGCTCGACCTGAGCGCGGTGGCGCGCCGCGGCGGGCGCGGCGAGGGAGCGGGCGGCCGCTTCACACCCTTCGTCGGCCGAGACAAGCCCCTCGCGCGACTGCACGAGTCGTGGCGCGCTGTACGCGAGCGCGGCGACGGAGACAGCGGCGGCATCGTGTGGCTGCGGGGCGAGGCGGGCTCCGGCAAGTCGCGCCTGATGGACCACTTCGCCGCCGAGGTGCGCCGCAGCGACGCGCCGCCGCTCTACCTCTACACGCGCTGTCCCGACCGCGCAGGAGAGCGCCCCTGCCGGCCGATTCTGCTGCTCCTGCGCCGCACCCTGCGCCTCCCTGCCCGCACGGCCGCGGGCGAGCGCGAGCGCGCCACCCTTGAGCGCCTGCTCCCGCCCTCGGAAGTCGATGCCGTGATGGAGGCCCTCGACCCCGCTTCCGCGCAAGCGACGCCCTCCTCGGTCCCGGTGGCCCTGGCTGCCTGGCTCGCGGCCCTGGCGCGAAGCGTCCCCCTGATCGTCTTCGTGGACGACGTGCGTCGGGCGGGCGCCGCCACCCTCGACGTCCTCACACGCCTCACGCAAGAAGTGGACGACCTGCCGCTGTTGCTCGTCTTCGGGGAGCGTGCGGGCGCTCCCTGGCGGCGCCCGCAGGCCGGCGCCCGACTGGAGCGCGAAGCAGCCGAGGCGTGCCGCACTCTGACGCTCGACCTCGAGCCCCTCGACGAGGACGAGTTGCTGGTCATGATCGAGGCCCTCTTCCACCCGACGGTACCGCGCGCTCGCCTGGCACGCGTGCTGCACAAGCGCAGCCTCGGCAACCCGGGCCAGGTGGTCGAGATCCTGCGCGAACTGAAGGCCGAGGGCGAGCTGTCCGAGCACCCCGATGGCGACGGATTGATGTTGCGCGGCCGACCCGAGGCCCTGCCCCTGCCGCGCTCGATGGGCGCCCTCGTCGGCGATGCCCTCGCGCGCCGCACCGAGCCCGAGCGCCGCTGGTTGCGACGGTTGGCGGTGATCGGAGGACGCATCGATCCCACTTTCCTGCGCGAGGCCTGGAGCGACGAGACCGAACTCGACGAGGTGCTGCTGCGCCTGGTGGCCGACGGCTGGCTCTCGGCCGCGGCCGATCGCTATCGCTTCGCGCGCCCGGCTCTCGCGGAGGGGATCTACAGCGCCCTCGGGCCCGACCTGCGGCGCACCCTGCATGGGGAGGTGGCCGACGCCCTCGGCACCGCCGCGGGTGAGGAGCCCTCGCTCTCCGAGAGCTTCGCCCTAGCCCACCACCTGCGGGCCGCCGGGCGCTCGCGAGCGCTCCTGAAAGTCCTCGAACCCCTGCTAGCGCCCCTGTTTGCTCGCGGCCAGCCCCAGCGCGTCCACACGGTCTGCCGCTGGAGCCTCGAAGCCCTCGACGCCCTGCCTGCGACCACCGAATACGCACGCCTGGCAATCCGCCTGCTGGAGGCTGCCGCCGACGCGGCGGATCGCCTCGGTTTCCGCGCGGAGCAGCGCCTCTGGCTCGACCGCCTCTCCGACCTGCCCCTCGATCCGCGGACGGATCCCGAGGGCGCCGGCCGGGTCTACCTCCTGCACGCCCGCTTCGCCGCCAGCACCGGGCGCCTTGGAGCCGCGCGGGCCATGCTGCTCAACGCGGCGGAGTGGTTCGCTCTGGCGCACAACGCCGTCCTCGAAGGGGACGCCCTGCGTCGCCTGGCCCTCGTCCAGGCTCAGGTGGGCGAGCTCGACGAGGCGCGCCGCCTCGCGCGCCGCGCCGCCGAGCTGGCTGAAGAGGATCTGGCGCGCGCGCTGGCGCAGATCGCCCTGGCGGTGATGGACGTCCTCGACGACCGAATCGAGAGCGCCTTGCGGCGAGCGGACCGCGCCGTGCGCCTCGCTCGTCGCAGCGGCAAGGTCGGCGTCGCGGACGTCCACGCAGCGGCCAACCTCCTGCGCTCGCGCGCCTACCGCTCCGGCGGAAGGCCTCGGCGTGCCCTGGCCTCGGCCCAGCGCGCCCTGCGCCAGGCCCGCGGGGCGGGCGAGCGGCGCCTCGAAGCGGAGGCGATGGCGCGCGTCGGCGGACTGCTGCTCGACGTCGGCGCCGGCGAGGAAGCCGAGGCGCGCCTGCGCGAGGCGGTCGGTCTGGCGGCGGAGATCGAGGACCCCCGCTCGGAGGCGATCGCCGCCGTCTTCCTCGCCATGCTTCTGCTCGAGCGCGAGCACGCACACGAGGGCGAGGGCGGGCGCGTCGCCCTCACGCGAGCTCTGGATCTCGCGCGCGACCTGTCGCTCCAGCGCCTGGAAGCCGTGGGCCTGGCGGTGCTGGCGCGCAAGGACCACCTCGACGGCGACGCGGCCGCCGCGCGCACGAGATGTGCACGGGCCATGGAACTCCTCGAACGCTTCGGGGCCGAGGCGGCGGACCGCGCCCTGATCGTCGGGACCCACGCTTGCCTCTTGCGAGAGGACGGCCGCGAGAAGGAAGCCCAATCCCTGGTGAACGAGTTGAAGCGGCACCTGCGCCGCCACAGCGAGCAGATCGAGTCGCCCCTCCTCCGGCGCAGGCGGCGCCTGATGAACCAGCGCATGATCGACGCCGCCCTCTCCTGGGAGGGGCCGCTCCAACCGCGCATGCCAGGGCCGGGATTGGGGGGCTAAAAAAGCCAGGACAGACCTTGATATTGAGACGCAGTCTCATTTACAGTTCGGGTTGGCACAGCAGGTCCTGCCCTCCCCCGAACCGTGGTCGCTCCCCTATTCACCCCCCTACTCGCCCCCCTCGCCCTGATCTTCGCCTGTACCGCGAACTCCGGGCCGGCGGGCTGTCCAGCCGAACCCGCACGCCTGAGCGCGCGAGCGGCCGCCGGCGCGAAGGCCACTGATGACCGCGGCCTGATCGAGATCGAGATCGAGATCGAGCGTCGGGTGGCCGTGATGGGCACGACCCTGGAGATAGTCCTGCTGGCGGGCGAGCGCATGAGCGGCTTGCGGGCCAGCGAGGCCGCCCTGCGCGCCATCGAGGCCGCAGAGCGGCGGCTCTCGACCTGGACCGCGGACTCCGAGCTCGCCCGCCTGAACGCCGCCGCGCCCGGCCTCGTCCACGAGCTGACTCCCGCCCTGGCCGCCGACCTCGCCGGTGCCCTGCACTGGTGGCGAGCCACCGACGGCGCCTTCGACCCGGGCGTCGGCTCCCTGGTGGAGGCCTGGGACCTGCGCGGCGCCGGCCGCGCCCCCTCCCCCGCCGCGCTTCGCGACGCCCTGGCCGTCGCGGGCCTGACGGGCCTGCAGCTCGAGGGCCGGCGGGCGACGATCCTGCGCGCGGGACTGCGCATCGAGGAAGGCGCCTTCGGCAAGGGCGTCGGCCTGGACGCGGCGCTCGCCACCCTCGAAGGGTGCGACGTGCGCGACGTGCTCCTGGACCTCGGCGGCCAGATCGCCCTGCATGCCTGGAGCGAGCCGGTCCCCCTGGCGGTGGCCGACCCACGCGACCGCGACCGACCGGCCTTCGAGTTGCTTCTCAGCAGCGGCTCGGTCGCGACCAGCGCAAACAGCGAGCGCGGCTTGCGGGTGGATGGCGAGCCGGTCGGACACCTGCTCGACCCGCGCACGGGCCGGCCGGCGCCGGACTTCGGCAGCCTGACGGTCATCGCCACCGACGCGACCGCCGCCGACTGCCTCTCGACCGGCCTCTTCGTCCTTGGCCCCGAGGCCGCCCTGGCCTTCGCCCTCGCGCACGACGGCGTGGACGTGCTCGTGCTCGAGCCCACGCCCCACGGCCTGCGCGCCCGGGCCTCCGCCGGCCTCGACGGCCGCCTGCGCCCCCTGATCGACACCGTAACCCTCGAGATCGTCACGACGACTCCCTCGCGATCTCCGCGAACCCCTCAGCCCCAACCCAACTCTCCCCGCCAGAGATGATCCCCTTCCGCACACTCCCGTTCCTGCCCGCCACCCTGCTCACCGTGGCCCTCTTCGCACCGTCCGCCACCGCCCAGGACGGCGCGGTTTCCCTCGAGGTTCTAAGCAGGCAGAACGCCGAGCTCAGCCGACGCGTCGACGCCCTGGCCGAGGAGCTCGAGCGCCTGCAGTTCGGCGAGGTTCCCGTCGCCGACGAGGACCTCCCGCGCGGCCTGGGCCTCGCCCCCGGAGCGAGCGGCGTCTTCCGCGTCGACGAGGGCCTCTCGGTCGCTGGCTACGGCGAGGCGGTCTTCGACCAGAACTCCAACGGCACGGACAAGGCCGACTTCCTGCGGGCGATCCTCTACGTCGGCTACAAGTTTGATGAGCACTGGGTCTTCAACTCGGAGATCGAGTTCGAGCACGCCTCGACCGGCAAGTCGGGCTCGGCCTCGATCGAGTTCGCCACCCTCGACCATCTCCGCTCCCCGGGCTTCAACCTGCGCACGGGCTTGATGCTGATGCCCATGGGAATCGTGAACGAGATCCACGAGCCCGTGACCTTCTCCGGAGCCCACCGCCCCGAGACCGAGCGACGCATCCTGCCCTCGACCTGGCGCGAGAACGGCGTCGGCGTCTTCGGCGAGGTCGGTCCCTTCGACTACCGGGCGTATCTCGTCAACGGCCTCGACGCCTCGGGCTTCTCCGCCGGCGGCCTGCGCGGCGGCCGCCAGAAGGGCAGCAAGGCCCTGGCCGAGGACCTGGCGGTGGTGGCGCGCATCGATTACGTGGAGACGCCGGGGCTGGTGCTCGGCGGCTCGCTGTACGTGGGCGACTCGGGCCAGGAGCAGTTCGACGGCGAGGTGGGAACCACGATCGCCGAGGTGCACGGCATCTACGAGTGGAAGGGCTTCGAGCTGCGCGCCCTCTACGCACGGGCGGAGGTCGATGACGTGGCGCAGTTGAACGCGGGCCTGGCCGAGGACGGTGACTTCGATCCCCTGACCGATTCGGTCGGCGAGCGCCTCGAGGGCGGCTACGTGCAGCTGGGCTACGACGTGATGCGCCACCTCGCTCCCGACAGCCGCGCCTCCCTGACGCCCTTCGTGCGCCTGGAGACGATCGACACCCAGGCGCAGGTCCCCACCGGGTTCGGAACGGACCCGTCCACCGACGAGCGCATCACGACGATCGGCATCGACTACAAGCCGATCGACAACATCGTCTTCAAGCTGACCTTCGCCGACTACGACGAGGGCGACGACCGCACCAGCCTCTCCATGGGCTACGTCTTCTAGGCGCCCGCTCTCGGCCGACTCCATGCAACGCCTCCTCGCATCCTTCACCGCCGTACTGCTCCTGGCGAGCGCCGTCGCGCCCGCCGCACCCGCGCCGCCCCCGGCCGGGAGCACGCCGAAGGTCTTCCTCACCCGCGTGGAGGCCTTGGAGTTGGCCTTCCCCGACTGCGAGCACAAACGCGTCACGACCTACCTGACGAAAGCGCAGACCAGGCGCGTCGCGGGCCTCGCGAAGGTCCCCTTCGACAGGAGCGTGGTCTTCGCCTACGAGGCGCGACGCAAGGGCGAGCTGGTCGGCACAGCCTATTTCGACACCCACAAGGTGCGCACTCAGCGCGAGGTGTTGATGATCGTCGTGGACCCCGGCTCACGCATCCGGCGCATCGAGGTGCTGGCCTTCGGCGAGCCGATCGACTACCTGCCACGCGGCGCGTGGTACGGCCAGTTCGCCGGGCGCGGCCTCGACGACGAGCTGGAGCTCAAGCGCGGCATCAAGGGCGTGACCGGCGCCACCCTGACGGCGCGCGCCACGACCGCGGCCGCGCGCCGCTTGCTGGCGACGCACCGCGTCCGGAGCGAGATCGCGAAAGAGAAGAAGAAGGCGGAGCGCAGCAGAACGAACGCCGCCGCGAGTCCGCCCCTTCCCGCGCCGGCCGAGGGCCGCAGGTGACGCGCGGCGAGGCGTGGAGCCTGCATGTCTCCAGCGCTCTGGTCGGGGGCACAGGCCTGGTCTACGGCTGGATGCGCTACTTCGCCGAGTCGGACGACCCCTTCTCCCTCGTCAACCACCCCGCCGAGCCGCTCCTGCGTTCCCTGCACATCGTCCTCGCTCCGGCCCTGGTCTTCGCCTGCGCCCTGGTCTGGAACGGCCATGTCTGGGCCCGCTTCCGCTCGCGCTTCCGGCCTCGCCGCCGCACGGGCCTGCTCATGGCCGCCGCCCTCGGCCCCATGATCGCCTCGGGCTACCTGCTCCAGGTATCGGTGGAAGAATTCTGGCGCACGACCTGGCTCGTCGTGCACCTCGTCAGCTCCATCGTCTGGCTGCCGCTCTACCTCGGCCACCAGTTCTTGCGCAGGGGTTAGGGCAGGAACCGGGCCTTGTTCCTTGCGAGGGAATCCTCGCTAGCACGAACCCTGACGGCTCGGAACCGACTGGAGGGCTCGCGGGGGCGCCGCGGGACCTCGCCGACCCTCGGTCCAGGGCGGAGATCAGCCGCGGGGCGCGGCGTCCGAGTCGGGATCAGGACGCGGGATCAGACCGTCACGGGGGTCGCGGCGGCGGCCGAAGAGGCGCTCGAGGAACCAGCCCAGGGCGTGGAAGACGCGCCAGCGGCCGTGGGCGGCGAGCACGACGCGCCAGATCGACTTCCAGTCCTCGCCCTCTCCGGCATAGGCGCGCAGGAAGCGGGCGAAGTCGGTGCGCGAGAGGGAAGCGCCGGAGGTCCTGTCACGGCGGCCGACGTAACGAAAGAGCCGGCGCAGGTTCTCGGTGCGCCGAGGACGATCGAGGTGACGACGGAGCACTGAGCGGTCCAGATCGAGGATCCACAGGGCAGGGCGCTGAGCCGTGCCGTCGATGAAAGCGCGCTCGAGCAGGATGTTGGGAGGCGTCAGGTCCGCGTGCTGGCAGGCATGGCGGTGCAGTTTCTGGACCAGCTCGCCGGTCGCCTCCACCAGCCGGTGCAGGCGCTCCCCCGACAGCTCGCCGCGGCGCACCATCCCCAGGACGAAGCCGAGATCGACCGAATCGGGAACGCGACGACTGACGACGTCCAGGGTCCAGCCGAAGGGGCGCGCCATGCGTGCGCGACCGGCGACAACCTGCGGCGTGCGCACGCCCGCGCGCAGGAGGGAATCCACCAGCATCAGCTCCCGGAAAGGACGCTCGGGGTCGAGGTAGCGCGCCCCGGTCAGCCAGCGCAGGAGACCGCCGTGGCTGAAACGGCGCAAGACGAGCTCGGCCTCCGCCCCGCCGAGGGAGTACAGAGGGCGGCGGCCCTCCAGATCGCTCTGGCGCAGGTCCCCGTCGTGCTCCGGCCCGTACCCGGCCGCGTGCAACTCGCGCGCGACGTCGGTGTGCAGCGCGAGCACGCCGCGCGGACTCTCCTCGACGAAGAAGCCCGAGGGCAACTCGTCCAGGATCGGAAGGGTGGACACGCTGTCCTCCCCTCTACGCGCCCTACAGACCTGCGCCGAAGGAACCGGCGCTCGAATCGGGAGCGGGCTCGGGCTCGGGCTCGGGCTCTCGCACGGGCTCTCGCACGGGCTCGGGCTCAGGAGCCGCCGCTGTCACCGGCTCCGTGCTGGATTCGGGTACGGCGGGCTTGAAGATCCCCTCGCCAAATCCGCCCGAAGGCGCGGGTGCTGCAGACACCGCCTCCGCGGCAGGCGCCACCTCAGGTGTGGAGACCGGCTCGGAGGCCTCGCGCCTCGGACGGCGGTCCTCGGGCTCGTCGGCCCACTGGCTGCTCGGGCGGCGCTCCTCACGCGGGCGCTCCTCGCGCGGGCGGTCCTCGCGCGGGCGGTCCTCACGCGCGCGCTCCTCGCGCGGACGGTCCTCACGCGGGCGGTCGCGGTCGCCTCGCCGACCACGGTCTCGATCCCTCCCACGACCACGATCGCGGTCCGAGCGCGGGCGACGGCCGCCGCGCTCCGGCGGGTCCTGGCCGTCGTCGTGCACCTCACCGACCTCGAGGCAGTCGGTCGGGATGGGGTCTGAAAGGAACAGCGAGCGGCGATCGTAGAAGTTCACGTCCTGTTCCCAGGCGTCGATGGCGTGGACGGTGATCGTGACGTAGTTTCGGCCCGCGCGGCGCCCAGTCTCGACCGCGTCCTCCTCGGTCAGGGCCAGGTGTAGGAAGTTGCGCCTGCCGCCGGCCAGGCCACTGCGGCTCGCGCGCTCGCCGTCGCGCTCGCTGACACCGATGTAGAGCCGCTCCGGCGGCTTGCAGGGCTCGCCCGGATCGACGTCGATCGAGTGCCCGTAGAGAGCCCGAACGCGCTCGTCCACCACCTCGTAGCGGACGCGCTGACCGGCGGCGATGGCCTCGACGACATCCTCCTCCTCGATCGGCTCCCCAATCCGCTCGTTGAGGGCCTGGACCACCTCCGAGAGATCGCCGTAGCCGTGGCGGTCGAGTTCGAGATCGAACTCGTCCGGCCGGTGGCGGAGCATGTAGGCCAGGGAACGGGTGATGCGTTCGATAAGAGACGGGTGAGTCATGGATCCAGGATCGCGGGGCTGGTGACCCGCCCGCGGGGTGTCTGATGGGGAACAGTCGGTCGGTCGAAAGGGCTGCGGCAGCGCGGGATTGTAGCCCCTGCGCCCTGAGCCTTCCACGACCTGCGCGCTCCGGCCCGCCTGCGCCTACCCGCCGACAGCTCCGGCCGCGAGAGGCCCTTCCTCGCCTTCGGTGCGGGCGATGACGGCCGCCCCGCAGCTGTCGGACCAGACGTTGACGACCGTGCGCATCATGTCCAGGGGCCGATCGACCGCCAGCAGGAGGGCGGCTCCCTCCAGGGGCAGGTTCAGGGCCGAGAGGATCGTCAGCATCATCACCAGGCCCGCGGAGGGGATGCCGGCGGCACCAATGCTCGCCAGCAGGGCCATCATGACCACCAGAGCCTGGGAGCTGAGGGTCAGGGGCTGTCCGCCCATGCTGGCGTAGTACTGGGCGAGGAAGATGACGCCGATGCACTCATACAGCGCCGTCCCGTCCATGTTGATCGTGGCGCCCAGGGGCAGGGTGAAGGAGGTGACCTTGTTGCTGACCTTGCCACGCTCCTCGACCGTCTTGAGAGAGACCGGCAGGGTCATGCTCGAGGAGCTCGTGCTGAAAGCGGTCATGAGCGCCGGCGACATGGCCTTGAACCAGCGCAGGGGCGAGATGCCGCCGATCAGCTTGAGCAACAGGGGCAGGGTCACGCAGAAGTGCAAGGCGAGCGCCAGGGCGACCGTGCCCATGTAGAGCAACAGCGAGAGGATGGGCTTGATGCCCGTCCCACCCACGACCTTGACCAGCAGGGCGAAGACGCCGTAGGGAAGGAGGGTCAGGATGCCCTCGGCCATCTTCATCATGACCTCGAAGAAGCTCGCGAAGAGCTCACGCACCCGGCGGCCATGGGGGTCGGCGGCGCGCGTGATGAAGTAGCCGAGCAAGAGGGCGAAGAAGATGATCTGCAACATGGCGCCGTTTTGCGTCATGGCCGAGACCACGTTCTCGGGGATCGCGCGCTTGATGACCTCGATGAAGCTCTCCTCGCGCGTGCCCGCAGCGGCGGCGGGCGAGAGGCCCAGGACGGCGCCGTCCCCGGGGCGGATCAGGTTGACCAGCACCTGCCCGAGGAAGATCGCCAGCATGCTCGACGAGATGTAGTAGACGAAGGTCTTGAACCCCAACCGGCGCAGGTCCTTCATGGTCCCCACGCCCGCCACGCCGGTGACGATCGAGCTCAAGACCAGCGGCACGATCAGCATCTTCAAGAGGGCCATGAAGATGTCGCCAACGAAGTCGAAGGGCGCGATGGCCAGGGCGCGCCTGGAGGTCGGGTCCATGCCCAGGGCCAGGGAGGTGGCGTCCTGCTCCTCGTCCCCGCCGACGGGCACGAGCCACAGGACCTCGCCGTTCTCCGACTCGTCCAGCAGAGACTCGAAGTCAGGGGGCTCGGCGAGCGGGTAGCGCCGCTCGTGCTCCTGGCCGCGATCGAGGATCGCCAGCTCGAAGACGTCCCCGGGCACGAGTCCGACCTTGGCGGCCGGTCCGCTGACGGAGGTGACCTGCAGGCCGCCCTCGGCGGTCTCCCATTTCGCCCCTGACCAGGCCGGCGCCTCCAGCGTCGCTTGAAACGCGAGCCCGAGCGCGACCCCACCGCCCATCCACGCGAGCACCTTCCAGTGGAACTGCATGGCGAGAGCCTATCCGGGGACGGGGGCTCGTTGCACCTTCGGCGCGTGATCGGCCGCCCAGGATTGGCTGACACGCGCCGCCCGTGCGCGAAACGGGAGAGGAGAGCCGCGGGAAGGTGATCCCCTCAGGCGCCTGTACGGCGCGCCTGCCCGCGACCCTCGCTCTGCCCACGCCGAGGAGAGATCCAACCCTCCCCCTCCGGCGCATTCTCACCCCACGGCGAGGCGAGGCCGTCCGCTCTCTTGGTGCGGACGGCCTCTCCCGCTACCAGCATCGAACCCTCCATCCCCTGAGGGTCGAGTGGTGCCGCTTTCACGGTGTTGGTCGCGGGTACTTCCGCCACGAGTCGTTCGAATCCGCAGGCTTCGAGTGCCCCCAGGAAATCCTCGTCCCCACCGACCTCGACGAGCATGCGCGCGCCGGTCTCGCGATCTCTCCAGCGAAAGCGCGCCTTGCGCTCGACGCCCGTGCAGCCCGCGGCGACCTTCGCCAGGAGCTCGCGCTCCTGCGGAGAGCTCCGGGTTTCGGCGCTGCTAGAGGGAGTGGGTTTCATGATCGTTCGCTACCTGCGCGCCCTTGGTCGCCCGACGGAGCGGTTTCTTCACGGCAACCCGCGCTTTTTCGCTCCACTCGACTTCGAACACAGGCTTCTACGCCTCGTGCCCTGGGTGTATTGGGGAAAACCGCCGCTTCTTCGAAGCCAGAGTCCACCCATCCACTTCACTGCATTAAGATCTGGTCCAGAGCAGAAATGCCCTGCCGTGTCCCCTCCGTCGGCGGAGAGTTCGGCAGGCTTCATCCTTCATCCATCGCGAGCCTGAAAGAACCGGAACCATGAATCGAACACGACTGACCCTTACAACCCTCGCAGGCTTCTGCCTGATGGCGAGTTCCCTCTCCGCTCAGCCCGGCGCGGTCGATGACGTCCAGGACCGGATCGATGCATTGCTCGAGCGCCTGGACTCGGATGACGATGGAGCCATCTCGAAGGAAGAGGCCGGCCCCAGGTTCTGGACCCGCCTCTCCAAGGCCGACACCAACAAGGACGGCAAGGTCACCCAGCAGGAAATGAAAACCGCCTGGTCCTAGACCGGATCCTGGCTGAGAAACGAAGGCGGTTGTCGCTGTCATATCCCTGACAGCCTGAGAGCTTCGAACCGCGAGATCACGGCAAGGAGTGCGGGAGAGTGATCCTGATCGCGTCTGGATAGGAACGCGGGGCTCGCACGATCCTTGACGATCTCGGGGGAAATGCAGCCCCCACCGCTGATCTCGAAGACGAGGGACGAGTCGTCCTTGTCGGTTCAGTAATAGCTGATCCGCGCCCCGAACCGGGCGTGTCCGCCGAGAGCAGCTTCCCGTGTGCCCTCTGCGCCAGTAGAGAGCCCAGGCCTCACCGCCCGGTGGTGTCAGCGCAGCTCCAGAGCCTCGCGCTGCATCGCCTCTGGGATGGCGACGCCCAGAAGGTCCAGGACCGTCGGAGCGATGTCGAGCAGGTGCGGGTCCTCGACCGCGCCGCCGGTGAGCTCGCGGTTGCTGCCGAACATGCCGCTCACATTGCGCGGAGCGACGGAGACGTGGCCGCCGGACCAGTTCTTCTTGTTGGGCTGGAAGACGTCGCCCGGCACGCTCGTACCGTCGGCCGACCTCGTGAGGCGGATGTCACCCAAGGTCGTTCCCCAGGAGACGCGGTAGGTCGGGGCGAAACCGATCATCAGATCGCCCTCGCGGTTAGCGAAAGGCCCGTGGTGCACCTCGCCCAGGATCGTGGCCTCGTCCACGACCCGCTGGCCGGCGAACTCCTCGCGCGTGTCCGTCGTGGCCAGTAGCTCGCTCCGGATCTCCGCAAGCAAGGCTCCGGCGTCCTCGGGCGCGACGATCCCCTGAGCCTCCCGGCCCTCCAGGTTCAGGTAGACCATCCCCAGACCGAGGGCGTAGGCGCGCGTGCGCGACCAGTCGACGTACATCAGCGAACGCCGCTGGCGCGAACTCACCCCCTCACGCAACACCAGGAAGCCCTTCTCGGCCAGCCAGTTGTTCACGTGGAACTGGTGGCGAAAACTCTGGAAGCCGTGGTCAGCGCAGATCAAGAGGGTGTCGTCGGGGCCGAGCGCCTCGCGCACGATGCCGATCAGACGATCCACCTGACGGTAGATGGCCGGGATCGCGTCGCGCAACTCGATCTGCTCACCGAAGAAGGTCATCTTGCGGCCGGCGGCCTCTTCGTCGTACAGCGGGTGCTCGGAATCGTAGTACTGGTACATCATGTGCTGCACGCGGTCGGGCGTGCTGAAGACCGCCATCAACAGCCGCCAATCGCCGGCGGCCAGGGCGTCGCGCAGCAGACCCTCGCGCCACTTCAAGGTGAACTCGATGTCCTCCATGAACATCTCCGGCTCGATCAGGCCGTCCTTGAAGGGCATCGTCGCGCAGGCCCAGCCGAAGGTCTCGAAGGGACTCCCGGCGGCGCGCGCCAGCTCGGCCGAGTAGGAGGGCGGCGAGCTGATCGGCTGCCAGAAGGGAGGGTTCGACGGGTCGGTCTCGAGCACGTTCACGAACAGGCGGAAGATCCCGTCGAGCTGCATGACGTTCACGCGCGTGATCGCGTGGACCTTGATCAGCGGATTGAGCTCGAAGTTCAGGTGGTACCAGTCGGACCACTCTCCCTCGCCCAGCTCCTGCCCAGCCCCGGCGATGCTGACCACGACGCGATCGTCACCCTTCTTCCTCACCGTCAAGGGCAAGGAGACACGCTCGTCCTCGAGGGCCGACAGGCGTTCGCTCAGAGCGGTCTTCTCGCTGCGCAGGCGCTCGCCCTCTTTCCAGCCCAGGGTGTTGTCCGAGAGCTCCTCGTCGAGGGCGTCGATCTCACCCTGCAGGCGATCGAGCCCGCAAAAGTTCTTCGGGCCGTAGATCCAGGTGTCGATCAGATCGCCCTGCCAGTCGACGCGAAAGACCGTCCCGGCGGTCAGCCCTGCCTTGCCCTTGGGAGGGCGGTCGAGCTCGAGGTCGTCGGTCGTGTAGATGAACCAGTCGCCGTTGCTCCCGCGCGAGTCCGGCAGGCCCAGACCAGCGAGCAGGCGCAGGTTCTCCGAACCCGGCCGGTCCCAGGACATGGCCGCGTCGAGCACGACGGTCGGCACGCCCGCCTCGGCGGCCGCGTCCCAGAAGGCCGGGACCTCCGTGGGATTGGTGACGATGTCGGGCACGAACGCCGGCACGTAGCCCGCCGCCACGTGCGCGCCGAAACCGCCGATGCCTCCCAGGAGCAGCGCCAGGCCCACGGCCAGGGGCAGTCGCATGCGCAGCAACACGGTGAAGGCCAAGGTGAAGAGCAAGGCCACGACGAGGCCGGCCGTCAGCGCCAGGGTGGCGGGCTCCCTGCTGCTGAGGATCCCGATCAGCGCCGGGGTCTCCATGTCCACCACGCGCCGGTCTTCCCGGCCCTGGTGCGCCGGCGCGGGGCTCGGCATCCCGCCCTCCAGGACGCGCTCGCCGCGGCGCGTGAGGATGCGCGCCACGAAACCAGGCACGCCCGTGTAGGACGGATCCTGGCCGGTGTTCAGGGCACACCAGGCGACGGGCGATTCCGCCGAGAGGGTGGTGCCCAGGGGAGCGAAGGTCCCCTCTCCCGCGAGGGCGGCGAGGTTGGGCATCCGCCCCTCTTCCATGGCGGCGCGAGCCGTGCGGTAGTCGCCGCCGTCAAAACCGAGCACGATCACCCGGCCGTCCTGGGCGGGCGAGGGAGACCTCGCCGAAGTCGTCAGGCCGGCGAGGACGAGGGCGAAGAGCAGGGCGAAGAAGGCGCCGCGGCGCCGAGGAGTTCTGGGGAAGAGAGAGGTCATGAGCTTCGTCGGGTACCCCACCCCTCGCGGGATGGGTAGGATGCGGGCTTGCGCGGCCACCGGTAGGTGGCGCGCACGGCGTGCGCCGACGCCGGAGACAGCGTGGAGATGGATGTGACGAGCGAGAGATTAGCACCCCCCCAGCAAGCGTTCGAGCGAGTAAGGAGCGGCAGCACGATCGCACACGCCCGATCCGGGCGCGCCCTGGCCTTGGTGGCCGGAGCCTTGGCCCTAGGCCTCGCGGCGCTTTTCCTGATCTTCAAGGCGGGATTCGAGGGCCAAGGAAGCTCGACTGAGCTGCGCCGACCCGCGGAGGAGCCCCGGGCTCGCTCGCAGCCGGCGCGCGAGCTCGCTCCACCGAGCGAGACTGCCCCCGCGGTCGTGCGCCTCTCTCCCTCCGAGGCCGGCAGCACCGCTGCGGCGCGCCAAGACCCAGCCGACTTCGAGGGGTCCGGCTCGATCCGCGGCCGGGTGAGCGTCGAAGAGGACGTGAGTTTCCCCGAGACCTGGAAGGTCGTCGTCCGGCCCAGCCTCTACTTGCGGGGCAAGGAGCGGGCCGTCGAGCGCGAGGCGGAGTACGGCGGCGACGAGCGCGAGTTCGCGCTCAGCGATCTGCCCCTCGGCGGCTACGACCTGACGATCGAAGCGCCCGGCATGAACAGCCGGCCCCTGCCGGTGCTCCTCGTGCGCGGCGCGCGCGACCCCTTCGTCACGGTCCGCATCTACCCGACGGGTTTTCTCGACGGCCTGGTCCTGGGGGAGGACGGCTCCCTGGCCCCGAACCTCTTGGTCACCCTCGAGCGCATCGCGACCCGCAAGCGCACGACGACCCGCACCGGGCCGACGGGGGCGTACCTGTTCGAGGACGTTCCCGACGGGGAGTACCGGATCTACTTCGGTCCGCCCGAAGCCCCGCTGTTGCCCTTCGACGAGCTATCGTTCCGCGCGCCATCGATGAATTTTCCCTTGCGCGAGATCCCCCCCACCGCCTCGCTCCAGATCTACTCTGTCGACCTATCGGGCAAACGCGTCGGCGGAGTCAAGGTCCAGGGCTTCGGCTCCGAGGGCGGGCGCATCAGGGGTACGACCGACGAGCGCGGCCTGCTGATGGTGCGCTACCTGCCCCCGGGCCACTTCAACCTCTCGGCCCGTGACGGCGAAGGGCGACGGGGGAAAATGGTGGTCGACATCGAGCTGGGGCCGACCCAGGAGCTCAACGTCGCGGTCCGTTGAGCCGCCGCGCGCCCGCCGGAGTGGGAGACGTGGCGCGGCTCGCGTGGCCGTCGATACTCTCGTTCATCCTCCACAACGGCTACCGGATCAACGACCAGTACTTCGTCGCCGATCTCGGCACGCACGCCCACGCGGCGATCGCCTCGAGCACCTTCGTGCTGATCATGAACTTCGGGGTGATCTTCTTCCTCGTTGGGGGCGTGCTGCCGCTGATCTCGCGCGCGACGGGCGCCGAAAACCGTGCGGCGCGCGACTCGACCGTGCGCCACGCCCTCGCGGGCGGCCTGCTGCTGGCGATCGCCCTGGGGGTGGTCGGGACCCTGCTGACCCCCTCCCTGGCAGCCCTGCTCGCCACCGGCGCGGAGCAGGAGCGCCTGGTCTGCGAGTACCTGGGCACGATCTTCCTGCTCGTCCTGCCCCTGGTCCTGACTCCGATCGTCGACTCGACCTTCATCGGCATGGGCGACACGCGCACCCCGATGATCTTGCAGATCTTCGCGGTGATGCTGAACGCTTGCCTCAACCCGATCCTGATCTACGGCCTCGGGAGCTTCGCCGGGTTCGGCATCGCCGGAGCCGCGCTGGCGAGCTGCTCCTCGCGCGCCTGCGTGATGACCGCGGGCCTGGTGCTGTTGCGTGCAAAGCACGGCCTGCGCCTGTGGAGCGGCTCTCCCCTGAAACTGTCCGGCCTGACGGAGATCGTGCGCATCGGAGCGCCCGCGGGGCTCTCGATCCTGATGTACGCAGCGGTCTACTGGGCCCTGCTCGTCGTGGTCATCAATCCCCTCGGCGGAGCGGCGGTGGCGGGCCTGGGGATCGGCTTCAACGTCTTCGAGAGCGTCAGCTTCCCCTTCTTCCTCGGCATCGCCCTGGCCGGAGCCTCGATCGTGGGACGCAACCTGGGAGCAGGAGACCGGGCCGGTGCCCTGCTGGCGGTGCGCAGCGTGCGGCGCATCGCGCGCACGGCCGGGATCGCGTTCTGCCTGCTGTTCTTGATCGGAGGGCCACTCGTCGCCCCGCTCTTCACCGACGACCCCAACATCCTGCGCGAGACCATCGGCTACGTGACGATCCTGGCCTGGTCGCAGCTCTTCGTGGCCGAGGAGACCGTCAACGAGAAGATCCTCAACGGCGCCGGTCACACGCGGCCGATCCTCTGGATCTCCAGCATTGGCAACCTACTGCGTATTCCCCTGGCCTGGGCTCTCGCAGCGCCGCTGGGCCTTGCCGCCGCGGGGGTCTGGTGGGCCATCAACGCCTCCACCGCCCTCAAGGCCATCGCCTACAACCGCGTCGTCGAGCGCCGTGCCTGGCTGGGGGAGCTCGACGGAGCGCAGGCCATCCAAGCCGGTCGTTTGCCCATTCGGGGTGGAACACCCGGACGGGAAGAGGGATAGACTCTCCGGCGCCCTGACCCCCGTTCACCGTTCACCATGCCCGCTCCGCCCCTCGTAGACCTCGACAGCATCGACCTCTCAGAGGTGATCGCCACGCGCGAGGACATGTTCGCCCACCTCGACCAGCGCGGGCGCTTTGCCCTGCTCGACGGCATCCTGCACCGCGACGCCGACGAGGGGGTGATCATCGGCTTCAAGGACATCCGCGCCGACGACTGGTGGGCGGAGGACCACATCCCGGGGCGGCCGATCTTCCCCGGTGCCCTGATGATCGAGGCGGGAGCGCAGCTCTGCTCCTACGACAGCGGCCTCTTGCGGTCGGACCCGGACGACCAGCGCTTCTTCGGCTTCGGAGGCCTCAACGCGACGCGCTTCCGCGGCGTGGTGGAGCCGGGGATGAGGCTGTTGTTCATCGCCAAGCTGCACCGGCTACGAAGCACGATGTTCACCTACTTCATGCAGGGTTTCGTCGAGCGCAAGCTGGTCTTCGAGACGGAAGTGATCGGCGTCGCGATCTGACGGCTCGACGCACCGCGAGCGAGCTCTTCGCTACCAGGCGGTGAAGCTCCCCGACGGTGCATTCCCCCGCGGGAGGGGCGCTCGCTCGTGCAGCGAGATGGCGGATCCGGGCGGCGCCCTCAGACCCCGTCGCCAAAACCCGCCGGTGCGCGACGGTCGGGGAGCGACTCGCCCTCCTCGTCGAGGATCTCGAGCACATCGAGTTCGACGCAGATGCAAGGCACCTCGAGCAGGTCCGAGAGCGACGGGCGCGTGCTGCCAGCCTCGCCCGTGATCGCCTCCTTGACGTAGGTCCCGTGCTCGGTGCGGATGCGGACGGTGTGACGCCGCTCTCCTTCGGCGGCCTCGACCGAGGTCACCTCGATCCAGCGCTCGCGCACCAGCTCCGCCCGCCGATGGGCCACGCGCCGGGGCGTGAGCTGCTCGATGTTGATGCGCCGACCGACCATGGATTCCACGGCGCCCTCGCCGAGTTCGCCCTCGGCCTCGACCAGGGCCCCGTACTCCTTGGCGTGGCGCGTCTCCTTGAGGATGCGCACGCGCCCCTTCTCCGACCAGTGCAAGCCCTCCAGCTCCAGTCGGCCCTCGTTGCGACGGTTGATCTCCGCTTCGAGGGCGGCCAGGTCCACATCGGTCTCGCGCGGGTTGATCATCTCCATAACGAACGGCCGGCCGCGGCCGAGCATGCGCACGTCGATGTCCTCGCGACCGGCGCCGTGGAACTTGTTCTTGCGGGTCTTGAAAGCCGCTCCGAGCACCCAGCCGACCAATTCCTGCACCGAGTCGCGCGTGAGCTTCCCGAAACCCTCGCAGCGCTCGCACTTTTTTCGACGCCGCGGGTGCCCCTTGCAGTCGGGACAGAAAAACACCGTCTGAGGGAGGTCGCGCGTCAGCTTGCGGTAGCGGCCCTCGATGAACACCTTGCCATCGGGGCGTGAGGTCGAGCCTGTGGTCATGGATAACTGCGGTGAAATCGGGATCCGCCTCCGAACAGGACGAGACCGCCAGCGGCGCGGATCGCCTTACATTCAGGGCGAAGGGGAGCTCTCCCGTCGCGGGCGCCGGAGCGCTGGGGAGGCGGGGAGTGTAGCGCCGAGGCGAAACGACCGCCACGAAGCCCTGGGAGCAGCCCGCCCGGACGGCCTACAATCCGCCCCTCCTCGGCGAACCTGATCTCCATGCACCCCTACCTGTTCGAACTCAACCTGCCGTTCCTCGCGGAGCCCTTCCGCCTGCGAGCCTTCGGAGCCATGGTGGCCATCGCCTTCCTGGTCGGCGCGCACATCCTGCAGCGCCTCGCCGCCCGCCACGGAGACGATCCGTCCGGCGACCCGGCGCGCTACTCGGCCATGACCATGTGGGCCCTGTTCGGCATCTTCGGCGGCGCGCGCTTGATGTACGTCGTGGTCGAGATCCTGCGCGACTCCGAGACGGGCCGCTCCTACCTGGCCGACCCGCTCTCGATGCTCTTCTTCTGGGAGGGCGGGTTGGTCATGTACGGCGGGATGATCGGCGGCGTGTGCGCGGGCATGTGGCGCGCGCGCCTGGAGGGCGTGCGCCTGTGGAACGGCCTGGACCTGGGGATGACCGCCGCCTTCTTCGCCCAGTCCATCGGGCGCGTGGGCTGCCTGATGGTGGGCGACGACTACGGCGCGGTCGTGCCCGAGGCGTACCGCAACCTGCCCTTCCCGATCACCGTGCAGGTGCCCGATCCGCTCCCCCCCGGCAGCCTCTTCGGCGCCCAGAACGCGGGCGAGGTCCTGTGGGCCACCCAGCCCTGGATGAGCATCAACGCCCTGCTGCTCGGCATCGTGGCCTGGTCGATCCTGCAGCGCCGCCGCTACGCGGGGCAGGTCAGCTTGTGGGTCCTGCTGCTCTACTCGATCACGCGCTTTGCGATCGAGCACTTCCGCGGGGACGCCGTGCGCGGCAAGTGGTTCACCGACACCCTCTCGACCTCGCAGTTGATCTCGATCGTCGCTGCCATGGTCTGCGTCGTGCTGCTGGTGCGCGGCCGGGGAAGGACGGATGCCGCCGCCGCCTGAAGCGCCGCGGCGCACGCGCGTCGTCGCCGGGATCGACGAGGCGGGGCTCGGCCCGATGCTCGGACCGCTCACCCTGGGCTACGCGGCCCTGCGCGTGCCCCACGGCGCCCAGACCCTCTGGGAGCGCTTGCGGGACGAGGTCTCCGACGACCCGCGGGACGGGGCCGCGAAGCTCGTCGTGGCCGACTCCAAGCGCGTGTTCTCGCGCACGGCGAACGGGCGGGCGCGCCTGGAGACGACCGCCCTGTGCTTCGCCAGCCTGGCGCGCGGCGGCGCGCCGCCCGCCGACGGCGCGGGACTGCTGAGAGCGGGCCCCGAGGGCCTGCGCCCGGCCGCGGGCGAACTGGAGCGCCACCCCTGGTACGCGCACCTGCCCGCGCGCCTGCCCGTGTGGGTGGACCCCGGCCGCCTCGAGCTGCGCGCCGAGCGCCTGCGACGCTGCACGGCGCGCGCTGGCGTCGAGATCCTCGAGAGCGCCGCTCGCGTGGTGCCGGTGGGCGAGCTCAACCGCTCCTGGCGCCGCACCGGAAACAAGAGCCAGACGGTCTGGTCCCACGTGGCGGACATCCTACGCATGCTCTGGAACGCCTACGGCGGCGAGCAGTTGACCGTGGTCGTCGACCGCCAGGGCGGGCGCACGCACTACGCGCGCCAGCTCCTGCGCGCCTTCCCGCGCGCCGAGTTCCAGGCCCTGGCGGAGACCCCGGTCTGCTCGGCCTACCAGCTCTCGGCACGCGAACCCGAGCGGCGAGCCATGCTAGTCCTGTTCTGCGAGCGGGCCGAGCTGCGCTCTCTCACGACAGCCCTCGCCTCCTGCGCGGCCAAGTACGCGCGCGAGGTCTGCATGGGGGCCTTCAACCGCTACTTCGAGGACCTCCAACCGGGCCTGCGCCCCACGGCGGGCTACACTAGCGACGGACGGCGCTGGTTGCGCGACGCCGCGGGAGCCCTCGAGCGCGCCGGCCTGCCGCGCGAGCTCCTGATCAGGGAGCGCTGAGCGCGCTCCGACGACGCGTCCATTTTCGCCCGTGTACTCCACCCTCACCCCCCTCCGCAGCGCGTGAAGACCGCCATCCTCGGTGCCGGCGTGTCGGGTCTCGCCCTGGCACGCACCCTCGTAGAGGGCGGTTTCGACCTGGCCGACATCGACCTCTTCGAGGCGGCGTCCGTCGTGGGCGGCCTGTGCCGCTCGAAGACCGTGGAAGGTTTCACCTACGACCTGGCCGGCGGCCACATCCTCTACTCGAAGGACGCCGAGACCGCGGCCTGGATGAAGGACTGCGCCGGGGGCGAGGAGGCCTTCGTCCGCAACGCGCGCAACACGAAGATCCGCTTCGGCGACCGCTTCGTGAAGTACCCCTTCGAGAACGGCCTGAGCGATCTGCCCGCCGAGGCGAACTTCGATTGCATCAAGGGCTATGTGGAAGCCTGGCACGAGCGGCTCGCGACCGGCTCGGTGGCCCCGGCCGACTTCGGGGCCTGGATCCGCTGGCGCTTCGGCGACGGGATCGCCGCGCACTTCATGGACCCCTACAACGCAAAGGTCTGGAAGCGGCCCCTGGAGCAGATCACGAGCGACTGGGTCGCCGGGCGCGTGCCCGAGGCCCCGATCGACGACGTGCTGCGGGGCTCGGTGGGCATCTCGACCGAGGGCTACACGCACCAGTCGAGCTTCGCCTACCCGCGCCGGCACGGCTTCCAGGCCATCACCGACGGCATCGCCGCGCCGCTGCTCGAGCGCGTGCGCCTCTCGACGCCGGTGGAGAGTCTGGCGCGCCAAGGTGAGCTCTGGGAGGTCAACGGCGAGGGGTTCGACTGCGTCGTTGTCACCTTGCCCTTGACGATCCTGCCGAAGCTGGTGCAGGGCGTCCCAGCGCAGGTCGCCAAGGCCATGCGCGAGCTCGAATACAACTCCCTCGCCAGCTTCCTGATCGCCCTCGACCGACCCGAGCACCCGGACCTCTCGTGGGTCTACCTGCCGCACGCCGAGCAGGGACCGGCGAACCGCGTCACCTACATGTCAAACTACTCACCGGAGAACGCCCCCGAGGGGCGCACCTCGTTCCTGTGCGAGGTGACCTGCCGGGGCGGCCCGGAGTTGCCGGGAGCGGAGCTCGAGAGCCAGGTCGTGGACGGGCTGGTGCGGGCGAAGATGCTCGCGCGCGAGGAGATCCTGTTCACGGATCGCAGCGATGTAGGCCACGCCTACATCGTCTTCGACCACGACTACGCCGAGCGCCGGCGCGTGAGCCTCGAGTGGCTCGAAGGGCAGGATCTGTTTCCCCTGGGTCGCTTCGGACGCTTCGACTACGACAACTCCGACCAGTGCGTGATCAAGGCGCGCGCCCTGGCGCCCGTGCTCCTGGAGCGCGCGCGCGCGGGCGGCGCGCGCTAAGGGGCGCGGCACCCGCGACGGCTCAAGGCTGGACGAAGCGCTGGTACATTCCCAGCACCGTCCCCAGGGGAACGGGCGCCGTGCCGGGCAAGGCGCAGTAGACGCCGCACAGACCGCCGAGGCCCAGGCTGCTCTTGCGGTCGAAGCCCTGGCGGCGGCCGACCCAGTAGCCCACCGGAACACCCAGGGCGAGACCCAGCAGAGCGCCGCGCGGCCCGCGGGTCACGGCGTCGAGGACGTCGATCACGATCCCGGCCACGACCGGGTCGAGGGCCGCACGCGGGGCGCGCCCGGGCGCCTCGGCGCGCCCCTCCCGCTCGGGCAGGCGCTCGACTTCCACCTCGACCGGTCGGTCAGCTTCACTCCTCGACATCGCAGCCCCATGATCGGCGCGCGCCGCTCGTGTGGAAAGACTTTCCGCCCCCGCTCCCGAAAGGCACTCGGCGTGGGGCTTACAATCCTCTCGGCCCCACACGCTTGACCGCTCCCCGGAAGGGGGGTTTGTTTAGGCTGTCGCATTCTGCTGGAAGACCTCCCCCGCGCACGGGAGTCGATCCGAGCCCCTCACCGCCATGAATCCGAGCACAGCATCGAGCCCGCGTGGCTCGCGCATCACCGCCGCCGGCGCCTGCCTCTCGCTCGCCCTGGCCGCGCTGCTCGCCGGCTGCGAGGGCGGCTTCCGCGACTCCCTGCCCGAGATCAGCTCCGGCACGGGCGCAGGTACCGGAACGGGAACGGGAGGCGACGATCCCCCGCTGCCGCTCTTTGCGCGCTTCGCCCTCGTGGCCAACGCCGGGGACAGCACCCTGTCGATCTACACCCTCTCCGACGCCGAGCGCCTGCAGCACGGCGGCTACGCCCTCGTCGCCGACGAGCTGGCCGAGCCCGAGGCCATCGTCGCGAGCCCCGACGGCGAGGCGTGCTACGTGAGCGACGCCCTCTCGACGACCCTGGCGATCCTGGCAGTCGATCCGACCACGGGCCGCCTCTCGTCGAGCGGCTCGGCCTCCCTCGGCGCCGCCCCCCATCACCTGGCCGTGCATCCCTCGGGCGCCTTCCTGTTCGCGCTCTCAGCCGGTTCGGATGAGCTGGCGGTCTTCGCCGTCGATCCCGACACGGCGGGCCTCGACCTGCTCGACTCTCCCCTCGCCATCGAGGCCGACGCCAGCGGCCTGCTGCTGACCGCCGACGGGAACTCGCTCATCACCCTGCACCACGACTCCGGCCGCGTCGCGAGCTTCACTCTCGACGAGGCCACGGGCGCGCTCTCGAGCGCCGACGAGATCGTGATACACCCCGCCACACCGGCGGGTGGCGCCCTCGGCTCGGCCGGCGACGCCCTCTACATCTCCGATGACGCCGGGGGACTGATCGTCCAGTGCGCCCTCGATCCGGCGACGGGCGGCCTGTCCCTGGTCGCCGCCCTGGCGGCCGACGTCGGGCCGACGGCGGCGGCGGTGCACCCCGACGGGGCGTTCCTCTACGTCCTGTGTCCCGGCTCGGCGACGATCGCGCGCTATGGGGTTGACGCCGCGACCGGCGACCTCTCGGTCTTGAGCAGCCTGATCGGGAGCGCGGGCGATGTGGCCATCGAGTTCTCGCCTTCTGGCGAAACGCTGCAGGTCGTGGACAGCGCGGCGCACAGCGTGCGGACCGGCAACTTCGACCCCGGTGACGGCTCCCTCTCCCCCACCGGCTCCCTGCGCACGCGCCTCGATCCGCGCGGACTGGCGATCGTCAACAGTCCCGCTCCCCAACCTCGCACGACGCACCTGTTCGTCACCAACAGCAACGCGGACGACGTCTCGACCTTTTCTCTGGAGGCGAATCCCGCCCTGCCCCTGGAGGTCGGCACGGCCCTCACGGGCGAGTCCCCCGACGACGTGGCGATCGACCCGCTCGGGCGCTTCGCCTTCGTGGCCAACGCGGGCTCGGGCGGCGTGAGCGTGTACACCTTCGGCACCGACGGCCTGCTGATCGACAACGGCACGCCCGCCGATCCGTCAGCGAGCGCCGTCTCGGTGGTGGTCGAGCCCAGCGCTCGCTTCGTCTACGCCGCCTTCAGCGACAGCTCCACCGTGGCGGCCTTCGAGCTCCAAGGCGACGGCAGCTTGCTCGCCGTCGGCACGCAGGCCATCGGCCTTGGTCCGCTCAAGGTGGCGGCCGATCCGACGGGCCGCTTCCTGTATGTCGTCGACGGTGGCGGCGCGGGCAACAACGGCGGAATCCAGGTCTTCGCCATCGACCCCGCGGCCGGCGGACTCTCAGCATTGACGCCCGACGCCGTGGCCCAGGGCATGCCGACGACCCTGGCCTTCTCGCCCGGCGGCGATCGGGCCTACACGACCCTCGCCACGGCCGACGAGGTCGTCCCCTTCGATCTGAACGCCACGGACGGGAGCCTCGACATCGTTCCGCCCGGGACGGCGGTCGATTCCTTCCCGGTCGACGTGGTGATCAGCCCCTCGGGACGCTACGCCTACGTGGCGGCCTTCTTCACCTCCGGCGGCAATGGTGAGATCCTGCTCTACGACGTGCGACCGGAGACCGGCGACCTGATCAACCTCGACGACGGCGGCTCGTTCACGGCGCGCGCCCAGATCACGGCTGGCAGCGGGCCGCAGGCGCTCTTCATCGACGCCGCGGAGGAGTTCCTCTACGTCCTGAACCTCAGCTCCTCGACCATGAGCGTGTTCTCGATCCAGGACGAGGGATTGCTGGAGTGGCTGGCCGACGCCCCCACGGGCTTGGGCCCCAGGGGCCTGGCCGCGCGCGTCGCCCTGGAGTAGACGACGGACGGGCGCGAGTGGCGGGTACAATCGCCTCGTGGACCGCATCACCGGCCAGCCCTTCGCCTCTCGTTCCGAGATCATCGCTCTGCACGGGATGGCCGCCACAAGCCAGCCCCTGGCCAGCCAGGCGGCCGTGGGCCTGCTGGCAGCCGGCGGCAGCGCGGTGGACGCCGCCATCGGCGCCAACGCCGTGCAGTGCCTGGTCGAGCCCACCGGCTGCGGTCTGGGCGGCGACCTGTTCGCGCTGGTCTGGGACCCCGACCAGCGCCGCCTGGCGGGCCTGAACGCTAGCGGGCGCTCGCCCGCGGGGCTCTCCCTCGAGGAATTCGCCCGCTTGGGGATTGAGCGCATCCCAGCCCACGGCCCCCTGTCGGTGAGCGTGCCCGGCTGCGTGGACGGCTGGTGCGAGCTCCACGAGCGCTACGGTCGCCTGCCCCTCGAGCGCGTGTTCGAGCCGGCGGTGCGCTACGCCCGCGAGGGAGCACCGATCACCGAGGTGATCGCCTGGGCCTGGCAGCGCAGCGCCAAGGTCCTGGGGGGCCAGCCCGGATTCGCGGACACCTTCCTGCCCGCAGGGCGAGCGCCGGCAAAGGGTGAGCTGTTCGCCAACCCCGACCTCGCGCGCACCCTGGAGCGTATCGGCGCCGAGGGGCGGGAGGCGTTCTACGCCGGAGAGGTCGCCGAGACCATCGACGCCTTCATGCGCTCGACCGACGGCTACCTGCGCCGCGAGGACCTGGAGCGGCACCGCTCCGACTGGATCGATCCGGTCTCGACGACCTACCGCGGCGTCGAGCTCTGGGAGCTGCCGCCTAGCGGGCAGGGCATCGCCGCCCTGCAGATCCTGAACATCCTCGAGGACTACGACCTGTCCGCGATGGGTTTCGGGAGCGCCGATCACCTGCACTTCCTGTGCGAGGCCAAGAAGCTGGCCTTCGAGGATCGCGCGCGCTTCTACGCCGACCCGGAGTTCGCCGAGGTGCCCGTGGAGGCGTTGATCTCGAAGGAGTACGCGGCGACGCGACGCGCTCTGATCGACCCCGTACGCGCCGGCCGCCATATCGAGCCCGGCAATCCGGCCCTCGCCCGCGGGGACACGATCTGCCTCTCGACAGCCGACGACGACGGTCAGATGGTGTCGCTGATCCAGAGCAACTACCGCGGCATGGGCTCGGGTCTCACGCCTCCCGGCCTGGGTTTTTGCCTGCAGGACCGCGGCGAGCTGTTCGACCTGACGCCCGGGCGCGCCAACACCTACGCACCCCGAAAGCGCCCCTTTCACACGATCATCCCGGCCTTCCTGACGCGCGACGGACGCCCCTGGGTGAGCTTCGGTGTGATGGGCGGCGACACCCAGCCCCAGGGCCACGCCCAGATCGTGATCAACCTGGTGGACTTCGGTTTCGGACTGCAAGAGGCGGGCGACGCGCCGCGCATGGTGCACAGCGGCTCGTCCCGGCCCACGGGCGAGCGGGCCTCGGGAAGCGGGCGGCTGCTGCTCGAGAGCGGGTTCAGCCAGGAGAACGTGCGCGAGCTCGTGCGACGGCACCACCAGGTCGCCGCCGGCGTGGGTGCCTTCGGCGGATACCAGGCGGTCGCCCGGCAGCGGGGCGTCTACTTCGGCGCCTCGGAGTCACGCAAGGACGGACAGGCCGTCGGCTTCTGATCCCCGGGCGGCGCTGGTCAGCCGCTCCCGCGCGCCTTCAGCTCCGCCAACAGCTCGTCGACCTTCGCGCCGACTGCCTCGCCGCGCAGATCGCGGGCGCGGATGACGCCCTTGGCGTCGAGCAGGTAGAGGGTGGGGAAGGAGTTCACTTGCCACAGCTCGCAGAGCGGGCCGCGGGTCGAGCCCTGCCAGGAGCTGCGCCAGGTGATCCCGGTTTCCTCGATCTGCCGCCGGTACTCGTCCTTGTCGCTGTCGGTGTTGATGCCGAGGAGAGCGAAGGGTTCTCCTTGCAGGCGCTTGACCAGCGCCTTCTGGTGAGGGAACTCACCCTTGCAGGGGCCTCACCAGAATCCCCAGAAATCCACCACGACGATCTTCCCGCGGTAGTCGGAGAGTCGGAACGCGACGCCGTCCGCATCGGTGGTCTCGAAGTCGGGCGGGGTCTTGCCGATCGCCAGGTAGCGGCTCTGGAACAGAGCGCGGGCCGCGTCCTCGGCGTAGGTCGTCTCGGGGTACTCCTCGATCAGTCGTTCGAACAGCGCGAGGCCGCGCGCCTCGCCCTGCTCGTCACCCCCGAACTCCAGGCGCGCGAGCTGGTAGAGCGCGCCCGCGCGGCTCGCCTCGCTCGCACCGTCGGTGATCACTCCACCCAGCAGTTCGCGCACGCGTTCGTCGCCGATGGCGCGCTCCTCCCGCCGCAGGCGCTCGAGCACCTCGCCGAACCACTCGGCGCCCGAGTGCTCCGCGCACAGGCGCGTGAAGCAGCGATCCTTGAGGGCTCCGATCTGCTTACGCTCGACGCCCGCCACGCGGCACTGAGCGATGATCCACATCCAGGCCTTGCCTCCTCCTTCGAGCCCGAGGATCTCGAAGCGGGGCAGGAACTCTCTGGCCGGGTGGGCCTTGCGCAAGGCGCGGCGCGCCTTCAGGCCCTCGGCGCCCTTGAGGGCCAGGCGGTGGGCGTCCAGCGCCTCCTCGTACTCGACGTTGAGCTGTTCGACCAGCCCGTCGACCTTGGCGGACTCTGCGTCCTGCAGCGGCGCGCTGAGAGATGCGCACATCATCGCGATGGGGATCAACATGGTGGCATCCTAGGCATCTTCTTTCATTTCGGCCAACAGCTCGAGCACCTTGCGGTCGAGGGCGTCGCCGTGAACGTTGCGGGCGCGGATGCGCCCCTCGTGATCGAGGACGTAGACAGTCGGGAAGGACCGCACGCGCCAGGCACGTGTCAGCGGGCCGTTGCGGGAGCCGTCGAAGGCGTTGCGCCAGTTGACGTGCTGGCCGCTCAGTTGTGAGCGGACCGCCTCGGCGTCGCTATCGGTGTTGACGCCCAGGATCGCGAAGGGCTCGTCCGCTAGGCGTTGATTGAGCTGAACGAGGTGTGGCAGAGCACGGCGACAAGTGGGGCACCAGAAGCCCCAGAAGTCCAGCACGACGACCTTGCCGCGGTAGTCGGAGAGCTTGAACTTCCTCCCTTGCAGGTCGGTCGCCTCGAAGTCGCGGGCCACCGATCCGATGCCCAGGTGCTTCTCCAGTTCGTATTCCTGCCGTGCGCGGGCGCTCTGCAAGGTGCGCGGGTATTCGGCGAACAGTCGCTCCCAGATCGCCAGACCGGCAGCGCGTTGATCGGGTCGTTCGCTGTCGATCAACAGCCCCCCCCAGCGCCAGAGGGCCTCGGCCCGCAGAGCGGAGGTCGCGCCCTGCTCGGCGACCTTGGCCAAAAGGGTCGCCGCGGTCGCGCTCCCGAGGTCCGCCCGGTCCTCGTCGATGGCGACGACCGCTTCCCGAAACCACGAGCGCGCACCGAACTCCTCCACCAGGCGCTCGTAGCAGCGTCGCTTCAGCGCCTTGCGCTCGGCCGCCGTCCCTCGTGCGTCGTCCACGAGGCGTGTCGCCCACAGTAGAGCCTTCCCATCGCCGCCCGCGCCGCAGGCTACGAAGCGCGGCAGGAAGCCGACGGCCGGGTGACGCTCGCTGAGAGCTTCGCGTTCCTCCAGGCCGAAGGCCAGGCGGTAGTCCTGCTTCCAGATTTTGAGAGCGTCTTTATAGGCCTCCACGAGCGCCTCCGATGCGCTCTCGTCGGCGGGCGGGTCCTGTCCCAGCCGCGCATCCGCGAGCCAGGCGCCCGAGAGCGCAGCGAGGAGGATGAGGAGGCAGCGTTGCATGGCTCGGTACGCCTTGTCCGCCAGTCGGGCGGTTCGCCGGCGGTCGCCTAGACTGTAGACGGCAGGCCCCAGGTGCGCACGGCCTCGTCCAGGTAGGCGACGAGCTCGCCCGCAGGGACGCGCTCCTGCTCCATGGAGTCGCGGTGGCGCACGGTGACGACGTTCTCGGAGAGAGTGTCGCCGTCAATCGTCACGCAGAAGGGGGTGCCGACCTCGTCCTGGCGGCGGTAGCGGCGACCGATGGCCGCCTTCTCGTCGTAGAAGGTGGTCAGGCGCGCCGCCCGCAGATCGGCCTCGATCTCCCGCGCGCGCTCGGGCATGCCTTCCTTCTTGACCAGCGGGAAGATCGCCGCGGTGATCGGCGCGATGCGTGGGTGGAAGTGGATCACGACGCGCGTGTCCTTCTCGAGAACCTCTTCCTCGTAGGCGTCGATCAGGAAGGTCAACGCCATGCGATCGACGCCGCCCGCCGGTTCGATCACGTAGGGAAAGTAGCGTTCCCTGCTCTCCGGATCGAAGTAGCGCAGGTCCGTCCCCGAGGCCTCGGAGTGGCGCGCGAGGTCGAAGTCCGTGCGGCAGGCGATGCCCTCGAGCTCGCCCCAGCCGAAGGGATACTCGTATTCGATGTCCGCGGTGGCCGTCGAGTAGTGAGCGAGCTCGGCAGCGCCGTGCTCGCGCAGGCGCAGGCGCTCGGGGTTGATGCCGTGCTGCACGTACCAGTCGAAGCGCGCGCTGCGCCAGTGCTCGTACCACTCATCGTTCTCCGCGGGCGGCACGAAGAACTCCATCTCCGCCTGCTCGAACTCGCGCGTGCGAAAGATGAAGTTGCCGGGGGTGATCTCGTTGCGAAAGGACTTGCCGATCTGGGCGATGCCGAAGGGCGGCTTGAGGCGCGAGCTCTCGAGGACCGACTTGAAGTTCAGGAAAATCCCCTGGGCCGTCTCGGGCCGCAGATAGGCGATCGAGCCCGAGTCCTCCATCGGGCCCACGTGGGTCTTGAACATCAGGTTGAAGGAGCGCGGCTCGGTCAGCTCGCCCTCGCACTCGCCCGGCCGTTTGGAGGGCTTCTCAGGGCACGAGAGGTCGGCGATGTGGTCGGCCCGGAAGCGCGCCTTGCACTTCTTGCAGTCCACCATGGGGTCGGTGAAGCCCGCCACGTGCCCGGAAGTCTCCCAGGTCTTGGGGTTCTGGATGATGGCCGAGTCCAGCCCGACGACGTCCCCACGGCCGGTCACGGTGGCGTTCCACCAGGCGTCCTTGACGCGCCGCTTGAGCTCGACTCCGAGCGGCCCGTAGTCGTAGGTGTTCCCGATGCCGCCATAGATCTCGGAAGCCTGAAAGATGAATCCCCTGCGCTTGCAGAGGGAGACGATCTTGTCCATCAGGGTCGGCTGGGGCTTGGCCATGGTGCGTTGCGGTTTACCTCGGGTCGTCGGCGAGGCGCAGAGGATACGCGCCGGATAGGGCGCAGCCCAAGCGCCGAGGGGACGCGTCGGGAATCTCGCTAGCTAGGATGTCTCTGTGAGACGTCGAGAACTTGCCTCCGCCACCCTCCGGATCCTGGTCCAAGCAGCGCTCCTGTGTTGGATCTTCATGGCACCCTTCGCCTGGATCCTGAGGGACGGACTGGGCCCCGATGCTGTGGATAGCCGCGGGTGGGAAGCGTTCAGGCGTTGGTTCACCTGCATGGGCTGGGGCCCCATGCTCCTGGGCCTCTTGTTGGCGAACTGGCTGTGCAGGAGCAGGGCGGCGCGACCCGAGACGAAATGGCCGATTCTCTGGGTAGTGATCTGGTGGGCCCTGGTGCTCGCCGGCGCAGGAGCGCTGTTCTTCGAACACTTCGCCCACCCCCGACCCTAAGGCGGCCCCGGCAGCGCCGGGACGGCCGCTCTCTCTGAATCCCCGGTCACGTCCGTCAGCGCCCGTGGTCGGGGTCTGACGCCAGCTCCCGTCCGGCGGGCGGGGCCTCCCCGCGCTGCTCGGCGAGCAGGAGGTCGACGGCGGCGTCCATCTCCTCGCCACGCACGTCCTTGAAGCGGATCACGCCCTCGTGGTCGAGGACGTAAATGGTCGGCCAGTAGGTCACGCCCCAGGCGCGCGGTACACCCTCGCGGGTGGAACCCTCGAAGCTGCTGGTCCAGGTCACGCCGAACTCCTCGCACTGGGCGCGGAACTTATCGGGATCGGAATCTGAGTTGATGCCGAGCAGGGTGAAAGGCTGGTCTCCAAGGCGCTCCACGAGCGCCTTCTCGTGCGGGATCATCGCACGGCAAGGGCCTCACCAGAATCCCCAGAAGTCGAGCACGACCACTCGACCGCGATGGTCCGAGAGTCGCACAGGATTCCCATCGACGTCACTCGAGGTGAAGTCCGGGCAGGTCATGCCGATCTGCAGGTGCTCCTCGCGGAAGAGGAAGCCCGCGGCACGCTGAGCGAGCTCGTGCTCGGCGTGCTCCTCGCGTAGGGTGCGAAAGAAGGCGTGTGCCTGCGCGACCTCCTCCTCGTCGTCGCTGCGCTCGAGGGAGCGGCCCTTGTTGTATAGGACGTTGACGAGGATGTCCGGGTCGTCATTGCGGTCGGCGATCTCGTCCATCAGGCCGAAGGCGACGTTGGGCCCCAGGTTGTTTCGCGAGGGGCTCGCCAGGCGCCCGAGGACCTCGACGATCTCCACCGCCCACTCCTCGCCGGCGTGGTTCTGCACCAGATCCAGGCACAGGCCCAGGCGGTTCGACATCCCCCCCAGCTCGCGGGCCGAGTGGAACTGCTTCAGACACCAGAGCTTGGCGCGTCCGAAGCCTCCCTGGCTGAGCTCCCAGTAGCGCGGGTAGAAGGCCGAGGCGGGCGAGGTCGGCGGCCTGAGCTTGGGGTCCTCGGCGCGTGCCTTGCGCCAGGCGTTGAGCCCCTCGCGCCATGCGCTCATGGCGTCTTCATAGGCCTCCTCGAGCTCGAAGTAGGTGCTCTCCAGGTCCTCGACGAGGGCGGGAGGCGAGTCGGCGACCCCCCCGCCGAGCAGCCCGAACAGTGCGATGAACTGGATCATGAGCGGTGGTCCTTCCTGAGATTAGAGCGGCTTGCGGTCGCCAGCACATCCTACGC
>DASCMO010000171.1:0-27260 GCA_036010965.1 Planctomycetota bacterium | reverse complement strand
TGTGCGGCAGCCTGCTGGCGGGTCTGGTCCTGCCCGCCTGGCTCGGGCCGCGCGCAACCCTGCTGCTCCTGGTCGCCGTCGCCTTCGCGGCGGCGCTCGCCGCACCGGGGCGGCGTCCGGTGCACCTGGTCGTGGGCGGGATCCTGACCGCCTTGCTGGCCCTGACCGGAGCGCGCGGCGGGAGCAAACCCACGGCGGGCACGGAGCTCATAGCCCTGCACCACGGGACGCGCGCCACGGTGGCCGTCGAGGACAGCCGCGAGGCGCAGGGCGAAACGGTCCGCTCTCTGCGCGTCGACGGCAAGGTGGTCGCGACGACCGCACCCGTTGACCTGCGCCTGCAGCGGCTGTTGAGCCATGTGCCGGCCCTGCTCCACGGGCAGGTGCGCACGGCCCTGGTGATCGGTCTCGGCACGGGCATGACCGCCGGCGCACTGCTCTACCTGCCCGAGCTCGAGGAGCTGGAGGTCTTCGAGATCTCCCCCGCTGTGCTGGCGGCGGCGCGCGAGTTCACGGACTGGAACGGCGGCGTCCTGACGGACCCGCGGGTGCGCATCGAGTTCGCCGACGGCCGCCTCGCCCTGGCGCGCTCGAAGCAGCGCTTCGACCTGATCACCTCCGACCCGATCCATCCCTGGACCCGCGGTTCGAGCGACCTCTACTCTGTCGAGCACTTCCGCAACATGGCGGACCACCTGGCCGAGGGCGGGGTCGCCTCTCAGTGGCTGCCGCTCTACCAGCTCTCCACCCGCGACGTGCGCACGGTCGTCGCGACCTGGTGCGCCGCCTTCGAGCACACCTCGGCCTGGTTGACCGCCTACGACCTGGCCCTGGTGGGTTCCCAGCGCCCCCTAGAGGGCGAGGGCAGCACCGACGCGCTCGAGTGGTCGGTGGAGATGGGCGCCTCCCTGGCGGCGGCCGGGATCCACGACGCCTGTGAGCTGGCCGCCCTGCAGGTGGCCGACGACCCGGCCCTGCGAGCCTTCGCGGGCGGCGTCGCGCCCATGACCGACGATCGGCCGGTGCTCGAATTCCGCGCCCCACTCTCGTTTCTTGCCGGCTACAGCGTCGATGCCCTGCGCTGGGCCGGACGAGCGCAGTTCGTCGATCACCTGCCGGCGGCCTGCCGCCCGGCGGCGCGCGCCACGCGCCGCGCCCTGGGGGACTTCCTCGAGGCCCTGCCGGCGGGACTCTCGGAGGCCACGCGCCGCTACGGGGAGGAGTTGCTCGCGCCGCGGAAAGACGCCCGCGCCAGGTGATCGAGAGCCGCGGCCGCGCCGAACGCCGCGAGCGCTCTGCTATGCTCTGCGCTCATGTTGATCGCCATGACAGGGGCCACGGGCTTCATCGGCACCTACCTGGCCCGCGCCCTGGCCGGCGCCGGCCACGACCTGCGCATGCTCGTCCGCCCCGGACGCGAGCACGCCCTTCCCACCTTCGGGGGAGTCGAGCGCCGCGAGCACGTCGGCGACCTGGCGGACGGCGACTCCCTCAAGGGCTTCCTGGAGGACGCCGACCTGCTGATGCACCTCGCCAGCGCCCACGACCACATCGACGATGCGGAGATGCGAGCCATCAATATCGGCGGCACGGAGTCCCTGCTCGAGGAAGCGACGCGCCAGGGCCTGAATCGCAAGGAGAATTTCGAGCTGTGGGTGGTCTCCTCGGCGGTCATCGGCGCTCCGGTCTACAGCTATTACCGCGACACCAAGCGCATCCAGGAGAAGCTCATTCGCGGCTCGGGGATCAACTGGACCTCCTTTCGCCCGACCCTCGTTTACGGCGTCGGTGATCAGCGCCACACCGCCCCTCTGCTGCGCCAGTGCAGCGCCCCCAAGGGCACGATCTGGGTCCCCCACGACGGCAAGTCGCGCATCAGCCCGGTCCATGTCGAGGACGTGGTGGACGCGGTGATGCGCTTCTTCGACTTCGAGCGCGGGGTGGACTGCTGCTACGAGCTCGCCGGCCCGGCGGGCATCCCCTACAACGACTTCATCGATCTCTCGATCGAGGCCTGCGACGGCGGAGTGCGGCGACGCAACATCTCGAAGAAGTGGGCCGACCGGCTGATCCTGCTCAAGGGCTTGTTCACGGACACGACCGAGGACCGGCGCGCCTCGGCCTACTTCACCCTGCACCACGAGCACGACATCACCAACGCCACGGTCGAGCTCGGCTGGCAGCCGCGCCCCTACGCCGAGGGGATACGGCAGGTCGCGGCGGGCGACTGGTGGCGCGAGCGCAGCGCCCGAAACTGAGCCCCAAGCGCGCCGTCAACCGTTGCGGATGAGCTGGGCATAGAAGCGCACCATGTCCAGATAGCCTTCCAGGGCCAGGCGCTCCCCCGCCCCGTGGATGCGCGGCAAGTCGTCCGGCCCCAGACGCATGGGCAGAAAGCGGTAGATGGTGGGCGAGCAGGCCGCGTAATGTCGAGCGTCGGTGGCCCCGGTCACGAGAGAGGGCGCGACGATCGCCTCGGGAAAGATCTGCCTGATGGTGCGCTCCAACCAGGCGAAGGCCTCGCCGGAGGATGAGGAGACGGGTGAGGGCTCGACGGCTTCGAGCAACTCCACCTGCACCTCTACGTCATCGATCACCGCGCGCACGTGGGCCAGGACATCGGCCACGGTGTCGTGCGGGTGTACGCGGAAGTTGACCGTGGCCTCGGCGCGCGCCGGAAGGACGTTGGCCTTTACGCCACCGGAGATCAGGGTCGCGGCGGTCGTCGTGCGAACCAGGGCCGCCGTGCCGGGAGCGGCCAGAAGCTGCTTCAGCACCAGGGGCTCGAAGAGCCACAGGTTGGCGAGCACGAGGCGCTGGGTGAAGGGCATGTGGGGCACGAGCCGCTCGAACAGGTCGCGCGCCGGGCCGTCGAGGGCGGCGGGCAGGCCGCGCTGCTCAAGGCGCGCCACCGCGGCGGCCACGCGCCCGACCGCCGTTTGGGGCGGTGGGAGAGAGGAGTGGCCGCCGGCGGCCTCGACCCACAGGCGCACGGTCGCCGAGCCCTTCTCGCAGACGCCCACGGCGGCCACGGGGCGCTCGACGCCCCCGACGAGCCCCTCCAGCACCGCCAGGCCCTCGTCGAGCACCAGGGCCGGCCGCACGCCACGTTCAACGAAGAGGCGCGCCACGGCCGCCGCGCCGCGCTCGCCCCCCACCTCCTCGTCAAAGCCCAGGGCTACCCAGAGGTCCCGCCGCGGCACGAAGCCCTCGCCCAGAAGGTGCTCGAGGGCCTCGAGGATCGCCAGGGCCGAGCCCTTGTCGTCCATGGCTCCCCGTCCCCAGACGAACCCCTCCGCGAGCTCACCGCCGAATGGCTCGTAGGGCCACTCGCCGCCCTCTTCGACGGGCACGACATCGAGGTGCGCCAGGAGCAGGAGCGGCCCGTCGGAGGCCTCGGGCGCCGCCCAGTGAAAGAGCTGGGCGTGGCCCCCCACGCGCTCCGGCTCCAGGCTCGCGTGCACCCGCGGAAAGTCGTCGGCGAGCTGGGACAGCAAGTCCTCGAAACGCTCGTGGGGGAACAGGCGCTCGTCGGCAGTCGAGACGGTCCGCAGCCTCAGGGCCCGCCCCAGGCGCCGCGAGAGGGCGAAGGGATCGAGTTCCATGGCCACCGCGGGCCCGACATTCTCGGCGTGCGGCGCGCGGCTCGTCGCGCGCGCGACGAGCACAACGGCCAGCCCGAGCGCTCCGACCGACAGGGCGAGCGCCAGGATGCGTCGCCTCGTCACCGCCCCCCTCG
The DNA here is from genome assembly GCA_036010965.1 of Planctomycetota bacterium. Lineage (GTDB taxonomy): Bacteria > Planctomycetota > UBA1135 > UBA1135. The sequence continues at coordinate 23,521 of DASCMO010000171.1, read as the reverse complement.
GTCCCGCGCGCGGTCCGGTTCAGTCATCGTAATTGCGTAACTTCGCCAGCACCGAGTAGTCCTCGATCGTGCTCGTGTCCTGGATCGACTCCGTACCGGCCGCGATGTCTCGCAGGAGGCGGCGCATGATCTTTCCGCTGCGCGTCTTGGGCAGGGCGTCGGTGAAGCGCACCTCCGCCGGCCGAGCCATCTTGCCGATCTCGCGCGCCACGTGCTCGCGCAGCAGAGCGCCGAACCCCTCGCCGGTATCCACATCGGCTCCCAGGGTCACGAAGGCGCAGATCGACTGCCCGGTCACCTCGTCCGGACGGCCCACCACGGCCGCCTCGCAGACATCCGGATGGCTGACGAGCGCGCTCTCAACCTCCATCGTCGAGAGCCTATGGCCGCTGATGTTGATCACGTCGTCCACGCGCCCGAGGATCCAGAAGTCGCCGTCCTCATCGCGCCGCGCGCCGTCGCCCGCGAAATACAGGCCCGGGAGCTTCGCCCAGTAGGTCTCGCGGAAGCGCTCCTCGTCGCCCCAGATTCCGCGCAACATCGACGGCCAGGGTTTGCGCAAGGCCAGCAGGCCGCCCTGGTTCGCGCCCAGCTCATTGCCCTCTTCGTCGACGATGACCGGGTCCACGCCGAAGAAAGGCCAGGTGGCGGAACCGGGCTTGGTGTCGGTCACCCCCGGCAGGGGCGTGAGCATGATGGCGCCCGTCTCCGTCTGCCACCAGGTGTCGACGATTGGACAGCGACTGCCGCCGATCGTCTCGCGATACCAGATCCAGGCCTCGGGATTGATCGACTCTCCGACCGTCCCGAGCAGGCGCAGAGAGGAGAGGTCGAAGCGCTCCGGGTGCTGGCTGCCCAGACGCATAAAGGTGCGAATGGCCGTGGGCGCGGTGTAGAAGACCGACACCTTGTGCTTCTCGACCAGCTCCCAAAAGCGACCAGCGTGGGGCGTCGTCGGGGCACCCTCGTACATCACGATCGTGGCGCCGTTGGCCAGCGGCCCGTAGACGATGTAGCTGTGGCCGGTGATCCAGCCGATGTCGGCCGTGCACCAGTAGACGTCGTCCTCGCGCAGGTCGAAGACGTACTTCGCCGTCAGGTACGTCCCCACCAGGTAGCCGCCGGTGGAGTGGACGATGCCCTTGGGCTTGCCGGTCGAGCCGGAGGTGTAGAGCAGGAAGAGCAGGTCCTCGCTGTCCATCGCTTCGGGTTCGCACGTCTCGTCCACGCCTTCCAGCAGCTCGTGGTACCAGCAGTCGCGGCCCTCGGTCCACTCGACCTCGTTCTCGCCGCGCCGCACGACGACGACCGTGTGCACACACTCCAGGCCCTCGATCCCGGCGTCGACCTCCTGCTTGAGGGGCAACACGCTGCCCCGCCTCCAGCCGCCGTCGGCAGTGATCACGGCGCAGCACGAGCCATCCTCGATGCGGTCGCGCAGGGCCTGGGCGCTGAAGCCGCCGAAGATGACCGAGTGCACCGCACCGATGCGCGCGCAGGCCAGCAGGGCCACGGCCAGTTCGGGGATCATCGGCATGTAGATCGCGACACGGTCGCCCTTGCCGATGCCGCGGCTCACAAGCCCGTTGGCCGCCCGGCAGACCTCGCGCTGCAGCTCGGCGTAGGTCAGGCTGCGCGTGTCCCCCGGCTCCCCCTCCCAGATGATCGCTGTCTTGTCGCCGCGCTCGGCGAGGTGCTGATCGAGGCAGACCGCCGAGGCGTTGATGCGACCGTCCACGAACCAGCGCGCGCGCGGGGCGTCCGACCAGTCGAGGACGCGCGAGTAGGGCTTGATCCACGGGAGCTCGCGGGCCACCGAGTCCCAGAAGGTCTCGGGGGAGTCGATCGACTCGCGGTACATCCGCCGGTAGGTCTCCTCGTCCCCCAGGAGCGCCCGCTCCCTAAATGAATCGGGGGGCGCGAAGCGTCGGTTCTCCTGCAGGACGTTCTCGATCTGGGACATGCGCGTTCCTCGCTTTCGATGTAGAGGGTAGCCGATGCTCGCGACGACGGTCCACCTTCCGCGGACGGGGAGAATCTCCTCGAATGGAGCGAAGCGGGAGGCGTAGACTGCACTTCACCCCTACCACGGAGCAGACATGGGCCTGATCAACTGGATCTTCGACATATATCAGCATTCCGAAATCGACAAGGTGCGTGCCGAGGCCTCCGCCGCCCGGCGCGAAGTCGCCATGATGCGCGACGCCGACGGCGGCGTGGACGGCGCGCGCCTCGAACGAGCCCTCGGAGAGCTGGCTCTGGCGACCAAGACCCTGCAGCGCGTGATGGTCGAGAAGGAGGTCTGCAGCGGCGAGGAGTTCGCCGCCCGCCTGCACCAGATCGACCTCGAGGACGGGGTGGCCGACGGCCGCGCCCCACTGACCTGAGGGCACGGCGGGGACGGGAGCGCCCACGGGCCCTTTTCTCTGCATTTTCGCCCCCGCCGTGCCGAGGGGGCACGGAGTCGGGCGTGCCATGCAACACCCCAAGCCCGTAAGCGAGCCCCAACAGCAGAGAGCCCTGATCCTGGAACGCTGGAACTCCTGGGCGCGCGTCTGGCTGCCCGCCACGGGAGAGTCCCGCTGGATCGATCTCGAGACCCAGACCTGGGCGCAAGAGGGTGCCTCCCCCGCTCCAGAGCGCGAAGCGCCTACGCCCGACGCCGGAACAGGGTGAAGTAGCGGCTCACCTTGCCAGCCAGGCGCATGGGGTGGCGCAACTCGCTCACGATGCGCCGCGGGCGCAGATAGAAGCGCCGGTAAGCCGCTCGGATCTTGGCCTCGATCTGGGCCGCGCTCATGTGCTCGTTGCCTTCCAGGGCGGCAAAACCGGTCATCGACGCGTAGTCGAAGTCGCGCTCGCCGCGCAGGAGTTCAAAGAGCGGCGTCCCGGGGTAGGCGGTCACAGCGCAGAACTGGACCTGGTCGGGGTCGAGACGCTCGACGAGGTCCATGGTCTCCTCCGCCATCGCCGGAGTCTCCTCGGGAAAACCGATCATGCAGAAGGCGCGCGTCTCGATGCCCACGGCCCGGGCCGCGCGAAAGACCTCCTCGGCCTGATCGTGGTCGAGCAACTTGGCTCCGCAGTGGGCGCGCTGGATGGCCTCGTTTCCCGATTCGACGCCGAGCGAGATGTGGCGGCAGCCGGCCGCGGCCATCTTCTCTAGCAAGGGCCGGTCGAGCACCTTGACGGCCGTTTCACACTGCCACTCCAGGTCCAACTTCTCCTCCAGGATCCCGTCGCAGATGGCGTGCACGCGGTCCTTGCGCGTGGTGAAGATCGGATCGCGGAAGACGATGTGCGAGACCCCGTGCCGCCGGTGGAGGTCACACAGCTCCGCCAGGACATGCTCTGGGGAGCGGAAGCGGAAGCGCAGCCCCTGGGCCAGGGTGTAGCCGCAGAAGGAGCAGTCAAGCGGACAACCACGCGAGGACTTGACCGTCGTGACGGGCCCATTGATACCTGGAAAACGATAGGCGCTGTTGTCGAGCAGGTGCCGCGCCGGAAGCGGCAGCTCGTCGAGTTCGCGGATCTTCTCCCGCTCCGGTTCGTGCACGATCTCGCCGTCCGCTCTCCTCCAGCTCGTGCCGGCGACCCCCTCCAGGCCACGCCCGTCCGCCACGCAGCGTGCCATTTCGCGCACGGTGTACTCGGGCTCGCCGCGCACGACCACGTCCACGCTGTCGTTCTCGAACACCTCACCGGGCGTGAAGGTCACCTGACTGCCGAGGATCCCCACCGGAGCGCCGGTCGTGGCGCGCACGCGGCGCGCGAGCTCCAGGTCCTGACTGAGGGAGGTGCTGCTGGAATCCAGGCAGACCAGCTCGGGTGCGAGGGCAGCGATCGCAGCGTGGGCGCTGTCCAGATCCAGATCGAGCGCATCGCTGTCGTGGATCGCCACCTCGTGCCCGTCGGCCTCGAGCACCGACGCCACGTGCGCCAGCTCGATCGGCGGGTACAGCAGGCCGGGGTTGACGGCCATGCCGAAGCCCCCCATCAGCCCGCGGCTGACGCGGTACTCGGGAGGGCTGGGGGGATTGACGAGGACGATGTTCACGGCCAGACGACTTGACGACCCATCATCGGCCAGAAGTGACCGCGGGCCGAACGTAAGCCTCCAGCATACGCCTACTCGCTTCTTAGCTCGCCTCCCAGATCCAATGCAGCGCGTTCCACGCGCCTCAGGAACTTCCTGCCGTCCGCCTCCCCCAGGGTGCGCTCGGGAGAGGCCAGCACGACGTGGAAGGCCAGGGAGCGCCGTCCGGCCCCCACGCTCTCGCCACTGAAGACGTCGAAGAGCTCGCAGGAAACCACCAGCCCCTTGCCACAACGCTCGATGGCCGCCACACAATCGCCCACGCCGACCTCTCGGCCGACTGCCAGGGCGACGTCGATTTTCGTGGACGGAAAGCGCGGGATGGGGCGGTAGCCCGCCGCGCGCGGAGCAGAGTCGAGCAGCAGATCGAGGCTGATGCGGGCCGCGGCGACCTCCGTGGCCAGCTCCCCCTCAAGCCCCAAGGTCCTGTGCAGCCCAGGTTCGAGCGCCGCCAGGACCCCCACCGGCCGCGGGACACCGGCGGCGTCGGGAAGCACGGCGAAGAGCGTTCGGCCCGGGTGCGCCCAGGCCGGAGGCGAGCTGTCACCCGCAACCTCCCAGGTGGGAGCGTCGAAGCCCACGCTGCCCAGCAGGTCCTCGAGCACGCCCTGCAAACCGGCGAAGCACCCCGCGTCAAAGCGCGCGCCGGCCGCGCAAGGCACTGCGGCCCAGACCAGCCCGACCTCGTGGATCTCCAGGGGCTCCCCGCGCTCGCTGGGGCGTTCGGGGAGGTACCCCTTGCCGATCTCGAACAGGCGCACCTCCTCGCGCCGGCGGCGGTTGCGCTCCAGCAGGCCGAGCAGGCCCGGGAGGACCGAGCGCCGGACATTGCGCTCGCCTTCACAGACGGGGTTTCGGAGTTCGACATGCGGACAGTCATCGAGGCCCAGGGCGGCCAGGGACTCGTCCGAGAGAAAGGAGTAATTCAGTACCTCGTGGAAGCGCGCGCCGCCGCTCAACCGGTCCTGGATCCCACGCACCAGGGTGCGCCGGTCGTCGCGCGGCGGGGGCGCGATCTCGGCCGTCACGCTGCGCACCGGAATGCGCGCGTAGCCCACGATCCGGCCCACCTCCTCCACCAGGTCCTCCTCGAGGGCCACGTCCTTGCCCGCGCGCCCGGAGGGCACGGAGACCTGGAGCACGCCCCCGCCTTCCCGCACGCCGAAGTGCAGACGCCGCAGGCTGTCGGCGATCTCCTCGTCGCTGAGGGAGAGGCCGAGCAAGCGCCGCACGCGCTCGCCGCGCAGCTCGATCTCGCAGGCCGGATCGCTCCAGGTGCCCACGTCGGTGGCCGGGGCGGGCAGGGAAATGTCCGGCTGAATGGAGGCCAGGGTGCGCACGAGGTGCGCGGCGGCAGCGAGGGGCAAGGTGGGGTCGAGACCCTTCTCGAAGCGTGCCGAGGCGTCGCTGCGCATCCCCAGGCGGATCGCGCTGCGGCGGGTGCTGACGGGATCGAAATGCGCCACCTCGAGCAGCAGATCGCTCGTGCCCGGGAGCACCTTCGAGCCCTCGCCGCCCATGATGCCCGCCAGGGCCACGGGCTCCTCGCCGGAGCAGATCAGGAGATCTTCCTGTGACAGCGCGCGCTCCTCGCCGTCGAGGGTCGTCGTGCGCTCGCCCTCGCGCGCCATGCGCACCACGATGCCCTCGCCCGAGAGCCGCCCGCGATCGAAGAGGTGGTTGGGCTGGCCGAGGTCCAGCATCACGAAGTTCGAGAGGTCGACCAGCAGGTCGAGCGGGCGCTGCCCGACGGCCAGCAGCAGGAAGCGCAGCCAGTCCGGGCTCTGACCCTGACGCACGCCATCCACCCCCAGGGCGATGTAGCGCGAGCAGGCAGGCGCATCGATCCGGACCGGGAACGCGGGGCCGTCGCCGCAGGCCGGCAGGCTGAGATCGAGGGGCAGCAGCTCGCGGCGGTGGATCGCCGCCAGCTCTGCAGCGATGCCGCGGTGGCCCCAGAGATCGGGGCGGTGAGTGAGCGACTTGTTGTCGATCTCGATCACCGTGTCCGTGAGGTCGAGCGCCTCGGCCACCCCCAGCCCCACGGCAGCGTCCTCGTCCAGGACCCAGATGCCGTCGTGGTCGTCCCCCAGCTCCAGCTCCTGTGCGGAGCAGATCATTCCCTGGGATGCCACCCCGCGGATCTTGGCCTTCTTGATCTTGAAGTCCCCGGGCAACACGGTGCCGACGGTGGCCACGGCGACCTTCTGGCCCGCGGCTATGTTGGGGGCGCCGCAGACGATCTGGAGCGGCTCCTCACCACCCACGTCCACGGTGCAGACCGAGAGCTTGTCCGCGTCAGGGTGCGGCTCGCACGTCTGCACGAACCCGACCAGCACATCCGCCAGGTGCGGCGCGAAGGCCGAGAGACCCTCGACCTCGGCGGTCGCGAGGGTCAGCGAATCAGCCACCTGCTCCGGCGTGAGGCCGTCGAGGTCCACGTGCCGCGCGAGCCAGCGGGTGGAGATCAACATCAGAACTGCTCCAGAAAGCGCAGGTCGCCGGCCATGAAGTGACGCACGTCGTCGATGCCGAGCAGCATCATCGTCAAGCGGTCCAGACCGAAGCCGAAGGCAAAGCCCGTGAAGCGCTCGGTGTCCACGCCGCTAGCTTCGAAGACCCGCGGGTGCACCATCCCCAGACCGCAGAACTCGATCCATGAGGTGCGGCTGCAGACCCGACAGCCGCCCTCGCAGAAGGGGCAGCGCACGTCCAGCTCGAAGCCGGGCTCGACGAAGGGGAAGTAGCCCGGGCGTAGGCGTGTGTCTAGGTCGCGCCCGAACAGCTGCGCCAGCAAGGCACGCAGGGTGCCGATCAGATGGCCCGCAGTGACGTCCTCCCCAACGACCAGGCCCTCGACCTGGTGGAAGGTGTGGTCGTGAGTTGCGTCCTGCTCCTCCTTGCGGAACACGCGCCCCAGGGAGATCACGCGGTAGGGCGGCTCGACGCTCTCCATGGTCCGCACCTGGACAGGTGAGGTGTGCGTGCGCATCACCAGCTCCCCGTTCCCCGCGCAGTAGAAGGTGTCCTGCATCTCGCGCGCCGGATGGTCCTCGGGGATGTTGAGGGCCTGGAAGTTGTAGTAGTCGAGCTCCACCTCCGGCCCCTCGAGGATCCGGTAGCCCATCGAGGTGAAGACGTCCTCCACCTGGCGCCGGACGCGGGTGATCGGGTGCAGGGAACCGCGCTGCGCGGGGCGCGCGGGCGAGGTAGGATCGAAATCGTCGCTGCCGCGGGCGGCGTCCAGGAGCTCGCCCTCCAGCACCTCGCGCCGCTCCGCCACCGCCCCCAGGAGCTCGCGCTTGAGTACGTTGGCCAGGCGCCCGACCTGCGGCCTCTGGGCCGGGTCCAGGCCAGGTATCGAGGCCAGGATCTCTGCCAGCGGGCCCTGCTTGCCCACCAACTCACGCTCGATGGCGCGCAGGGCGTCCACATCGGTTGCGGCCGCGATGCGCGTGCGCGCGTCGGCGCCGAGCTCCCCGATCCGCTCTTCCACCGCCCGGCTCAGACCAGCGCGCTCTTGGCCTCTTCGGCCAGAACGTCGAAGGCGGCCGGATCGTTGACGGCCAACTCGGAGAGCTGTTTGCGGTTCAAGTCCACGCCGGCCCGCTTCAGCCCGGCCATCAGGCGTGAATAGTTGGTCCCGCGCTGGCGCGCGGCGGCGTTGATACGAAGGATCCACAGGCGGCGGAACTGCCGCTTGCGCTGCTTGCGGTCGCGGTAGGCGTAGGCCCAGGATCGCACCAGGGCTTCACGCACCGTACGCCAGAGCTTGGAGCGGCCGCCGCGGTAGCCGCGGGCTGCCTTGAAGTAGCGCTGCTTCTTGCGCCGGCGCGCGGCGCCGTAGGTTACGCGCACCATCTCAGGACCCCATCATCCTGCGCATCATGTTGCCCCAGCTAGTGGGCAGGACGATGCGTTCGCGGAGCCGGCGACGGGCAGACGCACTCTTGGAAGCGTGCATGTGACCGCGGGCGGGGCGACTGCACTTTACGCGCCCCTTCTTGGTCACGACGAAGCGCTTCTTGACGGCGCCCTTGGATTTCATCTTCGGCATGGCAATTCCTCAACTCAGGGTGAAACCCCGTTCGCCGGCATGCCTGCACCGCTCACGGGAGCCGGGGCTAGCCCGGACTTGGAGCGCAACAGAGTACGGTCCCAGCGGCCTGAGACAAGGCCCGGAGCAGGCAAAGCCACCCCTGGGCAGGCCCGGTCCCCCGGCGGGCCCATATCGGGCGGCGCGTGGGCAGTTTCGGGGGCAGTCGCCGGCCTGCGGAACGGCCCGCAAGACGGCTCAACCTTCCGCGACTCGATCCAACTTCTGGGGCAGGGGGGCCAGCATCATCGTCATGCGCCGCCCCATCATGCGTGCGGGCGACTCAACCTTGGCCACGTCCTCGAGGACGGACACGACGCTCTTCATCACGTTGTAGCCGTGCTCGGGGTGGCGCAGCTGGCGACCCCGAAAGATGCACACAACCTGCACCTTGTGACCCGCCTCGAGGAACTTGCGCCCCTGGACGAGGCGATAGCCGAGGTCGTGCTTGTCGATCGCGGGCCGGACGCGCAGCTCCTTGAGGTGGGACGCCGTCTTGCGTCCCTGTCCAGTCCGCTCGCGCTTGCGTTGCGCGTACTTGAACTTGCCGAAGTCCATGATCCGACAGACAGGCGGCCGTGCAGTGGGCGAGACCTCGACCAAATCGAGGTTGGCGTCCTGTGCCATGCGCGCGGCATCCGAGGTCTGCACGATCCCGACCTGCTCTCCTGCAGCGTCGATTAGCCTCACCTCGGGGACGCGTATCTGTCTGTTCCGGCGATAGTCCTGTGCCAGGGTCGTTCTCCTTGATCTAGTTCGAAGGATCAGGCCCGGTCCCGGGCCCGATCAAGGTTCTGGGCGGCGATCCGTCGCCGCCGTGAAGCGTCACCGCTCCATCCAAGCAGCATAGTTCGCAATCGGCCTGAGCGCCACCCGGCGAGGGCAGAGGGGGCCAAGCGCCTCATTCCGGCTCGCCGTCTGCGGCGTCTGCGGCGTCGAAGGCGGCCCGTGCGGCGGCGTCCAGCTCGATGTGGACATCCCCGAGCTGCTCGTCAGTGACGCGCGAGGGCGCCGCGCACATCAGGTCCGTGGCCGAGGTGGTCTTGGGGAAGGGGACGGTGTCGCGCAGGTTGTCGAGGCCCAAGGTGAGGGCCACGATGCGATCGAGGCCCACGGCGAAGCCGGCGTGGGGCGGCGCTCCGTGGGCCAGGGCCTCCAGCAGGAAGCCGAACTTGAGGGATCGCTCCGCGGCGGAGATGCCCAGGATCTCGAAGACGCGCTGCTGCACTTCCGAGCGGTGGATCCGGACCGATCCCGAGCCCAGCTCCCAACCGTTCAGCACCAGGTCGTAGGAGCGGCTGGCCAGGGCGCCCGGGTCGGCGTCGTCGCCCCCCAGCTCCCAGTCCTCGGGGGCGGTGAACGGGTGGTGGGACGAGGTCCAGCCACCGCTCGCCTCGTCGCGCTCGAAGAGCGGGAAGTGGGTCACCCACAGGAAATCCCACGACGTCTCCCCCACCAGGCCCCGGCTCTGGCCCAGGTGCACGCGCAGTTCGCCCAGGGAGCGCTGCACCACGGCGGCGCGGTCCGCGACGAAGACGCACAGGTCCCCCTCGGCGGCGCTCATCAGCTCCATCAGGGGCTTGCCGTCGCCGTTCATGAAGCGCGCCAGGGGCCCTGCGCCGCCGTCGGCTGTCGGCTTCCACCAGGCCAGCCCGTGCGCTCCGTATTCCTTCGCGTGGGCCTCGAGCGCCTCGATCTGCTTGCGCGAGAGTTCCGCGCCGCCGGAGACCACCAGGCCCATGACCCGTCCCCCGCCCTCGATGGTGTCGCGGAAGATCTTGAACTCCGAGGTCGCCGCCCACTCGCCGACACAGACCAGCTCCATGCCGAAGCGCGTGTCGGGTTTATCGGAGCCGAAGCGCTCCATGGCTTCGGCGTAGCGCATGCGCGCGAAGGGCAGGCTCAGCTCGACGTCCATCGCCTCGCGGAAGGTGTGCTGGAGGACCCGCTCCCACACGCTCCAGACGTCCTCTTCCTCCACGAAGGACATCTCCATGTCCAGCTGGGTGAACTCTGGCTGGCGGTCGGCCCGCAGGTCCTCGTCACGGAAGCAGCGCGCGACCTGGAAGTAGCGGTCGTAGCCGGCCACCATCAGGATCTGCTTGAAGATCTGAGGCGATTGGGGCAGGGCGTAGAAGCTTCCCGGGTGCACGCGGCTCGGCACGAGGTAGTCGCGCGCTCCCTCGGGCGTGGCGCGCGTCAGAATCGGCGTCTCGATCTCCAGGAACCCCTCGTCCTCGAAACCACGCCGCATGGCGCTGATGAAGCGCGAGCGGTGAGCGATGTTGCGCTGCAAGGGCGCCCGGCGTAGGTCCACGTAGCGGTAGCGCAGGCGCGTCTCGATCGCCGTGTCGAGGTCGTCTATGACCTCGAAGGGCGGCACCTCCGAGGTGGACAGCACCTCGACCTGCTGAGCGATCAACTCCACGTCGCCGGTGGGCAGGCCGGCGTTGCGGTTGGTCTCACCGCGCGAGGCGACCTCGCCGCGCACGGAGAGCACGTACTCCGGCCCCAGCTTGATCGAGTCCGCGATCTCCTCGCGCAGCACGACCTGGGTCACGCCGTAGCGGTCGCGCAGGTCCACGAAGTAGATCCCGCCGTGATCCCGGCGACTGTCGACCCAGCCGTTGAGGGTGACCTCCCTACCGACGAGCTCGGCGCGGAGCTCCCCGCAGGTGTGCGTCCGGCGCCAGTCCCCTCGAACGTCTTCGTGCGCGTCTCCCATAGCGGATTCCAGCGTAGCGTCCGAGGAGCACGATTCCCCCACGGGCTGCAGGAGATCGTCGATCCGGCCGGGGCACGGGCTCAACGGCGGCGCCCGAGCTGCTGGCGCAATAGCGCGCGCCGCAGGGCCGCCTCGGCCCGCAGGAAGTCGATCGCCGACTCCCGGGCACGGACCTCGCCGCGGTGGGAGAGGCGCTCCAGGGCACGCTCCTCGGCCTGCCGGGCACGCTCGACGTCGATCTCCTCGGTGCTCTCGCCGGCGGCAGTCAGCACACGCACCGTTCCGCCGCGCACCTCTGCGAAGCCGCCGTCCACGAACAGAGTCTGTTCGGCCCCGTCCGCGCGATAGCGCACGAGGCCCGCATCGAGGGCGGCCACCATCCCGGCGTGGCGCGGAAAGATCCCCATGTCGCCGTCGAGGCCGGGGACGCGCACCGAGGCGGCCGTCGTGTCGAGGACGATCCGCTCGGGCGTGATGACGCGTAGGGTGAGTTCCATCAGTGAGGGCTCCAGCCGCAGCCTAGGCCTCCGCCGCCATCTGTCCGGCGCGCTCGATGGCATCGTCCACCGAGCCGACCATGTAGAAGGCCTGCTCGGGGAGCTCGTCGACCTCGCCCTCGATGATGCGCTTGAAGGAGCGCACCGTCTCCTCGCGCGGGACGAAGAGGCCGGGCGTGCCGGTGAACTGCTCGGCAACGAAGAACGGCTGAGCCAAGAAGCGTTGGATGCGTCGCGCGCGGGCCACGACGTGCTTGTCGTCATCGGAGAGTTCCTCGATCCCGAGGATAGCGATGATGTCCTTGAGGTCCGCGTAGCGCTGCAGGATCTGCTGCACCGATCGTGCGACCTGGTAGTGCTCCTCGCCCACCACGTGCGGGTCGAGCATGCGCGAGGTCGACTTGAGCGGATCCACGGCCGGGTAGATGCCCAGCTCGGAGATGGCCCGGTCGAGGATGATGGTCGAGTCCAGGTGCGCGAAGGTGGCGACCGGCGCCGGGTCGGTGATGTCGTCCGCGGGGACATAGACCGCCTGCATGGAGGTCACCGAGCCCTTGCTGGTGGAGGTGATTCGCTCCTGCAGGGCGCCCATCTCCGACGCCATGGTGGGCTGATAGCCCACGGCCGAGGGCATGCGCCCGAGCAGGGCCGACACTTCCGAGCCCGCCTGCACGAAGCGGAAGATGTTGTCCACGAAGAGCAGAACGTCCTGGCCCTTCTCGTCGCGGAAGTACTCGGCCATGGTCAGGCCCGCCAGCCCCACGCGCAGGCGCGCGCCGGGGGGCTCGTTCATCTGGCCGAAGACGAGCACGGCGTTGTCGATCACGCTGGCCTTCTCCCCTTCGGGGGTCATGTACTGGGCTTCGGTCATCTCCAGCCACAGGTCGTTCCCCTCGCGGGTGCGCTCGCCGACCCCGCAGAAGACGCTGAAGCCGCCCTTCTCGACCGCCGTGATCCGGATCAGCTCCTGGATCAGCACGGTCTTGCCCACGCCGGCGCCCCCGAAGAGGCCGATCTTGCCGCCCTTGGCGAAGGGACAGAGCAGGTCGACGACCTTGATGCCCGTCTCGAACACCTCGCTGACCGCCTCCTGCTCCTCGAAGGCAGGCGCGGGCCGGTGGATCGGCCAGGAATCGCACTCCGGCAAGGCCCCGCGCGAGATCGTGTCCAACGGCACGCCGAGGCCGTTGAAGATGCGCCCCTTGGTGCCCTCGCCCACCGGCACATGGATAGCTCCGCCCGTGTCCTGGACGGCCATCCCGCGCCGACAGCCGTCGGTGGTGGCCATCGCCACGCAGCGCACGGTGTCGTTGCCAAGGTGCTGGGCGACCTCGAGAGTCAGGTCGATGCCGCGCTCGGCGTCCTCGACCTTCAGGGAGTGGTAGATGGCCGGGAGCGATTCCGCCGGGAACCGCACGTCAACGACGGGGCCAAAGATCTGGGTGACGGTGCCTGTACTCGTGGTGGTCATGGCTCGGCAGACTGTTTCAGTGGCTCCTAGCGCAGCGCCTCGGCGCCGCCGACGATATCCAGAAGCTCGGTGGTGATCGATTCCTGGCGCACACGGTTGTAGCGCCCTTGCAGCACGTCTTGCATGTCCGTGGCGGCATCGGTGGCCGCCTTCATGGACATGCGCCGGCTGGCGTATTCAGAGGTCAAGGACTCGAGCAGGGCGTTGTAGACGCGCGTCTCGAGGTAGCGCGGGACGAGGTGTTCGAAGATGGTCGCGGCGTCCGGCTCGAGCAGGACGTCCCCGCCCGCCGGCGCCCCGTCCTCGGCCTCGGTCAGGGTCGCCGAGGAGATCGGGAGGAACGGCACGCAGCGCGGCCGGTATTTGGCCATCGACAGGAAGCTCGTGAAGCAGAGCTTGACCTGGGCGTAGGTCCCACCCAGGAAGGCGTCCTGGAGCACGCGCGCCGTGGCGCGGGCGCTGGCGAAGTCGACGGATTCAAGGGGAGGCTCCACCAGGAAGCGCTCGACCTTCAGCCCGCGCTTGCTGCAGTACTGGTATCCCTTGCGGCCGATGACGAACAGGTCGGCGTTGGCCTCGCCGACCTCGGCGAGCTCGGCTTCGAGGGCCGCGAAGAGATTGGAGTTGTAGGCGCCGCACAGGCCGCGATCCGAGGAGACCAGCAAGATCGCGGTCCGCTCACCGGCGCCGGGCCGGAAGAGAGGCAGACCGTCGACGTCGTCGCCCAGCACTCCGGCGAGATTCCCGACCAGGCCGGCGATCTCCTCGGCGTACGGACGCGAGGCCACGGTGCGCTCCTGGAATCGACGCAGCTTGGTCGTCGACACCATCTCCATGGCGCGCGTGATCTGCTTGATGTTGCCGACGGATTTGATCCGCAGGCGAAGTTCCTTGATCGATACCACGGTCTACATTCCGAGCTGGGCGCGGACGGCGTCGACGGCCTCCACGATCGCGGCCTTGGCCTCGTCCGACAGGACGCCGCTCTCCAGGATGCCCTGGCCCACGGCCGGCTGGGTGTCGCGCATGTGAGCTAAGAAGGCCCGCTCGAACTCACCGACGCGCGTCGTCGGTACCTGGTCGAGAGCGCCGAAGGTGCCGGAGTGGATCATCATCACCTGCTCCTCGACCGGGACCGGCGCGTATTGGCCCTGCTTGAGGATCTCCACCAGCTTCTCGCCTCGGGTCAGGGTCGCCTGAGTGGCCTTGTCCAGGTCCGAACCGAACTGCGCAAATGCCTGCAACTCGCGGTACTGGGCGAGGTTGATGCGCAGGCCACCGGCGCTCTTCTTCATGGCCGGAATCTGCGCAGCACCCCCCACGCGCGAGACGGAGATGCCCGCGTTCACCGCCGGCCGCACGCCGGAGTTGAACAGGTTCGACTCGAGGAAGATCTGACCGTCGGTGATCGAGATCACGTTGGTTGGGATGTAGGCCGAGACGTCCCCCTCCTGGGTCTCGACGACGGGCAGAGCCGTCATCGAGCCGCCCCCGGCCTTGTAGCGCGGATTGATCTCGGGGGCATTGTCCGCCAGCTTGGCCGCGCGCTCGAGCAGGCGGCTGTGGAGGTTGAACACGTCGCCGGGGAAGGCCTCGCGTCCGGGAGGCCGGCGCAGGAGCAGCATCACCTGGCGGTAGGCCAGGGCCTGCTTGTAGAGGTCGTCGTAGAAGATCACGACGTGCCGGCCCTCGTCGCGGAAGCGCTCTCCCATGCTCGCGCCCGCGTAGCACGAGAGGTATTGCATCGACGCTTCGTCGATGGCGCTGGCGGTGACGACGATCGTGTAGGCCATGGCGCCGTTGGCCTCCAGGCGCCGCACGAGATCGACGACCGTGGACTGCTTCTGGGCCACCGCGACGTAGATGCACAGCACCTGCTCGGGGTTGGACGGGTCCCCGCCGCCGGTGGTCTTCTGACTGATGATCGTGTCGATGATGAGCGCCGTCTTGCCCGTCTGCCGGTCGCCGATGATCAGCTCGCGCTGTCCGCGCCCGATCGGGATCATGGCGTCGATGGCCTTGATGCCCGTCTGCAGGGGCTCGGTCACCGGCTGGCGTTCCACCACCGAAGGAGCGGGTTGCTCGATCGGCAGGTAGTCGTCGTCGGTGACGCCCAGGGGGCCGCGCCCGTCGAGGGGATCGCCCAGGGCGTTGACCACGCGCCCCAACAGGGCGTCGCCGGTCGGCACGGAGATGATGCGCCCGGTCGAGCGCACCTCGTCTCCCTCGGAGACCTCCGACGCCGAGCCCAGGAGCACGCAGCCGACGTTGTCCTCTTCGAGGTTCAGGGCCACGCCCCGCACGCCGCCCGAGAACTCGAGCAGCTCGTTCATCATGCAGTCCTCGAGGCCGTAAACGCGCGCAACGCCGTCTCCTACGGAGAGGACGGTGCCCACGCTCTGCATCGAGGTCTCACCCTGGTACGACTCAATCTCAGCCTTGAGGATCGAGGTCACTTCTGCGGGTCGGAGGTCCATGGTTCGTGTCTCGCTGTTCTCGTCAGTGTTCCCTGACAGTCGTGTTCGTTCGTTCTTGCGGGTCAGGCGCTGGGCATGCGCGCGCTGAGCAGCCGCTTACGCATGCCCGCCAGCCGGCCGCGGACGGAGTGGTCCACGAGCCGGTTGTCCACCAGCACGCGCACGCCTCCCACCAGGCCAGGTTCGATCTCGTTCTCGAGTAGGACCTCCTTCGAGATCCGATTGCCAATGCTGCGGGCCAGCCCAGCGATGTCGGCCTCGGAGAGCGGCCGGGCGCTCTCGACGCGCCCCTCCACCGCTCCCCTGCCGGCCAGGTAGCGCCGGCGGAAGGCCACTCCGACACCGCGCAGGACCTCCTCGCGGTTCTTGTCGAAGCACAGGCCGACGAAGTTCTGCAGCATGGGGTGCAAGGTCTCGGTCAGGCGCTCCAGTCGCGAGCGCTTCTCCGCCGCGGGCACGCGTGCATCGAAGAGGAAGGCGGCCACGGTCGGCTCGGCGATCTCCCCCGCGATCTGCTCCACGCCGCGGCGCACCGCTTCCAGGGCCCCGCGCTCGGCGGCCAGCTGGTAGAGGGCCTCGGCGTAGCGGGCAGTGACCGGGTCGATGATCACGAGCCGTTCCCTCCGGAGGTCCCCTCGCCGCCCTGGTTCGCGCCCATCATCTCGCTCACCATCCGCCGGTCATCCTCGGAGTCGACCCGGCGCTGGAGCACCTGGCCGGCGGCGGCCAGAGAGAGGTCGACGACCTCGTCCCGGATGGCCGCCAGGGCCTGCTCCTTGGCCGTCTCGATCTCTCCCTGGGCCCGTTCGCGCATGGCCTCCGCCTCGGCCCTTGCGTTGTCGAGGATCTCGTGCTCGCGAGCCTCCCCCTGCTCGCGCGCCTCCGCCATCAACCTGGCGGCCCCGGCCTGGGCCTCGCCGAGCTTGACCTCGACCTCGGCCCGCGCCTTCTCCGCGTCCTGGCTGGCCTGCTCGGCGCTCTCCATGGCCTTGGAAACGCGACCGTCGCGGTCCTCGAGGGCGCGCGCGACCGGGCCCAGGATGATCTTCCACGCGAACGGCAAGGTCAGCAGGAAGATGATCCAGGTCCACAGGGCGTTGCCCAGTCCCGTGAGCTCGAGGGGGTTGAATCCCTCGCTCGCGGGCAAGATCAGGTTGAAGGCCGTCATGGCTGGTGGTTCCACGGGGAGTCGATTGGGTTCGGGATACTGGGTCGCGGATGGGACCGGAAACCGGCACCGCCGCCGCCGCTGAGAGCGACTGCCGCGGAGACCGGTCTGGTCCGATCGATCAGCCGCCGACGCCGAGGGCGATCAGCAGCGTCACCACGACGCCAAAGAGGCACACGCCCTCGATCAGGGCTGAGAGGACAATCGAGGTGCCCTTGATGGCCTCGGCGGCCTCGGGCTGGCGGGCGGTGCCTTCGGCGGCCGAGCCACCGATGCGGCCGATGCCGATGCCCGCGCCGATGGCTGCGAGCCCCGCACCGATACCGGCGCCCATCTTCGCGATGTCCATGACCTGTTCGCCGTCCTGAAGAATGTTCATCGTTCTCGCTTTCTCACACGAGCGGCCTCTGCCGCCCTGCTTGGGTTCTGGGGTTCTCTTTAAAATGCTGGCAGTGGATACCGCGTCGGCTCCGACGGAGCCGGACGCGGTTGGAGGTGGGTCTCGGTCAGTGCTCCGGGTGCATGGCGCCCTGCACGAACATGATCGAGAGCATGGTGAAGATGTAGGCCTGCAACATCGCCACGAAAAACTCGATGATCATGATGAAGACGGCGAAGCCGAGACTGACGGGGGCTGCACCCCAGCCGACGACCATGCCGTAGGAACCGAAGGTGAAGATCATGCCCATCAGGGAGAGCACGACGAGGTGGCCTCCCATCATGTTCGCGAAGAGCCTGATCATGAGAGCGAAGGGCTTGATGAACAGGCCGATGAACTCGACCAGGAACATCAGGGGCCACATCGCGCCGGGGACGTCGGGCACGAGGCTGGTCCAGAACTTCACGGGTCCCTGCTTGACCATGCCGCAGCCGAGCATGCAGCCCAGGGTCATGACGGCGAGAGCGGCCGCGACGAAGATGCTCGCCGTGGGAGTCGCCGCCCCCGGGAGCAGCCCCATCATGTTCATGAAGAAGATGAAGAAGAACACGCACAGGAACAGGGGCAGGAAGCGCCGCCCGTCCTCGGGCCCCATGACCGGCAGGACCATCTCGTCACGGATCCAGAGGGCGAAGCCCGAGAAGAGCCGGCTGATGGTGTCGCCCTGGCCGGTGCGCAGGTAGCGCGGCACGCCCGAGAAGACGACGAAGATCAGCAGGGCCGCGGCGATCTGGAACAGCTGCAGGTTGGTGAGCAGAAGCAGCGGCGCGGGACCCGCGCGGCCGTCGTTCATGCTGAACAGGCTCAGGAAGCCCGGCAGGGGCAGGGCTAGGAGGTACGGGGCGGCATGCAGGGCGTGCTCCTCGGCGCCATGCTCCGAGCTCCCGTGCTGGTCCGCTCCGTGGCCCTCGGCACCGTGCTCTTCGGCTCCGTGCTCTTCGCTGCCGTGCTGGCCAGCTCCGTGGCCCTCGGCTGCATGCTCCGCGGCCACTTCCAGGGGCGCGGGGATGAGGTGCATGTAGAGCGTCTCGAAGGCGTTGGCGCCCTCGTGATGAGGGGCGTGGCGCTGGGCGAGAAAGATCGGCGTGACGACGCACGCCAGCACGAGCAGGAGGCGCAAGAACTTCACAGGGCGCCTCGCTCACGGTTCAGGGCCATCTCGCGCAGGGCCCGGGCGGTATCGAACGCGCCCGCCACCATCACCACCAGCACCGCCGCGGCGAAGGTGACCAGAAAGCTGCGCCAGTCGACGCGCGCCGCCGCCTGTTCGACGAAGCGAAAGACCAACGCTCCGCACAGGACCGCGCCCAGCTTGAAGAGGAAGGCCAGCACATGGGCGCTGTACACCTTCTCGGGGCGCGTGCGGACCACATGCTGCTGCCACGCCACGCCCATGCCGGCCACGGAGGCCCCGCACAGGAAGCCGGCCAGCACACCGAAGCCCAGGGTGCCGCCCAGCTGCCACGCGACCGGGCCCGCGACGGCCAGGGCTGCGATGATCACCAGGTGTGTGCGAGTCATGGAGTAGAGGGAGGACCGTTCTGCGGCGGCCGCGATCGCCCGCCGGGAACCTTCTTCAGCAGTGAGATGAAACCTCCGACGGCGCCCAGCGCGATGCCAGCGATCATCAACCAGGGCATGCTTCCCAGGAAGGCGTCGAGGGCGTAGCCGAGCGCTCCCATCACCACGATCGTACCGGCATAGGTCAGGCCGAGGCCCGCTGTGCGCCCATAGTCGTGATTCATGGCACGCGTGACGGTCGTGCTCGTCGGAAGGGTGGACTTTCCAAGGAGTTCGATGGGCCCCGCACCGTACCGGTGCCAGTTCCAACGGACTTCACGGGCGAACAATGTAGGACCCTCTCCCGGCCCGTCAACCGGTGGGGCACGAAATCGCCCATCTATTCTGCCGGGCCTCGCTCCTGACCGCCCATCCTCGACGCCTGCGGCGCGACGGGACCGGCGCATCAGCATCACCGCACCTCGCTCCCGTGCGCCCAGGCCGGGCGCCGCTGGCGCCCTGGAGCCTGCAGGTCCCGAAGAAGCCCCTGCCAGCTCATTGCGGCCCCCTACGGACGCGCGCTCCGATCAGCGGGAGGGAGGCCCACCAGGCCGTTCGTTTGCGCGCTTTGGTGTGAAGGCTGGTAGCGAATGGAAGCTAGAATCCCGCGCCATCGGTCCTCCGCGCCGTCCTTTTCCGCACCCTGCCCCCATTCCGGCCTGCAAGGGCCGCCAGATAGTGGAACGCACCCTCGTCCTCCTCAAGCCCGACGCCGTCCAGCGTGGGCTCATCGGCCGCATCATCGGCCGCTTCGAAGCCAAGGGCCTCCAGCTCACCGGCCTCGAACTACGGCGCTTCCCGACCGAGCTCATCGAGCGCCACTACGAGGTCCACCGCGAACGCCCCTTCTACGCCAACCTGGTGGGGTTCATGACCTCCGGCCCGGTGGTCGCCATGGTCCTCGAGGGCGTGGACGCGATCGCCGTGGTGCGCCGCCTGGTGGGCGCAACCAACTCACGCGAGGCAGCTCCCGGCACGATCCGGGGCGACTTCGGGATGTCCTTCTCCAACAATCTGGTGCACGCCTCTGACGGCCCCGAGAGCGCCACGAGCGAGCTGGCCCTCTTCTTCCCCGACCCAGAGCAGCGCGCCGAGTGGAGCCCGGTCAGCGAGCCCTGGGTCTACAACGTCCAGGAAGAGCTCTCCTGAGCCTCAACGCGCGCCAGATCGGAGAGCTGGTCGGCGAGCTGAACCCCTTGCTGGCCGGCGCCGAGCTGCGCGACGTCCACCCCCTGCCACCGCGCGATCTGCTGCTGGTGTTCGCGGCGCGCGACGACCCCGAGCGCGTCCTGCGTCTGCGCCTCTCCGCAGACCCGGACGCCTCGCGCCTGCACCTCCAGCACGGGCGCGTGCGGCGCTCGGCCGGAGGGCCCCTATGCCCCTTCTTCCGGCGCCTGGGGGACGAGCTGCCGGGCAGCACCCTGCGCCGCCTGCAACAGGTGCGTGGCGATCGGATGGTGCTGCTCGAGCTGGGCGGCGGCGGCGAGCGCCGGGCCCTGCTGGCGGAGCTCACCGGCCGGCACGCCAACCTGCTGCTGCTCGGCCCCGGCGACCTGCTCATCGACCTGCTGGTGCCGGCGCCGTCGCGCAAGGGCAACCCGCGCCTGGGCATCGGTCGCCCCTGGCAGGCGCCCCCCGGCAACCCGCCCGACGCCGCGAACCTGCCGACCGTCGCCGAGGACCTGCCCGCGGCCGAAGATCCCGCGCCTGAGGCGCGCGCGCCCCTCTCCTGGCGCGTGGAAGCCCACCTCCTGCCCCAGGTCGCCGAGCGCGATCGCGACCGGGCGCGACGCACCCTGACGCGCCGCATCGATCGCAAGCTCGACCGCGCGCGCTCCCTGAGCAGGGGCCTCGCGCGGCGCGTCGAGGCCTGCGAGGAGGCCGAGCGCGTGCGCCAGGACGGCGAACTGCTCCTGGCCAACCTCGGATGCCTGCGGCGCGGCATGGATTCGGTCGAGCTCGAGGACCTCTTTCACGAGGACTCGCCAGGACGCCGCATCGCCCTCGACCCGCGCCTCGATCCCCAGCGCAACGCGCAGCGCTTCTTCGATCGCTCGCGCAAACTGGAGCGCGCGCGCGCGGAGCTGCCGGGAGAGGTGAGACGCATCGAGGCTCGCATCGCATCCCTCGAGGAGCTGCGTCTGCGCGCGGCGGACGAGCAGACCGACCTCGCCGCCCTGGACGGCGAGGGCGTCGAGGCCGGGCTGCTCGACGCTCCGCAGCAGGCCGACCCGCGCAAGCGCCCCGCTCCCGCGCCGCGCCTCCCCTACCGCGTGTTCGAGGGTTGCGCCGGCTCGGAGATCCGCGTCGGGCGCAGCGCCCGCGACAACGACGCCCTGACCTTCCGCCACTGCCGCGGCAACGACCTCTGGCTGCACACCGCCGAGGCCCCGGGCAGCCACGTCGTGCTGCGCACGGCGCGCAACGTCCAGCCCGATCCCGAGGAGGTGCTCGACGCCGCCCACCTGGCGGTGCACTTCTCGCCCCTGAAAGGAGCCCGCCGCGCCGACGTGCACGTGGCCCGTCGCAAGGAGGTCCACAAGCCCCGCGGCGCGCCCGCCGGCCTGGTGACCCTCTCCGGCGGTCGGAACCTGGCGGTGCGTCTGCAACCGGAGCGCCTCGAGCGTCTACTGTCGCCAGAACGCACCGCAAACGACTAGTCTAGGCCGCGCATGCACTCCCCCCGAACCCTGCCTCTCCTCACCGCCACGCTCCTCTGCACCTCGCTTTCCGGCCCCGCCTGCAAGAGCACCAAGCCCAGCGAAGAGGAGCTCGCGCGCCAGATCGAGATCCACACCGAGTCGACCATCGGCTACCTGGACATGGGCGAGGTGGGCCGGGCGATCGACCAGGCCCTGCGCGGCCTGAGCCTGGCCCCCGACGACTTCAAGCTGCGCCTCTTCCTGGGCCGCGCCCTGCAGAAACGCGGCTCGGTCGAGGACTTGCTGCAGGCCGAGATGGTGTTCCGCGACCTGCACCCCAGCGAGGACTTCCGCGTCTCCCTGGGTCTGGGCGAGGTGCTCGAGCGCAAGGGCCTGGCCCTCGACGAGGCCGCCCGCGGGGTGGCTGTGGGCCAGCGCGCCGCCGGACCCGATTCCGCCACGCAGAGCCTGCGCCTGGAGCGCGACGCGCGCGCGGCCTGGGAGGAATCCCTGACGGCCTACGAGCGAGCCCTCGCCCTGCGCCCCAACGACCACGAAGCGATGACCGGCGCCCTGCGGGTCACGAGCCTCCTGGGTGACCACGAGGCCGGCCTGGCCTGGGCCGAGGCGATCCTGAATAGCGCCGGCGCCGACCGCTCCTTCTGGCGCATGCAGCTCGAGCGCCCCGAGCTATCGGGCCGCGACGAGCAGAGCGCCCGCGACAACATCGCGCGCCTCGATGACCTGGAACTGGCAGTGCAATTGCAGGCCGCCTCCACCCTGGTCCGGATGGAGCGCAAGCCCGACGCCGTCGAACGCCTGGAGCGCGCCAGTGCCCTCGCCCCCGACCTGGCCGTGCTCCACAGTCGCCGCGCCCAGCTGCTGGTCGAGCTCGGGCGCTACGAGGAGGGTCTGGCCGAGATCGACGAGTACCTACGGCTGTCCGACGGACTGTCCTTCGAGCACCCCGACATCCGCCGCGCCTACAACCTCCAGCAGATCTGCCGCAACTCGCTCGCCGGCGGCTGAGCCCCGTCGATGTCCGGCGCCTCGCCCAGGCTCACTCGGAGTCATCAGGACGCCAGGTCCTGACGCGCCGCGCGCCCAGGCAATCGACCACTTCCACCACGAGCGAAGCCTCGGCGTCGCGCTCGGCCATCAGGCAGCTGATCTCCTCGGGCACGCAGATCGCCCGACCGTCGAGGGCCACCAGGATGTCGCCACGCCTCAGGGCGAGAGCGTCGGCGATCGTGCCGGGCACGACGCGCCGGATCAGGACTCCGCAGTCGGGGTCAACAAGGCAGACGGCACGCTCCTCCGCCGTGGGCACACCGCACTCGATCCCCAGGACGTCGAACGGCACCACGCCCGGGGCGACCGCGGTCCGCGAGCGTTCCGGATCGACGGCCCGGCGCCAGCCGAGGGGGTCGATCCGCAGGCGCACCGGCCCGTCCATCCAGCGCAACCTCGTCCCCGAACCAAAAGGCTGAAGGGCCATGTCCGCCAGGCCCGGGATCTCGTCCGCCAGTTGCGGATGGTTCTCCAGGATCAGGTCCAGGCAGGGCGCCTGATACTCCTGGCTGCGTACGCCATCGGTCACGCAGAGGCGCACGCCGTCGGGTCGTACCTCGACGCTGTAGGTTCGGTGGCCCCGGGCCTGGGGCGGGCCAGAGGGCAGAGTCAGGTGCCGGGGTCGCGCGAGGCTCAGGCCGCCGCCCCCGTCGAACACTCCGGCCAGGAGCTCCTCGATCGAGCGCAGGCGCAAGGTCAGGCCACCATCGCCGGCGACGGCCAAGGGGTCGGCCCCCTGGCCGACGGTCTGCCAGCCACCGTGCGTGGTCCGGTCGAGCTCGCGCAGGGCCAGGCGCGCGGTCCAGGCTAGCTGGGGTTCGGCCGTGCTGCAGGCCCAGACGGCCAGGGTCCGGCGAGCGGCGCCACAGCTCCGCGCGCCGCTGAGCAGTTCATCGAAGGCCGCCTCACGCAGGTCCAGGTCCGGCTGTCCCAGGCGCTCCCTCCAACCCCCAGCGTCGAAGCAACCGGCCAGCGCCAAGGGTTCCGCGGCCGTGCGCACCCGGCGGCTGCGCACGTCTGCTGAACGCTCGCCCTGCTGGGCCACCGGGACGGTTTCCTGTCCGAGCGGCTGACCGAAGAGGCCCGCGCTGAGAAACGCGACGGACAGCATCCCACAGGGTGTGTGGAACCCCCGACTACGGTGCCTCGGCAGGTCTGTGGTCCTTTGACAGAAGACCGTCGGGCGAAGGATCGATTTGCGACGCATCAGCGTGCCTTCCCTGTGATCAGCGGATCCGCGGCGGTAGGACGAAGTGCCCGGTGGAACTCGCGGCGGAGG
>DASCMO010000170.1:0-19107 GCA_036010965.1 Planctomycetota bacterium | reverse complement strand
GCTCTCCAACAGCGCGGAGAGGCCCCCGTAGGGATGGCGAAAGCCGGCTGAGCCCACTGATCCCTTGCCCCCGGACCGCGGGTCCGTAGAATCCTCGCGCTGTTCTGTGAGCACCACTCCCGGTGTGTCCGAGCAGCCTCCTGGCCCCGCCACCGAACCGTTCCCGCGACCTCGCGCCATGATCGAGATCAAGAACCTCTCCAAGACCTTCGGCGACCTGAAGGCCGTCGACGACATCAGCTTCTCCGTGCAGAGAGGCGAGGTGCTCGGCTTCCTCGGCCCCAACGGCGCCGGAAAGTCCACCACCATGAAGATGCTGACGGGCTTCCTCGACCCCAGCGCCGGGACCGCCACGGTCTGCGGCCACGAGGTGAGCGCGCAGCCGATCGAGGTCAAGCGCAAGATCGGCTACCTGCCGGAAGGCGCGCCGCTCTACGCGGACATGACGCCCCAGAGCTTCCTCGAGTTCATCGCCGAGGTGCGCGGCATCCCCGCAGCCGAGCGCCCCAGCCGGATGGCCGAGGTCGTCAGCAAGGTCCACATCGAGGGCGTGCTGCACCAGCGCATCGAGACCCTCTCGAAGGGCTTCAAGCGCCGCGTCGGCCTCGCCCAGGCGATCCTGCACGACCCGGAGGTGCTGATCCTCGACGAGCCGACCGACGGCCTCGACCCGAACCAGAAGCACGAGGTGCGGGCCCTGATCAGCGAGATGGCGAAGGACAAGGTGATCGTGCTCTCGACCCACATCCTCGAAGAGGTCGACGCGGTCTGCACGCGGGCGATCATCATCTCCGAGGGACGCATCCTGTTCGACGGCACGCCGGCGGAGCTCAAGGCGAGATCGCCCGAGGGACGCCTCGACGATGTGTTCCGCGAGATCACCACGGGCGTTTCCGCGGACGAGCACCGTGCGAGCGAGGCGGCCGCCCCCCAGAATCCCGACACCGTCACCGCCGGCTGAGAGCTGCAAGACCCATGCGCATCACGTTTTCGATCTTCAAGCGCGAGCTGGGCGGCTACTTCGCCACCCCGGTCGCCTACGTCTTCCTGTTCTTCTTCCTGGTCCTGACCGGAGTGTTCACCTTCTACATTGGAGGCTTCTACGAACGGGAGCAGGCCGACCTGCAGCCGTTCTTCGCCTTCCATCCCTGGCTGTACCTGTTCCTGATCCCCGCCATCTCCATGCGCCTGTGGGCCGAGGAGCGAAAATCGGGAACGATCGAGCTGCTCATGACCCAGCCGATCTCCATGACCCAGGCCGTGTGCGGCAAATTCCTC
This sequence comes from Planctomycetota bacterium, assembly GCA_036010965.1. Classification (GTDB taxonomy): domain Bacteria; phylum Planctomycetota; class UBA1135; order UBA1135. The sequence goes on along the minus strand of DASCMO010000170.1, from coordinate 17,829 downwards.
GCCGCCTGGTGCTTCACGGGCATCGCCCTGCTGCTGACGCTCCCGACCTGGATCACCGCCGCCTACCTCGGCCAGCCCGACCACGGCGTGATCTTCGCCGGCTACATCGGGAGCTTCCTGATGGCGGGCGCCTGCCTGGCCGTCGGCGCCTGCATCTCGGCCATCACGCGCAACCAGGTGATCGCCTTCGTCACGACGATCTTCGTACTGCTCTGCTTCGTCCTGAGCGGGTTCCCGGTCGTGCTCGATTGGGTCTCGGGCTGGGCGCCGGAGGTGTTGACCGAGACGGTCGCCTCCTTCAGCTTCCTGACCCACTTCAACGACATCACCCGGGGCGTCATCGACGTGCGCGACGTCGTCTTCTTCGGCTCGTTGATCGGCTGCTTCCTGGTCGCCAACGCGATCATCATCGACCTCAAGAAAGCCGCCTAGGAGGCCTGACATGAACAAGCAGCGAATCTCTCTGGCGGGGCTGGCGGTCGCCCTGGCCCTGTTCTTCGCCGTCAATATGGCCAGCGGCGCGCTCTTGCGCGGCGCTCGCCTCGACCTGACGGAGAACGGCCTCTACACCCTCTCCGAGGGCACCGAGAACATCCTCGCCACGATGGACGAGGAGGTCACCCTGCGCTTCTACTTCTCGCGCGGCCTGGCGACCGACTACCCAGATCTGAAGCGCTACGCCCAGCGCGTCGTGGAGCTGCTCGAGGAGTACACGAGCCGCGCCGGAACCAGGCTCCGACTGTTCGTGAGCGACCCCGAGCCCTTTTCCGAAGAAGAGGACCGCGCCGTCGCCTACGGGATGCAAGGCGTCCCGGTCAACGCCGCCGGCGAGCTGCTCTACTTCGGCCTTTCGGGCACCAACAGCACCGACGAGGAGGAGGTCATTCCCTTCTTCCAGGTGGGCCGGGAGGAGTTCCTCGAGTACGACCTGACCAAGCTCATCTACAACCTCGCCTTCCCCGAGAAAAAGGTCGTGGGCCTGCTGAGCACCCTGCCCGTGGAAGGCGGCCCGTTCAATCCGATGAATCCGCAGGCCATTCCCGAGCCGTGGCTGATCGTGGACCAGATCAGGCAGGCCTTCGAGGTGCGCACCCTGCAAGCGACGGCCACCGAGATCCCTGCGGAGGTGGACATCCTGATGCTCGTCCATCCCCAGGGGCTCAGCCCGCAGCTCTTGTACTCGATCGACCAGTTCGTGCTGGGCGGCGGGCGCCTGCTGGCCTTCGTCGATCCTCACTGCGAGGTGCAGCAGGTACCCCAGGATCCCAACAACCAGCTGGCGGCCCTGACCGCCGACCGCACCTCAGACCTCGGCCCGTTGCTCGCGGCCTGGGGTGTCGAGTTGGCCGACCAGAAGATCGTCGGCGACCGACTGAACGCCCAGCGCGTGGTGATGGGTAGCCAGCCGATCGAATACGTCGCCTGGTTGCACCTTGGCGAGGGGGAAGTGAACGGCGACGACCCGGTGACCAGCAACCTCACGAAGGAGATCAACATGGCCACGGTCGGCGCCCTGCGCGCGCTGCCCGACGCCTCGACGAGCTTCACGCCGATCATCGAGACCAGCTCCGAGTCGATGGAGATCGACCGCATGCAGGTTGCCCTGCAGCCCAACCCCACTAGCCTGCTGGAGAGCTTTCTGCCCGGTGGCAGCCCCCTGACCGTCGCGGCCCGCGTCAGCGGACCGACGACGAGCGCCTACCCCGACGGCCCCCCCGAGGGGGCACCCGAGAGCGAGGACGCGCCCGCGGAGGAGGAGGCCGTCACCCCCCACCGCGCCGCCTCCGAGCGGGACATCAACGTGGTGCTGATCGCCGACGCGGACATGCTCGAGGACCGCTGGTGGGTCAACGTGCAGAACTTCTTCGGCAACCGCATCGCGATCCCCTCGGCCAACAACGCCGACCTGGTGATCAACGTGTTGGACAACCTCTCGGGCAGCAACGACCTGATCAGCCTGCGCAGCCGCGCGCGCTTCAACCGCCCCTTCGACCGGGTCGCCGAGATCCGGCGAGTCGCGGAGGACCGCTTCCGCAACAAGGAGCAGGAGCTGGAGCAGCGCTTGCGCGAGACCGAGGAGAAGATCAACGAGCTCCAGAGCCAGAAGGAAGGCGGCGTCAGCGCAATCATCCTCTCGCCAGAGCAGCAGGCCGAGATCGAGGCCTTTCGCGCCGAGCGGCTGGGCACGCGCAAGGAGCTGCGCGACGTGAAACACCAGCTCAAGAAGGACATCGAGCGCCTCGGCTCGCAGCTCAAGCTCCTGAACATCTTCGTACTCCCCCTCGCGCTCCCGGCGCTGATCGCCCTGCTGGCGATGATGCGCTCCCGCGCCCGTTCCGTTTGAGATGCTGACATGACCCGCAATCTGAAATCGCTCTCAGCCGCCGCGGCCGCAGCCCTGATCCTGATCGTCGCCACCGTGGCCGTGCGGCAAGGAGAGACCAAAGCGACCGCGAGCGAGCAGCTCGGGCGCCTGTTCCCCGAGCTGATGGCGTCGGTGAACGACATCGCCGCCATCACGGTCACCGACGCCGAGGGCAGCTACACCGTCTCGACCCGCGACGGCGTCTGGGGCCTGGTGCAGAAGGCGTACTACCCCGCGAAGATGGAGACCGTGCGCAAGACGATCCTCGCGGCTGCCGAGCTGCAAAAGATCGAGGCCAAGACCGACGTTCCCGCGCGCTACACGCGCCTGGGAGTCGAGGATGTGGACAGCGAGGGCGCGAACTCGACCCTGCTCGTCCTGGCCGACGGATCGGGCGCGAAGCTGGCGGAGCTCCTGGTGGGCAACCGACGCCAAGGAGGCGGCGCGGCCTCGACCTACGTGCGCATTCCCGGCCAGGCGCGCTCCTGGCTCGCCGAGGGCGACCTCTCCCTGCCCCTCGATGCGGCGGCCTGGCTCGACAAGGCAATCTTGAAGGTCGAGCGCGATGCCGTGCAGGCGGTCGAGCTCGCCCATGCAGACGGCGAGCACCTGTCCGTCTCCAAGGGTTCCCGCGACGATGAAAACTACGAGGTCCACGGCATTCCCGCTGAACACGAGCTCAAGTACGCATCGGTGGCCAACGGCCTGTGTGGCGCCCTGGAGTACCTGAACCTCCAGGACGTGCTGCCGGCCGAGGGATTCGAAGGCTCGGAGGAACCGACCGTCGCGACCTTCTGGACCTTCGAGGGTCTGCGCGTGGACGCCACGGTGCACACCGTGGACGAGAAGCATTTTGCGACCTTCCAGGCCTCCTTCGACGAAGAGGGACCGGCCGCCGTGGCCTCCATGGGGCCCTTGCCGGTGAGCGAGGAAGGTAACGATGACGGGCAGGCCGACGCGTCGGCCCTGGATCCCGAGGGCGCGGCGGCAACTGCCACCGAGCTCAACGAGCGCCTCGGTCCGTGGGTGTACGAGATCGCTCTGTACAACCAGACGAACTTCACCAAGCGCATGACCGACATGGTGAAGCCCGTCGAGCCTCCCGCCGCGCCGGAGCCCGCGGTCGAAGACGAGACCCTGCCCGAGGAGAAGACCCTCACTGATACGGTCCTTCAGGACGGGGAGGTCCTTGAAGAGGAAGTGGCCGAGGAAGAACTCCCCGCCGAGGCGATCGTGCCGGACGAGGCCATCGTCGAGGATGAGATCTCCGAGACTCCAAGCGCCGATGACAGCGACGGCTCCTGAGCAGAGCCGCGGCGCAGTCTCAGCTCGAAGCAACTCCGCCCATGGATGATCCGAGCCGGGCGCCAGAGATGAGCCGAAGGCGACTTCGCCTGGTCGCGTGCCCGCTGCTGCTGGCTGCCCTGATCCCAGCCTGCGGCCGGGCGGGAGATGAGCCCGCTCCCCGCTCGGCCCTCCTGATCACCCTCGACACGACGCGCGCCGACGCCCTGGGCTGCTACGGGCGCTCGCCCAGCGTCACGCCCCACCTCGACCGCCTTGCGGAGGAGTCCCTGGTCTTCGCCCGGGCGCATACGGTGACGCCCATCACCCTGCCCTCGCACGCCTCGATGATGACCGGGCTCACTCCACCGCGGCACACCGTGCGCGAGAACGGTGTGAGCCCGGTCCCTCAATCCGCTCGCACCCTCGCCGAGCGCGCGCGGGAGGCGGACATCCAGACCGCTGCCTTCATCGCCGCGGCGGTGCTCGACTCCAGCTTCGGTCTCGACCAGGGATTCGAACAGTACGACGCGCCGGCCCAGCGCGGGATCACGTCCGACGCACACTTCTCGGCACGCGAGGCGCGCGAGGTGGTCGAGGGCGCCCTGGCCTGGCTCGCAGCGCGCGATCGCGAGCGTCCCTTCTTCTTGTGGGTGCACCTGTTCGATCCGCACGCGCCCTACTCACCGCCGGCCGAGTTCACCACCGGCGCGGCGAGCGGCAACGCCTACCTGGGCGAGGTGGCGTCCATGGACGACCAGCTCGGCCGTCTGCTCGATGCCTTGCGCTCCGAGGGCGCCCTGTCCGAGACGACGGTGCTCGTGGTGGCGGACCACGGCGAGGCCTTCGGTGAGCACCAGGAGTATTCCCACGCCACCTACTGCTACGAGTCCACCCTGCACGTGCCGTTCCTGCTGCGACTCCCAGACGGGCGGCGTGCCGGCGAGCGCAGCGATGGCATCGTCAGCGTGGTCGATGTCCACCCGACCCTGATCGATGCCCTCGGCCTGGAAGCGGAGAGCGCACCCGGAGGTCTGGACGGCCTGAGTCTGTTCCACGCTGATCCACCGAGCGGACGCGGGGTCTACTTCGAGTCCTACAACGGCTTCTACTACTACGGCTGGAGCCCGATCGCCGGCTGGCTCGATCGGCAGGCCAAGTACGTCCACAGCTCCCGGCCGCAACTCTTCGACCTCGGCGCGGACCCCGACGAGGCGCATGACCTGCTGGCGTCCGGTGTGCGCGAGGTCGCGCCCTACCGCGCCGAGATCGCCCGCGCGGTGGGACTGCCGGCCCTCGATCCGGGTCAAGAAGACGCCCTCGACGACGAGTTGCTGGCCCGCATCCGCGCCCTGGGCTACGTCGGCGCCGGTGCGGAGGAGGCCGACGAGTGGCCGCACCCCCTGGCGCCCTGCGAGTTGCCCGGGCCGGCCGAGACCGCTCCCCTGCACCGCAAGCTGATGAGCGGAGAGGCGCGCATGAACGCCGGCGCCTGGCGAGAGGCCGCCACCCTGTTCGGCGAGGTCCTCGCTGCAAACCCCGAGAACAGCTACGCCCGGAACATGCTCGGCTCTTGCTTGATCCAATCGAAGCGCTACGCCGAGGCGGTGCCCGTCTTCCAGCGCCTGCTCCGCGATGGCCGGACCGGCGCGAGCATGCACTACAACCTGGGCATCTCCCTGATGGAGGTCGGCCGCACGGCCGAGGCCATCGTACCCCTGCGCGAAGCACACGGGCTGGCCCCCTCGCGCGCGCCGATCCTGCGCTACCTGATCGACTGTCTCGGGCGGGAGGGTCGCAGTGCGGAGGCAGACGAGTTTCGCGCACGCCTCGAGCGGCTCGATCCGGCGCCCCGTTGATGCCCTGGACGGGTCTCGGGGCCCGATCCTCCGCGACGCGTGAGCTCGCCGGCGCTTTTCCGTGGTTGGAGTCCATCCCAAAGGATTGAATGATCTGTGGCGGCCAATGCCGCCCAACGAAAGAGAACGCGGAGGACTCAATGGTTTTGTGCAAGACGATCCTGGGCGCCCTGACCCTGAGCCTGCTGGGCGCCTGCAGCGCGACCAGCGGGGGCGCGTGGCCGCAGGCTGGAAGCGCCCAGAGACCGGACGTGCGCCCCAGCGTGGGGCTCAGGCAATGGGTGTTCAGCTCCTTCGACTACGTCGGAGTCATCACCGAGGGTGAGGATACCGAGGAGCGCGACCACGCTGTGGAGGGGAAGACCTTCGGACTGGACTTCGAGGTTCCCCTGATCGGATCGACCACGGGCTACATCGCCGCCGAGACGATAGACCTCGACATCGGCGAGTCCTGGCGAGCGACGGTCGGCGGGCGCTACTACGTCGCTCGCTTCAAGCACACCGAGCCCTTCGTCTTCCTCGAACTGTCCCACGTGGACGAGCTCGAAGTGGACGACGGGCCCGACCGCGATCCGATGACCTTCATCGGTTTCGGCGTCGGCCTGGTCTACCCCTTCGGCGAGCACTACGGGCTGGAGGTGCAGCTCAAGCACGAGGACCTGCTCGGCAGGGTCGAGACCACCGCCGGTTCCTTCAGTGCCAGCGAAGAGTTCAACGGCATGCTGGGGCTGATCGCCTTGCGCTGGTACTTCTAGTTCGCAGGACGGATTCGAGACGAGGGACAGCGCCCCGAGCGCTCCAGTAACCCGGACTTCATGTCGCGCTGCTGAGATCGAAACACTCGCTCACGGGCTCCCATCGAACTTCCAGGGCTGAGCCGGACACGGACACGCGGACTGGATAAGGTGGCCGGTATGCCCTTCAGATTTTCGCCCGCCTCCGCGCTCGCCCTCATCGGGCTCGCGCTCTCCTGCGCCGCGACCCCCGCAACGGAGACCGTGCGGCGCCGGCCCAACATCGTCTTCATCCTCGCGGACGACCTCGGCTGGCGTGACCTCTCCAACGAAGGTTCGACCTTCTATGAGAGTCCGCACATCGATTCGATCGCGGCGGGCGGGATGAAGTTCACCCGCGGGTATGCCACATGCCAGGTGTGCAGCCCGTCACGGGCGAGCATCCTGACGGGCAAGTACCCGCCCGGACACGGCGTGACGACCTGGATCGGCGACACGACGGGTGAGCGCTGGGGCAAGAACGGCCGGCACGACAGCCACCTGCCTCCGGAGTACAACCGCAACCTGCGGGCCGGGGAGCACACCCTGGCCGAGGTCCTGCGCGACGCGGGCTACCGCACCTTCTTCGCCGGCAAGTGGCACCTGGGATCGAAAGGGTCATGGCCGACCGATCACGGCTTCGAGGTGAACGCGGGAGGCTGGGATATGGGCAGTCCGCGCGGCGGGTACTTCAGCCCCTACACGAATCCCAACCTCGAGTCGGGCCCGGACGGTGAGTCGCTCCCGATACGCCTGGGCCAAGAGACCGCTGCCTTCATCGAAGAACACCAGGACGAGCCCTTCCTCGCCTACCTCTCGTTCTACTCGGTGCACAGCCCCATCCAGACCACGGAGCCCCTCTGGAGGAAGTACCGCGAGAAAGCCCACGCCGCGGGCCTGGCCGACGAGCGCTTCCTCTTTGACCGCCGCCTCGCGGTGCGGCAGGTCCAGGACTGCCCGATCTACGCAGGAATGATCGAGTCGATGGACAGTGCGGTGGGGATCGTGCTCGCCAAGCTCGACGAGCTCGGCCTGGCAAGGGACACGATCGTGTGCTTCACCTCGGACAATGGCGGCGTGTCCTCGGGCGACGCCTTCTCCACGAGCAACCTGCCCCTGCGAGGCGGGAAGGGGCGCCAGTGGGAGGGCGGCATTCGTGAGCCCTTCTACGTTCGCGCCCCGGGGAGGACGGAGCCGGGCTCCACCTGTGCCACGCCGGTCTCCGGTATCGACTGGTACGCGACCCTGCTCGAACTCGCCGACGTGCCCGTCCCCGCGCAGCAGGCCATCGACGGCGTCAGCCTCGTTCCCCTGCTCGCGCGGGGGCCAATCGCCGCTCGCCCACTCTTCTGGCACTACCCGCACTACGGCAACCAGGGCGGCGAGCCCTCCTCGATCGTGATGACGGGCGACTGGAAGCTGGTCCATTACCACGAAGACGGGCGGGACGAGCTCTACGACCTGGGCACGGATCCCGGCGAGAGAGCGGACCTCGCCCTGACCCACCCCGATCGCGCCGCGTCGATGCGCGCGACCCTCGACGCCTGGCTGGAGGTCAGCGGGGCGCGCATGCCGATCCCCTACGACCTCTTCGACGAGGCGAAGCGCGCCGCGCGCTGGACCCACCTCGCGACCAAGGGCACGGCACGCCTCGAGAAGCAGCACGCGCGCTTCCTGACGGCCGACTACAGACCGGGTCAGGACTGGTGGGGAAGCTCACTGGGCAGCGCGGACTGAAGCCCCGCGTCCACAGCGCCGGATCGCGCTCCACGCCGGAACGCCCCGCCCAGGCCGCGTCGGCCATGATCGACCCAACGCGCCCCGTATTCAGGGACCACACCGTGCGGAGGCGTTCGGAATCATCGATTCTGTAGGTCGTTGTCGGTTGCTGGGGGCTGGATGCGTGATCGCCCCCCAGGGCATCCGGGAAAGTCGCGGATCGGCCAGGACGATGAGCGGTCGTCGCCCTCGCCATCCCGGGGGCGGGGCATGGTTTCCTCGGGAGCGGGAGGAGGTCCTGCGCATTCCCTGTCCACGACCGTGGTAGCGAACCGCTATCATGTCCGCGCATAGAATGCCCTCATGATCCAGCTCATCGAACAGAACGTCCTGGGCAGCACCCTGCTGCCCTGCTCCACCGATCCTCTGACCGGATTCTTCCGGGACGGCTGCTGTCGGACAGGGCCCGAGGACATGGGCTCGCACACGGTCTGCGTCCTGTTGACGGCCGAGTTCCTGGAGTTCTCCCGCGCGCGCGGAAACGACCTGTCCACCCCCATGCCCGAGTACGGTTTTGCCGGCCTCTCACCGGGCGACCGCTGGTGTTTGTGCGCCGCTCGCTGGGTGGAGGCCTTCGACGCCGGGCACGCGCCCAAGGTCGTGCTGCAGGCGACCCACGCGCGAGCCCTCGACATCTGCCGCCTCGAGGATCTCAAGGCCCACGCCGTGGCCGAGACTCCCTAGCCCGGGACGCCCGCGGAACGCCGGGGGGCGTTGGGAAACCCGGCGCGCCCCGCTCTTCAGGTACGGGAAACGAACGGGCTGCCTGCGATCCAGAAGCGAAGGGGGAGTTCGGTCGCCCGCGAGATCCCCACCCGCGGGCCGGCGGCGACCTCTGCGCCCTCGGCATCAGCTTCGGGTGCGTACAGCCCGAGGGCGCCGTTCAGCAAGGACACGCCGTCGTGCTCGCCGCTCACGCCCATGGCCTGCGCCAGCTTTCCAGGGCCGCTGCAGAGGGAACGGACTGTCGAGGTTCCGCGGCGCGCGGCCATCACATCGAGGCCCTCGAGCGGCTCGAGGGCCCGCAGGAGCACGGCCTCCCCCACGCCCTCCTCGGCCGTCACCACATTCAGACAGCGGTGAACGCCGTAGATCAGGTAGACGTAGGCAGTCCCGGCGCAGGCGAACATCGAGGCGTTGCGGTCCGTGCGCCCGCGATCGGAATGGGAGGCCGGATCACCTTCGGACAGGTAGGCCTCGGTCTCGACGATCCGCCCGACCGCTCGGCCGGACGGGGAGTCGTGCATGAGCAGAGTCCCCACCAGTTCACGGGCCAACTCGACGGTCCCTCGCCGGTAGAAGTCCACCCCGAGCCGACGGCCTACGCGTCCGATTGCTCGCGCTCCTTCTTGAAGATCAGCAGGTGGTTGAATCCGCGCAGGAAGAAGTTCCCCTCCGCCGCGGCGCGGTGATGGTGGGGTTTCTCGAGCTTGCGGTTGCCGCGCACGACCGCCACGTGGTCCACGGGACGGAAACGCTCGCCGAGCAGGGCCGAGAGGTGCGCACCGATGGGCACGAAGCCGCGCTTTTTCTTGAAGCTGTCCCCCACCAGGAGCGCGAGGTAGCGGCGGTCGCGAAGCACGCGGTCCACTTCCGCGAAGACCGCCGCCATGGCCTCGAAGTAGGCCGGCTCGAAGGCGTCCAGCTCCCCGATGCAGTCCGGTTGGCCCGAGTAGCGCACGTGGGTCGAGTAGGGCGGATCCATGAAGACGAAGTCGGCCTTGGCGTCCTCCAGGGGGAGCCGGCGCGCGTCGGCCCGGAAGACGTCGTCACGCCCCGGGGCGACGTCATAGCCCAGTGCGCGCCGCTCCAGGCTGCGAGCCACGTCGAGGGTGGTGCCGCCGCCGCAGAAGGGATCGACGACGAGATCGCCCTCGCGCGTGTAGCGCGAGAGCAGGTTCCAGATCACCCAGGACGGCGTGCGGCCGGTGTAGGCCGGATTGCCCATGGGTTCGCCGGCGTACTGCTGCGAGGGGTAGTACCAGAGCGTCGATGTCTGGAGGCTGAGTTCGGGCTTGTCCATGGTCGCTCGGGCGGCGAGTCTAACCGACCGCGCCGTCGCCTGAGGCGCGCCGAGAGCAGCGATGCCCAGCAAGACCCTCACGATTCCCGTCGATCACCCGCGGCTCGAGCATGTCGGAGCCCTGCTCGACGGCGACGAGCGGCCCGCGACCGGCACGGCCGTGCTGCTCGCCCACGGCGCTGGGCAGCCCATGGACTCGGCCTTCATGGCCGACGTCGCCGACGGCCTCGCCACCCGCGGCTTCGCCGTCCTGCGCTTCAACTATCCCTTCATGGAACGAGCCGCGCGCGAGGATCGGCGCTTCCCTCCCGATCTTCGCGCACGCCTCGAGGCCGCGCATCGCGCTGCCCTGAGGGTCCTGCGCGAGCGGGTCGTCTGCGAGCGCACCGTGCTGGGTGGGAAGTCCATGGGCGGCCGTATCGCGAGTCACCTGGTCGCCGAAGGAGCCGAGTGCGCGGGGCTCCTGCTCCTCGGCTACCCCCTGCACCCCGCCGGAAAACCCGAGCGCTTGCGCAGCGAGCACTTTCCCGACATTGGCGTCCCCTCCCTGTTTCTGCGCGGCACCCGTGACCGCCTCTGCGAGTCCCCCCTCCTGGCACGCGCTCTGCCCACCCTGGGCGCTCCCGCGCGGCGCATCGACCTCGAAGGCGCCGACCACGGCTTCGATGTTCTGGTCCGCAACGAGCGGACACGCGCCCAAGTCCTTGAGCGCCTGTTGGACGAGGCCGCTGCCTGGATGCGCAGCCTTCCCTGAAGGCTCCCGGCCAGGAGGCTCGGATCTAAACACGCACGGAGGAGCGCTCGTGCGTCACTCGCAGACCTCGACCACGCGGGTTGGTCAGGCGTCCGCCAGGACGCCACGCCCCTCCCTTCCCCTTGGTTGCCTTGCTCACTCCGGGCTAGAGAGGACAGCCGACGCGTCGAGAATCACAGGGAGAGCAGCGCCGGCAGGGGATCTCGCAGGGCGAGACCGGCCACCTGGAGGCACCTGTCCGTTCCTCCCCTGCTGGGCGTCAAGTGCGTTCGCGGCTCAGCTCGCGAAGTTCAGGCGCCTTTCTCGGTCGGCCCGGTCCAGCAAGAGAAGCCACCTCGCATGCTGGCCACGTCATCGAAGTCGTTCTCGCTCAGGTAGGCCGCGCCACCCATGCTCATGTGTCCGTGATAGCAGTAGACGATGATCTTCCGATCGCGGGCGGTGTCCGTGAGGAACAGCGGGATGGTCGCGTCGTTCACGTTGACGGCACCTGGAAGGTGGCCTGCGCCGAAGCTGTCCGGGTCTCGCACGTCCATGAACAGGGCGTCGCCGTCCTGCAGATGGATGAGGGCCTGCTCAACGTCGATCTCGGTGATGTCCATGCTGGCATCATAGAGACACGCCGTGCTGCTCAGAACTGAAAGTAGATGAAGGGCTGCACCACCCCCTTCATGAGGATCAGGATCAGGCCGGCAAAGACACCGCACAGGAGCGAGAAGGCCCACGACGGAGCACTCTGCCAGTGCCGCCGCAGGAGGTGCCGCCGGGCACCGACGTGCAGGGCCGCCAGGAAGGCCAGCAAGAGGAATGGTCCCGCCCCGAAGGATGCGCTCCCCGGACTCCGGAACGCGAGGAAGGACCCCAGGGTGGTCCAGGCCGTCGCGAGGTCCGGTGCGCGGAAGAGGATCATGGTCGTGCACGCCCAGACGAAGGTCACCCCGACCCAGACCGCACCGGGCACCTTCCTGCGTAGCGCGCGGGCGATTTTGAGCCCACTCCACCAGCGGTGAAAAATCAACGCCACGCCGTGCGCCCCGCCCCAGAGCACAAAGCGCCACGAGGGGCCATGCCAGATCCCCACCACGAGCATGGTCAGGAGCACATTCCGGGCGGCCTGCCAGGATGAGCCGCGCCCTCCGCCCAAGGCCGCGTAGAAGTAGTCGCGGAACCAGGTCGTGATGCTGATGTGCCAGCGCTGCCAGGCATCCCGGACGTTGCCCGCGAGGTAGGGGAAGCGGAAGTTGACCGGCAACCGATAGCCCAGAAGTCCCCCGCAGGCGACCGCCATGTCCGAGTACCCCGAGAAGTCGCAGTAGATCTGCACCGTGAAGAGGGTCACGGCGCTCCAGGCGGCGCCGAAAGTGTAGGCCGCCGGGTCGGCGAAGAAGGCATCGACCAGCACGTGCACGTTGTCCGAGATGCAGGCCTTCTTGAAGAACCCGACGAGAAACAGGAGCACCAGGGCACGGACCTCCACGTCAGCAAAGCGCCGCGTGGAGTCCAGCTGAGGCAGGAAGCGCCGGGCGCGCACGACGGGGCCTGCCACGAGCTGAGGGAAGAAGGCCACGAAGAGCGCCAGGTCGAGCGGGCTCTTTCTCACCTCGCACCGCCCGCGATACACGTCCAGCGTGTAGCTCAGCGTCTGGAAGGTGTAGAAGCTGATCCCCACGGGGAGCACGATCGAGAGGGTCGAATGCCCCACGTCCAGCCCCAGGAAGGACAGGAACTCGCGGGCCGAGTCGACGAAGAAGCCGCGGTACTTGAAGACGCCCAGGAGGCCCAGGTTCGTGATGCAGCTGAACGCCACCCAGCGCTTGCGAGTGCGCTCATCGGGTGTCGCCGCGATACCGCGCCCCGCCAGGTAGTCGACGACCGTCGAGATGAGCAGCAGGGAGAGGAAGCGCCAGTCCCAACCGGCGTAGAAAGCGTAACTGGTGAGCAGCAGCCAGACCTTCCGCGAGCGATTCGAACGCAACGACCAGTGCACACAGAAGACGGCGAGAAAGAAGAACAAGAACCGGAACTCGGTGAAGATCATCTCTCGTCCGCCTGGCGCAGAAAATCCTCGGCGATCTGGGCGGTGAAGACCCGGGCGCCCTCGCGCGTGAAGTGCCTGGAGTCGAAGCGCAGGCGCGGATCGAACAGATCGGGGAAGCGGACGACGTCGTCGTAGCTCAGCAGGGTGTCCACCAGGCCTCTCTCGTGGGCAACCACGGCCGGACTCCCGTGGTAGGCGCCGGCGAGGGTCACGAAGAGCAACTGCACGGACGCCGACGCCAGGCGCTCATCCATCCGACGGCAGTGCTCGACCAGCACTTCCGCAGGTGGATCGGCCCACCCGCGCCCGTCACGCCAGCCGGCGATCTGCTCGCGGTACCTCTGCTGTACTTCAGGCAGGAGGAACCGGTCATGGCGCTCAGCACCGCGGGCCGAAGTCTCGTCCAGGGCCTGGAAGCCGTCGCCCCCAACTCCGATCCACAGGGCGTGCTCCGCGACGCTCGGCCCCACGCCCAGCAGAGCCTCGATCCAGGACTGGGCGCGATGAACGTTCAGGAGCCGATGGGCGAACGACTCCCACTGATCCCACACGAGCCCGAATTCGACCCAGGACGAGAGTCCATGAGAGCGGCAGAACTCGCACGCGCTCAGGGTGCCCTCCAGGTCATGCCAGGCGATGACCGGAGGAGTGAGGGCGGTGTCGTCCTGCAGGCGATCGGCGGGCACGCCCTCCATCTGGATCAGGATCCAGCGCAGGCGGGCCGGATTCATCTCGAGGACCTCTTCGAGCAGGTGGCTGTACCCCAGACTGAAAAACCCCGGCAGCCCCAGATTGAAGGTGCGCGTGGGCCGTCCTCCGTCGCTCGTCAGGCGATCGAACTGTCCAGGATCGAACCCGCGATAGATGGTGCTGGTCCCGAGGAACAGCGTATCGATCTCGTCCTTATGCCGACGAAAGTGGTCGAGCTTCGTGCGCTGAAAGTCACCCCCGCGAGCAGGGAGCAGCGGCTCGAGCGCCGCCAGGCTCAAGGCCAGGCCGAGAACGAACAGCAGGACCTGGAGGACCCCGCACAGGAGACGCGATCGAGAGACGGCTAGACGCACCACGGATCAACCAGGATACCGATAGGAGGCGGCCGGCCGGTATCGCACACCGTGCGGATCTCTACGGAACCCAGATGTCCACAAAGGGATACGGGGCGGTCTTCGGATTCCCGGCCGCTCCGGTCTCATGGAGAGCCTGCGCAGCGACCGGACGCGCGCACAGGTCCTCGCGCGCCTGGCGGACGAGGCCGCCACCTGGATGCTCGAGTTCCCCTGGAGCTCTCGGTCAGGCGGGTACCGCGGGCTAATTCACCCGTTGCCGGTCGATCCACATGCGCTGCAGATGTCGCGGCCGTCCTGCCTGATCGGCGTAGCCGGAGCGACCGTGTGCGATGCGGGTGTTGTCGATGAACAGCATGTCGCCCGCGCTCATTCGAAAAGTCGTGAGGTGCGCGGGGTCCTCGAGAGCCTCATCGAGAGCGTCGAGCGCCTGCACCTGAAGTCTGGTCAGCGGGACCCCCGCGCGCTCGTGACCCACCTCGATCCAGTAGCGCATGTAACGCAGGGTGACGCCGCGCTCATCGTGGAAGACGGGGAATGCGTTCCTGCTCACTGCTGCGGGATCCCGGTCACTGCCCGGCGTCACCACATCTCGAAAGAACGCACCGTAGAGCGGTTCCAGAAGCTGCGGCGTGCGGATGCGCAGGGCTTCGTGCGCGCGCACGGCCGAGGACAGCAGCGTCTCCCCGCCGCTCGGTGAAGCATGCAAGCAGGCCAATGCGACCGTGCGTGGCCAGACGGACCTGTTGGAGCTGTCGGTGTGCAGCCCAGTGGATTCGCGCGTCTGTGAGACAGGGATGGCCTGTTCACGATAGGACTCTCCACGATCGACCACGTCGTAGAGGCGACCATATGCACCGAGGGTCTCGCCCAGTTCCAGGCCGATCGCCAGGAACACGAGAGAGGTGAGATGCTCGGGCACCTCGGGGAGCCCGCGCAGCCACGCGAACCCCGGGCCCCGGTCGATCTGAGCTGCGACGCGCGCGCTGAGCGAATGCACCTCGGGCAGGTCCAGTAGACCGCGCTTGAAATCCTGCAACGGGTCTTCGGCGGTTGCAGCCCAGGCATCGAGACATTGCAGGTCCTCGGTGATCCCAGGGCCGAATCCGATCTTCCAGGTCTCGTCGTGCGCTCCCTGTGCCAGGTCGTAGCGCTCCAGCACACTCTGCGAGGTGAACTCGGTCATCTGAGCCTCACTGCCCTTCCTCCAGAGTGAAGAGCATGTGCAAGGGAAGCCCGGGCACGACCGCGGTCCCCGAATTCGACTCCTCGCGTGTCGCCGCCCGGTGGTCGAGTGCCAGCCCTCCCCGGGCCCTCTTCCCGCTGTTGTGGCAGGCGTAGCAGTGCTCCACCAGGACCGGCCGGATGCGCGCCTCGAAGAACTCAGTGCGGGCCGTCTCGGTGGCGGGATCCTGGCCCCCCGTCGGGGACACGGAGGCCCCCAACAACAGGAGCAAGATCGTCAGGGAGCAGAGTAGACGCATGCCAGGGCGACGGGCTCGACAGCTCGCCGCGCCCATTGTATGGCCTCCAGGGTGCGCTGCCCCCGCGGACCGAGCACCCTCGAGCGTCCCCACGACGGGGACGAACCGGCCCGCCTTACGAGTCCTGGCTCAGGACGAAGGCGGGAACCTGGGGCCGAGCCAGGGCGTGGACACGACCTAGACTCCCCCAGTCTCTTCCGAGCTGGTGATCGGGACGAGACCGCCAGCGATGCTCGCCAGGCCCCCCACTTCCACACCAAATCACGTCTCGCTGCGCCCTCTCACCTAGAATCCTGCCCATGCTCCAGACCCTGAAGTGGTTCTCCCTCGGCGCCCTCCTCCTCTCCGTCCTCTCCGCATGCGCCGGCCTCGGCCTCCGAGAGCGCCGCTCGCCGAACTTCATCCTCATCTACGTGGACGACATGGGGTACGGAGACATCGGCTGCTTCGGTTCCGAGAAGAACCGCACACCCCACCTCGACGCCCTCGCAGCAGAGGGCATGCGCCTCAAGGATTTCTACGTCGCAAGCAGCGTCTGCACGCCGTCGCGCGCGGCGCTCATGACCGGCAACTACCCACAGCGCGTCGGCCTCCACCTCGACGAACGCGACCTCTGCGTCCTCTTCCCTGGCGCCCGGAAGGGGATCAACCCTGACGAGCTGACCCTCGCCGAGTCTCTGAAGGAGGCGGGCTACGCGACCGCCTGCGTCGGCAAGTGGCACCTCGGCGACCAGCTCGAGTTCCTCCCCACGCGCCACGGCTTCGACGAGTACTTCGGGATCCCCTACAGCAACGACATGATGGCTCGCACGGGACCCGGCAGGCCGCCGCTCCCATTGATGCGCGGCGAGGTCGTCATCGAGGCGCCGGCGAACCAAGACCTCTTGACGAAGCGCTACACCGAGGAGTCCGTGCGCTTCATCCGTGAGCACGCGGACGAACCCTTCTTCCTCTACCTCCCCCACTCCATGGTCCACCTGCCGCTCCACGCGAGCGACGAGTTTCGCGGCAAGTCCGCGAACGGGATCTACGGCGACGCGGTCGAAGAGATCGACGCCTCCACCGGCGTGATCGTCGCGACCCTGCGCGAGCTCGGGATCGATGACGACACGCTGATCCTCTTCACCTCCGACAACGGGTCGCGGGGAAGCAACGGCGGCAGCAATGGACCGCTGCGCGGCCGCAAGGGCCAGACCTGGGAGGGCGGCCAGCGCGTCCCCTGCATCGCGTGGTGGCCGGGCCAGATCCCGGCCGGGACCGAGTGCAGCGAACTCACCGCAGCCTTCGACCTCTTCCCGACCTTCGCCGGCCTCGCCGGTGCGCGCTCACCCGAGATGGACGGCCGCGACATCATCGGACTCCTGCGCGGGGAGGCGGGCGCGACCAGCCCGCACGAGGTCTTCTGCTACTACCAGATGAACCAGTTGCAGGCCGTGCGCAGCGGCCGCTGGAAGCTGCACCTGCCCCTCAGCGACAAGCGACGCAACTGGGGCAAGTCGGAGGGTGAGGCCTCGCTACAGCTCTTCGACCTGGTCGCTGAGGTCTCCGAGAAGACCGACGTCTCCGGCGATCACCCCGAGGTCGTCGCGCGACTCACGGCGCTCGCCGACGAGGCGCGGCAGACCCTTGGCGACATGGACCGCGCGGGCACGGGGCAGCGCGAGGCTGGCTGGGTAGACACGCCGGATGTCCGCCGCATGCCCGAGTGAAGCCTGCGCTTGCACCGGGGCTGGTTCGAGTGCTTGGTGATGCGACGGAGCCGCTGACGGAGAGTTCAGGCCGGCTAGATTTCCTCGTAGGTTTCGAGCGTGATGTCTGCCATCACATCGCCGGTGTGTTTGGTGCTCAGGGGTTCAAACAAGAGCAGATGAGTCTCTTCTTCAGCAGTGGGCTTGTGCTCTACACCTCTTGGCACGATGAAGAACTCCCCGGGATCGACGACCACAGATCGGTCCCTCAGCTCCAGCGTTAGCTGACCTTTCATCACCATGAACAGCTCATCTTCATCGTCATGCTTGTGGAAGACGAATTCTCCCTGGATCTTCGCCAGCAAGATCTGCTGCCCGTTCAGTTCTCCAATCCTCTTGGGAGTCCATTGCTCTGAAAAGAGGTCGAGCTTCTCCTGAATGTTGGTCACGCTCATCTGGCCACTGTACCCAGGTCCTGGAGGTGGTGGAAGCTGGGTTGGTCTGCGCCCGATACGCCTCTCCACACTCACACCCCCCTACTGAGAGCACGCTCACAGGCCGTTCAGACCCCGATTCAGAGAGCATCGGATTAGGAAACCGACGCTCGGTCTGAGTTAGCGGGCACAAGCAACTAACAGTTAGTGACTTGCGAGAGCTTGCCTGGAACAGGCCCTGAGTTTTGCCTCAGGTTTGCCTCAGTACTTGGTGGGAGGCTTGA
>DASCMO010000169.1:0-5695 GCA_036010965.1 Planctomycetota bacterium | reverse complement strand
AGGCCACGACGGAGCAGCCCACGAGCGGCCGAGAAGAGCGGCCGAGGGAGCCCTCCTCAAAATCTCCCTCGGACTTTGGCGCCGGGATATAAAGGAGGTTCGACCCCCGAGCAACGCCATGGGCGGCATCAACCCCTACATCGAGAACCTCGACGCCCCCCTCCCCACGCGCGCCTACAGGATCACCTTTCAGCCTGCGGGGGAGGTGGTCGAGGTCGATCCCGCACAGCTTCCCTACTCCCGAGAAGGGCGACCGGGATCACTGCTCGAGATCGCCATCGGGCACGACATCGACCTGGACCACGCCTGCGGCGGGGTCTGCGCCTGCTCGACCTGCCACGTCATCATCGAGGCCGGCGCCGAGAGTTGCATTGAAACCAGCGAGGACGAGGAGGACATGCTCGACAACGCTCCCGGCCTCACCCCCGACTCGCGCCTCGCCTGCCAGGCGGTGCCCGACGGCAGCGCGGACATTGTGGTCCGGATCCCGGACTGGAATCGCAACGCGGTCAAGGAATCGCACGACTGAGATGGAGGCGCGCCTGGCCAACCCGCGCGGCTTCTGCGCCGGAGTCGACCGCGCGATCGAGATCGTCGAACGTTCCCTCGAGGTCCACGGAGCGCCGGTCTTTGTCCTGCACGAGATCGTCCACAACCGCCATGTTCTGGAGGACCTACGCTCCCGCGGCGTGCACTTCGTTGACACCCTGGAAGAGATCCCCTCGGGTGCGGTCACGATCTTCAGCGCCCACGGCGTGGCCGCCAAGGTCGAACGCGAGGGCGCCGAACGGGGCCTGAAGATCATCGACGCCACCTGTCCCCTGGTGACGAAGGTCCACCAGCAGGCCGAGCGCTTCGCACGCGAGAGTCGTGAGCTGATCCTGATCGGCCACCCCGGCCACGTCGAAGTGGTCGGCACGATGGGACGCTACCCCGGACCGGTGCGGGTCGTCTCGACCGTCGAGGATGTGGCTAAACTGGAGATCGACGACCCACAGCGTGTCGCCTACGTCACCCAGACGACCCTCTCGATCGATGACACGCGGGAGATCATCGACGCCATCAAGGTGCGCTACCCGAACATCCAGGGGCCCGACCTCAAGGACATCTGCTACGCCACGCAGAACCGTCAGAACGCCGTGCGGCGCCTGACGGACAAGATCGACCTGCTGATCGTGGTCGGGTCGCAGAACAGCTCGAACTCCAACCGTCTGCAGGAGCTCGGCGAGCGCGCCGGCATCGAAGCCCACCTGATCGACGAGGCGCAGGAGATCCGGCCTGAGTGGCTGGAGGGAAAATCCTCGGTCGGCGTGACCGCCGGGGCCTCGGCGCCCGAGGTGCTCGTGCGCGAGATCATCGAGCGCCTGCGGGAGCTGGGCGTCGAGAGCGTCGTGGAGAGCGAGGGCGAGATCGAGACGACCGTCTTCCGCATGCCCCCCGAGCTCGCCTAACCGCCGGAAGGCTGAGGCTCGCCGCCCGCCCTCGGAACGACCTCGTCAGAGGCGGATGATCTCACCTTCTGTGGCCACGAACATGCCGGCCGCGCGCACCGCCGCGGCGGCCTCGCCGGCAGGGTCCGCGGCGGGGTTGGTGTGGTTGAGGTGGAAAAAACGCACGCGAGCGCGCTCCTTGGCCGGTCGCTCGGCGAAGAGCGCCATGGTCTCCACCATGAACGGATGGGGGATCTCGGCCATGCTGCGTCCGGGAATCTCGCCCTCGGCGAAGAAGCTGCCGTCAAGGAGCGCCACGTCAACCTCCGCCACGAGCTCGGTGATCGGGCGCTCCCAGCGCTCCCACTTGTCTATGTCGGGCAGGCAGAGCAGGGTGCGTTCGGGGCCCCGGACGAGATAGGCGTAGGTGTCGGTGAACTCCTCGCGGTGCGGGACCCGCAGGGCCGTGATCGACAGGTCCGGTGCGAGCTCCAGGGGTTGGTCGGCGATCATGGGGACGGGGCGGATGTGCTCCCGCTCGACGAGCAAGGACCACGGCCCGTTCGATTTCAGGTATTCCGTCATGCGCGGTGAACCGTGGACGGGCACAGTCCCCGAGGCGTAGGCCTCCGGCCCGAGCTGTAAGAGGCCCGTGACGTGACCGAGGTGGGCGTGGGTAAGGAAGATGCCATCGAAGAGCGGCGCGCGGCCGTGCTGCGCGGGGCGCATGACCCCGTGACCCCGAGCGCGTTCGACCTGCTCCGCGAGGTCCGGCGTGGCGTCGATCAGCCAGCGCGAACCCGAGCGCGGATCCACGATCAACACGGACGCGACCAGTCGGCGCCGATCCGGATCGCGCCGGGCGGCCTCACAACACTCCTCGCGGCAGGCGATCTGCGGCAGGCCGGCGTCCTGCGCCGTGCCGAGCACCAGGGCGTAGGGCGTGGCAGGTGCGGCCGGCGGCGGGGCGGCGCAGGCGGTCAGGGCCGCCGCGAGAGCCAGGGCCGATATGCGGGGTCTCTGCATCGGCACCAGCATAGGCGATCGGCGCAACGCACTCAGCGTCCGGTCTCTCAGCGCGCGCGAGCCGCGCGGATCAACTCCTCTGCATAGTCGATCCCCGCAGGTGTCCGGGAGCCATGCCAGGAGAGGTACTCGCCATCCGCCAAGGCGAAGCGCTCGGCGGGCAGGCCCGTGAGCATGGCGAGCTCGGTGATGTGCCCCGCCTCGAATGGAAACGGCTCCGAGCACAACAACACCAGCTCGGGATCGGCCGCGGCCAGCTCGGCGGGCTCGACGGTCGGGTAGCGCGCATCGCGGTCCGCGAACACGTTGCGCCCACCGGCCAGGGAGAGCAGCGCGTGACAGAAGGTGTCGCGGTTGACCGCCATCCACGGCTTGCGCCAGATCAGGTAGGCCCAGCTCACCTCGCGCTCGGTGCTCGCGGCGGCCTGTACGCGCACGGCGCGCTGCTCGATGTCGCAGGCAATCTCCTCGGCCACCGCAACGCGCTCCAGGGCGGCGCCGATCGAGCGCACCATCGCCGCCGTGTCGTCGGTGGTGCGCGGAAAACTCGTGTGGCACCTCGCCCCCCCCGCCACCAGCGCTTCGTGATCCTCACGGCGATTCTCCTCTTCGTTCAGGAGCACGAGGTCGGGAGCGAGAGCGAGGATGCGAGCGATGTCGGGGTCCTTGGTCCCTCCAACCGTCTCCAGCTCGCCGAGCAGCCCCGCGGGATGCACACAGTAGCGGGTGATGGCTATCAGATCGCCTCCGCGCCCGAGGTCGAAGGCCAGCTCGGTCAGGCTCGGGCAAAGCGAGACAATGCGCATCGCTCAGCCCGCCGGCGCGCCGAGCTGTCCGGAGGTCGCTTCCACCCCAAAGCGCCGTCCGTCGCGCCGGATGCGGGCGAAGGCGTGGTCGACGTCGTGATAGAAGAGCCCGATCCAACCCTCGTCCGCGGCGCGCTTCAGCCAGCGTGAGCGGACATCGAACGAGCGCACGACGTCGATGTCGTAGGCCATGATGTAGGGCGGCTGGGCATGGTGCGTGGTCGGGACGACGTCCGACCAGAAGACGGCCGTGTCGCCCTCCTCTTCCTCACCGAAGGTGATCACCGAGACGCCGTCGGAGTGCCCGCCGAGGACGTGCGTCCGCAGGCCGGGGAGCAGCTCGACGCTCCCCTCAAAGGCCTGGAGCAAGCCGTGAGCCTCGATCACGCTCACATCCTCAGAGCGGTAGGAGCCCTTGCGTGCGTGGTCGGGGTTGCGGGCCATCTGCACCTCGACAAGCGGAGCGTGGTGGACCGCGTTGGCGAAGCGCGGGACGAGCTGTCCGTCGCGCTCGACGACCTGCGCGCCGATGTGGTCCCAGTGGCAGTGGGAGGCGACGACGTGGGTGACCTCCTCCGGCGTCACGCCGCAGGCGCGCAGGGTGTCCTCGAGAGTCGCGGTCGGGAGGATGTGGTAGATGTCGCGCCACTTCTCCTCCCAGCGATCGCCGATACCCACCTCGACGACGACCTTGAGGTCACCGCGCTCCGCCAGAAAAGGGCGCAAGGCCAGCAGGATCGTGTTGTCCTCCAGCGGCGGCGTCATCGAACGCCACAGGTTGGCCGGCACGACGCCCCACATGGAACCTCCGTCGAGACGGAAGAAACCGTCCGAGAGCGCGGTCAATCGCCAGCCTCCGGCCTCCACCGAGCGCCGCTCCCACTCCGGCGGTTCCTGACTCGCCGGGCCGACGCTCATGCCCGATCGACCCCGCGCAAGACGCTGCGGGCGATGATCAGGCGCTGGATCTCGCTCGTGCCCTCCCCGATGGTGCATAGCTTGGCGTCGCGCCACATGCGCTCGACGGGATACTCGCGGCTGTAGCCGTAGCCGCCGTGAATCTGGATCGCGTCGTAGGTGACGCGCATCGCGACCTCCGAGGAGTAGAGCTTGCCCATGGCCGCAGCGGTGCCGTACGGCTCGCCCGCGTCCTTGAGGCGCGCGGAGTGGTAGACGAGATGACGCGCCGCCTCAATCTCCAGGGCCATGTTCGCCAGCTTGAAGGAGACGGCCTGCTGTTCGCTGAGCTTCTTGCCGAAGGCCTCGCGCTCGGAGGCGTAGCGACGCGCGCAATCAAAGGCGCCCTGAGCGATGCCCAGGCCGAGAGCGCCGATCGAGATGCGCCCACCCTCGAGGGTCTGCATGAAGGTGCGAAAACCCTCGCCCTTGGGCCCGAGCAGGTTGTCGAGGGGGATGCGGGCATCCTCGAAGACCAGGCTGGCCCAGTCGGATCCGCGCATGCCGAGCTTGCGCTCGCCCTTCTCGAGGATGAAACCGGGCGTCTCGCGGGTCACGACGAAGGCGCTGATGCCTTTGGGGCCTAGGCTCTTGTCGGTGACGGCCGTGACGATGAAGGTGCCCGCGTGGTTGGCGTTGGTGATGAAGCACTTGCGCCCGTTCAGCACCCACGCGTCTCCGTCGAGCACCGCGCTCGTCTGGGTCGCGCCGGAATCAGAGCCCGCGTTGGGCTCGGTCAGACCGTAGGCGCCCATGTACTCTCCGGCCACCAGCTTCGGCACATGCTCGTCGCGCAGGGCGTCGCTCCCCCACTTGAAGATCGGGTAGGTACCGAGGCTCACATGCGCCGCCAGGGTCAAGCCGGTCGAACCGCAGACACGGCTGATCTCCTCAACGGCGATGGCGTAGGCCAGCGTCCCGCCGTCCGACCCGCCGTAGCACTCGGGAAAGGGGATGCCCGGCAGCCCCAGTTCGACGATTCGCTTCCAACTGTCCAGCGGGAAGCGATGCTCTTCGTCGATCTCGTGAGCGATCGGTTCGATCTCGGCCACGGCGAACTCGCGCACCATGTCGCGGATCATGCGCTCGTCCTCGGAGAGGTCGAAGGCGTGCGTGATCGGAGGGAGCGAGAAGTTCGTTCCGGTTCCGTTGGAGTCTTTGGCGGTCATGGGGGGGGGCCGGTTCAGTCCAGCTCGATCTTCCAGCCGCGGGTGCGACGTACGTTGTGTCGGTCCGATTTCTCGTCGGCGACGGAGTCGCGGTAGAAGTCCGCGCTCCTTCCGCGACCGACCCAGTCGATGAGGGCGCGGCGCGAAAACTTCCACTCCCGCCCGACCTTGCGCGCGGGGATGTTCTCGGTGTGGAGCACGCGGATGAAGGTCTTCACGCTGACGCCCACCAGCGCGGCGGCTTCGTCAATGTTGAGGATCTCGCGCTCATCGCCCGTACTCATTCCTGACCGCCTTTCGCCGCCAG
>DASCMO010000168.1:0-1653 GCA_036010965.1 Planctomycetota bacterium | reverse complement strand
CCCTCCGGCAGGACGACGTCGTTGTTGACGAAGAACACGGCCCGCGCGCCGCGCTCGAGGGCCGCCCGCGCTCCGAGGTTGGCGGCAGCGCCGAATCCGAGGTTCTCGCCGTTCTCGATCAGATTCACGGCCGGATGGGAGACGCGCACCCGCTCCAGGGAACCGTAGCTAGAGCCGTTGTCCACGAACACGACGCGCTCGCTCGCCAGACCCTGGGCCTCGATGCTGGTCAGGCAGGCCAGGTTGGCCTCGCCGCCGTTCCAGTTGACGACCACGGCGTGGACCCGCAGGTCGTCGCCGGTCACTCCTCGCCCTCCGCCTCGTCCTCGGTACTCTCGACGCGCGAGAGGATCCGCCCCTCGGCCAGCAGGGTCTCGAGCAGCTCTCCGGCGGGCAGCTCGTCCACACCGAGGAGTGGCCGACCGTCGCCAGCGCGGCGCGTGATCGAGTAGCCGCGAGCGAGCACCGCCAGGGGCGAGGTCGCCTCCAGGGCGCGCCCGGCCACGGCCACGCGCGAGCGCAGGCTGGCGCCGAGCTCTCGCACGGGCAGGCCCATGCGCAGGGAGAGGGCGTCGAGGCGCGCGCCCAGGCGAGCGAGGCGTGCGGCGGGGCTCTGGGCTGCCAGGCTCGCCGAGCAGCGTCCGAGGTGCGCCGCGGCACGCTCGGCCCGCGCATGCGCCAGACGCGAGAGTCGGCGGCCGGCGGCCGCCAGGTCGAGCCCGCGGTCGCCCAAAATCCAGCTCGGCTCGCGCAGGACACGCGAGCGTGCCGCGCGCCCCAGGCGCTCCTCGCGCAGGGAGAGCTGGGCCGCCATCGCGTCGACCAGGAAGCCACGGCCGCGCTCCATGCGCTCTTCCAGCTCGCTCCGCACGGGGATCACCCTCTGAGCGGCGTCGGTCGGCGTGTGAGCCCGGTGGTCGGCCACCATGTCGCAGAGGGTCAGGTCGGTCTCGTGGCCCACTCCGCTCACGACGGGCACCGAGGAAGCTCGAACGGCTTGGGCCACCGCGCGCTCGTTGAAACACCACAGGTCCTCTAGCGAGCCGCCGCCGCGACAGACGATGATCACGTCCACGCCGCTCCGATCGAGGCGCTCGATGGCGCGCGCGATCTCCTCCGCCGCCCCCGCACCCTGCACGGCGCAGTGGGTGATGCGCATGGGAAAGAGCGACCAACGCAAACTGCGCGTGCGCAGCACGTCATGCAGGGCTGCGCCACTCTTGCTGGTGGCCACGCCGATCTTGCGCGGCAGGGTGGGAAGAGGGCGGGCGCGGTCGAACCAGCCCAGGTCGCCGAGCTCGCGCTTGAGCTCTTCGAGTCGCGCGAGCAGCGAGCCGAGGCCGCGCGCCTCGATGCGGTCGGTGATCAGGCTGTAGGAACCGCGCGGCGCGTAGACGTCCAGGCGCCCGTGGGCGACGACGCGATCGCCGTTCGCCAGGGGCGTGCGCGAGGCCTGAGCCACACGGCTCTTCCAGATCACGCAACGGATCTGGGACTTCACCCCGCGCGAGCTATCGGTCAACTCGAAGTAGAGGTGGCCGGAGGCAGGCCGCGACAGTCCGCTCACCTCGCCCTCGACGCACACTCGACCGATGTCCTCCAGATCCCGAGCGATCTGCTGCGTCAACTCGCCAACGGTGAAGACGCGTTCCC
>DASCMO010000167.1:0-1562 GCA_036010965.1 Planctomycetota bacterium | reverse complement strand
TCTTCGGCATCGTGGATTCTCCTCTCCCAAGTGGTGAGGTATCCACGAAACCGGGTCAACTCCAAGGGTCCGCCTCGGACGAGCCGCTAGGGTCCGCCTCGGACGAGCCGCTAGGGTCCGCCTCGGACGTGGAGTTGACCCGGTTTCGTGGATACCTCACCACTTGGGAGAGGAGAATCCACGATGCCGAAGAGTCGTCCCCCGTACTCGCCGGAGTTCCGGCAGCAAATGGTGGACTTGGTCCGAGCCGGCCGAACGCCCGAGGAGCTATCGCGGGAGTTCGAGCCGACCGCCCAGTCGATCTGGAACTGGGTCCGTCAGGCGGAGAGAGATCAGGGCGTCCGTCTGGACGGCCTGACGACGGACGAGAAGGAGGAGCTGCGCCGCTTGCGGCGTGAGAACAGGGTTCTTCGTGAGGAGAAGGAGATCCTGAAAAAAGCCGCGGCCTGGTTCGCCGAGGAGACCGGCTCGACGCCCCGAAGGCGTTCGGGTTCGTGAGCGAGCACCGGGCCGTGTATGCCGTGGCCACAATGTGCCGTGTGCTGGAGGTTTCCGCCAGCGGGTACTACGCGTGGCAGAGTCGATCGCCCTCGAAGCGGTCGATCCACGATGCAGTTCTCCAAGCCGAGATCGAAGCGATCCACCGTCGCTCGCGGGCGACCTATGGCGTGCCTCGGGTGCATGCGGAGCTGCAGGCGGAGGGGATCGGTGTCGGTCGCAAGCGGATCGCTCGCCTGATGCGTCGCGCAGGCTTGGAGGGCGCCAGCCGTCGCAAGACGGCCTGGACGACGAAGCGAGACCGGGATGCACGTCCGGCACCGGACCTCGTCGAGCGGAACTTCTCATCGGAGGGTCCCGATCGCTTGTGGGTCGCCGACATCACCTACATCCCGACCTGGTCGGGGTTCTTGTACCTGGCCGTCGTCCTCGACGCCTGGAGCCGCAAGATCGTGGGCTGGGCGATGGCAACCCACCTGCGCACGGAGCTCGTGCTCGACGCGTTGAACATGGCGCTCGGTCAACGGCGGCCCGACGATGTGATCCATCACTCCGACCAGGGCTGCCAGTACACGTCGATCGCGTTCGGTCTTCGCTGCAAGAAAGCGGGTGTACGGCCCTCGATGGGCTCGGTGGCTGACTGCTACGACAACGCGATGTGCGAGAGCTTCTTCGCGACGCTCGAGTGCGAGCTACTCGACCAGGAGCCCCTGCGCACGCAGGCCGAGGCGCGCATGGCCGTGTTCGATTTCATCGAGGGCTGGTACAACCCCCATCGACGACACTCGTCGATCGGCTACCAGTCGCCCAATGCGTTCGAACGCGATCGCGAGGGCGGAGCCCTCGGGGGCTCTGCCCCCGAACCCCCGCTCATGAATGAGCTAAGAGAAAGACAGGGAAGACCTGTCCACCTCAGCGCTCCACTGTCCACGGAATCGGGGTAACTCCACCCTAGCGGCTCGTCCGAGGCGGACCCTAGCGGCTCGTCCGAGGCGGACCCTAGCGGCTCGTCCGAGGCGGACCCTAGCGGCTCGCTGGCGTTACCCCGATTCCGTGGACAGTGG
>DASCMO010000166.1:0-29463 GCA_036010965.1 Planctomycetota bacterium | reverse complement strand
CTGGCCACCACCGGCGGTCGCATCTCCGTGCCCACCCTGCTGCTGGTCGGCATCGCCGTCAACGCCACCGTCGGCGGACTCCTGGCGGCGGTGCACTGGATGGCCCTGCGCGACGAACTCGAACTCGCGCGCGCCCTCATCACCTGGACCTTCGGCACCCTCGACGACCGCACCCCGCAGCACGCCGGGCTGGTCTGGCTGGGCCTGGCGGGCGCGGTCGCCGTTCTGCCCCTTGTCTGCTTCGAGCTGGACCTCTTCGCCAGCGGCGAGGAGGACGCCCAGGGCCTCGGCGTCGACACGCGGCGCGTCAAGTTCCTGACCCTCGGCGCCGCCTCCCTGGCCGCCGCGTCCGCCGTCTCCGTCGCGGGGCAGATCGCCTTCGTGGGGCTGATCGTCCCGCACCTCCTGCGCCTGCTCGTCGGCCCTTCCCATCGCACCCTGCTCCCCCTGTGCCTGCTCGGCGGCCCGCTGCTGCTGCTCGGCGCCGACCTGTTGCGGCGCGTCCTGTGGGACGGAGCCGAGCTCCAGCCCGGGGTCATGATGTCGCTCCTCGGCGGGCCCTTCTTTCTGCTGTTGCTGCTGCGCAACCGCGCCGCCATCCAGTCCTGGTGATCGCCGTGACGCTCCTCGGACGCTCCCTCGTGCACGACTACCCCGGCCCCCTGCGGGCCGTGGACGGCGTGGACCTCGAGCTCGCCGGCGGGGAGCTGGTGGCCGTCATCGGCCCCAACGGCGCCGGGAAATCGACCCTGCTGAAACTCCTCTGCGGCCTGCTCGAACCCGCCAGCGGCGCCGTGCTCCTGGACGGTGCGGCCCTTCGTTCCCTCGAGGTGCGCGAGCGTGCGCGGCGGGTCGCCTTCGTGCCCCAGGCCCTCGGCTCCCTGCCGGAGGTCGCCGTGGCGCACTTCGTCCTCGGCGGACGCTACGGGCACCTGGGACCCTGGAGTCGCTGCAGCGCCCACGACCTGCAGGTGGTGCGCTCGGCCATGGGGCAGGCCGACGTGGAGGAGCTCGGCGAGCGTTCCCTGACGCGCATCTCCGGCGGCCAGCTCCAGCGCGTGTTGATCGCGCGCGCCCTGGCCCAGGAAGCGGACTCGCTCCTGGTGGACGAGCCGACCAGCTCCCTCGACCCCGAGCACCAGCTGGCGATCTTCTCCCTGCTCTCGCGCCTGGCGCAGGAGGGGCGCTCGGTCGCCGTGGTGACCCACGACCTCAACCTCGCCAGCCAGTTCGCCTCGCGCATCGTGCTGCTCGAGGCGGGGCGCATCGCGGCCGCCGGCACCCCCGACGAGGTGCTGCGGGCCGAGGTCCTCGAACCGGTCTACGGCGCCCACTTCCGCTACGGTCGGCTCCCCGGCCACGACGGGGAAGAGCGGCCCTTCGTGTTGCCCTGGTCCGGTTGACCGCGGGGGCGCCCGCTCAGGAGCTCGAGCGGGCTAATGGGACGCGCAGCTCGCCAGCAAGGGACAGGAAGCGAGCGAGCAGGCTCGAGCCCGCGGGTGTCAGGATCGATTCGGGGTGGAACTGGACGCCGTGGCGCGGGGCGCTGCGGTGCTCGACGGCCATCACCTGTCCGTCGTCGGTCCAGGCGCGCAGGACTAGCGCCTCGGGGAGCTCGGCGGCCACGGCCCGCAGGGAGTGGTAGCGGCCGGCGGGGAAGGGCGAGGGGAGGTCGGCGAACAGGCCGCACCCGTCGTGCAGCACGGGCGTCGCCCGACCGTGGACCGGCGCGGGCTCGCGCTCGATGCGTCCGCCGTGGTGCTGGATCAGCGCCTGATGGCCCAGGCAGACCCCCAACAGAGGAACTTGCTCGGGCAGGCGCCTGAGCAACTCGGGGCAGATGCCCGAGTCCTCGGGGCGGCCGGGGCCGGGGCTGAGCATCAGCGCGGCGGGCGACATGGCGAGCACCTCATCCACCGAGAGCGCGTCGTTGCGGAAGACCTCCACCTCCGCTCCCAGCTCCATGGCCGCCTGGTAGAGGTTGAAGGTGAAGGAGTCGTGGTTGTCGATAAGCAGCAGCATCCCGCTCTCCGGCGCCCTGCTAGCATGCGCGCGGCCGATCAGCATGGGAAGTAGAGGCACTCGCATCGCTCTCCTCGCGCTGCTCGCCGCCCTCGCCCTGGGTGTGGCCTTCGTCCGTCGGGCGCGGGAGGTCGAGCCCGAGGGCAACGCCGACCCAGCGGGCCGGGCGGCGGCCGCGGCCCTGCGCGCCTTGCCCTACCTTGGCAGCGAGGCGATCGTCGCCGATCGGCCGAGCGGCGTCCTGCGCTGGGACCCCGCGCGCAGCGCTCCCGGCTACGGCCTCTACACGATCCAACTCCTCGGAAGGACGGAGCTGATCGACGCCGAGGGGACCGTGATGCGCTCCTGGAGTCACCCGCCGAGCCTGACCTGGGAGCAGGCGGAGCTGTTGCCCGACGGCGACCTGCTCGTCGTGGCGGCCGAGGGCGGGACGCGTCCCGCCGCCCGGCCCGTGCAGGGGATCCCCGACGAGAGCCGCACGCTCCTGCGCCTCGACTGGGACGGCGCCCTGGTCTGGAAGCGACGCCTGCTGGTTCACCACGACGTCGCCCTCACTCCCGACGGTCACCTGATCGCCCTGGCCTTCGAGCGCGTCCCGCGCCCGGACCTGCACCCCTCGATCCCCGTTCGCGACGACCGCGTGCTGCTGCTCGATCCCGACGGCGTGCTGCTCGCCTCGCGCTCGATGCTGTCGGCGGTCGAGGCCGACGGCGCGCCCTTCGAGCTGCTCGAGGTGGCTCCGGATCGGATCAGCGGCGAGGCGTGGATCGACCTCTTCCACGCGAACTCGATCGAGTGGATGCACGGCGAGCGGCTCGCGGACAGACACTCGCTCTTCGCTCCCACGAACCTGTTGCTGTGCTTTCGCCACCAGGACCGGGTGGCGGTCCTCGACTGGGAGCGCGGCGTGTTCGTCTGGAGCTGGGGCGCGCGGGAGCTCTCCGGTCCGCACGACGCTCACGTGCTCGATAACGGGCACATCTTGCTCTTCGACAACGGGCTCGCGCGGCGTGCCTCGCGCGGCATCGAGCTTGATCCGCTGAGCGAGGAGATCGTCTGGGAGTACAGCCCAGATCCTTCGGAGGGTTTCTTCACTGCCAGCAAGGGCTCGATCCAGCGCCTGGAGAACGGCAACACCCTGCTGGCCGAATCCGACAGGGGTCGCGCGATCGAGGTCACGCCGCGGGGCGAGATCGTCTGGGAGTTCGTCTGTCCCCACGAGTCGAGCCCGGGGCGGCGGGCCGCGATCGTGCGCATGAAGCGCCTGCCGCCGGCCTACGTGGAGGCGATCGTCGCTGCCCGCGCCGCGGACGGACCGCCCCCCGGCGGCCTCTTCGAGGCGATGGTCCGCTGAACCCGGGCGGGTTTCTTCAGCCGCCCGCGGAGACGAACTCGATCTCGCCTCCGGGGAGCAGGTAGACGATCAGCATCGTGCCGCCATCGACGGTCGGGACGTGCTGAGAGCCCGGCGGGTGCACGACCCAGCCGGGAGGCCGGCCGTCGAAGGTCGGCGCTCCGTCGGTGGCGATGCAGAAGTTGACCTCGCCGCGCGGGTGGCGGTGTTCGGGCCCCGGCCCGGACATGTGCACGATGTCGATCGACAGGTCGCCGGTCTCTTCCGTGGCGCCGGCGGCGCGCGAGTAGGTGACCGGCGGCGCTCCGCGGTCTGCGACGCGGCCCGCGGCCAGCAGCTCGAGCAGGCCGGCCTCCAGGGAGCGGGCTTCCTCGCCGCTCGGATCGAAGCGCGAGGTGAGCTCGACGCAGGCGGCCTCGGGGTCGGAGAGCTCGATGCCGGCTGCCGCCCGCCAGAGGGGTGCGAAGGTTTCTGTCAACTTGTCCATGGCTGACTAGAGTAGAGCCTCGCACCGCTCGCTTTCCAGGGGTCGCTCAGCCATCACTCCCAGCGGTGCATGCGCAAGAGGCGCAGCTCGACTCCCGCCGGGAACCCCTCCTCGACCGGCAGCGGGTGGTGCTCGAGGGTCACCATCTCGCTCCAGGGGTGTTCGTGCCAGCGCTCCGCCAGGCCCTCGTCGAGGGGCGCGCTCACGCGCGTGAGGACCGACCCCAGGTAGGTCGGATGGCGTGCGAAGAAGAAGCTCGGCCCCACGCGCATGTCGTGGCCCGGCGAGGAGTTCGGGATCGAGACGCCGCGCTCGACGACCGCCGGCGTGACCAGCCCGTAGGTGTCGTAGGCTTCCAGGCCCGAGTAGTAGCCCAGGGCTCCCAGGGCGCCGAAGATCATCGACTCGCCCTCGTCCGTGCAGTGTGCGAGGGCGCGCCCCTGCAAGGCCCACTGCTCGGCGCGCTGCTTCATGCCGCGCCACATCTCGACCTCGCTCTCCCAGACCTCGCGGTCGGCGCGGAAGTGGAAGCGCGCGCGCAGGGAGGCGGGCAGGGGGCCGAGGTCCGCGGCGGCCAGCAGCGAGAGGGTCACGCAGAGCGCCGTCAGCCCGGCGGCCGCGCGGGCGCCGCAGGCACGCAGGGCGCCGGCGAAGAGCAGGGCGACGAAGGGCACGGCCGGGAAAAGGAAGCGTCCCATGGGCATGAAATCGCCGCCGACCCAGACGGCGTAGGCCAGGGTGCCGGAGAGGACGACGAGCGCGGGCAGCCAGACCGAGCTCGCCCCGCGTGCGCGGGGGAGCAGGCCGGCGACGGCGGCGATCGCGAGGGAGGGGATCGTCAGCAGGAAGGCCGCGACGTAGTCGAGGCCGCGCAGCAGGCGGTCGGGCGAGAAGCCGGCCTTCAGGCGCGCCGTGTTGGGCAGGTAGTCGCCGTAGGTGGCGATGCGCCAGGTCACGTGCAGGGCGACGCCGAGGGCGCAGAGGGTCAGGGCCCCGACGAGGGCTCGGCGCAGGGCGCGCCGTCTGTCACGCTCGCGTTCGCTTCCGCGCGCACCCGTGAGCCAGACGAGGGCCGCGCCGCTGGCCACGAGCATCACCCAGACCGCCCCGTCCGCGCGCACGAGGCCGGCGGCTAGGGCGAAGAGCCCCGCCTGCCAGCCCCGCGGTCGGTCGCGATCGCCCATGAGCCGTTCCCAGAACCCGAAGGTCGCCAGGGCCATCGGCATGGTTGCCAGGCCGCCGGTGGCCCACAGGGCGATCGGCGGCAGGGTGCCCACGAACAGTCCGCAGGCCGCGGCGCGGATCCCGTCGAGCTCGAACTGGCGCGTCGCCGAGCGCGCGAGCCAGGCTGTGAGCAGGGCGCCGCAGGCCGCCGAGCTGATGCGCGACCAGAGGGTCACGTCCCAGCCCACGCGTTCGAACAGCGCCAGGTAGACGACCCACAGGAAGTTGGAGTAGCCCTCGACCGGCGGGTCGGCGTGCAGGTTGAAGCGCAGGCCCTCGCCCAGGGCCAGGTTGCGGCTGTAGCGGAACGAGATGTAGGCGTCGTCGCACAGGAAGTCGAACCTCCAGGCGAGCAGCGCGAAGGGGATCAGGGCGGCCAGGACGGCCCAGCGGGCGTGGTCGGACTTCGGCAAGGCGGCAGAGCATATCTCCCGCGCGGGGGCCGAGGGTAGGGGGCTGTGCACGCGTGGCCCGCCGCCCGACCTCGGCCGCTGCGGCCCGCTCCCGCCGATTCCGCCGAGGATCGGCCCTGGCCTCGCGCCAAACCACAGCTTGCCGGCCCGCCAGTCCCACGCCGCCGGCCGTTTGCCCGCTCTGGAGTGAAGCTCGCTGCCGGATCCGGGCTAGAATTCCGCTCCATGTCCAGGCCCCCGATCGCGAGTTCCTGGTGGGCGCTGGCGGCCGTCCTGCTCGCCGCTTGCACCTGGCCCCTGATCGGCGCGGGGCCGGTGGGCGAGGACTTCCATGCCCTGGCGGAGGCGGCGCGCCTGGGGGAGGGTGAACTCGGCGCGCGCGCCCTGTTCGGGATGGAGAGCACCGGCGGTCGGCCCCTGGCCGCGCTCTCCCTCGCGCTCAGCCATCGGATGTGGTGCCCCGACGGCCTCTGGACCCCGGGCGCGCTGACGGCGGTGCGCCTGGAAAACCTGCTGCTCGCCGTCGCGACGGCCCTCTGTCTCGGTCGCTTCCTGGCGCGTCTGCTGCTTCCCTGGTCGGGCGCGGAGCACGCCCGCGCCGCGGGCCGCGCCGCCGCCCTCTTGTTCTGCGTCCATCCCCTGACCATGCCGGCCGTCGCCACCGTGGCGGCGCGCGGGGATCTGCTGGGCGCCGCCTTCGGCTCCGCCGCCGCCCTGGCCTTCCTGCTCGGTCGCCAGGAGCGCCGCGCCGCGTGGATCGCTGCCGCCAGCGTGCTGACCGCAGCCTCTGTCGCGGCGGCGGAGCTGGCCTGGCTGGTCCCGGCCGCCATGGGCCTGGGCGAGCTCGTCTCCGCCCACCGCCATCGCCCCGGCGCTCAGCGTCTGCGCACGGCGGCCACGACCTGGCTGGCCTACACGGCGGGCGTGGCGGCCGTGGGCGTCATGCTCGACGGCGTCGGGGGCGAGTGGCGCCCCCTGGAAATGGAGCGCGCGATGGCCATGTTCGCGAGCCCCGACGGAGCCCTGCGCGCCCTGGCGGGGAGCTTCGAGAAGCTGGGCCTCTCGCTCCTGCCGACCAACGCCGCCGGCCTGGGGGTGTTCGGCTTCCTGCTCGCCGGAGCCCTGCTGCTGACGGCTCTGCAGCCCGCCCTGCGCGCTGCCCGCTCCGCGCCACGCCTGTGGGTGTGGGCCCTGATCGTCTGGGTCGTCGCGATCCTCGTCGCGGTCCTCACGCGCTCGAACCTGCGCGTCTTTCCCGGCGACTTGAGCGCGGCGCCCTCGCTCCTGCCGGCCACGATCGTCATGGCGGCCGGTCTTGCCACGGCCTCCACCGCCCTCTCGGGCCGCCGTCGTTACGTCGTGCCGGCGCTGGTAGGTCTGGGGCTGGGCATCCTCGCGCGCTCGGACGCCGATTGCCTGCGACGGGCCGGCGCCGTGGCCGACGACCTCGCGCGCCTCCTGCGCGCCGAGGCGCAGGCGCCCCACATGCTGGTCGTGGACCCTCCGCTCTCGGCGGGCGGTCGCTCGCCCCTGCCGGCCGACCTGTCGTGGATGGCGGACCCCTCGTTCACAGGCCCGTCCGATCCGGGCCGGGTGCGCGGGCTGGAGGCCGCGACCCTGCAAGTCCTGGCGGCCGATCCGCTCTTCGACCGCTTGCGGGAGGAGGGGCTGGCGGTCCTGGTCCCGAGCGACGCGGCGCCGGAGGGCTCGGCCCTGTTCGAGGTCGGCGGCGGTTGGCAACTCGTGCGCCTGGGCGTCGCGGGCGACGGCGGGGGGGCGCACTTGTGGCGCGAGGAGGGCCGCTCCCCGGGCCTGGAGCTGGCGAGCCCCGCGGCCCGCGGCCTGCGGGCGATCGCGCGCCCTGGGGCGCGCGCCGACGAGCCGCCGGTGGTCCACTGGGACGCGGGGAGCGAGCCGTCGCGGCGCGGGTCCCTGCGCGGCGTCTGGTTGCGTGGCGAGGACGGACCGCTGGCGGCCTTCGACCTGGACCGCCATCGCTCCTGGTTGTTCGCCGGGACCGTGCAGCACCTGTGGTTCGAGGGCGAGCTGGCGAGCCTGATCCAGGCACGCCTCTCGGAGTGGGCTCCGAGAGTGGCGGGGGTGGAGGAGCCCGTCGTGGCTGACGGCGCCTGGACCTTCCAGCCGGACTGGACCGCCGTTGAGCGCGGTCTGGATGGGGCGGCGAGCTTCGTCCTGGTGCTCCTCGACCCCGTCGGCCTGCGCCACCGTGAGCTCGCCTGCCTGCGCAACGGTGAGCTGCTGGTCGCGGAGGGGGCCGGCCAGGCGCTCGAGCTCGCGGCGTCCCTGGTCTGGTTCCTCGAGCAGCGCGTGGGCGGCGTCGTCGTGGCCCGCACTCGCGGTGAGCGCGGGCGTTGACGTATTCTCTTGCGCGATGACGACCCAACCCTCGAAGGAGCTGGAGTGGTTCGAGAACCCCGCGCCCGAGCGCGATTATGAGATCCGCTTCGAGTGTCCCGAGTTCACCTGTCTCTGCCCGCGCACCGGCCAGCCCGATTTCGCGACGATTCGCATGCGCTACGTCCCCGACGAGCGCTGTGTCGAGCTGAAGAGCCTCAAGCTCTACCTGTGGTCCTTCCGCGACGAGGGCCACTTTCACGAGGCGGTCACGAACCGCATCCTCGACGACCTGGTGGCCGTCCTCGCACCGCGCAGCCTCACGCTGGAGGGGGATTTCATGGTGCGGGGCGGGATCCACACGGTCGTGGTGGTCCGTCACCCCTGAAAGGCGGCGCTCGCCGGCGGCGCCCATGCATGCCCGCCGCGCGACCTCTATGATGAGGGCGCATGGCGGGAGAAGTGCAGCAGGGCTGGCGCGTCACGGCGACCAACGTCACGTCGATGAGCGACGCCTTCGACCTCGCGGCTGAAGGCCTGACCTTCGGTCGCGATCCCTCCAACGACGTAGCCCTGCCTTCGGAGCGTTATCCGGGAGTGTCCGCGCACCACGCGCGCCTGGTGCTTGGAGAGGACGGCCCCGTCCTCGAGGACCTCGCCTCGCGCAACGGCACCCTGGTGGGCGGCGAGGACGTCGAGCGCCGCCGGCTCGTCCATGGCCAGGCCTTCGAGCTCGGTGAGGGTGGACCGCGCTTTGTGATCCTGCTCGACTCCGGACTCGACCGCACCGCGGTCCTGCCGCGCACGGCCCTGGCGGGCGCCGGGAAGCGGCGCTCGATCGGGACCGCGACCCTGCACGCCATGCGCGAGGAGCTCGGCATTCCGACCGCGCAGGGAGTCGACGGCATGCTGCGCCGGCGCACGCGGATGCAGATGCTCGCGGGTGCGGTGCTCGTGTTGGTCACGGCCGTCGCGGCGGTCTGGATCTACGACCGCCTGCGAGGCGAGGACCGGGAG
Source organism: Planctomycetota bacterium (assembly GCA_036010965.1). GTDB lineage: Bacteria > Planctomycetota > UBA1135 > UBA1135. The sequence continues at coordinate 20,591 of DASCMO010000166.1, read as the reverse complement.
ATCGCCGCGCTCTTCGAAGAGCGCGAGCGCACCCTGGAGGAGCGGATCGCGGGTAGTTTCGAGGACTTCCGGTCCACGGTCGAGGCGCACACGAGCGCCTGGCGCGATCACGGCGAGCGCCTCGACGACGCCCGCCGTTCCTGGGAGCAGCAGAAGGCGGCGCTCATGAGCGAGAGCGACGCTATCGAGGCCGGCATCCGACGCCTGGAAGCGGGCGGAATTCAGGCGGAGGAGGAACTGGCCGGCCTGCGCGCCGAGCTGGCGGAAGCGAGTCTGCGTCTGGGGCGCTTCGACCCCCTCAACCTCGAGCAGGCGAAGCTGGAGCTGGTCGGTGGCGTCGAGCGCTGCGTGGTGCTGATCGAGGCCCGCAAGCAGCTCGTCAGTGAGGAGAGCGGCGCGCCTCTCTTCATCGACACCGCCGGCGCCGGGAGCCCGGGGTTCAATTTCGAGGGCCTGGGCGAGCCCTTCTCCCAGGAGGGCTCGGGGTCCGGCTTCTGCGTCTCGGCCGACGGCTGGATCGTCACCAACGCGCACGTGGTCTTCAAGCTCGACGACGCGTCCGGGCGCCTCCCCCTGGACGACGAGATCATCACGCGCGTGGAACTCGAGGTCGTCTTCACCGGCTCCTCGATGCGCCACGCGGCGACCATCGAGGGCTTTGCCAACACGGACAAGGAAGACCTGGCCTTGATCCGCATCGAGCCCTTCGAGGGCATGCCGCACCTCGCGGACTTCTCCCTCGAGACGCCTCTGCCCGCTCGCGGCAGCGAGGTCTTCCTGATCGGTTTCCCCCTCGGGACCGAGGCCTTGCAGGAGGGCGACACGGTGCTCGCCTCCACCTTCCGAGGTATCGTCAGCCGCTCGGTGGACTACTACCTGCAAGTGGACGCCGCCGTGCACCCCGGCGCCAGTGGCGGACCGGTGATCGACGGCCAGGGGCGGGTCCTGGGGGTCGTGACGGGCATGCAGGTCGTCGATACCTTCTCGAGCTCGTCGGCCATCGGGTACGTCATTCCCGTGGCCGAGGTCGGCAAGCTCTGGCCCCCGCGTTGAGCGTGCCTGCGCCGCTCCAGCGCGTACGAATTTCGGCGAACCAGCACCCTCACGAGCGGTGAATTCCTCCCACACGAAGCGCCGAGCCCAGCGGCTTCCGATCCTCCTGGTCCTCGCGGCCTGCGCCCCCGCGCCCGACCTCGCGGGCGGCGCCGAGCTCGTCTCCCGGCCTCTGGCCGCCGCGCGCGGACGCGCGGACGCGAGCGCGGACGCGGGACCGCGCTTCGAGCGCCTCGCCCCCGAACGCTGCGGCATCGAGCTCGCCAACCTCTTCGACTGGGACAACGAGCGCCGGCACCTCTACCCCCACGGCACCGCCGGTGGCGGCGTGGCGGCGGGGGACATCGACGGCGATGGGCTGCCCGAGCTGTTCTTCACCTCTCAGGTGGGCCGCGACCGCCTCTACCGCAATCTGGGCGGGTTGCGCTTCGAGGACGTCAGTGACGCAGCGGGCATCTCGGCCGAGGTCCGCTGGGGCGCTGGCGCGGTCTTCGCCGACGTCGAGGGCGACGGGGACCTCGACCTGTTTGTCTGCAACCACGACGATCCCAACCAGCTCTACCTGAATCGCGGCGACGGGACCTTCGTCGAGTCCGCCGCGCGCCTGGGCCTGGACTTCGCCGGCGCCAGCGTCATGGGCGGTTTCGCGGACCACGATCTCGACGGGGACCTCGATCTGTTCGTCGTCACCAACCGCATCTATCCCGGGCCGGGCGCGGACACGCCGCGCACCCTGCAGGTCGGCGGCCGCGTGCGCCTGGCCCCCGGGCAGGAGGAGCGCTTCGCTCTCCAGGAGCGGCTGATCGACGGGGAGATCGAGAAGCACATCGTCAAGGCCGGCCAGCGCGACCTCCTCTACCGCAACGACGACGGCCGCTTCACGGAGGTCGGCGCCGCCGCGGGGATCGACGGCTTCGAGCCCGGCCTCTCGGCCACCTGGTGGGACTTCGACGACGACGGCCACCCCGACTTGTACGTGGCGAACGACTTCTGGGACCCAGACCGCCTCTATCACAACCAGGGCGACGGGACCTTCCGCGACGTCCTGGTCGAGCGCGTGCCCCACACGCCCTGGTTCTCGATGGGCGCCGACTTCGCCGATCTGGACGGCGACGGCCTGCAGGACCTGCTGGTCGCGGACATGGCGCCGACGACGCACTTCATGTCCAAGCTGATGATGGGGGACATGGGGGACTCGCGCTGGTTTCTGGAGAGCGCCGAGCCGCGCCAGTACATGCACAACGCCCTGCTGCTCGGCACGGGCACCGGGCGCTTCAGGGAGGTGGCCTTCCTGGCGGGGCTCGCCAACACCGACTGGACCTGGTCGGTCAAGCTGGCGGACCTCGATGACGACGGGCTGACCGACGCCTTCTTCACCAACGGGACCGCCAACCAGTCCTTCGACCCCGACCTGACCCGCGAGCTGCGCGAGCTTGAGCTGCGCCAGGACCACCGCATGCTCTTCGAACCGCTTGAGCGGCGCGCGGAGCAGTGGGCGCTCTATCGCACGCGCCCCGTGCGCCGCGAGCGCAACCTGGCGTTCCAGAACCGCGGTGACTTGCAGTTCGAGGATGTCTCCCGCGCCTGGGGGCTCGACCTTGAGGGCATCAGCTTCGGCGCCGTCTGCGTCGACCTCGACCGCGACGGGGACCTGGACATCGCCCAGAACAACGTCGGCGGACCGGTGTCCGTCCACGCCAACCGCGGGACCCTCGCGCACCGCCTGCTGGTGAGCGTGCGGACGATGGGGGCGAATCACTTCGGGATCGGCAGCCGCGTGAGGGTCACGACCGAGTCGGGAACCCAGACCGGGCAGCTCTTCACGACCCGCGGCTACCAGTCCGCCGACGAGCCCGTGCTGCACTTCGGTCTCGGCGCCGACGATCGCGTGCGGGAGCTCACGGTCGAGCTGGGCGCGGGCGAGCGGCACGTCTTTCGCGACCTCGCGGCAGACCGCCACTACACGGTGCTCCTGCCCGAGCCGAGCGACGCGCCGGCTGCCCCGCGCGAGCCCTCGTCCCCCGCACGCTTTCGCGAGCGCGCCGGCGAGATCGGCCTGGGCGGCGCGCTCTCTATCGAGCGGCCCTTCGACGACTACCGCCGCCAGCCCCTCTTGCCCGCGCGCCTCTCGCGCCTCGGCCCGGGACTGGCCTGGGGAGACGTTGACGGCGACGGGCGCGATGACCTCTTCGTCGGGGGCGCGGCCGGTCGCGCGGGCTCGCTGTATCTCGCTGGCCCGGAGGGCTTCGAACTCGCCCCCGGCCCCTGGGACGAGGATGGTGAGCACGAGGACCTCTCGTGCGTGTGGTTCGACCTCGACTCCGACGGCGACCTCGACCTGTTCGTGGCCAGTGGCGGGGTGGAGTGCGAGCCCGCCGCTGCCGTCCTGCGCGACCGCCTGTACCTGAACGACGGAGAGGGCCGCTTCGCGCGGGCGGGCGACGACCTCCTCCCGGACGCCCGCGAGAGCAGCCACGCGGCGGTCGCCGGCGACTTTGACGGTGACGGCGACCTGGACCTCTTCGTCGGGGCGCGCTCGGTCCCTGGGCGCTACCCGCTCACGCCGCGCTCGCGCCTGCTGCGCAACGATGCAGGCCGACTGGTGGACGTCACCGAGGTCCTCGCTCCGGGGCTGGCGCAAGTCGGCATGGTCACCTCTGCGTTGTGGTCCGATGTGGACGACGACGGGCGCGTCGACCTGCTGGTGGCCCTTGACTGGGGACCGCTCAGCCTGTGGCGCAATAGTGGCGACGGTCTGGTGGATGACAGCGCGCGCGCCGGCCTGGCCGAGCGACGCGGCTGGTGGCGTTCGGTGACGAGCGCCGACGTGGACGGAGACGGGCGCCTCGACTACGTGCTCGGAAACGCCGGGCTCAACACGCGCTACGACGCCTCGCCCGAGCGGCCGATCCTCCTCTACCGCGGCGACTTCGAAGCGAGCGGCGGCGCGCACCTCGTCGAGGCGAAGACCGGCTCCGCCGGGCGCCTGCCGGTGCGCGGTCTCTCCTGCAGCAGCGGCGCGATGCCGTTCCTCGGGGAGAAGTTTCCGACCTACCGCGCCTTCGCCGGCTCCTCCCTGGAGGAGATCTACACCCCCGATCTGCTCGGCGATGCGCTCGAGCTGTCCGTCACCGAGCTCGCCAGCGGCGTGCTGCTCAACCGCTCACGGGTCGGCGCGCCGGCCTTCGAGTGGCAGCCCCTGCCGCGCCTGGCCCAGGCCTCGCCGGTCTACGGCGTGCTGGCCTGCGAGCTGGACGGCGACGGAGTCACGGACATCTTCTGCGCTCAGAACTTCTTCCATCGCGAGCCCGAAACCGGCCGCTGGGATGGGGGTCTGGGGGCCTTCCTGACCGGTGACGGCGCGGGCAACCTGCGCGCCCTGCGCGACAATCTGGGGCTCGTAATCGCGGGCGATTCGACCGCGGCGTGTGTTGCGGACTGGAACGGGGACGGCCGACCGGACGTCTGCGTGGGCCAGAACGGCGGCCCCCTGCTGGCCTTCGAGAACGGCGGCGGCCCGGGCGCTTTCCTGGCCCTGCGCCTGGTCGGTCCGGCCGGGAACCCCACCTGTGTGGGGGCGCGCGTGGCGCTCGGGCGGGACGACGGGCGGCGCCAGATCGCGGAGGTCTGCGGCGGCGGCGGGTGCCTGTCCCAGTCGAGCGCGACATTGTTCTTCGGCATGCCGGCGGCCGGCGAGGGGAGCGCGCGCCTGGGCGTGATCTGGCCGAACGGGAGCGAGACGCAGCACGAAGCCGCACCGGGGACCGCTACAATGGTCCTCACCATGCCGTCGATCGACCGAGCAGGAAACCGTGCGCAGCGCTGATCTCTCACGGGCGGCGCTGGCCGTCGCCATCACCGCGGGCGCCCTCGGCGCGTCGCTCGCTGCCGCGCCCAGCGCGCCGCAAGGGGAGCCGTCCTCGGTCATCCGTTTCTACAACGGCGTCCTGGCGGACCTGCGCCAGCCCGTGGCCGCTGCCATCGGTCCCGAGGACCTGGTCTGGGTGGTCGAGGAGGCCTCGCGCACCCTGGCGCTGTTCGATGCCGACCGGCGCCTCGTGCGGCGGACGGCCCTCGAGGGGGAGGGCGAGGCCCTGACTCCCGGCGGCGTGGCCGTCGGAACGGACGGGAGCGTCTTCGTCTCCGACGCGGTCGGAGGGCGGGTGGGCGTCTTTGATGGCGAGGGCGCCTTCCGCCGTTGGATCGGCGCCGGCCTGCTCGGAGAGCCGCGCGGCCTCGACGTCGCCGGCGGGCGACTGTGGGTGGCGGACGCCGGGCGCCATCGCGTGGCGCTGTTCGATGTCGACGGGACCCCGCGCGGCGGCTTCGGCGGCCCGGGGACCGCCGCCGGACGCTTCCTGCGCCCGGTGGACGTGGCCGCGGCCGGCGACGGGCGCGTCTGGGTGGCGGACTTCGACAACGACCGCGTGCAGCTCCTCAAAGCCGACGGCTCTCCCCTGCGCGCCGTGGGGGACTTCGGTCCCTTCCCGGGGCTCTTCGCCGGGCCCTCGGCCCTCGAGTTTCGCGCCGGGCGCCTGTTCGTCGCGGACCACGCCAACCATCGCGTGCAGGCCTTCGACGGTGAGGGCGCCGCGCTGTTTGAGTTCGGCGTGCACGCCCTGCGCCCGCGGGAGGGCGAGGGCCGCCTGCACTATCCCGTGGGCCTGGCGGTCGATGCTTCCGGTCGGCGCGCGGTTGTGGTCGAGTCCATCGACGATCGCTGCCAGTTCTTCGGCGCCGAGGCCAACGAGGCCGCCGGCGAGGAGCTGGCACCCTCGCTCGTCTCGCCCACGCCGACGGCGCACCTGGGGCAGAACGTGTCCCAGGCGGGGCGCCTGCTCGCCATCGACTCTCCCGAGGAGCACTGCGTGCTGCTCTTCGACATCGACTGGCGCGAGCCGCGCATGATCTCGAAGGTCGGCGGCCGCGGCGTGAAGACGGGCCTCTTCCTGCGGCCTGCCGGGGTCTTCCTCGACGGCGAGCACAGCCGGCTGTTCGTCAGCGACCCGACTCTGCGGCGCCTGTCGATCTTCCAGCTGCGCTTCGAGCCGGGGGCCGAGGTGGGCTGGGATCCGCTCATCCCGCGCTTTCAGAAGAGCCTGGACTTCGCGCGCTTCTTCGATGAGCTCCCCACCGGCACCCTCGACGCGCCCCCCGAACCCGGCGCCCTGACGCGCGCTGCCGACGGGCGCCTGTTTGTCTGCGATCGACGCAACGACCGCGTGCTGATCTTGGGGGAAGACCTCTCCTATGCGGGCTCGGTCGGCGGCCGCGGCCGTGAGCCCGGGCGCCTGCGCAACCCGACCGGTGTGGCCCTCGACGCCACGGGCGAGACGCTCTTCGTCGCGGACGCTGGCAACCGGCGCGTGCAGGTCTTCGACCTCGAGCAGAGCGACCTGCCGCGGGTGATCGACTTGCCCGCTGGGGTCATGCCCCACGGCGTGGCGGTCGTCCCCGACGGGGACCTGTTCGTCACCGACGTCGCCGGCGCGCGGATCCTGCGCTTCGACGCCGAGAGCGGCGAGCTGCGCGGGGCATTCGGCACGGACGGCCTCGGCCGGGCGTGCTTTCACAAGCCGCGCGGCGTCACCGTGAACCGCCACGGAGACCTGGTGGTCATGGACCACGGCAACCATCGCGGGCAGGTCGTCACGCCGGCGGGCGAGTACGTCGGAGTATTCGGGCCGCGCCTGTACATCAAGCCGGCGCGCGTGCAGCCGGTGTCGCGAGAGCTAGAGGAGGGGGGAGAGTGAGCTTCACGATCGCGCGTGGGTCCGGATTGCTGGTCGTCCTCCTGGCCGCCCTCGGTGCGCGGGATCTCTCGCGCTCGGCCGTCTCTCTCGTCAGCAACGACGGGGCTTACTTCGTCACCTACACCAGCGAACCGGCGGTGATCCCTCAGAACGAGCCCTTCGCGGTAGAGGTGCGGGTCTTTCTCGACGAGGCCCACACCCGGCCCGCGCCCGGGATCGAGCTGGCCCTTGACGCGCGCATGCCGCAGCACGGCCACGGAATGCGCCGTGAGCCGCGCGTCGAGCGCCTGGGGGAGGGGCACTATCGCGTCGATGGGATCCAGTTCCACATGCCCGGCTACTGGGAGCTGTACTTTGACCTGACGCAGGGCGCCGTCACCGAGCGCGCGCAGGACTCGTTGACGGTCGATTGAGGCCGAAGATGTCGTCCGCTTCTCTCCTCGCCGTCGCGCTCGTGGGCCTCGCGGCGTGCGGCGCGACGACCGCGCGCGAGCCCGCCGCGGGGGAGCGCGCTGAGAGCGTCTCCCAGTCGTGGTTCAGCGACGCCGAGCTGGCGCGCATCCTGCGCCACTCGCCCCTGCCGTCGCTTCCGCCCGATCCCACCAACCGCTGGGCGGACGATGCGCGCGCAGCGCGCCTGGGCCAGGCCCTCTTCTTCGATGCCAGGCTCTCGGCCAACGGTCAGATCTCCTGCGCCACCTGCCATCAGGTCGAGCGCGGCCTGACCGACGGCAAGGCCCTCTTCGAGGGACTCGGGGTGGGGGAGCGGCGCACGCCGCACCTGTGGAACCTGGCCTGGAGTCGCTGGCTGTTCTGGGACGGACGGGCGGATTCGCTCTGGGCGCAGGCCGTCCAGCCGCTCGAGAACGAGCTCGAGATGGGCGGGGACCGGGTCGCTCTAGCGCGCGTCGTCGCCTCGGATCCCGACCTCGCGGCGGCCTATTTCGAGCTCTTCGGCGAGCTGCCCGCGCTCGACGTCGGTGATCGCTTTCCCGCCCACGCGCGGCCAGTTGCGGGCCGAGAGGGCCATCCTCACGACGTGGCCTGGCGCGCGATGGAGGGCGACGACCGGGACGCGATCGACCGCGTGCTGGTCCACCTCACCAAGTGCATCGCCGCCTATGAGCGGCGGCTCGTCAGCAGCGACTCGCCCTTCGATCGCTTCGTCGAGGGCCTGCGTGACGGAGACCCGGAGAAGCTGGCCGTCTTTTCGGAGAGCGAGCGTCGCGGGCTGCAACTGTTCGTCGGCAAGGCGCGCTGCCGCATGTGCCATGTGGGGCCGAACTTCACCGACAACGAGTTCCACAACCTCTCCCTGCCGACCGCGGAGGGCGGTCTCCCGCGCGACGCCGGTCGCTACGAGGGCAGCCGCCTCCTGCGAGCCGATCCCTTCAACGCCGCCGGGGCGTTCAGCGACGCGCCCGAGGGCGAGGCGGCCGAGCGCTTGGGAGCGATGGTCGAGGGCTCACAGACCTGGGGCGAGTTCAAGACGCCGTCCCTGCGCAACGTTGCCCGGCGCGGTCCCCTGATGCACCGAGGGCAGTTCGCGGACCTGTCCGAGGTGATCGAGTTCTACTCGACCCTGGAAGGTCAGTCGCGCCTGCACGGGCACCGGGAATCGGTGCTGATCGCCTTGGAGCTCGGCGAGCAGGAGCAGGCGGACCTGCGGGCCTTCCTGGCGACCCTCTCGGGGGCGCCGCTCCCGGCGGGCCTGCTTCGCTCGCCGGCGGCCGCAGGGACGGAACGGTAGGTCGAGAGACCCGCGCACAGGTCTCGCGGCAGGCGAAACCCTCCTCGGCGGGGCGTGCCGGGGCACACCCGGGCGGGATTCGTGCGACAAGCTGCGGCTCCCGGGGCGGGCGAATGGTGCGGGCGCTCCGCTTGATCGCGTGTACGATTAGAGGGACGCGCTTTCGCAGGACCGCGCCCGGGCCCGGGGCGCGGCGATTTCCTGCTCCCATTCGACCCGGGACTCATCTCCCGGGACGTTGCTCCAGGAGAATGCTCATGTCTCAAGGTCTTCGGCTCTCACTCATCCCGCTGCTCGTCCTCTGCTCCCCCCTGGCCTTCGGCCACGACGACGATCCCAAGGTGCTCTCGCCGCGACCCGCGAAGCAGGGCAAGGGCTACCGCAACGGGATGGTCAGCGATCCTGGAGCCAACGCCGGAAACATGAACATGGGCGGCGGCGGTTTTTCCTCGGACGGCGTCACCCTGATGGCCTGGATGCCCCTCTCCGACTTCGGCGGCAACGCCCAGAGCGGCGCCGACTGCTGGGGCTACATCGCGCCTTCGGGCCGCGAGTACGCGATCTTCTGTCACTGGGACGCGACCGCCTTTGTCGAGATCACCAACCCGGGCAGCCCGCAGCTCGTGGCTAACATCGACGGCCCCAACAGCCTCTGGCGCGACGCGAAGGTCTTCGGTCAGTACTGCTACGTCGTGACCGAGGAGGGCGCGAACGGCGTGCAGGTGATCGACATGGGGAACATCGACAGCGGCTCCGTGTCTGTCCTGGGGACCTTCGGCTCCGGCATCGCCTCGACCCATAACGTGGCCATCGACACCGACAGTGGATTCCTCTATCGCTGCGGCGGAGGCAGCACCGGATTGCGCATCCACGACCTGAACGCCAACCCGACCAACCCGCCCCAGGTCGCCTCCTGGAACACGCGCTACGTGCACGACGCTCAGATCGTCACGTACACCTCCGGGCCCAATGCCGGCAGGCAGGTCGCATTTTTGAGCTCCGGCTTCAACGGCGGATGGTCGTCGCCCGGCCTGGACATCCTCGACGTGACCGACAAGAACAACATCGTCGTGATGGACAACTACCTGTATCCGGGGGCTGAGTACTCGCACCAGGGTTGGCTCTCTCCCGATCGGCAGTACTACTTCCACGCCGATGAGCTCGACGAGGGGACCAATGGCGTGCCCTCCACGACCTACGTCATCGACGTCAGCAACCTGAACAACATGACCCTGGCCGGCTCGTTCACCAACGGCAACCCGGCCGTCACCCACAACCTCTATACCGAGGGCGACCTCGTCTTCGAGGCCAACTACCGCAGCGGCCTGCGGATCTTCGACACCAGCGCCAGCGTGACCGCTCCCACCGAGGTCGCCTGGTTCGACACCTACCCCGCCAACGACGGCGTGGACTACAACGGCCTGTGGAGTTGCTGGCCGTACTTCCCCAGCGGCACGATCATCGGCAGTGACCGCGAGAGCGGCCTCTTCGTCTGGCGTCTCGAGAACGTCGAGCTCACCTTCGCATTTCCCAACGGCGTGCCGACGGCGATCGATCCCGCGGGCGACACCATGGCGGTCGTCATCAGCGAGGCTGCCGCGGGCGACTACCAGCCGGGCACGGCGCTCCTGCACGTCGACTCGGGCTCGGGCTACGCGAGCTTCCCGATGACCGACCTGGGTAACGGGAACTTCCTGGCGCCCTTCCCGGTCATGGCCTGCGGTTCGATGGTCGATTTCTACGTCAGCGCCGACGGCGCCTCGGGCACGACCTACTCGAGCCCGGACGATGCTCCCATGACGGTCTACAGCGCTCTGGCGGCCCAGGGCATCACGATCGTCGTCGAGGACGAGATGGAGAGCCCCACGGGTTGGACGGTCGGTCTTCCGGGTGACGATGCGGTGACGGGGATCTGGACGCAGGTCGATCCCAATGGCACCGACGCCCAGCCCGAGAACGACCACTCGGCGAGCCCGGGCACGCGCTGCTGGGTCACCGGTCAGGGCTCGGCGGGCGGCTCCAACGGCGAGAACGATGTGGACAGCGGCGTCACCTCCTTGATGACGCCGGCCTACGACATGTCGGCCCTGGTTGCGCCGACGGTCAGCTACTGGCGTTGGTATTCCAACTCGGAGGGACCCGCGCCGAACGCGGACGTCTTCGAGGTCGACATCTCCAACAATGACGGCTCGTCCTGGACGAGCGTCGAGGTCGTCGGACCCGGCGGACTGCAGGCGGACGGCGGCTGGTTCCAGCACACCTTCAGCGTGCTCGACCTCCTCGCGCCGACGGCCACGGTCCGCCTGCGCTTCCGGGCTTCAGACGAGGGCACGGGCTCGATCGTCGAGGCCGCCATCGACGACCTTCGGATCGAGGACCTCAACTGCGACGACTGCAGCACCTCGAACTATTGCCAGACGGCCCCGAACTCCTCCAGCAGCGGCGCCTTGATCTCCAACTCGGGGACCACGAGCGTGGTGGCCAACGACCTCGTGCTCGAGACGATCGGCGCAGTTCCCGGTCAGTTCGGCCTGTTCTATTACGGCCCGAACCAGATCCAAGTGCCCTTCGGCGACGGATTTCGCTGCGTCGGCGCCGGCGGCCTGGGGACCTTCCGTCTCAACCCGCCGGGCATGATCGACCCATTCGGAGACCTTTCGCGCGCCCTGGACCTCACCCAGCCGCCGGCCAATGCCGGGCCGGGGATGATCGGGGCCGGGGAGGAGTGGAACTTCCAGTTCTGGTACCGCGATCCCACGGGCCCCGGCGGCACGGGCTTCAACTTCTCCGACGGCCTGAGCGTGCACTTCTGCCCGTGATGGACGGGGCTCAGCGAGGCACAAGGCGCGGCCTCGCCACGTAGAGGACCCGTGGGCCCGCGTGGATTCGGCGAATTGAACCGTCGCCAACTGGTCGGCGGCGGTTTGAGCGCGGTCGCCCTCGGCCTGCTCCGCCGCCACGGCCTCGCGTTCCCGCCGAGCGCTCAGGCCGGGGACAGCGGCGCGGTTCCGCTGCATCTCTCGCACCCCATCGCCCGGGTGCCTAACGAGCCCGACTCGCTCGTGATCGACGGCCTGCCTTTCGCGCGCTGGTTCACGGGCGATTCATTCGGCAACCCAATGATCCCCTTCCACGGCGGTCCGGCAGGGTGCACCGATCCGCCTCCCGCACCCCGGGAGGAGGTCGACGTCGCGGTTGTCGGTGGGGGCCTATCGGGCTTGGCCGCGGCCTACATGCTGCGCGAGTACGAGCCGGTGGTCTTCGATTTGCGATCGCGCTTCGGAGGAGCGGCCCAGGGCGAGGTCTGGAACGGGACGCAGTACTCCCTGGGCAGCGCCTATGTCATTACGCCGGACGCGGGCACCTTCCTAGACGACTTCTACCGCGAGCTGCGCCTCGACCAGGTTGTGCGGGTCGATGGAGACGACGCAAACGTCGAGCTCGGGGGGAAGATCCTGGAGAGCATCTTCGACGTCCCCCTCCAGGATCCGGAGCTCGCAGAGGCGTTCCGGCGCTACCGGCAGGTCGTTGAGATCTATGCCGGCGAGTCCTATCCAGACATCCCCCCGCCCGCACTGGGCGACGGTCGGCTCAACGAACTCGACCGCAGGACGCTCAAGGAGGACATCGAGCGCGCGATGGGCATGCGCGTGCCCCAACCGCTGGCGGGTTACATCCAAGCCTACTGCTACTCTTCCTTCGCCGCCGGTTGGGAGGAGATCTCCGCAGCCAGCGGCTGGAACTTCCTCGCGGCCGAGGAGTTCGGGCGCTGGGTCTTCCCGGGGGGTAACGCCTACATCGCGCGCCAGCTCTTCGAGGCCTTGGCTCGCATGGAAGGGAATCTGCCGGGAGGGAGCAGCCCGAAGCACCTGCGCGGCGGCTGCGCCGTCATCGACGTGAGGCTGGTCGCGGGGGACCGGGTGCAGGTCACCTATGTCGATGCGCGCGGTAACTGTCACTCGCTGCTCGCCAAGCGCGTCGTGATGGCCTGCCCGAAGCTCACCGCCAAGCACATCATCCATGACCTCCCCGCGCTCGACGAGCGCAAATCGGCGGCCATGTTCGCCCTCGAGTACCGCGCCTACGCGGTCGTCAACGTGCTACTCGATGCACCGGTCGACCTCGACTTCTACGACATCTATTTGCACATGGGACCAGGGTATCCCTCCGGCGAGGCAGAGGTGGAGGAGTTGTCGCGTGTGACGGATCTCTTGAACGGGCACTTCGCGCGCAAGAAAGATCTGGGGCGCAGCGTGTTCACTCTGTACTGGCCTCTGCCTTTCGACTCCGGGCGCTGGACGCTCCTGCATGAGGACGGGTTCTTCAACTACGCGAGGAGTCTCGCTCCTCAGATCCGCCGCATGCTCGAGCTGCACCGGCTTCCCGAGAGCGCGGTGAAGCAGGTGCGGATGACTCGCTGGGGCCATCCGATCCCGATCGCACGCCCGGGCCTGATCGCCGACGGCGTTACCGAGAGCCTGCGTCGCCCGCTCGCCGACCGCATCTACTTCATCAATCAGGACAACTGGGCCCTGCCCGCGGTCGAGAACTGCCTGCTCGACGCCGAGTTCTACGTCTCACAGCTCAAGGTTGGGCTCTGAGGGCCGGACCGAGGACGTGTCCTCCGCGGGCGTGAGCTCACCCGCGAACTCCGCGTACCGTCCTCAGTTCTCGACGATCACGAGTAAGGCGGCCTTCATGCTAGAGGGGAGCGGTAGAGGCGCACCACCAGGCCTATCGCCAGGATCCAGGCCAGGGCCGAGACGACCAGTTTCCACCCCGCCCGCTCTCCGATCAGGGCGGCGAGGTCGTCGGAGCTCGGCGCGGACCAGGCACGGAAGAGGAGGTCGCGGTCGGGGTGCAGCACGCCGTCGAGGCTGACACCGGCGAGGGGAGTCTCGCTCAGGTCCGCGCCGTGGAAGGTCTTGAGGGTCAGCCCCTGTTCCAGGCCGACCAGGCGCGCGCCTTCGTGCAGGGTGAGCCGGAAGCGGTACTGCTTCCAGCGACTGTCGGCGATCGGTGGGAAGGAGAAGAACGCCCAACCCCCGCGGACCTCGTGTTCGCTTCCCAGCTCGACGGTGCGCAGGGGCGGGCCGGTGGCTTCCCCTTCCCACAGTTCCAGGCGCACCGGGCCCAGCGATGGCTGCAGGTGGTCGGCGGCCACGGCGACGGCCCGCAAGTGGGGGTGGGGGACGTTGCCCGGATCCTGCTGGCTTGCGACCCTGGCGTGGTCGACCAGGCGACCCTCGATCAGCGGGCCGGTCCAGACCCGGTCTCCCCAGACGCAGTCGTGCCCCGGTTGTCCGTGGAAGCGCACCCAGGCCGAGTAGGGGCTCGGCCCATCGTCTCCCACCGGCGAGAGCTCGAACCAGAACCGTCGCCCCCGGGACTGGGTGAGGGGTTCGAACTCGAAGGCCACGAACGCTCCCTGACCTTCGAGAGCGCCCGGGTGGGCCCGCGCCCTGCGCAGCAGCGCGCCGTCGGGGCCGTCGGCGCGCAAGACGAGCTCCAACCCAGCATCGCCCGGCGGCGCCAGGGCGACCAGGGCGACGTCGATGCGGTGCAGTCCGTCCCAGCGACAGCGGAACCCCTGACCGGTGGGGTGGGTCTTCGAGAGCTGCCCACCCTGGGTGCGCCAGGGCACCGAACGCACGGCGATGTCGGGAACTTCCGTGGTCCCGCAGACGATCGGCAGCCACCCGCACGCGGCCACCAGGCCCACAGTGCAGAGCAGGTTCCGCAGAGTCGTGCGCGAGTCCATGCTCATCCTCCCCACAAGGCGTACTGGTTCCACATCAGGGAGGACCAGAGGAAGATCCCGTCGAAGAGGAGCAACGCTGTGACCAGCAGGCCGACTGCCCGCGGTCGCCAGCGGACCGGCAGAGGCCCGAGGAGGCCGATCACCAGGAGCACGCTGAGGGCGGGCAGGGCCGGCATCAGGTAGCGCCCGGCGGCGACGCCGCGCAAGGCGATCAGGGCCATCTGGGCCAGGACCATCACCAGACAGAAGAACAGGGCTCTGCGCTCGATGCCCTCGCGCGCGCGCAGGAACACGAGCCCGGAGCCCAGGCCGGCGAGCAGCAGCAAGCACGAGGCCGTGCTGCGCACCGCCGCCGGTAGATCGCGCACGTACCAGTTGAACGCGCCCAGGAAGGTGCGCGTGAACTCGGCCCGGAACGCGGGCGAGATGGCCGTGGCGAGGCGCGCGTGGATGTTGTCGAGAGATCTGGGGATGGCCGGGTTGTCCGTCAGGAACCAGAAGGCAAGGCCCGCTGCCGCGACAGCGAGCAACGAGCCGATCAGCAGCGCGCGCCGTCCTGGATGCAGAGCGCGCGTGTGGTGTCCACCTCGCCACGACAAGGCGATACCGAGGGGGACCAGGGCGGCGGCCGCGGTGGTCTTGGTGGCCAGAGCGCACACGCACAACCCGAGGGCCAGTGCCAGGGAGCGTGGGGTGATCCCGCCGCGCGCCATGTCCACGCTGAGCAGGAGGATCCAGGCGGTGAAGACCTTGACCAGCACGTCGTTGTTGGCGATGCCCGCCTGCCGAGCGTGCATCGGCCACCAGGCGGCGAACAGAGCGCACGCGACCGCGATCCACGGGTCGCTGCACACTCGCCAGGCCAGGGCGTAGGTGGCGGCCACCACCGCCAGGTAGGCCAGCAGGCCGAGGCCGCGCAGAACCCACATCTGGTCCTCGACGTCCCCGACGCGGAGCAGGCGCAGCAGTCCGCCGCCCAGGAGGTAGTAGAGCGGCGGCTGGTGCGCGGCCGTGTGGGTCGCGACCACCTGATCGAGCTGTTCCGCTCCCGCCGGCCAGCTGGCCCAGTCCACCCGCGACCAGAAATCGTGTTCGCGCATCGAGTCGAGCAGCTCCCCCTGGGTGCGCTGGATCTCCGGCCCGTCGAGGCCCCCGATCTTGCGCCGGATCTGCAACTGGGAGAGCGTCATCAGCTCCCGGTCACCGAACTGCATCTCGTGCCCGCCCCAGGCGCCGTGTCCGCTCGCGATGTGGTGGGCGTACTCGACATGCCAGGGCTCGTCCTCGCCCATCCAGGGCGGCAAGAGCACGAGGTAGGCCAGCCCGTGCAGCAGGGCCGCGAGCATCAGGATCCGCAACGCCCGTCCCCTGGCGGGCTGGACAGCGGGCTCTTCAGGTCGAACCGACGACATGGGTTCGGAGTGTACCGCCCGTCCCACTGAAGAGGAGGAGCTCATGGCCGTACAGTCCCGGAGGAGCGCACGCCCCAGCAGGGTCTAGCTGCCCGCAAGCACCTCGATCATGCGTGGCAGAAGGAACTGGTAGCGGTCGTCGATGCCGAAGTGGCCGGCATCGAACTCCTCGTGGGCGTGGGGGATGGCGAGGTCGCGCAGGCGGCGGGTGAGGACGCGCAAGGCGAACTGGAGGTTGAACTCGTCGCGCAGGCCGCACTCGAGGTGCAGGAATTCGAGGCGCCGCCAGGAGTCGGCGCGGGGCACGCAGGCGTGCAGCGGATCGAAGGCCAGCCAGCGCTCCCAGACCTCGGGGATGCGCCCGCCCGTCTCGAGCTCGATCGGAAGGTCGAAGCCGAGCGGCGCGTCGGGGTTGGGGGAATAACAAGCGGACATGGCGAGCAGGTCGATCAGCGCGTGAGCGTCCCCCGCGAGGCTCGGGTCGGCCGCGAAGGACTCCAGGAACCGGGCCGGGTCCGAGTCGTGGGCGAGCAGGCCGCGCAGAGCCGCAGGGAAGCTCCCGGCGTAGCTCATCTCGAAATGACAGTCGCCCGAGATCGAGGCCGCCACGGGGAAGCGCTCGGGGTGACGCATCGAGAGGTGCATGGCGCCGAAACCGCCCGACGACTTGCCGACCACACCACGACGCCCCGGAAGGGTCGGGAAGTGCTCGTCGACAAAGGCCGTCAACTCGTGGACGACGTGGTCTTCGTAAGGACCGAGGAACGAGCTGTTCACGTACTGACTGCCGCCCAGGCGCGTGAAGCAGTCGGGCAGGACCAGGATCGCCGGAGGACACTCGCCCGCGGCGACGGCGCGGTCGAAGACGGCGACCACACCGCGCTTCCAGGGGTGGGTCTCGAGGTAGTTCTGGCCGCGACCCGTGAAGCCGGCCAGCACGAAGACGACCGGGAGCTCGCTCCCCGGGGCCTCCCAGCCGGGAGGCAGGTAGACGGGTAACTCGCGCAGGTGCGGGTCGCCCGCAGCGTTGCCGGCGAGCAGCTCGCTCGTGATCGGCGGGGTCGTGAGCAGGCCGTGGAATGCGAGGCGGTCGCGCGCGAACTCGCGGGGATCCATCAGGCGCTGCCTAGCTCCTCGCGCAGCATGGCAAAACCCGGCTTGATGCTGTCGTAGATGATCCGGCAGCGCTCGGCATAGGGCACGAAGGCCGACTTCATGCCGTTGATCGAGAGCTTCTCGAGGTCCTCCAGATCCAGGTCGTAGTGCTCGACGGCCAGGGCGTACTCGTTCGTCATGTCCGTGTCGCTCATCAAGCGGTTGTCGGTGTTGAGCGTGACGCGATAACCCGCCTCGTGAAAGTACGGGAAGGGGTGCTCGGCGAAAGAGGCCGCCGCTCCCGTGTGGATGTTGCTTGAGAGGCAGATCTCGAGCGGGATGCGATGGTCGAGCACATACTGGGCCAGCTCACCCACGCGCACGACCTGGTGGTCGTAGATCGTGATGTCCTCGGCCAGGCGCACGCCGTGGCCGATGCGGTGGGCGCCGCAGTACTGCAGGGCCTGCCAGATGCTCTCGGGACCAAAACTCTCGCCGGCGTGGACCGTGATCGAGAAGTTCTTGCGCTTGGCGAGCTGGAAGGCCGCCAGGTGGTGGTTCGCCGGGTGCCCGGCCTCCTCGCCCGCCAGGTCGAAACCGACGCAGCCGGCGTTGCGATAGGACACCGCCAGCTCCGCCAGGCGCGAGGAGAGCTCCGGGCCCTCGTTGCGCATGGCGCAGACGATCAGGCCCACGCCGATACCGAGCTCGGTACCCGTGTGGCGCAAGCCGCGCAGGACCGCGGTCATCACCGCGTCGAGGCCCAGCCCGGCGGCGGTGTGGAAGTGCGGTGCGAAGCGCGCCTCGGCGTAGACCACCCCGTCGGCCGCCATGTCCTCCACGAACTCGCGCGCCACGCGCTCGAGGGCGTCCGCGCTCTGCATGACCGCGATCGTGTGGCGGAACCCCTCCAGGTACTCCGTGAGGCTCCCGCGCCGGGCGCCGACGTGGAAGGCCTCGGCGAGGGTCTCCTCGTCCTGGGACGGCAAGCCGTCGTAGTTTGCCTCGCGGGCCAGTTCGATGATCGTCCGCGGGCGCAGGCCTCCGTCGAGGTGCTCGTGCAACACCACCTTGGGAGCGCGCCGGAGAAGCTCGGAGGAGAGGGCGCACGCGCCGCTGTCTGCCGGGTCGGCCATCGACGAAGTCTACGGGCACCCGACACCTCATTACGAGAGCTTCCCCGGCCCGTTGCCGCGCCCTGCGCGCGGGGAGTATCCTCTCCCGTCCCCGTGGCCGTCGGCCGCGATAACCCAGAGCGAACTCCTGTGCCCCGACCCGTCCGCGTCCGCATCGCCCCCAGTCCGACGGGCACCATCCACCTCGGTCTGGCCCGCACGGCCCTCTTCAACTGGGCCGTCGCCCGCAAGTGCGGCGGCCGCTTCGTCCTGCGCATCGAGGACACCGACCGCGAGCGCTCCAGCGCGGAATCGGAGCAGGCCATCATCGAGGGCCTGCGCTGGCTCGGGATCGAGTGGGAAGAGGGCCCTCTGATCGGCGGCCCCCACGGACCCTATCGCCAGTCCGAGCGCATCGAGGGTCACCGGGAGTCCGCGTGCGCCCTGCTCGCGTCGGGTGCCGCCTACCGCTGCTTCTGCCCACCCGAGCGCCTGGCCGAGCTGCGCGAGGGCCAGCTGGCGCGCAAGGAGACCCCGGCCTACGACCGCTGCTGCCGGGAGCTGTCAGCGGACGAGGCGAGCGCGCGCGCCGACGCCGGCGAGGCCTTCGCATTGCGCTTCGCGGTCCCCGAAGGAGAGACCCGCGTCTCCGATCTGGTGCGCGGCGAGGTCGTCTTCCAGAACGCCGAGGTCGATGACTGGATCATGGTCCGGCGCGACGGCAACCCGACCTACAACTTCGTCGTCGTCTGCGACGACGCGGCGATGGAGATCAGCCACGTCGTGCGCGGGGAGGAGCACCTCGTCAACACCCCCAAGCAGGTGCAGCTCTACGCGGCCCTGGGCCTTGAGCCTCCCTGCTTCGCCCACCTGCCCCTGATGCTCGGCAGCGACCGCAAGAAGCTCTCCAAGCGCAGCGGCGACGTCTCCCTCGATGACTACCGTGCGAAGGGCTACCCGAAGGAGGCAATCCTGAACTTCCTGTCCCTGCAAGGCTGGGCCCTGGACGGAGAGACCGAGGTCTTCTCCAGCGAGCGCTTCGTTGAGGCCTTTCGCCTCGAGGATGTCTCCAAGGGCGGCTCGATCTTCGACGCCGACAAGTTCCTGTGGCTGGCCGGGGAGTACCTGCGCGCCGAATCCGTCGAGCGCCTCGCGGAACACTGCGCGCCCTTCGTGGTCGCCGCCGGGCAGCTCGACGAAGAGCAGCTCGCGGCGCGCGCGGAGTGGTTCGAGGCCGTGGTGGCCGGAGAACAGGAGCGCATCCTGCTCTACTCCCAGCTGCCTGAGCGCATCGACTACCTCTTCGCGGCCGACGACGCTCTGGTCTGGGAGGCGAAGGCCGAGAAGAACGCCCGCAAGCACGGCGGCGCCGTACTGGCCGAGTACCTGGAGTGGTTGCGGCCGCGCATCGCCGACGGCGTGGACGCCGCGGCCCTGCGCGAGGAGACGCGCGCATGGATCAGCGAACGCGGGATCGGTTTCGGCGCCCTCTTCCAGCCCCTGCGCTGCGCCCTGAGCGGCAAGGCCGGTGGGCCGGACCTGTTCGACGTCATGGAGTGGCTGGGCGGCGAGGCTTGCCTGCGGCGACTCGTGAGCGCCATCGAACGCCTGGCCGGCGTCGCCGAGGGGGAATCCTGATCCGCGCTCGCGCGGCGCACGCCGGGCATTCCCGGTGGCGCGCTCATCCAACCCTCGCGGTGAGATGAAGGGCTCCACCGAACCCGCCCTTGTCCTCGGGGTGGAACCGCGCCGCTACAGCAAGGCGCGCCTGGCCTTCTTCCGTCTGGTCGAGGGATGCTGTGCCCTGGCGGGCGGGCGGCGCTTCTATCGCGCCCGGCACCTTGCCCCGGGGCGCTTCCTCGTGCGCCGCGAGCGCCTGTCGATCCCCGACTTGCCCCCGGGCCTGGCCGGTTTCCGGATCGTGCACCTCTCCGACCTGCACGGCGGGCGCTTTCTGGGCGCGGGCGACCTGCGGGCCGTCATCGCGGCCGCGAACGAGCTGGAGCCCGACCTGTGCGTTCTGACGGGCGACTTCGTCACCCACCACTGGAGCGAGGTCCTGCCCCTGGTGGACGACCTGGCCGGCTTGCGCGCGACGCATGGGGTCCTGGCCGTCCTCGGCAACCATGACTACAAGGACCGCGCGGAGGGGCGCGTCGTGGAGGCCCTGCAGGGCGCGGGGGTGCGCTTTCTGCGCAACGCTTGTGAGCGCTTCGAGGTCGGCGACGGAATCCTGGCGGTGGTCGGGCTCGAGGACCTCGAAGAGGGGCGGAATGTGGACCTGGCAACAGCCCGTGCCGCCCTGCGCCCCGGCGACATCGAGCTGGTGCTGTGCCACAACCCGCACGCCGCGCCGTTCCTGGCCCGCGCCGGCTGTGTGGCGGTCCTGTCGGGGCATACCCACGGCACCCAGGTCGACCTGCCCGTCGTGCGCGATCTCGGACCCCCGCATCCGGGCCTGCGCATCGACCTGGGAACGACGACCTTGATCGTCAGCCGCGGCGTGGGAGCCGTGGGCTTGCCCCTGCGCGTGGGGGCTCCCTCCGAGGTGGTGCTGATCGAGCTGGCTCCCGCCGACTGAGCCTGGCTTTCTCCGCGGCCTGCTCTGTGTTCTGCTCTGCGCATGCAAGGCAGCTTGTGCCTGAACGACGG